>JBNKGM010000032.1:0-34417 GCA_050289825.1 Robiginitalea sp.
AAACGGCTTTAGCCTCTCCAACGGGTTCAGCCTGGCTAATGCTTTCAACCTGACCAACGCGTTCAGCCTGCGCAACAGCAGCCCGCCCTCGGCAGAAGGAGGTACCGTGCAGAACCCGCCCACGGCGGTGGAAGAGCCCCTGTTGCTGATGAGCAATGTGGACGCTGAATTGAATCAGGAATATGGGGATGGCCCGGATAATTTGCCCGTTTCCTTTAAAGCCGCAACCGTTTTGTCTGGCCTCAATACGGGAAATCACGTGATAATAGCCCCGGCTGTGATGAATGAGAATTACCGGGTCTATATCAAGCTGTTCAATTATACCATTACACCCGCAGAGCTTACCGTGACGACTTCTGACTACCCGGTAGCCGGTGAAGCCCCTGTTCTTTACGGGGATTTCGGAGGGGAAACCCAGCCGGTACTGGATTTTGAAGTGACCGGGCTCAAAAATGGAGATACCAAGGAAAGCCTGCTGGCCGACCTGGCCCTGTCCATTGCCTGTACGGCTTGCCCTGAAGGTAAATATCCTGCAGGTCAGTACGATGTCGTGTCTGACCAGACCAGTGTGCAACTCGATGATTACCTGGTTACCTGGAACGATACCGGCAAGTTTACGGTTGGACAGAAACCCCTCACCGTAACAACCGTGAGCCCGGAACTGCCGGCAACCTACGGGGATGACCAACCCCTGTTTGCCGCCACCATTGAAGGGTATGCCTATGAGGAAACGGAAGCAGATGTCTTCCCGGATGGCCTGACCTTCAGGGTGGGTGACGGTGATGGTTGCACCAAGTGCGATGTGGGTACGTATGCCATAAACGCCAGTAGCGCGAATACTTCGCCGAACTACGCGGTCACTTTCGTGGATGATGGTCAGTATGTGGTCAATCAGGCAACGCTTACCATAACTGCCGATAACCCGGCTAATATTACTTACGGGGATGGACTTCCGACCTTTACGGTAACTCCGCAAGGGTTACAGTGGGAAGACGCTTTGGGTAATGCAGATATCTTCCCGGACCCGAACCCCTTTACCTTCCAGGTCGGGGAACCCGGATGTACTCAATGCGACGCAGGAACCTATCCCATCAAGGTAACCAGTACCATTGTTCCTAAAAACTACACGGTCAATTTTGTCGATGGCCAGTTGGTGGTCGATAAGAAGGGACTTACAATCACTTCCGAGTCTCAATCTGGAACCTACGGGGACTGGGATCCTACGCCTCCTACCTTTACAGGAACGGTGGTTGGTTTGATCCCCGGAGATGATCTTCCGGGCCTTACCTTCAGTGTGCCGTGTACGAATTGCCCGGTGGGCACCTATCCCATTACGGGAAATGTAGAAGACGATCCAACGAACTATACACTCAATTTTCAGGATTCTGGAGTGTATACCGTAGGTGAGGCCACCCTCACTATAACCTCCGAAAATAAATCTGGGGTTTACGGCGATCCGCTGCCTGGCTTTACAGGCCTTGTAACAGGTTTGAAGTATGGGGATACAGAAGCTCTCCTTTCGGGTCTTGCCTTTAGTGTGCCTTGTACGACGTGTGTTGTAGGCACCTATGCGATCAAGGGTACCGCCGCCAAGCCGAGTAATTACAAACTTAATTTTGTGGATGGCACCTATAACGTAATTAGATTCCCAATCACACTAAAGCCAGATAATAAGTCCATTACCTATGGGCAGAGTCCTGGTTTTACAGTGACAGCCACACCTGCCTTGCGTTACGATGATACCATAAGCAGTGTGTTCGGCACTCTAAACTATAGCCCGGCGGATGGCTGTAATTCGGGGGGCACCATTTCCATTGTGAACCAGGTACAAACTGCAAATTACCAGGTGACCTATGGTACGGGAACCCTTACGGTTGCCAAGGCTCCCCTAGACCTTAAGGTTTCGGATGTAACAATCAATTACGGAGCGGCAATCCCGCAAAGTTTCAGTGTTACACCCATTAACAACACGGTGGTCTGTTCGGATCCCACCAACCCGATCAGCCTCCCAAGTGCTAGCTTTGAGATTTGGAAAAACGGCAGTAAAGTAACTACCAGTCCTTTGCCATCCGGATCCTATGAGGTGCGTTTTGTAGGGGCTTTGCCAACAGTTTATGCAAATTATACCTTGAGGGCACAGACCTACGGCACCCTGTATGTGAACCCCTCTGTAAGCTGTAGTGACCGGATCAAGGCGGTGGATATGTGTAAACTGCCGGCCAGCCTCCCGGAAGATTCCCGCATTACCACCAAGCTCACCTTTACGTATGAAAACCGTACGAATCAGCGGATCTACGTCAAGTTTGTACCCAATACCAATAATGGTGATAACTACTTTAAGACCACTGGCGGTACTGTTGTTATCGGGGAAGCTCCTTCGTGGTTTGAACCCGGGATACACGAGTTCTCGGTTTATACGAACGACGGAAGCATCCAGTGGGAGATAACCACCCCGGGCTGCAGCAGCTCCTTCAAATCGGCCAACGGCTCCAACGCCAACACCTGTAAGGTGAACTTGGAGGCGGGCATGGAGCTCGATGCGCAGGTACTGGGTATTGAAGAGGTGCAGGGCATGGCCTACCCGAACCCGGCCATCGACTACCTGAATATCTTCGTGGGTGACCAGGAAGGGCAGATCGATGTACAGGTATTTGACACCTCGGGCCGCATGCTCATCAGCAAAGATTACGGGGTAACCGGCCTTCAGGAGGTACAGCTCGACATCAGCATGCTCGACCCGGGCCTGTATTTTATCAAGGCGGGCAATGCCTCGGTGATCCGTATTATAAAGCAATAAATGTAAATGCTATAATTGTTTGAATTACGGAAACAGGGCCGAGCCAAATGCTCGGCCCTGTTTCATTTGTGGCCATTTCCAGCGGGCAGTGTGCACGCCGCCCTCGCCCCGACGCAGTTGCTGTCTGGTCTATGGAATTTAAATGTAATTTAGAGGATAGAAAACGCATTGGTGCCCCGGGGCGCCCTGAGACCATGAAGAGACTTTGCTATTTACTTCCGGCACTTGTTTTTACCCTTGCCTCTTGTGAGGAAGCTCCGCAAGCAACGGCAGGTCATGGGGCTCCCGACCGGCCGACCTACGACGAACCCCACCGTCCCCGGTTCCACTTTACCCCGGGGGAGGCGTGGATGAACGACCCCAACGGGTTGTATTACCTCGACGGGGTGTACCACATGAGCTACCAGTACTACCCCGACAGCACGGTGTGGGGCCCCATGCACTGGGGGCATGCCACCTCGTCTGACCTGGTGCACTGGCAGGAGCAGTCCATCGCCCTGTACCCCGATTCGCTGGGCTATATTTTCTCGGGCAGCGCCGTGGTCGACCGCCGGAATACCTCGGGCTTCGGCCGAGATTCCCTGGCTCCGGTGGTGGCTGTATTTACCCACCACGACCCCCTGGCGTTGGAGACCGGCCGCACCGACTTCCAGAACCAGAGCCTGGCCTACAGCCTCGACCAGGGCAAAAGCTGGCAGAAGTACGCCGGCAACCCGGTACTACGCAACGATACGGGCATTCAAGACTTTCGCGACCCCAAGGTGGTCTGGCATGCCGAGAGCAATCCTGGATCATGGCCCTGGCCGTTTACGACCGGGTCAGATTTTACGGATCGCCCAACCTCAAAGACTGGACCTTCCTCTCCGAATTTGGCATACCCGGCGATACGCGCCTCTGGGAATGCCCCGACCTGTTCCCCCTGCGGGTGCCGGGCAGCCGCGACCTGAAATGGGTACTTTTGGTGAGTATACAGAAAGACGGGCCCACAGGGGGGACGGGCACTTCGTACTTCATTGGCGACTTCGACGGAACGGTTTTCCACGCCGACCCGTCCTCCCAGCAATGGCTCGATTACGGGGCCGACAACTACGCCTTTGTGACCTTCGACAACGCTCAGGTGGGCTGGGGGCAGCGTCTGGGAATCGGGTGGATGTCGAACTGGCAATACGCCCAGCAGGTGCCTACCGACCCCTGGCGCTCGGCCATGACCCTGCCGCGGGTGCTCGAACTCGGGCAAGATCGCGATTCGTATTTCCTAAAGGCCCTGCCGGTACCGGCCGTTAGCAGCCTGTGGAGCTCAGAAACTGCCCTGCCGGCCGAAATCGATGACGGCCTCGAGGTAAGCGGGGCATTTAGCCCGTCTCAGTGCGAGCTCGCCCTCGATATGGACCTGGAGCAGACAACGGCCGAAATTTTCGGTTGCACCCTGAGCAACACGGCCGGGGAGCATTTGATTATTGCCTTCCACCGACTTGAGAACCGTGTGGTGATAGACCGAAGAAATTCAGGCCCGCACGGGTTTTCAGACGATTTCTTCAATGGGCCGCACACGGCCCCCCTCGACTTAAGCGGGGAATGGCTCGACCTGCGTATCTTTTTTGACCGGGCATCGGCCGAGCTCTTTGCCGACGGCGGGCGCCTGAACCTCACCGAAATATTCTTCCCCCAAAGCCCGTACACCAGCATGCGGCTCTGGACGCGGGGTGGTAAATGGGTACTGCGAGATGGAAGGGTATACGGCCTAGAATCGATCTGGGAGCCGCCAGAACAGCCAAAATAAGAACCAATTCCCCTGTTTACAGGGGTTTTCTCCCTTACCCCGGCTGACTTTCGTCATAGCGATGCAGCGCTGGCTGGCCTACTTTTACGGATGATATGAGCAGCATAGTGTCCATAAAAGACAGGGTGTACCTGGTGCTGGCCGAAACCGGAGAGCTGGCCGCCTTTGCAGGCCGCTATTTCAGGGAGGTGGCCCGCCCGCCCTATGAATTCAGGGAACTCTTGCGGCAGTGTTACCAGGTGGGCAACCGCTCCCTTACCCTGGTACTGGTAACCGGTTTCATTATTGGCCTGGTGCTTACCCTGCAGTCGCGGCCCACCCTGATCGAATTCGGGGCGGTTTCCTGGATGCCCAACATGGTGGGTATATCCATCGTGCGCGAAATAGGCCCTGTAATAACCGCCCTGATCTGCGCCGGGCGCATTGCCTCGGGCATGGGGGCCGAGCTGGGCTCGATGCGGGTTACCGAACAGATCGACGCCATGGAGGTTTCGGGCACCAACCCCTTCAAATACCTGGTGGCCACGCGTATTCTGGCTACCACCCTTATGCTGCCCCTCTTGGTGGTGTTCGGCGACCTGATCGCCCTATTCGGCTCGTCCCTGGTCGAATACCTGAAGGGGGCCGTGAGTTTTCGCCTGTACTTCAATACGGTTTTTGAGGCGCTCTCGTACGGAGACCTGATTCCGGCCACCGTGAAGTCATTCTTTTTCGGCTTTGTGATTGGCCTGGTGGGCACCTACAAGGGCTATTACTGTAAAAAAGGCACGGCGGGGGTGGGCAAAGCCGCCAACACGGCTGTGGTAATCGCTTCCCTGCTATTGTTCCTGGTCGATTTTGTCGCCGTCTTCGTTTCTGATATTTTCTATGACCTCTGAAGCCATGACCCAACCCGAAACCTATGCGAAAACAGCCGGTACCCAACAGGGGAAAGAAGCGGTAATCCGCCTTCGCGACCTGTACAAGAGCTTTGGGCGGGTTGAGGTGTTGCGCGGCTTTAGCCTGACCCTGTACAAAGGGGAAAACCTGGTGGTGATGGGCAAATCGGGCAGTGGCAAATCGGTGATGATCAAGTGCCTGGTGGGGCTCATGGAACCCGACAGCGGGTATGTGGAGGTGCTCGGCCGCGAGATCGCGGGCCTAAGCCGACACGAGCTCGACCAGCTGCGCTCCGACATCGGCTTCCTGTTCCAGGGCAGCGCTCTTTACGACTCTATGACCGTGCGCGAAAACCTGGAATTTCCCCTGCGCAGGCACCGCGAGAAACTGGGGAACCCGAAAAACACCCTGCCGCTGGTTGAAGAAGCCCTTGAAAATGTGGGCCTGTCCCACGCCATCGACATGATGCCGGCCGAGCTTTCGGGCGGGATGAAGCGGCGTATCGCCCTGGCCCGCACCCTAATCCTGAAACCTAAGGTGATCCTTTACGACGAGCCCACCAGCGGACTCGACCCCATTACGGCCAAGGAGATCATTGGCCTGATGCGGCGCATCCAGCAAAAATTCGGCACCGCCTCCCTGATTATCACCCACGACGTAGACTGCGCCCGGGTGGTATCTGAGCGCATCCTGTTGCTGGTAGACGGGGTGAATTACGCAGAGGGCACCTATGCCGAATTGGCCAACAATACCGATCCGAAGGTGGAAGCCTTCTTTAAAAAATAGCCCTATGAGAAAATCGAGCCTCTCTTTCGTTAAACTGGGGATCTTCGTTATAACGGGCAGCGTGCTGCTCATTCTGGCCGTTTACCTGATCGGAAGCGAACAGAAGATCTTCAGCCGCACTTTCGAGTTGACCACCGTGTTCAACAATGTAGGCGGACTCCAGGTGGGCAATAACGTGCGCTATGCCGGTATCAATGCCGGCACGGTGCGGGCCATCACCATGGAAACCGACACCAGTATTCGCGTGTACATGCGCATCGATACAGACCTGCAGTCTCATATCAAAAAGGATGCCCTGGCCATGGTGGGGTCAGACGGCCTGGTGGGCAGCATGCTCATCAATATTATTCCGGGCAACAGCCCGTCACAGCCCGTGGAATCGGGAGACGAGATTCGCAGCTTCAGCCGCATCAGCACCCAGGACATGCTCACCACCCTGAATGTGACCAATGAGAATGCCGCCCTGCTTACGGCCGACCTGCTCGCCATTACCCAGTCGGTTCGCAACGGGTCGGGGGTTTTGGGGCAGCTTCTGAACGACAGCACCCTGGCCCGCGACCTGCAGGAAAGCGTGCGCAACCTGAAACTGACCACGGCCCAGTCGAATGAGGCACTAACCCGTCTGAACCGAAAAATTTCCGAACTCCGTTTCGAAGAAAGCGCCCTGGCCCTGTTGCTCGACGACCCCGAATTCAGCGCCCAAATCAGGCAGGTCGTTTCCGGGCTCGACAGCTCGGGGCAAGACATTCGCAGGCTTACAAGCCGGCTCGATGGCCTGGCGGGCTCCCTGCAAGCCGGGGAAGGCACCCTCGGCGTGCTCTTGCGCGACAGCATCGCGGCCCGCAACCTGCAGAGCAGCCTGAAACACCTCGACTCAGGCCTGCAGAAATTCGACCAGAACATGGAGGCCCTCAAACACAATTGGCTTACACGGGGCTACTTCCGCAGGCTGGAGCGGCAGCAGCAAAAACAGGACTGAGCCTGCAGTCTAAGGAGGCATAGAAAAACCGCCCCGGGATCAATTCCGGGGCGGTCCATCACTCAGCGCCCGCAGAGCGCAGAGGCTCCGCATTTAAAATCGGCTCGTAGGAGCGACCGGCTTTACAGGAAACTACCTGTTTCATCCAATTTTACGCGGATCTTTTTGTCGCCGTTCGAAAGTACGAGTTTGTACTTTTTGTTCACTCCTTTTTCGTCGTGGTAAGTCACGGCAAAAATGTCTTTTTCAATGATCCAGCCCGGGAACCGGTCTGCAACGGCTTCGCGAATAGACGGCGGAAGGGCGATGTTTTCATAGCGTTCAACAGTGCGGAGGATTTTTCCGTCGGCGTCATAGGCGGCCAGGATTTTTCCTTCGGGGATGTAAAAGCTGATTTGATACAGGTCGTACTCATCACTGTAGAATTCAGAATTCAACAGGTCAAACGCGGCCACCTTGCGCTCCAGCAATTCCACCGGAACAGCGGCAGGTTCTTCAGAGCCTACGCTGTTGAGGTATTTGTAGTTGGTCGCATACACAGTCACCTCGGAAAGTTGTTCCGTTTTTACGATTTGGGCCAGTGCCGGGCCGGTCAACCCGATACTTAACAGACCTACTAGTAATTTTTTCATGGCTTCGGATTTTGGTTACTAAGCAGTAGTAAGGCCATCTGCAGCCTTATGCCGCAATGTACGCAGCATACCAGGGGGGTACAATGACCTGAATCAGTCGGTTTCCCGGGGAGTTCCAGGGCGAAAAATCTTTAATGTAAATTCAGTAAATATCAGATAATCAATACGATAAAACGATATTGGGTGATAAGGGCTGCACGCTGGCCAAAGGTGCTGCCTGATGCAGGTCAGTGATGGGCCAACCTGGCTTTCGTACTTTGGAGGGTTTAATCGGGTTTGGCCTCAGGCCAGACCAACAATTCTTCCAGGCCATGCTCTCAGAAAATGCCCTTGAGATCCTGCAGGCCCGTTATTTGCGCCGGGGCCCAGACGGGCAGGTTGCCGAAAATGCCGACGGTCTGTTCAGACGTGTGGCCCGGGCCGTTGCCGCGGCGGAGGGCGCGAACCAGGCCGCCTGGGAAGAGCGCTTCTTCTCGGCCCTGCAAGAGCTGGAATTCCTGCCCAATTCACCCACCCTGATGAACGCGGGGCTGCCCCAAGGCCAGTTGAGCGCCTGTTTCGTATTGCCGGTGCCCGACGGCCTCACAGCTATTTTTGAGGCCCTCACCGGTACGGCCCTGATCCACCAAAGCGGCGGGGGTACCGGGTTTAATTTTTCCCACCTGCGCCCCAAGGGCGACCCTGTAGGGGGCGGACAGGGCAGGGCTTCTGGCCCGGTGGGCTTTATCCGCGTCTTCGACGCCGCAACCGAACAAATCAAGCAGGGAGGCAGGCGCCGGGGGGCCAATATGGGGATCCTCAATGCCAATCACCCCGACATCCTCGAATTTATCCGGGCCAAGCATACAGACGGGCACCTGCACAACTTCAACCTCTCGGTGGGGGTTGGCGACTCCTTTTTACAAGCCGTTGAAAAAGGGTATGCCTGGCAGCTGGTCAACCCCCGCAACGGCATACCCGCCGGCAAACTGCCGGCCCGGGACGTCTGGGCGGCCCTGTGCCATGAGGCCTGGCACGGGGGTGACCCCGGCCTGCTCTTTCTCGATGCCGTTAACCGGGGCAACCCACTGCCCGGACTGGGGCCGCTGGAGGCCACCAACCCCTGCGGGGAATTGCCGCTGCTGCCCTACGAAAGCTGCAACCTGGGTTCGGTGAACCTGGCGCGCCTGCTGAAGGGAGAGGCTTCGGGAAAAACCGTTATCGACTGGGAAAAACTCAGGGCCATTGTGCAGCTGGGTATTCGTTTCCTCGACAACGTGATCACGGTAAACCATTACCTCATGCCCGAAACCGAGCAAATAACGCGGGCCAACCGAAAGGTGGGCCTGGGGGTTATGGGGTGGGGGCAGGCACTGCTCCGCCTGGGGTTACCCTATGCCTCCAAAGAGGCGGTGGCACTGGCAGGGCAGGTGATGGCGGTGGTACGGGAGGCGAGTTACGAAGCCTCTGCAACCCTCGCTGCCGAGCGCGGCACCTTCCCGAATTGGCCTCACAGCGTCCACGCCCCGGCAAGGCCTATGCGCAATGCCAGTTGCAACAGCATTGCCCCTACGGGAAGTATTTCCATACTGGCAGGCACTTCCTATTCCATTGAGCCGCTCTACGCCCTGGCGTACAGGCGGGTCGGCATACTTGGGGGAAGGATGCAACTGGAAACGGACCCAGTGGCCCGGGAAGTACTCGGGCAACTCGGTTACTGGAACCCGCAGGTCGAAAAGGCTATCGGGGAAACGGGGAGCATTGCCGCCCTGCAGCAGCTCCCGCGCCACGTCAGGGATCTGTTCGCAACGGCGCATGAAATACCCTGGCAGTTCCATTTGAAACACCAGCAGGCCTTTCAGGCACATACCGACAACGCGGTGGCCAAAACCATTAACCTGCCAGGGCATACCGGGGAAGCCGAAATTTCAGACCTTTTTTTAAAGGCCTGGAAAATGGGGCTCAAAGGGGTTACGGTGTACCGCGACGGTTCCAGGGCCGACCAGGTGTTGCAGCACTGCAAAGGAGCGGCAGCCTGCCAGCTCTAGTGGGCTGTCAGGATTTGATTTTCCGGATTTCCCACTTTCCGGGGGTTGTTTCCACGGCCAGCAGGGCAGGTCCGACAATACGCGAGAGCAGGGCAGGTGTTTCGTAGCGACGAGCCTGCATGAGGATATTCAACCGTTCGGCCAGGGGCCAGACCATCTCTCCGGCGGGGTTTAGCACCACCTCCGTGAATGTGTAGTCGTAAATGTTCAATTGGAAGTTGTTTTTACCCCTGAAGGTCTTCTTGAAGTAGATGCCCAAGGCATGGCCGTCTTTGAATTCGGAAACGTTCAGGAATTCAGGCTTGATTACCGTATTTCCCTTGGTATCGATAAAGCCGTAGAAGGGGATTTCGCCTTCCTCTTCCTGGAAAGCCCGGAACGGACAGCGGCCCTCGCTGAATCGGGGATAGGCCATGCCATTAACCCCAGAGGCACTGGGGTCGGGGTTTTTATGCCAAACCAGGTCGTTCCTGAAGTCGATCACAAGGTTGCCGGAGGTGTCGATAAACCCCCAGGAATCTCCTTTCCTGACCGCTGCCAGGCCTTCGTTAAATTCGGTAACCTGATCGAGATCTTTGACCGCGGCCACGTTGAGCTCACGCACCGATTGCGACCATCCGAGGCAGGGCAGGACGATCAGCAGTGCCAGCAGAATGGGTATTTGTTTCATAGTGCTACTTTTTTTGACGTTTGCAGGACAGAACGGGAAGCCCGGAAGGCGCAGGGCCTTCGGGTTCCCGACTCCGGGTATTCCAACTGGCCTAAAACATGAGGTTGGAATAGATCATGTGTTTCAGGTCTTTGGGCAGGGTATCGCGCACATCTTCCATTTCTCCCAGGGAGACGTATTTCCGCAGGTAAATAAAAGTAAGCTGCACGTACTGCTCCACGCGGTCGTCGTCTTCCCCTAAATCGTTCGGGGCGGCAACGCCACCGTGTTTGCGCACCAGTTCAATGAAGTCTTCCGTGCGCCGGATGTCTGTCGGAGACCGGCGGGTAGTCCAGCCGTTTACGTAAACCGCCTTCAGGAACATCGGAAATTGGGCAATCATCTGGAGGGATTCATTAACCGGGATAATATCGCGCAGGGCGTGCATGATCGCCGTAAATACCCGGGCCGCTTTGTCGGTATCGCCGCCAAAAGCCATGTGCTTGGCGTATTCCTTCAAAAAGGCGTTCCCTTCATGGGCAAATTGATCGAAATTTAAGGCCATGGTACAGGTTTTAGAATTACCCGTACAAGATGAGGCCTGCGGCCCGTTTCTGAAATGACCTGCATCAGCCCGCCGGCGGTCAGGCGTGGAAGTGGGCCCGGTCTTAGAGCAGGTTCAGGGCCAGTTCGGCCATCGCGGCAAAGGAACGTTCGCGTTCTTCTGAGCTGGTGTGCTTGCCGGTTATCAGAGAATCGGCTACAGTAAGGATGGAAAGGGCTTCTACGCCATGCCGGGCGGCCAGGGTGTACAGGCCGGCGGTTTCCATCTCCACGCAGNGCACCCCGTATCGCGTCCAGTTGGCGTAGGCATTCGGGTCGGGCGGGTAAAAGGTGTCGGCCGAGAGCACATTGCCGGCGCGGAAGGGTATTTCGTGTTTGCGGGCATAGTCGGCTGCCTTCAGGAAAAGGGAGGCTGTAGCGGTCGGGGCAAAATCGGCAAAGGGGAATTCGGCCTGGTTGATGGCCGAAGTGGTCGAGGCAGAGAGGGCCAGCACCACATCCCGAAGGGCGAGGTCGGGTTGGAGGGCCCCGGCTGTCCCGGTGCGGATCAGGCGCTTTACGCCGTATTCTGCAACCAGTTCGTGGTAGTAGATCAGGGCCGAGGGAATGCCCATGCCGCTGCCCTGTACCGAGACGCGCTGCCCCCTGTAACGCCCGGTATAGCCCAGCATACCACGTACGCGGTTGTAACAGACGGGTTCTTCCAGGAAACTTTCGGCGATCCATTGGGCACGCAGGGGGTCGCCCGGCATGAGTACTGTTTCGGCAATATCGCCCGGTTTAGCGGCTAGGTGTACACTCATGGTTTTCTTTTTTTAGAGGCTTCCATCAGGGCCAGCCCCGAGGAAGTGCCCAGGCGGTCGGCCCCAGCCTCGATAAAGGCAAGGGCAGCTTCCAAATCGCGAATGCCCCCGGAGGCCTTTACCTGCATGCGGTTGGCCGCCAGGCGCTTCATGAGCCGCACGTCTTCGAGGGTGGCCCCGCCCTTGCCGAAACCGGTCGAAGTTTTGACAAAGTCCCAGCCTGCCTCCAGGGCCAGGTGGCAGGCCGTCGTTTTTTCGGCCTCGTCGAGGAAACAGGTTTCCAGGATCAGTTTTAAGGTTGCACCCGGGGCGGCATCGCGCACCATGCGGAGTTCGGAGGCAATAGCCCTGTGGTTGCCGGCTTTCATCCACCCGAGGTTCAGCACCATATCGAGCTCGTCGGCCCCGGCCAGCAAACAGGCCTCGGCCTCGCAGAGTTTGGTCTCGGTAGCGGACGCCCCCAGCGGGAAGCCGACCACGGCGGCCAGGGACACCGGACTGCCACGAAGCACCTCGCGGGCCGTTTCCAGGTTGCAGCCGTTTACGCAAACCGCCCTGAAATTGTGATCTAAGGCTTCACGGCATAAACGCACGATTTCAGCTTCGGTGGCAAGCGGACTCAGCAGGGTGTGGTCGATGTAGGAGGCAAGCGGCCGGCCGGGCACCAGGCTCAAGGATGATTCTTCTGAAGGCATGCCGTAAAGGTAGCGAACTTGGCACAGAATCGGAAAGCGAAACGGCCCGATTCCCGCCTGCTGAACTGACCTATATCATAGGGAAGGGCATGGAGCCCTATTACCTTTAGACAAGCCTAAATGCGCCGCATAATGAACACCATACTGATTCCCACCGATTTTTCCCGGAACGCCTGGCACGCCATCTCCTATGCCCTGATGTTCTTCAAGGACGAGACCAGCAAATTTTACCTGCTGCACACCTATTCACCGGCCTTTTACCGCATGGACTATATGATGGGAGGGCCTGCGGTGAGCGCCATCCCCGATGTGGGGATCGATATCTCCCTGGCGGGACTGGAAACTACCCTGGCCGAGGTGAAAAGGGAATTCCCGAACCGCCGGCACCGCTTTGAAACCCTTTCGGCCTTCAACACGCTCACAGACGAGGTGCGCGAGCTTTCCCGTAAAAAGGGGATTGACCTGGTGGTGATGGGTACCAAAGGGGCCAGCGGGGCCAAACAGCTGTTCCTGGGGTCCAATACCGTGTTCGTGCTCCGCAAGGCCGAAGTGCCCGTGCTGGTAGTGCCTGAAGATGTGCCCTACCACCCGGTGCGCACCATCCTCTTCCCGAGCGACTACCTGAGCCACTACAAGCCTGAGGAACTGGAGCCCGTGCTCCATATTGCCCGCATGCACCAATCGCGCATCATCTTGCTGCATGTGCGCGAAAAGGGCGGCCTTTCTGAGGTGCAGAAAGACAACAAGGCGCATCTGGAGCGCAGCCTGCAGGAACTCGATTACGAAACCGTGGAAGAAAGCGGGGAACTCATGCCCGACGCCGTGCTTAAGTACACCGAGGAGCACCCCATAGACCTGCTGGTGATGATGAACCGCCGGCATTCCTTCCTGGAACGCGTGCTGATCCGCCAGAATGTAGACCAGATCGGCTTCCATGTAAAGGTGCCTTTCCTGGTAGTGCCCGACAGTACCGAACCCGTGTCTTAAACACAGCCCCATGAAAACGATCTTGTTGCCCACCGATTTTTCCAACAATGCGTGGAACGCCATCTTTACGGCCCTTAAATTGTTCGACAGGCAGCAGTGCGAATTCCTGATCGTCCATGCCTACCAACCCGGGGTAAGCCAAGTTCTCGCCGACCGGGGCGAAAAGAAACTCTGGGCCCTTTACGAAGACCTGAAAAAAGAATCGGAGGCGAAGATGGCCGAGGTAATGGCCTACCTCGGGCAAAAACACCACAACCCGCACCACCGTTTCCGGGGCCTGTGCCGTCAGGGTGAGCTCACATCGGCCATTCGCGAATTACTTGACTCCGAAAGCATTGACCTGCTCGTTATGGGAACGCAAGGCGCCACGGGGGCCAAACGGGTTTTTATGGGAAGCAATACGGTTCGGGTAATAAGGTCTTTGCCCAAGCACCCGGTTTTGGCCGTGCCCCAATCCTATGACCTGCAGCGCTTGCAGCTGGTCATATTCCCCACAGCCTTCATAGATTCCCTGGAGGCTTTTGAACTGCAGCCCATGCTGGAGCTTGTAGCATCGTGGAAGGCTGAAATGCTGGTTGTCTATGTAGCCGACGAATTTGGGCTAACCGATAAACAAGCGGCCCATAAAAAGCAACTGGAACAATTGCTGAAGGGCCTGAAGTACCGCTTTGTTGAGGTTCCGCTGCAAGTCAACATCAGCAAAACCCTGGCGCATTTCGCCAGTGAAAAGAAGGCCGATATGATCGCCCTGGTCCATCACAAACATCCCTTTTTCGACACCATTGTCAGGGAGCCGGTGGTAAAGCGGGTCGCTTTTGAAACCGAACTTCCCTTGCTGATCTTACCGCAATGGGGCTAATGGCCCAATCAGTAAAAATAGGTCTGCAGGTTCTGCTCGTTAAAGCTGAGCAGCGGAATGCTGTTGTTCGATGCCATCTGCTTGACCAGGTCGCGGTGGAACCACTTTTTGACCCCGCCTTTCTGGGCCCGTTCGAGCATGCCGATCAGGCCGGCCCCCAGGTGTTGGGAGTAATCTTGCAGGGTATGGACCACGTCGTCTGATTCAAGCAGTTCGAAGTAGACCTTGTTGTAAGTCACCCTTTCGCACAGCATGGCCTTGAACCATTCCATCTGGGCAGGGCCGTAGTACTCCTTGTCGCTGGTAACATGCACCACCCTGATCTCGGCCGAGAAGGCCTTGGCCAGGTCGACTACTTTTTCAAGCGCCCGCAGGTCTTCCAGCTCAAAATCGGTGGCGTATACCAGGCTCGACACCTTGCTGAAATGGTGGTTGGCCGGAACGGCAAGCACCGGGCATGGGGCTTTGTCGATCAGCTTTTTGGTGGTGCTGCCCATCACCATTTCCTTGACCAGGTGTTCGCCCTTCATGCCAACCACAATCAGGCGGGCATGCCATTCATTGGCTTTGGAGATAATGCCGGAGAGAACCGACATATTCTCCACCGGTTCGGCGCAGCATTCCACGGGGGTCTGGTCTTCAAGCCGGTGCTTTTCGTAAAAGGCCTCAAGCTTCGAGCGGTTATGGGCCTGGGCATCGAGGCGCAGGTCGGGGAAGGGCCCTTCCAGCTGGGTACCCAGGGCGGTGGGAAGGTCGTATACATGGGTGAGCACCAGACGCATCCTTAGCATTACGCTCAGCGATTGGGCACAGTGCAAGGCGGCCAGGGAGGCATTCGAATAATCAGTGGCATACAATATAGATTTCATGGGGATAGATTTTAGCCAAATGTACGTTGGTTGCCCTGGTTTGTAAATGATGTGGGTCATTGGCCTCGGCTGGCAAATGTCAGTTTCAGGCTAGCGGGGGCGCCCCGCACCTGTGGGATTTTACCCTTTTAAAGACCCGTGCAATGCCCTACCTTTGCAGGGCGAACTTACCAGTGATGCAAGCATGAACAAAGCCATCTATATCGCCACCATCGAGGCCAACAGCGGCAAGTCAATCCTCACCCTGGGCCTGATGCGCCTGCTGCTCGGAAAAATGGCCCGGGTGGGCTATTTCAGACCCATCATCAACGATTATCCGGAAGGCCGGCGCGACAACCATATCGAGACCATCCTCACCCACTTCCACCTGCCCATGGCCTATGAAGAAGCCTACGCCTGCACGCGCAGCGAGGTGGTGCTCAAGAACAGCCGCAACCAGGAAGACGAGGTGCTCGACACCATCATCCAGAAATACAAGCAGCTCGAAAGCCGCTTCGACTTTGTGCTGGTAGAAGGGACCGATTTCACAGGCGAGGGGTCAATCATCGAGTGGGACATCAACGTGCTCATGGCCAAAAACCTGGGCATCCCGACCATCATCATTTCCAGCGGGGTGGGCAAGTCGCTCGACGAATTTGTGAATTCCCTGGTGCTGGCCTGCGATTCCTTTAAAGATAACGGGGTTGAGGTGCTCATGGTAACGGCAAACATGATCCAGCCCGAAAACCGGGAGCTGGTGTTGCGCAGCCTGGAGAGGGAACTGCCCGTGGGCGTTCTCACGGCCGCCATCCCCCTCAACCCGGTGCTCGGTAACCCAAGCGTGCGCGAAATCGTGGAAGCACTCGACGGCAGGCTGCTCTTCGGGGAGCGCTACCTCGAGAAACAGGTAGCCCGCTACGCGGTGGGAGCCATGCAGTTGCGCAACTACCTGACCCATCTGGTCGAAGATACTCTGGTCATTACCCCGGGCGACCGGGCCGACATTATCCTGGGGGCCCTGCAGGCCAATATATCGGCCAATTACCCCACCATTTCGGGCATATGCCTAACCGGGGGGCTGCTCCCTGAAGACAGCATCATTTTGCTCATCGAGGGGCTCAGCGAGATTGTGCCCATTTTCTCGGTAGAGGAGGGCACCTTTGCGGCCACCAACCGCATCGGGGCCATCCAGTCGCAGATATATGCCGGCAACGCCCTGAAGATAAACGTATCGCTGAAAGACTTTTCGACCTATGTGCCCGAAGATGCGCTGGCAGAGCGGCTCATAACCTTCCATGCCGAGGGCATTACCCCGCGCATGTTCCAGTACAACCTGCTGAAAAAGGCCCAGTCAAACCGGAAGCACATTGTCTTGCCAGAGGGAACAGACGAACGGATTTTAAGGGCCAGCCGCGAGCTCATCCACCACCAGGCGGCGAACATTACCCTGCTCGGCAACCCCGAGGAAATCCGCGAGAAGGTGCAACAGCTCAAGCTCGACCTCGACCTGGACAAGGTGCAGATTCTCGACCCGCGTTCGGCCCCGAAATTCGAGGAATACGCCCAGACCCTGTACGAGCTGCGCAAGCACAAGAACACCGACCTGACCATGGCCCAGGACCTGATGGCCGATGTTTCGTATTTCGGCACCATGATGGTGTACAAGGGAGATGCCGACGGCATGGTGTCGGGGGCGACCCACACCACCCAGCACACCATCAGGCCGGCCCTGCAGTTCGTCAAAACCAAACCGGGCGTTTCCCTGGTTTCTTCGGTGTTTTTCATGTGCCTGCCCGACCGGGTCACCGTTTTCGGCGACTGTGCCATTAACCCGAACCCTACTGCCGAGGAACTGGCCGAGATTGCCATTTCGTCGGCCGATACCAGTGTTGCCTTCGGTATAGAAGCCCGCGTGGCCATGCTGTCGTATTCCTCGGGCACCTCGGGTCAGGGCCTCGAAGTAGACAAGGTGCGCGAAGCTACCCGTCTGGTTCGTGAGCGCCGGCCCGACCTGCTTGTAGAAGGCCCCATACAGTACGATGCCGCGGTAGACCTCAAGGTGGGCCGCAGCAAACTCCCCAATTCGGAAGTAGCAGGCCGCGCCACTGTTTTTGTTTTCCCCGACCTGAACACGGGCAACAACACCTACAAGGCGGTACAGCGCGAAACCGGGGCGCTGGCCATCGGCCCCATGCTGCAGGGCCTGAACAAACCCGTGAACGACCTGAGCCGCGGGTGTACCGAAGACGATATTTTCAACACGGTGGTCATCACCGCCATTCAGGCCCAGGGCGAATAACGGGCCCGTACCTAACCTGCGTATGGAAACACAGATACTTGTATTAAATTCCGGGAGTTCGTCCCTCAAATTCCAGGTGCTGGCCATGCCGTCCGAAAAACGGATCTGCCAGGGCATGGTGGAACGCATTGGGGCAGGAGACGCCCGCCTGCAATTCCGCTCGGCCCAACACACGTTTTCACGATCTGTAGCGGCTGCCGACCACGCCCGGGCCCTCGAGCACATCTCGGCCGCCCTGCTCGACCCCGAAAAGGGGGTACTTCGCAAAACCACCGATATTGCCGCAGTGGGGCACAGGGTGGTTCACGGCGGAACGCGCTTTAGCGACCCCGTACGCATAACGGCCGAGGTTCGGGAGGCCATAGAAGAATTATCGGGCCTGGCCCCCCTGCACAACCCGCATAACCTGGTGGGCATACGGGTGGCCGAAGCCCTCTTTCCCGATGCCCTGCAGGTGGGCGTTTTCGACACCGCTTTCCACCGTACCATTCCGGACCACGCACGCCAGTACGCCCTGCCCGAAGCCCTGTACCGCGAGCACGGGGTGCAGGTATACGGCTTCCACGGCACCAGCCACAAATACGTTTCCCAGCAGCTGGCCAGCCGCCTGCCCGCCAACGGCAGGCTCATAAGCCTGCATTTGGGCAACGGCTGCAGCGCCACTGCCATCAAGGGCGGGAAGAGCATCGACCACAGCCTCGGTTTTACACCAACCGGGGGCCTGGTTATGGGTACCCGCAGCGGCGATATAGACCCGGGCATCGTTTTTTACCTGATCGGCACCCTGGGCTACTCCCCCGAAGAAGCCGAGGCCCTGCTCAACCGCGAAAGCGGCCTGCTTGGGCTTACCGGATTCAGCGACCTGAGAGATGTGGAAAGGGAGGCGGCGGCAGGGAACAAAGCCTGCGAGCTGGCCCTTGAGATCAGCGCCTACCGCATCCGCAAATATATCGGCGCCTATACGGCCGTGCTCAACGGGCTTGACGGCCTGGTCTTTACGGCGGGGATAGGGGAGCACTCCGCGGGCATGCGCAGGCGGGTTTGCACCGGTTTGGAGGCCCTGGGCCTTGTACTCGACCCCGGGCGGAACCAAGACCCTGGCCCGGGCATACAGGAAATACAGGACCCCGGTTCGCGTGTTAAAATTTGGGTGGTGCCTACAGACGAAGAATTGGAGATTGCCCGTCAGGCCTTCCAGTTGTTGGGGTAAAACAGCGGCTCCCGCCTGGTTCCCTTACCATTTCCGGGCATAGCCGAACACCATTTTCTTGAATTCCCTGAAATCGGTTTCGAAGACGCGCATCTTCGTACGCAATTTGCGGTGCTGGTCGCGGTAGTCGAAATCGGCAAGCCCCTCTTCCCCTTTATCGATGCGGCTGAGCAGGCGCTCATGGGCTTTGATTTCTTCGGTAAGGTAATCGTACAGCAAGGCGTGCAGCCGTTCCATATTGGTCAGCAAGCCGGTGTAGCCTTCGGTTTTTGGAAGGTCGTACTGGTGGCGTTTCAATAGGGACGCAAAAAAGCGGGTCTCATCTTTCCAAAAGGCCAGGGTGTCGAGCCAATCCCGGCTTTGGTCGTGCAATTCATCGAGCCCTCGGGGCAGCAGGTAATCGGTTCGGGAAACCAGTTTCTTGGTGGTCATGGCTTGCGAATTTGGTGAAATCTGTCAGGTATTCGATCGCCCAGGGCAAGCCGCAATTGCGTACGGGCCTTTTTGAGCTGGTCGTTTACCTGCCTGGGTTCCATATTTTTGATTCGGGCGATGTCTTCAGGGCTGAAACCCTGTTCGTAGGCCAGTTCAAAGAGGGAGCGTAAATTGGCCGGCAATTCAAAAAGCACATTGTCGAGCTGGCTTTCCGCCCCGTCGTGTGTGGCCCCGACCTCGGTAAGGGCCATCAGGTCTTCGTGGGCATCGTCAAGGAAAATATTACGGAGCAGGGTCTGGCGGTCTTTATAGGAAATATCGTCGAGCTCATCCATCATAACCAGGTCACCATCGCCATCTGTGCTGTACGATTCGTCCATTTCGGCCCGTTCGGCACTGGAGAATTTCCCAAGGTCTTCAAAGAGATAGGCGTCGAAGATTTCCTTCACTTCCATCTCTTCCAGCAAGCTTTCGGCCCGGGCAAACAGCCAGGGGTAAAAGGCTTCCTTGCCGGGTACTTCGCCAAACCGGTCGTAAACGTCTAAAAAAAGCTGGTCAAAAAAGTCTTCGGGTTTGTATTTGTTGTGCGAGATCACCCCCTTGGCCAGGGCCAGGCGAAGGCCCCGGGTAATGTAGCGTTTCACTTCCGGGAGCAGGCTCAGCAATTTTTCGTTAAAAGCTTCACGGCGCCCCTCGGCCTTCCATTTTTTGAGCTCCTGGTAGCCGGCAGCCACCTCGCGTTGGAATGCGGCGCCCCGCGGGTCGTATCGAACGGGATCTTTCATGATGCCCTGAATTAAAGTTATGTCTTGAATTTCAGGATAATTCCCCTGAAAAAAAATGATCTTGATCAGTTGCCCGGCAGAGCCAGGCTCGTCTGTCGGAGGCCGCAGACAAAGCGCTGGCGAATGACCCAGGTCATTTTGGATAGGACCCCTCGCCTGTACATTTACGCAACACAAACGGAATTGTTTAACCTTAAATTAAAAGCCATGAAAAGCGATACCGGAAACATCTTGCTCGCCGTTTTAGCGGGAGCAGCTGTCGGTGCCGGCGTAGGCATCCTCTTCGCCCCCGACAAAGGGTCTAATACCCGTAAGAAAATCAAAGACAAAGTAGACGAAACCAGGCACGACCTGACCGATCGTATTGCCCATGCCAAGGATGAGCTTACCCGCACAGCCAAGGAGAAAAGGGATGCCTTTGAAGACAAACTGGAAGAAACCCTGAGCCATATGAGCTACAAGGCCGACGATATCATCGCGGGGCTTGAACGCAAATTGGAAGAACTTCGCAAAAAAAATGCCCAACTCCAGAAATAGGCAAGCCATGGAGCCCGCAACCCCTAAAGAGGCGCTGAATAATGCGGTAGGAGAGGTACAGACGTATCTGGATACCACGAAAGATTACCTGAAGTTGCATGTCTTTAAAATGGCCATGCACCTGGTTACTTCCCTGGGAAAAATTTTGCTGGTCGGGCTTTTCGCCCTGCTGGCCCTTCTGTTCCTCTCCTATTCGGCCGCCCTGGGCCTGGGCGCCTGGATGGGAGATACCTCGTACGGGTTCTTAACCGTGGGCGCGATCTACGTACTGGTCTTCGCCCTGGCCTACCTGATGCGCGGGCGGATTGAAGCCCCGCTGCTCAGGCATTTTTCACACCTTTACTTTGACTCATGACCACACGGCACTTTTCGTCCTTCAAAGAGATCGATACCCAGCTTGAGATTCTGGCGGTGGAACGGCAGATTAGCCTCTACCGCATACGGTCGAATGTGGAAAAAGCCGCGAGTGGCACCCTGAGAAGCGGCCTGCAACTGGCCTTGAAGCCCTTGCTGCGCACCGCGGCCCTGTCCCTTTTTGTCAAAGTGGTAAAACGCCGCCTGGCCGCACGGAGCGAGGCCTGCTAGGCCCGCTTGCCGTTGCTGCTAACCGAATTCGGAGAGTTCCTGCAACCGATCGGGGTCGGCGATAATGATGCGGCGCGCTTTCCCCATGCGTATAATCCCATCGGCTTTGAGTTCTGACAAGGCGCGGATCGTGGTTTCCGTGGCGGTCCCCACCATGCCTGCCAAATCTTCCCGCGCGATTTCAATCCCTTCCGGGCCTTTCTCTTTGAGTAACCCGGCATCCCTGAGTTTCAGCAAGGTGCGGGCCACCCGTTGTTTAACAGGCCAGTAGGCCATGTGCACCAGTTGCTCCTGCACGTCGATGAGGTCGCCTGAAATCAGTTCCATGAACTTGTGGGATACCTCCCGGTTGCTCTCCAGCAAGTGGATAAAGTCGCTCTTGGGAATGGCGTAGATCTCAGAGGGTTCCATGGCGACTGCCGTTTCGAGGTACACCCCACCCGGGTTCAGCAGGGAGAGCTGCCCCACAAAATGACCGCTTCCGAAAAGGCCCGTAACCAGTTCTTTCCCCGCCTCGGTAGATTTATAGGTCTTCACCAGGCCTTTCTTGATGAAATACAGATTGTGGGCCCCGTCGCTTTCCATGAAGAGGTATTCGCGAGCCGCATACGTCTTGGCGTAGTATTTCAGTTCGATATAATCGGTATTCAGGTAGGCCGAGGCCGATTCCACGAACTGCCTGATTCCTGGCAGGCCCGGGCTGAATTCCTGCCGCAGGAAATCGCGCTTCCTGAGCCGCGAACGAATGGCCTCGAGCAATTCTTCCTCTTCGAAGGGCTTGGTCAGGTAGTCGTCGGCCCCCAGGTTCATCCCTTTGCGGATTTCTGCCTTCTCGGTTTTGGCCGTGAGGAAAATAAAAGGGGTGTGGGCTGTTTTTGGGTCGTTGAGCACAGCTTCCAGTACCTGATAGCCATCCATGCCCGGCATCATGATGTCGCACAAGATCAGGTCGGGCCTGAAATCCTGCACGCGCCTCAGCCCGGATCGGCCTTCGGCCGCGGTAGCCGTATCGTACCCGGCCAGGTGGAGCAGGTCGGCCGTGTTTTCCCGAACGTCTTCATTGTCTTCAATGATCAGGATCTTTTTCATCGCTTTGGTTATTACAGGTTGCGGGAAGCTTCAAAACAAAGAGGCTTCCTTCCCCCAGTTTACTACTAAATTCAATGGTTCCGCCCATAAGTTCGGTGTATTGCTTCACGATATTCAGGCCCAGGCCCGTACCCTGGATGTTCTCGGCATTCCGGGCCCGGAAAAAGCGGTTGAAAATCTGGCCCTGTTCGTTTTCAGGGATGCCCATGCCCTCGTCGCGCACCGAAAGCATCAGGTGTTTTCCTTCCCGGCCCAAAACGATCTCTATGGCCGTATTCTCGGCCGAATACTTGATGGCGTTTGAAAGGAGGTTCACCAGGATATGGCGGGTGAGCTTCGGGTCTTGCCTGAGCTGGTGCGAGACGGGCTGGCAGTCTTCCACGAAATGCTGGCCGACCTTCAGGTTGGTCTCCATTTCTTCCAATACCGAACGCAGCAGTTCCCTCAGGTCGAAATCTATGGGTTGGCAGCTGATTTCCCCTTCTTCCAGCTTGCTGAGGGAGAGGAAGTCGTCCAGGATAACCACCAGGTTTCGCACGTTGTTCTTGATCTGTTTCACGTAGCGCTCGCGTTTGGATTCCCGGCCCGGCTCATTCTGTTTGCCGATCAGGATGGCCGAGGAGAGGATGGCGCTCAGCGGGGTCCGGAATTCGTGGGACGCCATAGACATGAACCTCGATTTCAAATCGTTGAGTTCCTGTTCGGTCTGCAGGGCGCGAATCAATTCCTGCTCGGTGCGCTTCATCTCGGTGGTGTTGCTCCAGACCAACAGCGCCCATTGAGGTTGGTCTTCTATCACCAGGGGTGTGGAATTCACCATGTAGACCTGTTCCAGGTACTCCATTTCGAACGACCTATGTGAGCCAGCCAGGGTTTCATCGATCCGGGCCTTGAGGAGGTCGAGCTGGGCCGGTTCAAATCCGGGCAGGTCTTTCAGCTGCTGCCCCTTGTAGTTCCAGGTTTGCAGGCCCATGCGGGGCATGTCTTCCCCTTCCAGGTGCATGAAAGAGAGCTGGCGGTCGAGCACCATGATAACCCCTTTCGGGAAGTGGCGGGCAATGGCCGCAAACAAGGTCTGGCTGGCCAGGGCCCGGCTTTCTGCCTCCCGGGTGGTGTTGATCTGCTCTTCCAGCTCCTGGTTAGACTTCAGCAGCTTTTGCATGGTGGCCTTAACCTCGCGGGTGCGTTCCTCCACGCTCTGTTCCAATATCTGGGTATACGCCTCAAGCTGCTCATTGCTCTGGCGTAGTTTTACCTGTGACTGGTGCCTTTCGATGGCAACCCCGGTAAGCTGAGACACCTCGCGGATCAATTCCCGTATGGCCTGGTCGGGACCGCCTGTTTGGGGCCGGTACAGCACGCAGTTCCCCAATACCACCTGTTGGGAAGAGAGCACCGGGAAAGACCACAATGACATAAAGCCATGGCCTAACAGGGGGGAAACTTGCTGCTTCCAGCGGGGGTCTGCCCCAAGGTTTTCCAGAATGACCTCGCCTTTTGACCGCACCGCCAGACCGCACGGACAGGGGGGCTCCTTGTCGAGGGGGATGCAGCTATACTTTTGCCGGAGTTCATCCGGCAGGGCATAATCGGCCAGGGAGCGCAATTCGCGGGTTTCCGGTGCCACGACCGAGATCAGGGCAGCCCCCGAGCCGGTCTGGGACACCAGGAACTCGCACAATTGCTTACCGATTTCAGAGAGAGGCCGGTCTTCCGTAATGGCCTCCAACAGGTTCCGTATCCCTTGCTGGCGGTTTTCTTCAGTGATTTTATGGCTAACGTCGCGCAGCACCCCGATAAAATGGGTGGCCGGCCCGGCAGGGTCATTAATGGGGGTAATCGACAACTCGTTCCAGAAGAGCTCTCCGTTTTTCCGGTAATTGCGCAACACCGTGCGGCAGGGTTCGCCCCGGCCGACTGCCTGGGCAATCAGGCCGATGTTATCCTGTTCCCTGTCTTTGCCCTGCAGCACCCGGCAGTTCCTGCCCAGAATTTCATCGGCTTCATAACCGGTAATCTCTGTAAATGCCTTGTTGCAGTATATAACAGGCTGGTCTGGCAGGCGGGCATCTGAAATCACAATGCCGTCACTGGCAGCTTCCAGGGCCCGGTTGCGGAGCTCGAGCACGTTCTGCACCGATTTGGAACGGGTGATATCCCGCGCCACAGCCAGGGCCCTCTGGCCCTCCATATGTACGTACCTCGCCTCAAAATGCACCAGCCCCCCGGGGGATTTCATGGAGAATTCCAGGGTCTGCGGCTCCCCGCTCAAGCAGACGTGTCTGATGACGTCGCGCATAGCGGCGGCTACCTCCGGTGAGAAGAAATCTTCGGGTTGACCCTGTTTCGGGCCATCTGGCGGGAAAAGTTCCTTTAAGGCTTCTGAAGTCTCCAGGTCGAGCAGGCTGCCGTGGCAATCGTGGATCAGGATCAGGTCGGGAATGGCGTCGAGGATGGCCCGGTTGCGGGCCTCACTCTCGAAGAGCTCCTGCTCGGCTTCCTTGCGCTTGGTAATGTCGACCCCTGAGCAGATCAGGCCGGTTACCTTGCCCCGCGAATCGCGCAGCAGTGCGTTTCGCCACCTGATAAGCCGGCGCTTCCCATTCCGGGTAATTACCTGGCTTTCGAAATACTCCGACTGCCGGCTGCGGCGGCGTATACTCCGATCGAACAGGGCCTCCTGCCGGGCGCGGTCCTCTTCGGGCACAAACCGGCTGAACCAGTTCTTTTCAAGAATCTCGCGATGGCTGTAGCCCAGCACCTCACAGGTCTTTTTGTTGGCCAATACGATACGGTGGTCGGCAGCGATAACCACGAACAGGGAGGCGGCTGTATCCAGGTAATTCCTGATCAGGGATTTTTCCTTTTCCAGTTCCTGCTTGTTGCGCACGCTCTCGGTAACTTCCCTGACGATCGAAAGGATCTTGTGGTTATTCATGGGCACCAAGCGCGCCTCGTAATGGGCCCTGGGGTCTGTGCCATGACTGAATTCGAATTGCACGGTTTCCCGTTTGGAACGGATCTCCTTAAAAGCCTCAAGAAATCGGAAGGCCAGTTTTTCGGGGAAAACTTCCGAAATATTCCGGCCCTGGACATGGGTGCCTGGCGCCAGGAATCGACCGGTTACCGGGGGGTAATAGTCGAGGAAATTACCCTCGAAGTCCTGGAAAAAAATGCTGTCGGGGATGGCCTCCAAAAGGGCGTTCAACTTGGTTTGCTGCCTTTTGATCTCCACTTCGCGGGGGGGCTCCTTCCTCAGGTCGCGAAGTAAAATTACCTGAAATTGCCCGTCGCCAATCAGGGGGCTGAATTTAAGGGAGACCGGGATTTCGGGCCCTGCCTTGTGTTGCAGGTTGTAGGTGATGGGCGGGTGCTTTACGATCGGGAATTCCGGGGGCAGGGTTTCTGCGATCAAAGATTGCAACGGGCTGCCTGCCAGTTCGGCGCTCAGGTAGCCCGAAAGGAGTTCGGCGGCCTCGTTCATCTGCAAGATAAGGCCCTCCCTGTCGGTCAGTATAAGGCCCTGGGATGTTTCCGATCCCACTTCCCGGAACAATTCAAGTGAGGTATGCGGGTCCATAAGCCGTACATGCTCCAATGCACTGAGCGCATTGGAAGGATTGACCATACAAGTTACGACAATAGGCATTTCAAAAGAATGACAAGAGTCATACGACCCGGGCATATCCTGTAAAAAAAGCCCTCCCCGTTTGAGAACGAAAGGGGAGGGCCTGCAAGTGCGGGACGCCCGTAACGGCTTGCTTATGGACAATCAACAAATAGATGGTTACGGGGTGCCGCTGGCATTACACGTTATTGCCTCAGCCAACTTCGATTACTTTCGGAGGTTTTTTCTTGGCCTCTTCTTTTTTAAGGATGTTAAAGCTGAGTATGCCGTCTTTGTACTTCGCCTCTACGGCTTCTTCCTTCACGATTTCGGGAAGTTGCAGCGACCTTTCAAAGGCAGAGTAGTTGAATTCCCGACGGGTGTAATTTTCATCTTTTTCTTCTGATTTCACTTTCTTTTCGGCAGTGATGTTCAGGCATCCGTCTTCGATGGTTACTTTGAAATCCTTTTTGGCGAAGCCGGGGGCTGCCAGTTCAATTTCAAAATGATCGGGAGTTTCCTTGATGTTCAGGGCCGGTTCCACGGTTTTTCCATTCCAGAATTCGGCATCCATCAGGTCAGATTTCCACATGCGGTTATCGAAAAAGTTATCCAGGTCAAAGAAATCCTGTGTCAACAGATCTCCAAAAGGTCTCCTTTTAAATTTTACAAGGGTCATAAGGCACATTTTTTAGGGTTAGACATCGTATGATTTGAATCGGAAGCCTAATGTATATGGAGTCTGCCTAAAACGAAATGACCCAAATCAGCACGGGTATCGCGGCGCATTGACCGGGGTCAGTTTCACGGTGAATTTTCAACGGATCCCTTTTGAACCTCTTAATTTTTTCCGATCTTGCACCGCCGCAGCAAAATGGGTTATTAGCTCAGTTGGTTCAGAGCGCTGCCTTGACAGGGCAGAGGTCACTGGTTCGAGCCCAGTATAACCCACATCAAGCAGAAAACCCGCGCCGGAAGGCGCGGGTTTTTCGTTTCCAGGAAGAAAGCCAAGCTCGCTTGAGCTTTCGGGCTGGAAACGAAAAAAGTCGCTTCGCGCCAGCGAAGCGATGTTTTCTATTTGCAGGAGTGCGGTTTCATCTGGTCCACCGCGATCCGCCAAAGGCGGATGGCGGTAACCCAGTATACGAATCGCAAAGTGGTCGCTCGGCTATGCATTTCCACCTTGACCGGGCAAAGAAGCTGTGGCTTCACAGCTCTTGCATAGAAGCCTGATGCGGCTTCTGCAAGTCTTTTACAGCAAGACGAAGTATCTTATAGATGGGGTGAGGGGGACCCCCCCAAAGCCGAATGCGCAGCTCAGAATTTGCGCCCTTCATTCCAGCTGAGCCGCCGCCGGCAATATGCATCAATTGGCCTGCAAAGCTTCAGCAGGTGACGCACCAGGGCGCCCCTGCGGTATTTGTTAACCCAGATTTGTACCACTTGCAGGGCGGGCAGGTAATGGAGTATTTGCCGGCTTTCCGGATAGGAAAAGGCGCTTAGGGAATAACTGTACCGGCAATGCGAACAGCGGTAAACCACCAGGTGCTTCCCGCAGTTCCATAAATGGTATTTCGAATGCCCGCAATTCCCGCAGGGCGGAAGCTTGCGGCCCAGGGAGCCGGCAAAATAACCCAGTATCATCACCTTTTGCAGGGTGGCCCGGTTCTCGGCCAGCCAGTTTTGCCTGCGCCGCTTGCGTACCAGTAGTTCGGCCAGCGTGAGGTATACCAGTGCCCCGATCAGGGAGCTCCCGATGCAGATGGCCAGGAGGGGGCCTACGTCCCGGAAGAAGGTCCAGACCGAAAGCGGCAGCAGGTTTAGGTGAAATGGGGGAAGGGGTTCCATGCAGTGTCGGGCATCAGCCCGGTTTTCGGGGAGCCCGGTCAGGGGCTGTTTTATAAGGACTCAGGTAGGGAGGCCGTCGCATCTTGATCAGGATCCCGTGCGGAGCAAATCGAGCACCCGTTCCAGGGCCATGCCCCTCGAACCCTTTATGAGAACCGTAGAAGGCCCGCGCAGCGGATGCGCCGCCAGTTCGGCCTTCAGGGCGTTAAAATCGGGGAATCGGGCTTCGGGCAGGCCCGTGGCGTGAAAATTGGCCCCGACCAGGTACAGGCCTTCGAGCTTCAACCCACCGGCCAGCCTGCCGATGGCCAGGTGTTCGTCAGCGGCCTCAGGCCCGAGCTCAAACATATCGCCCAAAATGGCGATTTTTCTGGGGGCCTCCAATTTTTTGAAATGGTCCAGGGCAGCTTGCATGCTGGTGGGGTTCGCATTGTAGGCATCCAGGATAATCTGGAGGGAGCCCTGTTGCAGCAGTTGGGAGCGGTTGTTGCTGGGGGTATACTGTTCCAGGGCTTCCCGAACCTGTTGAACCGGCACCTTGAAATGGTGGCCAATCAAGGCTGCGACCGCACAATTGGGAAAATTATAGGCGCCCATCAATTGGGTGCTCACGCTAACATTCTCAAGCCCGAGCTCCACAAATGGCTGGGCGCCGAGGTTGGAAATACGATACCAGGCAGGGTCTGTGGAGCTGAAGCCAACCTTGTTTGGATAGCCTTCCAGTTTTTGGCGTTGAATCGGGTCATCGGCATTGATGAAAACGGTTTTCCCGTGGGCCATCAGGTGCTCGTATAACTCCGACTTGCCCTTGATCACGCCTTCCACGCCCCCAAAGCCTTCCAGGTGGGCCTTCCCAAAATTGGTGATATAGCCGTAATCGGGCTTTACCAGGTTGCTGAGGAAGGCAATCTCACCCTGGTGGTTGGCACCCATTTCCACTACTGCAACCTCGGTTTCGGGCCGCAGGCCCAGCAGGGTCAGAGGCACGCCGATATGGTTGTTCAGGTTGCCTGCCGTTGCCACAGTGCGGTACTTCTTAGACAGTACCCCGGCAATCAGTTCTTTGGTAGTAGTCTTGCCGTTGCTGCCGGTCAGGGCAATAACGGGTGTTTTGCAATACTCGCGGTGAAAGGTGGCGAGCTTTTGGAGGCATTCCAGCACATTATCTACGAGCACCCGACCCTCCCCGGCGTACTCGGCCTCGTCGATCACGGCCACAGCCGCCCCTTTTTCCAGGGCTTCTTCGGCAAAGGCATTGCCGTTAAAGTTGGGCCCCTTGAGGGCGAAGAAAATCCCGTTTTCCGGAATATTCCGGCTGTCTGTGCTCACCTTCGGATGGCGGAGCAGCAATTGGTGCAAGGCTTCGATGCTCATGCCCCAAATATAAAAAGCCCCGACATATGCCGGGGCTTTTTATTTGGGGCAGGGCCCCTATTATTTTACTTTTTTTCCGCGAACCGTTTTGTTCTTGGTCTTGGACTTGGATCCGACGCGCGACATGGCGCAGCGGAAGCCGATGTAATCGGTAGCCATGTACTGGGGCAGGTAGCGGCGCTGAGCCGGATCGAGCCAGTAGGCTCGGTCTCTCCAGGAACCTCCCTTGAACACGCGCACCTCGTCGTTGATCAGGCTGGTACGGGCGTTGCTCTTGTCGTACTGGCGCAACACGTTGCCTACTGAGTCGCGTTCCACTTTATGCTTGGGCGCGTTGTACATCGGACGCTGGTCCTTTTCATCGCTGAACAGGTCAAAGTAGCGGGAAGACCCCGGGTCTCCGTCGCGGTAGTCGCGGTTGTCGCTGTCTGAGAAGTTGGTGCGCAGGTAGGTCTCGGCCTCGTCTACAGGTACCATTTCGATCTCCCCGGGCAGGTTTACGGCCACCACTTTGCCGGTAGGCAGGGTATCGTATACTATATTTTCGCTTAAGATCTTAACCTTGCCGTCTTCGCCTATGGCAGTTTTCATATACACGTTGCCCCGGTAGTAGTTAAAGTCGCTGATCTCATCGTCTACGATGGGGCGGTACACATCGGCCACCCATTCGGCCACGTTGCCGGCCATGTCGTAGAGTCCAAGGTCGTTGGGCTTGTACGACTTAACCTCTGCGGTAATGTCGGCCCCGTCGTCTGACCAGCCGGCAATTCCGCCGTAGTCTCCCTTGCCCTGCTTGAAGTTGGCGAGCTGGTCGCCCCTTCCCACGCGCTGTCCGTTGCGGGTGTAATCCCCATCCCACGGATATTTCTTGCGGCCGCGGTAGTTGTTGTACTCACGGCTTCCCTGCAGGGCCTGGGCCGCGTATTCCCATTCCGTTTCGGTGGGCAGGCGGTACTCGGGCATAATGATACCCGTGCTGCGGTCTGCGAAAACCGGTACCGAATCTTTCTGGGCTTTGCCGCCCAGGGAGTCGATTTGCCCCCCGTATACCGATTCGGGACGGTTTACATAGGCTTCCGTATTGAAAGTGCCGCCGATTTCGCCATTCATGGCGCGGTACTTGACGTCTTCTGCCAGGTACCCCTCGCGCTCCAGCATGGCTTCGTTAACCCGGTCGGTACGCCATTCGGCGAACTGCACGGCCTGAACCCAGTTAACCCCTACAACCGGATATTCGGCATAGGCGGGGTGGCGCAGGTAATTGTTGGTCATGGTCTCATTGAACCCGAGCCGGTTTCTCCACACCAGCGTATCGGGCAATGCCCCCAGGTAGATGTTCTTGTATTTCGGGTTTTCAGGCGGATATACCTGCTTGAGGTAATCCAGATACTCCAGGTACATCACGTTGGTCACCTCGGTCTCGTCCATATAGAAGGATTGGACGTGCTGGGTGGTGGGGGTGTTGTTCCAGTCGTGCATTACGTCGTCTTGCAGCTTGCCTTTGGTAAAGGTTCCGCCTTCAACGAATACCAGGCCCGGGGCGGTTTCTTGCTCCTTGAAATCGGTATTGTATTCGAAGCCGCCTTCCTTGGCATTGATTTTCCAGCCGGTTGCCCGCGAGGTATTCTTCGAGCTCCCTGAAGACTTCTTGCAACTTTGCATGCCCAGGGAACCGGCGACAACGGCTGCCATCAGTAATGCGCTGATTCGTGTTTGTTTCATCTGTATTTAGGACTTAGGTTGAAACAGACCGTAAAATGGCGGTCTGGAGTATTCAGTAATTCGGTGTTTTTAATCGACTTTCGGCATATACAACGGGCATTTGCCGATAATATTTTACGATGCGCCAAAATTTGACGCCCACCCTGTCACCTCCGTTCCGGTTGCAGGGATGGTACCATCAATAACGGGGAAAATCGGGTTCTAGTATGCTTGCCGGAACCCTTTTTGCCTTTGGCTCTTCCTTTGGGAAAACGGGTCGGGAAACCAGGTATAATGCCCGGTTGAAGCCTATTCGCGTCGATTAATTACCTTTAAATGATCGCCATGCCTTACATTATGCCGAAAATGCCTTCTCTTTCACAATAGACAGCGCAATTTTCAGTTATACACATTTAACTGTACGTTCGTATCGGAACGGATAAACCATTCGAAAGAACCTATGAAAAAATTCTGGGTACTCACTTTACTGGCCGTTAGCGCCTCATCCCTTGCACAGAACGGGGAACGCGTAATCACCACGGCAGTTCCATTCCTGACCATTGCTTCCGACGCCAGGTCTTCGGCCATGGGCGATGTAGGCGTTGCCACCAGCACCGATGCCTTTTCCCAACAGTGGAACCCGGCCAAGTTTGCCTTTGCTGAGCGAAAAATGGGGGTCGGGATCAGCTACACGCCCTACCTGGAAAGCATCATCACAGATATAGCCCTGTTGAACGGCAGTTTTTTCAATAAAATCAACGACCGCAGTGCCTTTGGGGTTTCCCTCCGCTATTTTACCCTCGGGGAAATTGAACTGCGCAACACCTTTTCTGAAGACGGCACCCTGGTAAAGCCCAACGAACTTTCCCTTGATGGGTCGTATGCCCTGAAATTGAGCGAGACTTTTTCCATGGCGGTTGCCGGACGGTTTATCAGTTCGAACCTGGAGATTCCGCAATTGGGCAACGCCGTGCAATCGGGCAAATCTTTTGCCGTAGATATCGCCGGGTACTACCGCGGGCGCGAAAAGGCCTTTGAGAGCTTCAACGGCCGCTGGCGGGGTGGGTTCAATGTTTCCAACCTGGGCGGAAAAATCCAGTACGACCAGGGCGGCCAGGAAAACTTCCTGCCTACCAACCTCGGCCTGGGAGGCGGATTCGATTTCATCTTCGACTCCGACAACGTACTGGCCCTCACCGGGGAGATCAACAAATTGCTGGTGCCGACTCCCCAGGATTTTGACGGGGACGGCGACATGGACTCGGTCGATAACCAGCTTTACCAGGACATCGGCTTTTTCGAAGGGGTATTCAAATCCTTTGGCGATGCGCCGGGGGGCTTCTCGGAAGAACTCAAGGAAATGACCTGGGGGCTTGGTGCCGAGTATACCTTTCAGGAAAAATTTATGTTGCGGGGCGGCTATTTCAACGAATCTGAAATGAAGGGGTTCCGGAAATTCTTCAGCCTCGGGGCCGGATTCCGTTACAATTCGGTGCAGATCGACCTCTCTTACCTGTTTTCGACCGCCCAGGTGCGCAACCCCCTTGAAAACACACTCCGTTTTTCCCTGGTATTCAACCTGGGCCCCGAGATGTACAACGACTAAAAGCAGCCTGTCAGCCTCATTCAAAACCTGCCTGCCGGCAGGTTTTTTTATGCCGTCGAACCGGAAAATCGTATCTTTTCGGTATGGAGAAACGCCCTATGGGCTTTGAGCTCACCATACATGACTCTGCCTCAGCCCTGCCCGTTGCCGACCGCCGGCTGCTGGAGGCAGCCTGGGAGGCCCTGGAGGGGGCGTATGCCCCCTATTCGAATTTTCGGGTGGGGGCAGCCCTGCTTCTCGCATCGGGCGAAACGGTCATAGGGAGCAACCAGGAGAACGCCTCGTATCCATCAGGTCTTTGTGGCGAGCGAGTGGCCGTGTTCCAGGCCGGTGCCCGCTTTCCGGGCACCCCGATTACCACCCTGGCCATCGTGGCCCGATCTGCCGACGGCAAACTGCAGGTTCCGGCCGCTCCCTGCGGCAATTGCAGGCAGGCCATCCTCGAATACGAGAACCGGCAAAAAACGCCGATCCGGATACTCCTGCAAGCCGGGCATGGGGTCATTTACGAATGCCCGTCCATGGCTGCTTTGCTCCCGTTGGGGTTCGACAGCAGCTACCTCTCCTGAAAGGCCGTATGACAAGGGGTCTGCTTTCGGCAACTCCATTTTTTCCTGTTGGATTTAATGTTTATTTTTGCTCTTCCACTTGGGGGTTCCAGCATCCTTTGCGACTGGCCTATCCCGCTGGTAACTAAGTCATATAAAGTATTTTGATGAAGAAAATAACCAAAGAGGTATATCTGAAATGGTATGAGGATATGCTGTTCTGGCGGAAGTTCGAAGACAAACTGGCCGCCGTTTACATCCAGCAAAAGGTGCGCGGCTTCCTGCATTTGTACAACGGGCAGGAGGCAGTGCTGGCCGGATCGCTCCATGCGATGGACCTCACCAAAGACAAGATGATTACCGCTTACCGGAACCACGTACAACCCATCGGGATGGGCGAGGACCCCCGCCGGGTCATGGCCGAATTGTACGGGAAGGTAACCGGAACCTCCAAAGGAATGGGGGGCTCAATGCATATCTTTTCAAAGGAATACCGCTTTTACGGCGGGCATGGTATCGTAGGCGGGCAGATCCCGCTGGGGGCCGGCCTGGCTTTTGCTGACAAGTACCACGGCCGCGATGCGGTTACCCTTTGTTATATGGGCGACGGTGCCGTTCGGCAGGGCAGCCTGCACGAAACCTTTAACCTGGCCATGCTCTGGCAGCTGCCCGTGGTTTTCATCTGCGAAAACAACGGCTATGCCATGGGTACCTCGGTAGCCCGTACCGCCCACACCACCGATATCTGGAAATTGGGTCTCGGGTATGAAATGCCCTGTGGCCCGGTAGACGGCATGGACCCGGTGGCCGTGGCCGAGGAGGTTTACAAGGCCGTAGAGCGGGCCCGCAGCGGCGGCGGACCCACCTTCCTGGAGATGAAGACCTACCGTTATCGGGGCCATTCCATGTCGGATGCCCAGCACTACCGCACCAAGGAAGAGGTAGAGGAATACAAGAAAATTGACCCGATCACCCAGGTTCTCGACGTGATCAAAGAGAAAAAATACGCCACCGATGCCGAGATCACCGCAATCGACAAGCGGGTTCGCAAGCTGGTGCAGGAGTGCGAGGAATTTGCGGAAAAATCTGAATTCCCCCCGGTAGAACAACTCTACGACGTGGTCTACGAACAGCGCGATTACCCGTTTCTGGCGCATAAATTATAAGATACAGGCAGATGGCAGAAATCATAACAATGCCCCGGCTCAGCGATACCATGGAAGAAGGAACCGTGGCCAAATGGCTGAAGCAGGTGGGAGATAAGGTGGAAGAAGGCGATATCCTGGCCGAGATCGAGACCGACAAGGCCACCATGGAATTCGAGTCATTTTATTCAGGCACCCTGCTCCACATTGGTATTCAGGAAGGGGAGTCGGCCCCGGTTGACGCCGTGCTCGCGGTGATCGGGCCCAAAGGCACCGACGTTCAGGCCGTGCTCAGCGGCACAGCGGCAGGGCCTGCCCCCCAGCCGGCCGAGGCAGCCCCGCCTGCCCCTCCTGCCCAGGAGG
>JBNKGM010000033.1:0-34137 GCA_050289825.1 Robiginitalea sp.
TTGTCCCACACACGGTGACCACGCCGCGGACGCGCGCTGCGCGCGCGCGACCGCGTGTGCGCACATGCCACAGCGCGGCTGGACCGGGCCGCCAGGCCGTGGCACAACCGGCTTGTCGGCCGGCCGCGTACAGTCGGTGTCGGTGCGCCTGATCGTGGAGCGCGAACGGGCCATTGAGGCCTTTTCTCCCGAGAGCAGCTTTCGGGTGGCCGCCGAATTCCGCACAGCCCACGGTGCCGTATTCAGCGCCAAACTGCAGGAGAGCTTCCCGAGCCTGAAAGAGGCGCGCGCCTTTCTGGAAAAGGTAGACCAGGCCGCCTTTGCAGTCGACAGCCTCGACAAAAAACCCGCCAAAAAATCGCCGGCCCCGCCCTTTACCACCTCCACCCTGCAGCAAGAGGCTTCCCGCAAGCTCTATTTCTCGGTGTCGCGTACCATGCAGGTGGCCCAGCGGCTCTACGAGGCCGGGCTCATCACCTATATGCGTACCGACAGCGTGAACCTGTCGGGCGAGGCCATTCAAGCCATCAAACAGGCCATTGTTTCGAACTACGGGGAGGCGTACAGCAAGGTGCGCCAGTTCCAGTCGAAGACCAAAGGGGCCCAGGAAGCCCACGAGGCCATTCGCCCCACCGATATGAACCTCCAGCAACCGAACCTTGACCGCGACCAGGCCCGCCTGTACGATCTCATCCGCCTGCGCACCCTGGCCTCGCAGATGAGCGATGCCGAACTGGAGCGCACCCAGGTTCGCATCCGCAACGACAAACAGGAATCCCTCTTTGCCGCCGAAGGGGAGGTGATCAAATTTGAGGGCTTTTTAAAGGTTTACCTCGAGGGCAAAGACGAGGAAGACCTGGAGGAGCAGGAGGGCATGCTCCCTGCCATGGAAGAAGGGGAGGCCCTGCAGGCCAACTACATCACGGCCACCCAACGCTTTACCCGCCCGCCCTACCGCTACACCGAGGCATCCCTGGTGAAGAAACTCGAAGAGCTGGGCATCGGCCGTCCTTCTACCTACGCCCCCACCATTTCCACCATCCAGAACCGGGGTTATGTGGAGAAGGGCAGCGTCGAGGGCAGCGAACGGGCCTATACCCAGCTGGTGCTAGAAAAAGGTAAGATTACCGAAAGCGCGCTGACTGAAACCGTGGGCTCCGACAAGGGCAAACTGGTGCCCACCGATATCGGCATGGTGGTGAACGACTTCCTTGTCAGCCACTTCGCGAACATCCTCGATTACCATTTCACCGCCAAGGTTGAAAAAGACTTTGACGATATTGCCTCGGGAGACGAAGACTGGCATGAGGTGCTTCGGGCCTTTTACAAAGACTTCCATCCGAATGTGCTGGAGGTCGAAGAAAACGCCGACCGGGCCAGCGGGGAACGGGTGCTGGGCACTGACCCTAAATCGGGCAGGCAGGTAGCCGCCCGCCTGGGCCGCTTCGGGCCCATGGTGCAGATCGGCACGGCCGAGGAAGAAGAAAAACCCCTCTTCGCCAGCCTCTTGCCCGATCAGTCCATATCTACCATAACCTTCGAGGAGGCCCTCGACCTCTTTAAGCTGCCCCGAAAGCTGGGCACCTACCAGGGTCAGGAAGTGGAAGTGAACGTGGGTCGCTTCGGCCCCTACGTGCGTTTCGGGAAAAGTTTTGTCTCGCTCGACGCCGGGGAAGACGTTTTTGATGTCGATATGGAGCGGGCCGCCGAACTGATCCGTGCCAAGCAGCAGGCCGACGCCCCCATAGCCACATACGAAGGCAAGCCGGTTACCAAAGGCAAGGGTCGGTTCGGGCCTTTCATCAAATGGGACGGCATTTTCGTGAACGTACCCAAGAAGTACGACTTCGACAGCCTGAGCCAGGCCGATATTGCCGAACTCATCGAAGACAAGAAGAAAAAGGAAGCCGAGAAGGTCGTCAGGCAATGGCCCGAGGAAGGCATCCGCATCGAGAAGGGCCGTTGGGGCAGGCACACCGTGATCAAGGGCCGCACCAAGGTAGACCTCTCCAAAGACGTAGACCCCGGCCAGCTGAGCCTCGATCAGGCACGCGAGCTGCTGGGTTCCAGAAAAACCGGTAAAAAAACAAAATAAGGCGCCGCCAGTATGGCTTTCGATTTCCTGCTCCCTGTATCGCAGCGCGTTTTGGCCCACTGCGAACTGCTGCCCGCCCAGGCGCTGGGCCGCATTGTCTACAAGCACACCGAGCAGGAGGGCCTGCCCGTTCTGGCCGGGGCCACCTATGCCATATTGGGGGTCTACGAATCGCGCAACGCCTTTATCAAAAAGACCAGCCGGATCGACCTCGACGAGATCCGCATGCAGCTCTACCGCCTGATGGAGGGCAACTGGAACGACACCATTATTGACCTGGGCGATATAGGCGAAGGCGAAGCCGTCAAGGACACCTATTTTGTGGTGCGCGAAATTCTGGCCGAGTTGCTGGAGGAAAAAATCATCCCCATCGTTATCGGGGCCACCCAGGATATTACCTACCCCATGTACCGCTCCTTCGACGGGATTGCCGACATGGTGAACCTGGTTTCCATCGACAGCCGCTTCGATTTCGGGGCCGAGGAGGAGCTCATTTCCTCCCACTCCTATATGAGCCGCATCATTACCGAAAAGCCGAACAACCTGTTCAACTTTTCGAACATCGGCTACCAGAGCTACTTCAACGCCCAGGAAGAGGTAGACCTTATGGACCGCCTCTTCTTTGACGCCTACCGCCTCGGGGAGATCGCCGCCGATGTTTCCCTGGCCGAACCCGTGCTGCGCAATGCGCACCTAGTGAGCCTCGACGCCCGGGCCATCCGCGCCTCCGAGATGGGGCAGCCCGACAGCTTTTCGCCCAACGGGTTTACGGGGCGCGAAATCTGCGCCATTACGCGCTATGCCGGCATGGGCGACAACATTGCTGCCTTTGGCATTTTCGAGATCGAGAACAACATGCAATCCTTCCAGCTCGTCGCCCAGATGATCTGGTATTTTATGGAAGGCCACAATTTCCGCATCAAGGAACGGCCCTCCCAGACAGACCCGGACTTTATCCGCTACATCGTCCCCTGCGAGTCTGAACAACTTCACTTCTACAAAAGCGCCCTCACCAGCCGTTGGTGGGTAGAGGTTCCCAACCTCCTCGGGGCGCATACTAAATCACAAGCACCTGCGTTATTACCATGCACCGAACAGGACTATCTGGAAGCCTGCGACCAGAATATCCCTGAGAGGTGGTTTAAGGCCTATAAGAAGGGCTTTAATTAAACCCATTTATTTACGCGAGAATAGCCGGGACGTACAATAAATTATTCAAATTACAGTTTTAGTGAATAATCAAAGATCGTACCTACCGTCTTAACCGAAATTAACCTAACGTATGAAGAAGCTATTGTTATCATCTATAGCGTGTGTTTTTTTGCTTAGCAGCTGCGGTTCCAAATCCAAAGGGGAGCTCGTGGGTGTTCAGGGTAAAAAATGGTACCCTGAAAAACCCTACGGGATGGAACTGATCCCCAGGGGATCTTTCATCATGGGTAAGAGTGAAGAAGACATGGCCAACGTTATGAATGCGCCTACCAAAACCGTTACCGTACGTTCCTTTTATATGGACGACACCGAAATAACCAACAGCGAGTACCGTCAGTTTGTGGAGTGGGTAAAGGATTCAGTGGTCCGCACCAGGCTGGCCATCCTGGCCGACGAGCTGGGTATGGGCCCCGAAGACGATGGCATCGGCATGTACGCTTTTAAGGATGCCGATACGGCCAACCTTTCTGTATACGATAAATACATGCTCGACAACTACACCGGGCTTGGAGACGACTGGTACGAGGGCCGCGCCCTGAATAAAGACGAAGACCTGGTATGGGACACCTCTGAGTACCCGGATTCCTATTATGCCGAGGTAATGGACTCTATGTACATCCCTGAAGAGGAATCGTACAACGGCCAGCGCACCATCGACGTGACCAAGTTGAAGTACAAATATACCTGGATGGATATCGAAGCCGCCGCCCGTGCCCAAAACGGCCGCCGCAAAGACTTCATCCGCAAGGAGGAAACTTCGATATACCCCGACACCACCGTGTGGATCCGCGATTTCGAGTACTCCTACAACGAGCCCATGCACAACGACTACTTCTGGCACGACGCCTATAGCGACTATCCGGTAGTGGGCGTATCGTGGAACCAGGCCAAGGCGTTCTGCAACTGGCGCACCAAATTCAAGAACGACGACCAGCGCGAGCGGGGCAAGCAGTTTGTGAACCAGTTTCGCCTGCCTACCGAAGCCGAGTGGGAATACGCTGCCCGGGGGGGCATCGAAGGGGGTACCTATCCCTGGGGCGGCCCTTACGTGATCAGCGACACCGGCTGCTTCATGGCCAACTTCAAGCCGCAGCGCGGCGATTACGCGGCCGACTCGGCCCTGTATACCGTCGAGGCCAAGTCGTACGAACCTAACGATTACAACCTTTACAACATGGCCGGGAACGTTTCGGAGTGGACCAACTCGAGCTACTACCCCGGGTCGTATGAGTACGCCTCTACCATGAACCCGAACGCCGACAGCAAAGACAACACCCGCAAGGTGATCCGCGGCGGTTCGTGGAAAGACGTGGCCTACTTCCTGCAGGTGAGCACCCGCGATTTCGAATACCAGGATTCGGCCCGGAGCTACATTGGCTTCCGCACCGTACAGGACTATATGGGCGAAGAAGATTCAACCCAGTAAGAAAACTTTAATCCCAAGCAATCAAACTTTAACCTAGATTCTTATTCTTAATTTTAAACCTAAATCAAATCTCAAATTATGGCACAGTCTAAATCAACTAAAAAGCTCTTTAACATGGCCTACGGCCTTGGTGCTTCGGTGGTTATCATCGGTGCATTGTTCAAGATCCTCCACTGGGAGTTCGGACCCCTTACAGGTGGTCTGCTGCTGGCGATCGGTCTTATTACAGAAGCCCTCATCTTCGCGATCAGCGCCTTTGAACCGGTAGACGACGAATACGATTGGTCGCTGGTGTACCCCGAATTGACCGGTGGAAAAGCCAACGATCGCAAAAAGCAGGCGGCCGACGCCAAAGAAGCCGAAGGCCTGCTGAGCAAGAAACTGGACGAACTCCTCAAAGAAGCCAACATCGACGCTTCCCTGTTCTCCAGCCTGGGTGAGAGCATCCGCAATTTCGAAGGAGCCGCCAAAGGCATTGCCCCTACCGCCGATGCCATCCAGCACACCAAGAAATACTCTGAGGAACTGTCGCAAGCCGCTGCCCAGATGGAATCGCTCAACAGCCTGTACAAAGTACAACTGGAAAGCGCCAGCCGCCAGGCTTCCATCAACGAAGAAGTGGTTCAAAATGCCGGAGCCCTCAAAGACCAAATGGAATCTCTGGCCAGCAACCTGTCTTCCCTGAACGGGGTTTACGGAGGCATGCTGTCCGCGATGAGCAGAAACTAATTGAGTTGTTGTTCAGCATCTATCCCCAAATCAAAGTAACTGTTAACAACTAATTAGATATAATGGCATCAGGAAAAGCAACACCCCGGCAGAAGATGATCAACCTCATGTATTTGATCTTCATCGCTATGCTGGCGTTAAATATGAGCAAGGAAGTACTCGCTGCGTTCGGTCTTATGAACGAAAAGATGGAGTCTTCCAATGCAAAGTCTTCCGAGAACAACCTAGCGTTTCTCGAAAGCCTTGAGACCAAAGCCTCCGAAGATGCTGCCAAATATGCAGGGCTCTATAAAGATGCCCAGCAGATCAAGCAGCTGTCTCAGGAGTATAACGATTACCTCGAAAACCTGAAGAACTCCATGGTCGAGAAGATCGAGGACCCGACGGATTACGAGGTAATGGACAAGTCAGATTACCTGGACGAGAAATTCTTCCAGGGCGACAACCTGGCCGAAGAAGGCAAGCGCTTTATGGAGAACATCCATGGCTACCGCGACAACGTGCTCGCCATACTGGGCGACAAGTTCCCCGAAGTATCAGAGGCCGTTAAGACCCGCTTCCAAACCGGGGACGAGAATGGCAAGGTAGAGCGCCGCGACGGAGTTAAAGTAGACTGGATTGACTACCACTACGAAGGCTTCCCGCTTATCGCCTCCCTGACCAAGCTCACCTCCCTGCAGGCAGACATCAAGGCTATCGAAGAGGGTGCCCTGAAAGCCATGCTGCAAGGCGAGCTCACCAGCCAGGTGTCTTTGACCAACTTCTCCACCCTGCTGGAGTCTGAGAAATCGGCCTTCTATTCGGGTGAGAAATTTGCAGGAAGCATCGTGCTGGGCAAGACCGACAAGTCGGCCAAGCCGGTGAAAGCCGAGCTGACCCTCGACGGCCGCAAGCTGTCTGAAGGATCTGATTACAAACTGAAGGAAGGCGGCGTGGAGCTGCTGATCGGTGCCGGTAACCCCGGAGACCATCAAATCGCCGGAACCCTGTTTTACATGCAGGATGGGGTTGAGACCCCGGTTCCCGTGAAGAACAGCTTCTCCACCATTTCCAAGCCCAACGCGGCTGTGATCTCTGCCGACAAGATGAACGTGGTGTACCGCGGGGTATCTAACCCGATGACCATTTCCATCCCCGGCATCCCCGACAACAAGGTGAGTGCTTCTGCAGCCGGTCTGGAAAAGCGCAGCGGCAGCAACTACGTGATGAACCCCGGTACAGGCCGTACCGTGACCATCACCGCTTCCGGTACCCTGCCTGACGGTCAGAACATCACCACCCGTTCGGAATTCCGTATCAAAGACATCCCGCGCCCTGCAGGTTCGATCCGCGGCGAGAGCGGCAGCGTGGCCATGCCCCGGAACAACCTGGAAATCTCTACCGTTGGAGCCCTGTTGGAAGACTTCGACTTTGACCTGAACCTGGCCGTTAGCGGCTTCAAGTTCAAGGTGCCGGGTCAGCCTACCGTACAGGTTAACGGAGACAAACTTGATGCACGGGCCAAGTCGGCCCTGAAGCGGGCCGGCCGCGGTGATGCCGTCCAGATCTTCGACATCGAGGCTTATATCACCAACAACAAGAGCTATAAGTTGAAGAAGGTGTCTCCCGTGGTTGTGGAGCTCACCAACTAGAAAGTGTCTAAACCGATTCCGGTGACCGGGAGCCCCAACGGGCTCCCGGCGCAGGGATCCGAAACTGATAAACCAGTAAACCCATGAATTGGAAACGAGTTTTAATAATCGGAGCGCTGGCGGTACTGCCCGCGGCCGCTTGGTCTCAGGCCAACATCCTGAATGCCAAGAAGCCCGAGGAAATCGGCATACGCACCGAAGCCCAGATTGCCGCAGACAACGACAAGCCCATGGAATATGGGTACGTTGACGACCGCGACATCTTATGGTCAAAGACCATTTGGGAGGTAATCGATCTGGACGAGCGGGTGAATTTCCCGATGTACTATCCGATCGATACCATCGACATCGGCTCTGACCGCCGCTCGCTGTACGACGTGCTGATCAAGAACATCAAGAGCGGCAAGCTCACCGATGTTTACGTAGACTCATATTTTACGGAGAAGCGCAAATTCAGTGACCTGGAAGCTACCCTGAAGAAGGTGGATACCACCGACCTCGGGTACGAGCAGCTGAATGCCGGGGAGCAGATCTCCATGGAGTACATCAACCAGCGCGACCTTACCGCTGCCGACATCGAGGAATACCGGATCAAAGGGATCTGGTACTTCGACAAGCGGCAGGGCGAACTTAAGTACCGCCTGCTGGGAATTGCCCCGGTGGCCCCCGACGTGAACTTCATCGACGATGAGTCCATGTCTCCCGAAGATGCCCTGGTGGAACTCTTCTGGGTATGGTACCCGAGCGCCCGTCAGATTTTGCACGATGCCAAGGTATTCAACCAGCGGAATTCGTCTCAGCCCCTCTCTTTCGACATGCTGTTGAACGCCCGTCGTTTCAACGCCGTGATATACAAGGAAGAGAACGTGCATGGCGACCGCGAAATCAAGGAATACATTGCAGAAAACGCCCTCTTCCAGTTGTTGGAATCAGAGCGTATCAAAGAACAGATTCGCAACCGCGAACAAGATATGTGGGCGTATTAAACGCCAAAAGCCTACGAATTTCCAATTCAAGAATGCAAACTGCCCCGGCCTACGAGCCGGGGTTGTTTTTTTAGGGCTCCCCGGGAATCTTTTCTACCTTTGGTTTATGCTCGATTATCTGATTGTCGGATCGGGGCTGGCCGGGTTGGCCCTCACCGAAACCCTGAGACGGGAAGGCTGCAGCCTGCGTGTTTTTGACGATGCCTCCCTGCAGGCATCGCGCATAGCCGGCGGCCTCTATAACCCCGTGGTGCTGAAACGCTTTACGATGGCCTGGGAAGGCAGTCGCCTGATGGCTTTTTCCCTGCCGTTTTACCAAACCCTTGAGCAGCAGTGGGGCATCTCGGTCGACAAAAAGAAGCCCCTCTTTCGCCGCCTGGCTTCGGCCGAAGAGCAAAACGCCTGGTTTGAGGCTGCTGACAGGCCTGGCCTGTCTGAATTTTTGGAACCCGGCCTGGTGCGCAACCAGAACCCGGCCATCGATGCCCCCTATGGCTTCGGCCGGGTCAACAACACAGGCCGCATTGCCACCAGCACCCTGCTGAACACCTTTTCACAGCAGCTGCGCAAACAGGGGCTGCTCGATACGGCTGCTTTTGACCATGCCTCCCTCACCTTTGAAGACGGCCATGTGCGTTATGGCGAGCTGAAGGCCCGGCGCGTGGTGTTTTGCGAAGGGTTCGGGATGCGAGGCAACCCTTTTTTCAACTACCTGCCCCTGCAGGGGACCAAAGGCGAAGTGCTGACCATCAGGGCGCCCGAACTCCGGGAAGACCGCATTGTCAAATCTGGGGCCTTTTTTATCCCGCTGGGTCACGACCGCTACCGGGTAGGGGCCACCTATGCCTGGAATGACTATTCCCAGACCCCCACACAGGGTGCGCGGGAAGAACTGCTGGGCCAGCTGCGCAAGTTCGTGAGCTGCGACTTTGAAGTGGAGGGGCAGGTGGCGGGCATTCGCCCCACCGTTCCCGACCGCCGGCCGCTGGTGGGCCGCCACCCCGGGCACCCCGAGCTTTTTGTGCTGAACGGGCTGGGCTCAAGGGGGGTGCTTATCGCCCCGTACGCGGCCCATTGCCTGGTGCGCTTTATGGAAGGCGGCCACAGCCTGCCCCCTGAGATGGATCTGGCCCGTTACCAATCCCATTTTGGGAAAGAAGGGAGGGGCCTCGCCTGAATTCGATAATTTTTTCGGACTTTTGCCGGCGATATCAAAGTGCGGGCCCGCAGGCCTGCCCCAAGCCCTATGCTAAACGTACACAAGCTCGGCGTCAGTTATGCAGGCGAAGCCCTCTTCGAAGACCTGGCGTTTCGCCTGGGCCCCGGAGACCGGGTGGGCCTGATCGGGAAGAACGGGGCGGGCAAGTCTACCCTCCTCAAGCTGCTGGCCGGGGAAACGGAACCGACTTCGGGCACCATTTCCCGCGACAAGGGCCTGGCCGTGGGTTACCTGAAGCAGGACCTCGATTTTGAAAAAGGCCGGACGGTACTGGAGGAGGCCTACCAGGCCTTCGGCGAGATCAGGGCGCTGGAGCAGGAGCTGGAACAGGTAAACCTGGCCCTCGCCGAACGGGAAGACTACGAGAGCGAAGCCTACCACGACCTGATGGTGGCCCTGAGCGACCTCACCCACCGCTATGAGCTAATAGGCGGGTACCAGTACCAGGGCGAAACCGAAAAGATCTTGCTGGGGCTCGGGTTCAGGCGCGACGATTTCGACAAGCCCACCACCACCTTTTCGGGGGGCTGGCGCATGCGCATCGAGTTGGCCAAGCTGCTGCTCCAGAAAAACGACCTGCTGCTGCTCGACGAGCCCACCAACCACCTCGATATCGAATCCATTATCTGGCTCGAAGATTTCCTGGTCCAATTCCCGGGAGCCGTAATGCTGGTCTCGCACGACAAAATGTTTTTGAACCGGCTTACCAACCGCACCATTGAAATATCGATGGGCCGTATTTACGATTACCGCAAGCCCTATTCCGAATTCATGGAGTTGCGCGACGAGATCAGGCAGCAACAGCTCAACGCCCAGAAAAACCAGCAGCGCGAGATTGAGCAGGCCGAACGGCTTATAGAACGGTTCCGGGCCAAGTCGACTAAGGCCTCCATGGCCCAGTCGCTCATCAAGAAGCTCGACCGGATGGAACGCATCGAGGTCGATGACGAAGACCAGAGCGTGATGGCGTTGCGCTTCCCGGTGTCTTTGCAGCCCGGCCGTGTAGTAGCCGAACTCGAAGGACTCACCAAATCGTACGGGAAGCACGTGGTGCTTGAAAACCTGGAGTTGCTCATCGAGCGGGGCAGCAAAATTGCCTTTGTGGGCCAGAACGGGCAGGGGAAAACCACCCTGGCCCGCATTCTGGTGGGCGAACTTGCCGCCCAGGGGCGTTGCCAGCTGGGGCATAACGTACAACTCGGGTACTTCGCCCAAAACCAGGCCGAGCACCTCGATGGCCAGAAAACGGTACTCGACACCATGCTCGATGCGGCCAACGAACAAACCCGCCCCAGGGTACGCGATATTCTGGGGGCCTTCCTGTTCAGGGGCGAAGAGGTAGACAAGCCCGTTAGGGTTCTATCAGGGGGCGAGCGGAACCGCCTGGCCCTGGCGCGTATGCTGCTGCAGCCTTTTAACGTGCTGGTGATGGACGAGCCCACCAACCACCTTGACATCCCTTCCAAGCGGGTGCTGAAAGAGGCGCTGCAGCATTTTGAGGGCACCCTGATTTTAGTTTCGCACGACCGCGATTTTCTCCAGGGCCTTACCAACGTGGTGTACGAATTCCGCGATCGGGGCATCAAGCCCTACCTGGGCGACATTGACTTTTACCTCGAGCAGCGCAAGGCCGAATCGTTCCGCGCCATTGAACTGGGCGACCCCAAGGCACAGCCGGGGGCAGAGCCCCAGGCCGCTTCGGCAGCAGCCGGCGATTATGAGGTGCGCAAGCGCAGAAAGTCGCTGAAAAACCGGCTGGGCACCCTGGAAGGCAAGATAGGCGATCTCGAGAAGGCAATCTCTGAAATGGATTACCAGCTCCACATGCACTACGAAGAGGTTGCCAGCCAACCCGATTTCTTCGATTCCTACCAAAACCGCAAGGTGGAGCTGGAGCAGCTCATGCGGCAGTGGGAAACCCTCTCGGCCGAGTTGGAGTCGACGGAATGACCTTTTCTGTCGACCATTACAACAACTTTTACATACTTCACAACAAATTTGGACCGTTTATCTGGTAAAGCCATCACTTGTCGGTGTATTTGTCTTACTTTGTAGGTAAATTCTGAAGAATATTATCAGAAAAGAGCATGTTGTCGACAACTATGAAACGATTCGCACTTCTTGTCATCGCCCTCTCCGCTTCACTGTGGGCGGGCGCTCAGGTCCCCAAAGCTGAGAAGCAGGCTTTGGAAGAATTGTACTTTGCCACCAATGGCGTACACTGGGTTCGGAAATGGGACCTGAAAAAACCAGTCAACGAATGGTATGGGGTTTCTTTGAGCAATGGTCACGTGGTGGGGCTGGAGCTCTTCCACAACAACCTGATGGGCCCCCTGCCCGAATCTATAGGCAATCTCCCCAAGCTCGAAGTGCTGAACCTGGCTTTCAACAGCCTGACCGGCCAGCTGCCGCAATCAGTTTTTAAACTCAGCGAGCTGCGGGTCTTGAAAATTGAAATGAACCGCCTGAAAGGGGAGTTGCCCGAGACCGTTGCGGGCCTTGTCAAGCTGGTAGAGTTCTCTGCCTTCAATAATTTTCTTTCAGGGCGTATTCCGGCGGGCATCGGCCAGTTGAAATCCCTGGAAATTTTGAACCTGTCGAGCAATACGTTCTACGGGCGCATCCCCGAATCGATCGGGTCGCTGCACAAGCTCGAATCGCTGGGCCTGTTCGAAAACCAGCTCTACGGCAACATTCCGGAGAGCATTGGCGAACTCTCGGCCCTGCGCGAACTGGTGCTGGCCAACAACAAGTTGGGAGGGGCCATCCCGGAGAGTTTCGGCCGCCTGGCGAGCCTTGAAATCCTGCAGATACAGCACAACGAATTTGATTCGTACAACAACCTGGGCAAACTCAATACGCGCCAGTTGCTGGTATTTGACTACGATGTAGAAAAATCGGATATCGATTACCGGAACAACGAATTCTCGCGTACCCGCATGGCCGACACCAAGTTTGAAGATGGTGACGATCATTAGGAATAAGGATATGATTTAGAAGTTTGGTTTAATTTTTAACGTAGCTGTAGGAGGGCGCCCCGGGCGCCCTCCTCCTGTTTAAGGCCTTCCCGCAGGCCTTTTAAGATATATTTAACGAAGCACGATTAAACTTAGGGTTAGTTTTGAAATCTAAAGAGTCTGCTGAACCAAATACATGGATAAAAGAAAACTTATATTATCGATTCTGGGCGTTGTGCTCATCGCACTGTCCTTTTACGTCGCCAAGCTCATCATAGCCAGCAAATCGACCCCCACGCCCCGCCCGACCAAAGTGGTCAAAACCGTTTTTGTCGAAACCGTGCGCAACGGGGCCGTGCCCATTTTCGTGCCGGCCAACGGCAACCTGCTTGCCAAAAGCCGGGTCGAACTCTATTCGGAAGTGCAGGGCGTTTTCAAACGGGGCTCCAAACTGTTCAAACCGGGGCAGGAGTACCGTCAGGGCGAGCTCATTATCGGCATTGACGCTTCTGAATACCGGGCCAGCGTACAGTCGGCCAAGAGCAACCTGTACAATCTGATCACTTCCATCATGCCCGACCTGCGGCTTGACTATCCGGAGATCAGCCCGAAATGGCAGGCCTACCTGAACGGGTTCGACCTGAACCAGAGCACCCCCCAGCTCCCCGAGCTGAGCACCGAGAAGGAGCGATACTTTATTTCGGGACGGGGTATCCTCACCAGCTATTACAATGTAAAGAACCTGGAAGAGCGGCTCTCCAAATACAACATCCGGGCGCCTTTCAGCGGGGTGCTGACCGAGGCCCTGGTTACCGAAGGGACCCTGATCCGCTCTGGCCAGAAACTGGGCGAATTCATCGACACCGGCATCTACGAACTCGAAGTGGCCGTTAGCAAGACCTTCAGCGACATGCTGCGGGTAGGGGAGAAAGTAGAATTAGTGAACCTGGAGCGCACCAACACCTATATGGGAACCGTTTCCCGTATCAACGCCCGGGTAGACCAGAATTCGCAGACCATTACCGCATTTATTGAGGTACGCGACCCCTCGCTCAAGGAAGGGATGTACCTGGAGGCCAACCTCCATGCCAAGGAAGAGGCCGATGCCATCGAGATTGATCGGGGCCTGCTCCTGGAAGGCGACCGGATCTTTGTGGTTCGCGACACCATTTTGGACCTGATCGACGTAAGGCCGGTCTATTTTACTGACAAATCGGTGGTGCTGAAAGACGTGCCCGATGGAATCACCATAGTTTCCAAGCCCGTTGTGGGAGCTTATGCAGGAATGCTGGTGAAGGTGTATCAGGGAGAAGGTTCCCTCAACTAACTTTTGATCTGTATCCATGCGCGCCATCATTTCCTATTTCATCAAATACCACGTCGCCGTAGACGTCTTTATCCTCACCTTTTTCATTTTCGGGATCTACGGGGCCCTGTCGCTGAAGTCGTCCTTTTTCCCGCTCACCGATTCGCGGAACATCGACATCAGCATTACCTACCCCGGGGCATCTCCCCAGGAAGTGGAGGAAGGGATTGTATTGAAGATCGAAGACAACCTGAAAGGCCTCGAAGGCGTGGAGCGTGTAACTTCCACCTCGCGCGAAAACAGCGGCACCATCAACATCGAGATCGAGAAGGGGCGCGATGTGGATTTCATGTTGCTTGAAGTGAAGAATGCCGTAGACCAGGTGCCCACCTTTCCGACGGGGATGGAGCCCCTGGTGGTTTCGAAGCAACGGCCCATCAGGCAGACCATCAGCTTCGCCATCAGCGGGGAGCAGGTGCCCCTGGTAACCCTGAAACAAATCGGGCGGCAGATTGAAAACGACATCCGCGGCATAGACGGAATTTCACAGATCCAGGTTTCGGGCTTCCCCCAGGAAGAGATCGAGATTGCCGTAAACGAAAACAGCCTGCTGGCCTACGACCTCACCTTTGATGAGGTGTCACGTGCCGTGGCCAATGCCAATATTTTGGTAACGGGGGGGAACATCAAAACCAGCGCCGAGGAATACCTGATCAGGGCCAACAACCGCTCCTATTACGGGGACGAGCTGTCGCACTTGATCATTCGGGGCGATGCCTCCGGGAAAACGGTTCGCCTGAAGGATGTGGCCGAGATTCGCGACCGTTTTTCGGAAAGCCCCAACGCCTCGTATTACGACGGGAAGCTCTCCGTGAACGTAAGCATTACCAGCACCAATACCGAAGACCTCCTCACCTCGGCCGAAAAGGTGAAGGCCTATATCGATGACTTCAACCAGAAGCACAACAATGTGAAGCTCAATGTGGTGAGCGACCAGTCTACGGTGCTCAACCAGCGTACCGAGCTGCTCGCCTCCAACGCCATTATGGGGATGTTGCTCGTGCTCATCTTCCTCTCCCTGTTTTTGAATACGCGCCTGGCGTTCTGGGTGGCCTTCGGCCTGCCCATTTCCTTTCTGGGGATGTTCATTTTCGCCCCCCTGTTCGACGTGACCATTAACGTACTCTCCCTCTTCGGGATGATCATCGTGGTGGGGATTCTGGTAGACGACGGTATTGTGATCGCCGAGAACATTTACCAGCACCACGAGCGGGGCAAGAACCCCATCCAGGCAGCCATCGACGGCACCCTGGAGGTAATTCCGCCCATCGTTTCGGCCATCATCACCACCATTCTCGCCTTTTCGGTCTTTTTCTTCCTGGACGGCCGCCTGGGTGAATTCTTCGGCGAGGTCTCGGTGATCGTGATCCTTACCCTTGTGGTTTCCCTGATTGAAGCGCTGCTCATTCTGCCGGCCCACCTGGCGCATTCCAAGGCGCTCATGCCCCAGCAAAAGAAGCCGAAGACCCTGCTCGGCAAAGGTTTTGCCAGGTTGCGCGAGATCAACAAAATCGGCGACCGCATTATGGTGTGGATGCGCGACACGCTTTATGAGCCAACCCTGCGCTTCGCCATGACCCATAAGTTGCTCACCTTTGCCTTTTTTGTGGTCGCTTTTGTGCTTACCATTGGTTCCATTGGCGGGGGGATTGTGCGCACTTCCTTTTTCCCGGATATCGCCAGCGACCGGGTGTCGATCCAGCTTACTATGCCCAACGGCACCAACGAGCGCGTTACCGACTCGATCATAAACCTGATTGAGGAAAAGGCCATGGTCGTAAACCGGGAACTCACCCAGCAGTATATGCAGGGCAGTGAGAAGGACCTCTACGAAAACGTTATTAAGGCCGTAGGGCCGGGGTCTTCCCAGGCCTCCCTCACCATAAACCTGCTTCCCGGGGAAGAACGCCCCGATGCCATTATCTCTGATATGGTGTCGAACCGCATCCGCGAACTGGTAGGTCCCGTGGTAGGGGTCGAGAGCCTGATTTACGGCTCCGGGGGCCGCTTCGGCGGAAGCCCGGTTTCGGTTTCCCTGCTCGGCAACAATATCAGCGAACTGAAGGCGGCCAAGGTAGATCTTAAAAACGCCCTGGAAAACAATGACCTGTTGAAGGATGTGTCAGACAACGATCCGGCGGGCATCAAGGAAATCAGGCTGGAGCTCAAAGAAAGCGCCTATTTGCTGGGCCTCGACCTGCGTACCGTAATGAACCAGGTGCGGGCCGGGTTCTTCGGCTCGCCCACCCAGCGCTTCCAGCGGGGGCAAGACGAAATACGGGTGTGGGTGCGGTACGACCGTTCGAACCGCTCTTCGCTCACCGACCTGGACGAAATGCGCATCGTGACCCCGAACGGCCAGCGCGTGCCGCTTAAGGAAATTGCCAATTACCAGATCATTCGGGGCGACGTGGCCATCAACCACCTCGACGGACGGCGCGAAATCCAGGTTTCGGCCGACCTGAAAGACAGCAAGACCACCACGGCCACAGACATGCTGGCCTGGATTCGCCAGGATGTGATGCCCGAAATCACTTCGCGTTACCCCACTGTGTCTGTATTGTACGAAGGCCAGAACCGGGAGGCTGCCAAAACGGTGAATTCCATGAAAGAGGCCGGGCTTACCGTCCTTTTCCTGATCTTCATTACCATCGCCTTTACCTTCAGGAGCCTCAGCCAGCCCATCATGCTGATTTTGCTGGTGCCCTTTTCCCTCACCGCCGTGGCCTGGGGTCACTGGATCCACGGGTTCCCCATCAGCATGCCTTCTACTCTGGGTATTATCGCCCTCATTGGGATTATGGTGAATGACGGCCTGGTGCTCATCAGTAAATTCAATGGGAACCTTCGTAACGGAATGGCCTTTGACGATGCCATTTTTGAGGCGGGCCGTTCCCGTTTCCGCGCCATCTTCCTGACCTCGGTAACCACCATTGCGGGCCTTGCGCCCCTGCTGCTGGAAAAGAGCCGGCAGGCCCAGTTCCTCAAACCCATGGCGATCTCCATCGCCTACGGTATTGGCTTTGCCACCATCCTGACCCTGCTCATGCTGCCCCTCCTGCTCACCTTCAACAACAGGGCCAAGGTCGGCGTGAAATGGCTTAAAACCGGGGAAGAAATTTCCAAAGAAGAAGTAGAAAGGGCTATCAAGGAACAGCGGGAAGAAGAGCACCTGCTGCGCCATGCCCCCACTAACCGCAATGGAGCCGCCCAAAACAAGGGCCCTGAAAACCAGGAATCAAACATCTTAGAAGAACACACTTCATGAAGTTATATATTGCGCTTTTAAGCTGCGGCGCCCTGGGCCTGGCCCAGGCTTTTGCCCAGCAGCCGCTGCTTTCCACCGAAGAGGCGGTTGCCTTAACCCTGGAGAACAACCTCGGAATCAAGGTTTCTTCGAACCTGCGCGAAATTGATGCCAACAACGCCGACCTCCTGAACTCGGGTTACCTGCCCACGGTTTCGACGACTGCGGGAGGGAGCATCGACCGTCAGAATTCAGAAGGGAAACTGGCAAACGGCGATACGCGCTCGGCCGAAGGGGCCGAAACCCGCCGCTACAACGCCTCGGTTTCGGTTAACTACCTGCTGTTTGACGGCCTGGGCCGCTTGTACGACTACAAACGCTTCCAGGAGCGCTCCCAGCAATCTGAGCTGGAAGTGCGCCAAACCATAGAAGTAACCCTCTTGCAGCTGTTCTCGGTGTATTACGAGGTGGCTCGTATCGAGGAGAACGTCGCCAACCTGCGGCAGGCGCTCACCATTTCGCGCGACCGCCTGACCCGTGCCCGCTACCAGTTCGAGTTTGGCCAGAACACCGGCCTGGACGTGCTCAACGCCGAGGTCGACATCAATACAGACAGCGTAAACCTGCTCAACGCCGAACAGAATCTGCGCAATACCAAGCGCGACCTGAACCTGATTTTGAACCGCGACCTGTCACTGGCCTTCAACGCCGATACCACGGTTCGTTTCCTTCCCGAACTGAAGATCGACGAGATGATGGCCGAGGCCAAAACCAACAACGTGCGCATGTTGCTGGCCGAAAAGGACATCCTGATCTCGGAGTACAACTGGAAGGCGAGCCGCAGCGGCTACCTGCCCACCGTTGGCCTTACCGGTACCTACGGTTGGAATGAACTGAACAACAACAGCCCGCTGTCGTTCCTGCTCCAGAACACCTCCAACGGGGTAACCGGATCGGTGAACCTGAGCTGGAACTTATTCGACGGCGGCCGGTCTATCAACTCGGTGCGCAACGCCCGCATTGGTTTTGAGAACCAGCAGCTGCTCAAGCAGCAGACCGAGCTCGAGGTAGACCGCGACCTGCAGAATGCCTGGGGCAATTACCGCAACACCCTTTTTGTACTCCAGGTACAGGATAAAAACCTGCAAACAAACCGCAACAACTTTGAGCGTTCGCAAGAGCGTTACCAATTGGGCCAGATCACTTCCATCGAATTCCGCCAAGCGCAGCTGAACCTGTTGGGCGCGCAACTGTTGCGCAGCCAGGCCAAGTACAATGCGAAACTGGCAGAGCTGGAATTGCTGCAGGTAAGCGGGCAGTTGCTCAACGTGGAGTTCTGAAACCCCTGCGCCCCGATTGGCCCAGGTTGGTCGGGTCAGGGCCAGAAATAGTCTTTTCGCCTGCGGTTAATGCTTGGAAGTTGCAGGGCTGAGGGTTATTTTGTTGACCGGGGGATTTTTGGGGGTTTTACCCCATTTGGCAGCCCCTGTTATTACACAGGTTCAGCCATACCTGTTCCAAGGCTATGTTCGAACATTTCTTCCAATGCCCCTATTGTTGGGAAACGGTCTCGGTTTTAATCGATACTTCGGTTCCTTCCCAGACCTATGTCGAAGACTGCGAGGTGTGCTGCAATCCGATGGAGCTCGCCGTGAGCTGCTCTGAGGGGGCCTTGCTGAGCTTTGAAGCCCGGGAGTTGGGGCAGTAAAGGGTCAGTGGGGTGGGTCAACTGCCGGAGGCAGGCTGCCTTCCGCCTGCAAAATCCCATCCATCCTGAGGTGGGTTATAATCGGGGGGTTGGCCATGCGCACCAGACTCACATGGTCGAAGGCGGTTGAATCGCCCGCCGCCTGGCTGCCGCCCGTGGTGCCCAGAATCAGGTAATCCATCCCCAGGCGTTTCCGGTGCGACATGCGGTGGAAGTGCCCGTTAATGACCGTGTAATTCCGGCCCTGCAAAACCCCTTCCAGGGCTTCCAGGGGGGCTGAGTCGCGACTGAGCCCCATGCCGTCTTCGCGCAGCCAGAGCGGCTTGTGCATTAACAGGAAGGTCCAGCGCACGTTGGGGTAGCGGGAAAGCACCCCTTTGAAATAGGCCAGTTGTTCTTCGCTCATTCCGCCCAGGTTTCGTTCCGGCATGTGGTAGTAGGCAGATTCTTCGAATTTTCCTTCCAGGAGCCCGTCCATGATGCGGATGGCTGTGTCGCGCGCCTGGTAGATTTGCTGCATCCGGGCTTCGGGATAGTCTTCCGAGTCGATCATCAGAAATAGCACGTTGTCATAGAGGAAATGGTAGTATCGGGGCCCGAATCTTTCGGCCCAAAATTCCCGCATCTTTACATTGGTGAGGTCGTGGTTCCCGCCCAGGTGGAAAAAGGGCATGCTGAGCCCCGAGGCGCGGGTTTCAAAAAAGTCCCATTCCTTTTGCAATTGGGGGCGTTCTTCGGTACCCCCGTCGATCAGGTCGCCCACGCTGAGCACGAAGGTGGGGTCGAGCTGGTTCAGCTGGGCTACTGCCCGGCTGAAAACCCCGGGCCTTTCGCCCCCGTTGAGGTCTGAGATAATGGCAAAGGTGAAGTCTTCTTCCGTGGCTTCAAAGGTTTCTGAGGTCCAGGGTTTGGGGCCTGCAACAAGGTCGTGCTCAAAAGCGGCCTTGGGGGCGGGCTGCTGCCTGCATCCGGTCAGAAAGAGCAGGGCCAGCACTGCGCCCGGGGCGAACCAAATGCGTAAGCCATATATCAAGCGGCTGAACGATGGGGGAGAAACGGGAGGAACTATCATGGGTCACTTGGTATTTGAAGGGGGGTCCGGATCGGCAACGGGTATATTGAGCGATTTCAGGCAGGCTCGCAGGGCATCGGGCTTTTGGGTGCCGATCAGGTAGCGCCTCCCGTTTTTCAGGGCGATAACCAACCCCCGTTTGCCGCGCATGTTGTAGACTGTGCCGTACCGGGTCAGCAGCCGCAAGCCGTAACCCACAAAGCGGTAGGTGATCAATTCGGTATGTCGCATGTCATCCCAAAGGAAGTGCTCGCTGCTGAGACCCCTGAGGCGCACACGGATGCCTTTTTCGTCTACCTCGGTGCGCAATTCCAGATAAAAGAGGAAGAAATACAGGAAAACAAACCAGCCTGCAAGTAAGATTATTGCGCCCTGGTCAGAAAGCGGATTGGTGCCGAACGGATCGCCCCCGCTGAGTTGCCCGAAAAGACCGGCCCCGAGCCAGGCTGTAAAAAAGAGCAAAGGGGCCAGTATCCACCATTGCCTGAACCGTTGCACTTCAGTAAAACCTGCTTTCATGCCGAATAACTTACATTTGGGATAACCGGGAATCAAGATACTATTTTTTCGGCCGAATAGTAGCCCGGGGTTCATGCCTGATGGAATTACAGGCTACCTGCCCAGCCTGCTGGGAGGCGGCTTAAATTGCTGCTGCGAATGGCCCGGTCGGCTGTTAGTAATACTTCTGCAGCTTGCGCTTTACATAGATAAAGCGACCTACACCAATGGCCAGCAACAGGGGGGCCAGGGCCGTGAGGAAATAACCCACCACCACAATTTCACTCAGGGCATTCATCTTCAGGATGGCAAAGCCAGAGCCCAGGAACACCACAAAAGTCCGGAAATAGGCCAGGAAGGTGCGTTCGTTCGCCAGGCGGGTGCGTTCCATGGCCAGGAAGTCGGTAAGCCCTAGTTGTTTTGAATCGCTCTTGTTCATCGCGATTGGGAATTTATTCCCTGCAAAGATACGGCCTCAAGTGAGTTTTTCCGCGATTTTGGGGGAATTGAGCTTGTAGATAAGCCAGATCATCAGCAGGCTGGCGGCGATAGCCAGGCTTACGGCGTTTTGGAAAAACCGACGGTTCCGCTCCGGGTCGCTCCAGGCGGTGAACTCGTAGTCGTACCAGATATAGGCGGCGCCCACCGTGGCCAGGGTAAGCAAAGCCAGCCCCAGGAGAATGCTCAGGCTCACCCGGGCCCAGTTCCTGCGCCTGAGCAAGGCGATAGAGCTGATAAGGAACATCAGGTTGTAAATGAGCATGAGGATGGCAAACACCCTGAGGTTGGAATAAAAGGCTACCTCGAGGGTGTTAAAGGCCGTGATGGTGTCGTCGCTAAGCAGGCCCCGGGAGTACATGGAGAAAATGCCATAGGTTTGGAGGCCGGCCAGGGGCAGGTACAGCCCCGAGATCAGGATAAATACCCAGCCAACCAGGCTAATGAATACAGATCGCGATCTTTTAGGCTTCGGCATGCGCAAATCTCGTGAATTACACAAAAATAGCAATTGGGCGAATGTTTTACAGCTCCGGTTTAGGGTTGCGCCGGTGCCAGTACGAGGCCAGCAGGGAACCGGAAATATTCATCAGGGGGCCGAAAACGGCGGGGGCGAGGCCCATGGTCGCAATTTTACCCAGGGAATAGGCCAGCCCCGAGGCCAGGCCGCTGTTTTGCATGCCCACCTCCAGGGAGATGGTGCGGGCATCCTGTTCGCTCAGGCGCAGCAGGCGGGCGAAGCCATACCCGAGCAGGTACCCAACCAGGTTGTGGGCCAGTACCAGCACCAGCAACGTGCCGCCAATCTGCAAGAGACTATCGCGTCCGGCAGCCGTAATGATTGTAATAATCGCCCCGATGGCCGCCATGGATAAGAGGGGCATGAGGCGGGCCAGTTTCCGGGCCCCGCTCCCCATCCAGTGATTGAAGAGCAACCCTGCCCCAATAGGCAGCAGGATCATTTTCACGATATCCCACATCATCTGCCAGGCATCCAGTTCGATAAAGGCCCCGGCCAAAAGCCGCATGCCCAGCGGGGTTACGAAAGGGGCCAGCAGGGTGGCCAGGGAGGTGATGGTGATGGAAAGGGCCAGGTTGGCGCGGGCCAGGTAGGCCATTACGTTTGAAGCCACCCCGCTGGGGGAACAGCCCACCAAAACGATGCCGGCTGCAATTTCAGGGGGCAGCCCGCTCACGTTAGCCAACAGGAATCCGACCAGGGGCATGATGGTGAGCTGGGCAATCAACCCGGCGGCAACGGCCCTGGGCTGGCGGAAAACGGCGGCAAAATCGCCCGGGCTCATAGAGGTCCCCATCCCGAACATGATCACCTGGATAAGGGGGATGATCAGGGCAGCGAGACGGAAATCCCCGACCTGCAGAAAGGCCTGCGGGTGGTACAGCGCCAGGGTAACCCCGGCGAAAATCATACAGGTGAACACATAGTTTTTCAGGGAAGGGTGGCTGGCGAATGCCACGGCCAGGCAGCAGAAGAAAGCGAACAGGGGCCATCCGGCTCTCGCAATCTGCCCGCTGAACCCGAGCCAGGCAACGTATGCCAGCAGCAGCAAAGCAATGGTGAGCGCGAGTTGGGTTGCAGGCCTGGCTTTCACGGGTGGGGTACTTGGTAGTTAGCTGCCCATCAGGGCTCTCAAGATCAGGAAGAACACCGACGGGCAGAGCAGGCAGCCCAGGCCGGTATAAAAGGTGGCAGTAAGGGCCCCGTAGGGTACAAGTTTGGGGTCGGTGGCCGCCAGGCCGGCAACCACCCCGCTGGTAGTGCCCCCCATCCCGCCGAAAACCATGGCCGAATGCGGGTTGTTAAGCCCAATGCGCGACGCGATCATGGGGGTTACAATGGTGACCAAAATGGTTTTTACCACCCCGGCGGCTATGGAGATGGCGAGTACCTCAGAAGTGGCGCCCAGGGCCGAGCCGGTTACGGGCCCCACGATGTAGGTACAGGCACCTGCCCCTATGGTGGTCAGGCTAACCGGGTCGGTATATCCCAGGGCCAGGGCAGCGGCCACCCCGGCCGAAAACGAAACCAGCACCCCGACAAACAGGGAAATGACCCCGGCCTTCCCGGCTTTTTTGATCTGGCTCATATCGGCCCCCATGGCCGTGGCCACCACGGCAAAATCGCGGAACATGGAGCCGCCCAGGAAGGCCATACCGGCGAAGAGCGGAAAATCGCCCATCCCTTTTTCGCCCCCCAGGAAAGCCAGGCAAAGCCCGCCCAGGATGGCCAGGGCCACCCCGGGGATTTTTCCCCTGAAAAGGTATTTGGAGACGCCGTTGGCCAGGAGCATCAGCAGCCCCACCACCAAAAAGGCGAAGATTAGCCCGTTCTTGTCTACGATGTTTTTCAGCAGTTCCATCACGGCTTGGCATCAGGGTCGGAATCTTTTCCGATTTTTGAGAGGAAGGGGACCAGCAACAGGCCGGCAAAGGTAGCGGCCCCTCCGGCCAGCAGGGCCACCCACCCCCCTTCAAAGGCCGCCCTGACGTTCAGGGTGGCGGCCATGGCCACGATAATGGGGATGTACATCGAACTCCAGAACCAGATGCCGGCCTCCGATTCGCGGTTGAGCCACTGTTTTTTACGCAGGTAGGTTCCCGCCAGCATGAGCAGCAGCATGGCGAAGCCAACCCCTCCTATATCCCCGTCGAGGCCAATGGCCTTTCCGAGCAGCTGGCCCAGGAATTTTCCGGCCAGGAAGCAGGCGCACAACAGGGCCACTCCGTAGATCTTCATGTCTGGCTGGTTGGGTTGGTGAACAATTCCTTGAGGGCATTCTTGGTTACCTTGCCCAGTACATTGCGGGGCAATTCCTCCAACAGGAGGTATTGCCGGGGCGTTTTATACGAAGGCAATAGCTCTTTCAGCCATTCCCGAAGGGGTTCGAGTTCGAGGGTTGCCTCGCTGGGCACCAGGCCGGCACCAATGACTTCGCCCCATTCCAGATCGGGGATGCCCACCACCCCGCAGTCTTTTACCTTGGGGTGGGTTCGCAGCACTTCCTCGATTTCCAGGGCCGAAATCTTGTACCCCCCCGATTTGATGATATCTACCGAACTACGGCCCAAAATGCGGTAGCTGCCCTGCTCGTAAACGGCAATATCACCTGTTTGGAACCACCCGTCGGCCGTAAAGGCCTTGCGGGTTTCCGCCGGTTTGCCCCAGTATTCCCGAAAGACGTTGGGCCCCTTTACCTGGATTTCCCCGGGCGTGCCCTGGGGCACGTCTTCCCCGTTCTCGGCGGCCAGGCGCACCTGAACCCCCGGCAGCGGTTGCCCGATAAAGCCCGGCCGGCGCTCGCCCCGGTACGGGTTGCTGATGGCCATGCCCATTTCGGTCATCCCGTAGCGCTCCAAGAGGGTGTGGCCGCTGATTTCGCGCCACGCTTCCAGCACGCTCACCGGCAGGGCTGCCGAGCCCGAGACCATCAGGCGGAAGCGCTGCAGGCAGGCCGAGAGGGCCTGCTGTTCCCTTTCGGGCAATTCGTTATAGTGGGCAATGAGTTTGTAATAGATGGTCGGAACGGCCATGAACAGGTTGATTTCACCCTGCAGGAAGGCGTCAAAGACCGCATGGGGTTCAAACCTGGGCAGAAACTCGCAACAAGCCCCGCTCCACAGGGCGCATCCCAGCATGTTGATGATGCCGTGCACGTGGTGCAGGGGCAATACGTTCAGGACATGGTCGTCACGGCTCCACTGCCACGACTGGGTCAGGGCCGTGATCTGGGCCTGTATCTGCTCATGGGTGGTTACCACCCCTTTGGGCAGGCCGGTGGTGCCGCTGGTGTATAATATCAGGGCCCGCCGCTCCAAACGCACCTCCGGCAGTTGGCCCGTATGGCCTGTCAGGCTTTCCAGCAGCCGAATGGGCACATGGGCCGAAAGGGGTTCCAGGAAGTCGCGGAATTCAGGGGTGCAGATCAAAACAGCCGCACCCGTATCGGTAAGCACATATTCCATGGAAGGGATCGGGTGCTTTTCGCACAGGGGCACCGCGATGCCCCCAGCCCGCCAGATGCCCCATTGGATGCAGACATAGTCAAAGCCGGGGAGCGCCAGAAAGGCAATGCGTTCTTCTTCCAGGTCGCCGCGGCCATCCAGCAGGGCCAGGGCAACCGAACTTGATGCCTCGAGCAGGTCGCCGTAGGCGTATTTTATTGGACCGCACTGCACGGCCACCCGGGTGCGGTAATGTTCGGCCCGGCCGATCAGGGGAAGGGGAATAGGCTCCACGCGGCAGCTTGGTTGGATTAATTAGCCCTAATGTAAGGAAAAGTTTGAAAGCCGGGTTTCGGCCCGCCCTGAAGGGCGGTTATTGCCGGTCGGCCGGGATTTCCGAACTTGCAGGGAGAACCTTATTCCCGTACCCATGGATGCTACAGCCCTTAAATTGCTCATCGACCAAAACAAATTCACCTGCAGTTATTACTTCCGAAAAATCAGCCCCAAGAACCTGCAATGGAAACTGAATGCCAAAACGGCCAGCATCGGCTTTATATTCCGCCACATCGGCGAGATTCAACTGTTGCTGGGTACTTTTTTGGGCGAACCCACGGCTGCCGCCAATACCACCATGGGTTTTGACGACACCGGCCAGGGTGCCGACCTTGAAACCTCGCGCCGCTTGGTCGAAGCGGGTTACGAAATGCTTTACAGTCTGGTCGATAAACACGACACAAGCTGGTGGCTGGAAAAGACGGAAACCCCTTTTTTCGGGAAAATTGAGCGGTTGCGCATGCTGGCCCACATCCTTAACCACAATGCGCACCATTGCGGGCAGATAGCCCTGACCCTGGCGCGGCATGAAGCCTGAGGGGTTGGCGGGCTTCAGTAATAAATCTGGTACTTATCGTACATCTCCAGCGTGTGGTCTCCGGCAAGTGCCTTTTGGATGACTGGCGGTATGGAATCGTGGCTCATAAAAACCAGGATGGGTTTCTCGTTCCTTATCGTTGCAAGCAAACGGCCCTCTTCTCCGGGCAGGTCTGTATCTATAAGATGCGCCTGGTAGGCCGTATCTACCTCGAATTGGATTTCAGGCACTATGCGGTTCTCGCCAGCTTTTACGGTAATGAATGCCTGGTCGCGGTAAAAGCCAATTGAGGGCGCCCAGAAATTGTATACAAGCACGGTTCGATGACGCTCGGGGTCAAGGTTGTTGATTTTTGAGGCCAATTCCCGGTAGGTGTGAACCGTGTACGGGTTGGCCGAGGCGAACAGGGCGAACCCGAGAAGGATCTGCACCCCCACCACCCCCGACAGGCCCAAAATCCGGTTCAGGTGCCCCGGGGGAAATTTCCGGGCCATATAAACCAGGCCCCCCCCGGTTAGCGCCACAAAACCGACCACCCCCACTGCGTTGCCGTTTAGGTTTGGGATAAAAGGCAGGGCGGCCATACCCAGGGTAATAAGGCCGGTCAAACCGGTGAGTACCCACCCCAGGGCCCTGAGGCCTTTTTGCGGGATACGGAACAGGTAGTAGCCGGCCAGCAAGGCCACAAACGGGAACATGGGTAAAATATAAAAGACGAGTTTGGACGAGATAAGCGAATAGAAAACCAGCACGGCCAGGGCCGTGAATGCCAGGACGTGCAGGGTGGGTTCAGCCTTCACCCCCTGTCCTTTCCTGCGCAGCCAGGCCGCAAAGCCAAAGGGTAGCCAGGGCAGCCCAACCGCAGGGGCCAGCAACAGGTAATACCAAAACGGCTTGGCCCGGTGCAGGTCGGAAGCGGCAACAGCCCTGTCAAAAATTTGTTCACCCAGAAAATAATTCAGAAAACTCGGGTTGTCGAAGCTGACCAGCACGTACCAGGAGCTGCTGAGCAGCACACCTAGTAGCCCTGCAAGAAACGCATGCAAACTGAATCGTATGCGTTCTTTGCGCAAAACTTTCCATAAAACGATAAAGGCCCCGACCGGGATCAACACCGCCGGGCCCTTGGTAAGGAAGCCCAGCCCCCAGGCCAGGTAAAAGGCATACAGGCTCCAGGTTTTGAGCCGAAGCCGGTAATGGACAAAGAAACAGACACTCGCCAGGGCGAAAGTATTCAGGTAGGCGTCGGTGGTCAGAAAACGGGCCGAGAACAATGCCAAAGGCATGGAAAAGTAAATGACCGCGCTGGCCAGGGCCATTTTTCGATCGTTGAACAGCAGCAGCGCCAATTTGTAGACCAAAAGCAATTGCAAGCCGAGGGCCACGACCAGGAAAAAGCGCGCCCCAAATTCATTGACTCCGAAGAGGGCGTAGCCCAGGCTGGTCAGGTAATAGGTAACTGGGGGCTTATGGTAGTGCCGGATACCCAGGTTGGTAGGGTGCAGGTAGTCTGCGCTGCGGTACATTTCGCGCCCTATCTCGGCATAGCGCGCCTCGCTCGATTCGGTAAGGCCCCAACTGCCCAGCCCGCTGAGCAAAATAACAAATGCCAGGACCAGGAGCCAGACCGGTTTCCGAAGTTCGAACATGGCCAGGAATTCTAATGTAAAAGTAACGCTTTTTAGACGATTACGAGGGCCGCAAAATACCTGTAACGGGCCTTTTAACCGATTCCAGGCCAAGCCTACCTACCCATTTGAAAAATTAGTACCTTGAGGCAGCAACCTAACACCCTTGTACCCTCCCATGAAAAAACTCCCGAAACGATCCAATGGCGGCTCCCTGCCGCGCCGTGACTTCCTGAAAAAAACCGCAGTGGCCTCCTCCATATTTATCGTCCCCCGCCATGTGTTGGGAGGCCCCGGCTTTATTGCCCCCAGCGACCGCCTGCACCTGGCGGCCATCGGGGCGGGGGGCAAGGGCCGCAGCGATATATTGAATGCCTCGGTAGACGGGCGCGAGCGGGTGGTGGCCCTATGTGACGTCGATTTTTCAGGATCGGCCAAGGCCTCCGTGGAATCGTTTCCCAAGGCCAAACTCTATAGCGACTACCGGGAGATGCTCGACAAAGAGAAGGGGATAGACGCGGTTACCATCTCTACTCCCGACCACGTGCACGGCCCGGCGGCTTCCTATGCCATGCAACGCGGCAAACACGTGTACGTGCAAAAGCCGCTGACCCACAATATCAGCGAGGCGCGCATGCTCACCAACATGGCCCGCAACCAGAAAGTGGTTACCCAGATGGGGAACCAGGGGGGGTCGAACCCCTTGCTGGGCCTGGTACAGCAATGGATTGACTCGGGGCGTCTGGGCAAGATTTCAAAAGTCGAAGTCTGGACGAACCGGCCCGTGTGGCCACAGGGTGGCGCCATGCCCATGGCAGACCCTTCCCTGAAACCGGCCGACCTCGATTGGAACCTCTGGCTGGGGCCCGCCCCTGAGACTCCCTACATCCCCAACCTGCACCCCTTTAACTGGCGGGGCTGGTGGGATTACGGCACCGGCGCCCTGGGCGACGTGGGCTGCCACCTGATCGATATCCCATTCCGTACGCTGGGCCTGCACTACCCGAAAGATGCCGAGTGCAGCGTGGGTTCGGTGTTTTCGCAGATGTGGACCCCTGATTACCACCCCGAGGGATGCCCGGCCTCATCGTTTATTACCCTGCATTTCGACGCCACCGAAAAGTCGCAGTCGCCTATTGAGATGACCTGGAGCGATGGCGGTATTCGTCCGTCACACCCCGATATTATCCCCGCTGATAGCGCTATCGGCGGCTCGGGCAGTGCCAACGGCGTGCTCATCCACGGCGAAAATGGCATCATCTCCACCAACATCAACGACAGCTCGCCCCTGATGCCCAAGCTCTACATGAACGACGGTTCTACGGAATTTGGCCCCGAGACAGAGGAGATGCCCGAACCCGAATACGGCCACCAGCGCAAATGGGTAGACGCCTGCAAGGCCGGCTTCGACAGCCCCGAGCACAAGGCGCTCACCTCGTCCTTTGACTATGCCGGCCCCATGACCGAAACCGTGCTTATGGGGAACCTGGCCATCCGCAGCTACATGCTCAGACGCGAGCTTGCCATGGACGACGGTCGTACCCGCATGGAGTTCTTCGGCCGCAAAAAGCTGCTGTGGGACGGGGAAAACATGCGCATCACCAACCTGGAGGAAGCCAACCAGTTTGTGACCCGGACCTACCGGGAGGGGTGGGAGATGTGAAGGTTTGTGGTCGGCAGAGGCAGGGGCTGGTGGATTGTTCAAAGTTCAGGAAGAATATTTTTGTGTGTTTAAAGGGGAAATCCCCAAAACCCCCGGGAACAAGGTAGCTTCCCAGAACGCAAGATCCTTGCAATGTGCAGCATAAGTTTCGCTTTCAGTGGTTTGAAAAGTATTGACAAAGTCTGAATACTGTAAATGGCGTTGGCGCTGATGTTCATATGTGCCAATTGAAATTCGTGCCTCGTAATTCGTAATTCGTACCTCGTACCTTGTAAATTGATTTGACAATGAGCAATCCAGAAGTAAGAGATCTGTCAGAAGTACACGGGCTGGTCAGCGACCTCTTTCCGGCCTTGCCGGCCGAGGAAGCCTGGGAACGCTACCGCCTGTCCGACGAGCAGCTGGCCTTTTATGAAGAAAACGGCTATCTGAGCGGGGTGAAAATCCTGGATCAAAACCAGGTTAACGCCCTGCGGGCCGAACTGGACGTACTCATGGACCCGGGCCACCCGGGGCACCACCTGTTTTACGAGTTCCATTCCAACGAATCGTCTGACCCCGATACGATCTTGTTCCATTCCCTGGGCCACTGGCGCATTACCCCGGGCCTCCACGACGTGCTCTGGAACCCCCGCTTTGTAGTGCCGGCCTGCCAGCTGCTGGGCGGGAAAACCGTCCGGTTCTGGCACGACCAGCTCTTCTGCAAACCGGCCCGTCACGGGGGTGTGGTGGCCTGGCACCAGGATTACAGCTACTGGACGCGCACCACCCCCCTGCAGCACCTTACCTGTTGGGTGGGCCTCGACGACGCCACTGCCGAAAACGGTTGCCTGCAGTATATCCCCGGCAGCCACAAATGGGAGTTACTCGAGAAAATCGAACTGGCGGGCAGCATGGACAGCCTCCGCGATTTGCTCACCGCGTCACAGCAGCAACAGTACGAAAACCGGGTAGCTGCCGAAATGCCCGCCGGGTACGGCACCTTCCACCACCCCAAGATGGTGCACGGCTCGTACGAGAACCGGTCTGACCGCCCCAGGCGCGCTTTTGTCTTGAATGTGTTTGCAGATGGCACCCGTTCAGATACCGATGAAGAAATCCTCTCCGGGGTACCCGTTATCAAAAAGGGGAAGAAAATGGAAGGTCGGTTTTTCCCGCTGCTTTTTGACCCTGTGTAAATTTCAGGCTAGATTCCTGCGTTTTTGCCTCAGAACTTCATCCACTCCTGTAGTTAAAATTGATCTTGCCGGGGAATAATTTCTCAACACCTGAACAATTAATTAAATAACTTAGGGAAGCCTTCAAAGGCAGGCGAATGTTTTCCAGATGATCCGTCTTTTTCACACTATCCGCAGGCAACTGGCCTTCGAAAACAAATTCTTTCAATACGCCCGGTATGCCATCGGGGAGATTTTGCTAATTGTCGTCGGGATACTCATAGCTGTACAGATCGGTAATTGGAATGAAAACCGGATAGCGCGCAAAGAACTGCAAGCCAAATTCAAAGCACAAATCGAGGTCATGCAGGCCGATCAGGAAGGATTGGATGCATTTAAGGAGATACTGACATTTCGGATCTATTCGATAGAACAGGTTTTAGAGTGGGCTGGAACGCCTTTCAGTCCACTCAGCAAATGGGGAGGAGGTGATGTTTATATACTGCCCAACCGGCAAACTCAATTTTGGGAGGGGCCTTTTCCGGAACACTATGATCGGGAATTTATAGAGCAAACGTATCTCCTGGCCGCATCAGGTCCGGGGGATTTAAAAAGGCTGAATACCACAATCTATGAAGAACTTGTCAATAACAACCTGTACTCCGGCATAGAAAATACCGCTCAAAAGACAGAGATTGACAAATGGTATGTTAGCTGGGATCTGGAGGTATCTTCCAAATACGTTGAGGTGGGGAACAGATGGCGCGAGGCGCTTCGAAAACACGGAGCTTTGATTACGGATCTGGCGAGCATTGATAACCCCCTTCGCCTGATTCAGGAATTCCCGGAAACCGTGGCTGCTTTGAAAGAGGTGATGTATGAAAGCATTTGGGTCGGTTTTCTGGCCAGTGAATTAATCCGATCTTTTGACCAGTCCATTATTTGGATGGAAGGTGAGATTGCAAAGTTGGAGTAAGATGATCGGGCCCGCATTCGGGAAGCGCATTCAAAAGACCTATCGCCACCAACACGATTTGCCCAATTGCCCTAAGCACATAAGGGGGTACCCGATTTTCGGAAAACATGCGCTTTCAGAAGTTCCGAAAAGACGGATCAATACCCTGGAATGTTGGATTTTGGAAAAATGGCTTTGAGAAGCCCCAATGAATGGGTCCATTTTTTACGGGTTGGTGTAAAGCGTAACGGAGAGCCTGATAATACCTGAATCAGGGATAACGCACTAAGGTTTCACCCGAAAAGAACCTTACCGGTTGGCGATGCCATCCATCCTTATGAAGGAATTCCCCAGGAATTGGGTGGTTTTGTCAGCCAAAAGGTCTGACAGGTCTCCGGAATAGGCCCAGACCAGGGAGGCAACAATGATAGCCAGGCCTAAGGCAATCAAACGGGCTGCTTGCAATTTGTCATCAGGCGACATAGTGGTAAATGGGTTGGTTGTTGCCTTAAGGTAACTAATTTGGAATTAATTAACAAAACTTTAAGAAATTCAAGTTCGGGCATGTACACCCTCCGGGGTGTGCCCCGGCCCGGTAAAGCGTAACCCTTTTTATCGGGTCGTGTAACCCGAAGGCCTATAATGATGCCTGCAATCCCCCGATCAGTTGGTCAATCTCCCCAGGACTCGTGTAATGCACAAAAGAGAGCCTGATTACCCCGGGGTCAGTTGGAATGCCCATGTCCATGAGCGGACGAACCCCGTAAAAATTCCCGATGCCCGTCATTAGTTTGTGCGTGGTGAGCCCCTCATACACCTGTTGGAGCGGTTTTTTTGTGGGGAGGATGGAAACTATGGGCGCCCGCTGCGGCCCCATGCCTGGCCCTACCACCCGCACGTCGTTACGGCCCTGGAGGAAGGCCATCAGCCGTTCGAGGAGGGAAACCTCATGGTCCCGGAACAGCCCGTTCAGCGCACGGGCCTTTTCGGCCGGGGTGGCGTCCTGCTTAAAATGGTGCGCATAGGCGGCATCGAAATAATCCAGGATGCCGTTTATGGTGGCAACCTGCGCGTGGTCGGGCCCCGCCGGGGTAATCATGTTGCGCGAAATGCCTTCCTTGAAAAAATGCGACTGGTTTTCCATGCGCCCGATCAGGCTGTCTTTTACATACATCACCCCCAGGTGGGGCCCGAAGGTCTTATACGATGAGAACATATAGATGTCGACCCCCAGGTCTTTCATATCCGGAATTTCGTGGGGCGCCCAGCCCACCCCGTCTACCACGGAAAGGGCCCCGCCTTTATGGGCCAATGCTGAGATTGCCTTTACCGGGTTGATGTGGCCGATCACATTGGAGCAATGCGGGAAGGCCACCATACGCGTGCGGTCGGTGAAGAGCCTTTCGAGGGCTTCGGGGTGCAGCACCCCGCTTTCGCGGTCTACATGCCATTCTACCACCTTGATGCCCCGCTGGGCCAGGCGCCGCCAGGCCCCGGCGTTCGCCTCGTGGTCCTGGCAGGAAACAATGATTTCATCCCCTTCCTGCCACATCGGGCGCATGGCATGCGCCAGCACGTACACATTCTGCGTGGTGGACGGGCCAAAATGCACCTCTTCGGGCCTTGCATTCAGGTAGGCTGCCATGCGGGCGTAGGCCTGGTCCATCAATTGCCCGGCTTTTGCAGAGGCCGGGTAGGGGTAGTAGGGCTGCACCTTGTTCTGGGTGTAGAAATCGGTGAGACGTTGCACCACCTGTTTGCACGGGTACGAGCCCCCGGCGTTTTCAAAAAAGGCCCAGCCCTCAAGGGCGGGTTCTGAGAAGGCGGGGAACTGGGAGCGGGTGAAATTCAGATCTAGTTTCATATGAGCGGGTTTTGTAAATCAATCATTAAGCCAGGGAATCGGCAGTGTGCAGGGCAAACGGAATTCTGATCACCAGCTTGACAATTCCTATACCAGCATGCACTAAGTAACAGCTTACGCGATTTTTGGTGAGCCGGTTTTAGCACAGGGTAGGGAAGAAGCGAATCATTCAAGTTTCATTAATTCGGTATCCAACAAGTGCCTGATATTTTCAGCTTTGGGCACGATAAGGTTGTCTTTATAGCGGATTTCCATTGCCGTGAAATATTGGATGTGTTTGAGAAGTTGCAGCAAGTTTTCCTTTTTAGACATCAAGCTCAGATCTACCTTCAAGGTATCAAAACTTTCAGGAATGGGGGTAAGTAAGTTCGTAGGCTCCGGAACAGTGGAAAAGCTTCCGATCAATATCCGTTCGGCTTCTTTAAGACCGGGTTCGTAGGCGGCCTCGATTCTTTGGTTGTCGTCTATCTGTGATTTATAGTCGGCCATGGCTTTCTTAAGATCGGCCGAAGTGATCAGGGACAACCGTCCGGAATTCATGATTTCATTGTAGGTGGCAAATGCCGGGGTGTAATTTAAAATCCATCCGGCCCGCGTCATGGCCACCGTGAGGTCTCGGGCATTCTTTACCGAATCTGGATGCTCCAGGGCCTGTAACACGGTCGTAGCATTTTCCTTGCGTCTGCTTAGCAATTCCCGGAGCTGTTTGAGACTTGCCAGGTCTTCTTCCACATCCATTTTGAGGTTCACCAGCACGGAGTGAATAATCTTTTGCTCCCTTCGGGTTTCATTCCAGGTATTCACCTGCAGCGCAATCAAAATCCCGATCACGACAAGCACGATTTCCCCAAAAGCATACAGCAGGTATTTGCTGACCCGGTTTTCGGAGAGCAGTTTTTGGCGTAAGGTGCGGAAGAAGCGGGTCATAGGCCGGGGTTCGTATCAAATAAGGGGTCAGGGGGTTGCCAATTCGTTCCGGAGAAGGCCGATCAGCTTTTGGATCTGCTGGTGGAGCCGTTGTCGGCCGGCAAGAACAGACTGGGTGTGTAAAATTTTAATGCTCAACAGGTTGCGGATCCTGGGATCCTGAAACAGGGCCGGGTAATCATTCTCAGGGGCCAGCGTCCGAAATCCCCGGGCGCCATGAAGGGTATCGTCCTTTACGGTCAGCAGGCGTTCGGTTTGGATGTCGGATTCTAAAATTACGTCAATGCGTTCCTGCTGGGCCTTCAGGCGGTCTTCCGCGGTACGCCTGAGGTCATTCAGCTGCAAATCGAGGTTGGTCAGGGCTTCCCTGATCTGGGGGTTCCGCAGCTCCATGGCTTTCCCGGAACCCTGCAACTCGGTAAAGGCGTTGATCACCGGCAGGGTGGTCTGGTCGACCCACAG
>JBNKGM010000034.1:0-32924 GCA_050289825.1 Robiginitalea sp.
GAGCGCCAATTTCCCGTTTTGCACCATTGAGCCCAATATCGGGGTGGTGAACGTGCCCGACCCCAGGCTCGAGAAGCTTGAAAGCCTGGTGAACCCCGAACGCGTGGTGCCTGCCACGGTCGAAATCGTCGATATAGCCGGTCTGGTAAAAGGGGCCAGCAAAGGAGAGGGGCTGGGCAACCAGTTCCTGGGGAATATCAGGGAAACGGATGCGATTCTGCACGTGTTGCGCTGCTTCGACAATGACAATATCGTACACGTAGACGGCTCTGTAGACCCCATACGCGACAAGGAGACCATCGACATGGAATTGCAGCTGAAAGACCTGGAATCTGTCGAAAAGAAGCTTGAGAAAGTTGGGCGTGCCGCACGGACCGGGAACAAGGAAGCTCAAAAGGAAGCCGCAGTTCTTGAAAAAACAAAGAAGGGGCTTGAAGCCGGCACATCGGTGCGGGCCATATCATTTGAACAGGACGATTACCTGGAATTCGTCAAGCCCCTGCAACTCATTACCGACAAGCCTGTCCTTTATGTCTGCAATGTGGAAGAAGCTTCGGCTACCACCGGAAACGCCTATGTGGAACGGGTGCGGGAAGCAGTGGCCGGGGAAAAAGCCGAAGTGCTGGTTCTGGCTGTAGCCACCGAGGCAGATATTAACGAGCTCGACTCGTATGAAGAGCGGCAGCTTTTTCTGGAAGACCTAGGGCTCGACGAACCCGGTTCTTCCAAACTGATTCGGGCCGCCTACCGCCTGCTTAACCTGCAGACCTATTTCACGGCCGGCGTCAAGGAAGTACGCGCATGGACCATCCATGTGGGCGATACCGCCCCCCAGGCTGCCGGGGTCATTCACACTGACTTCGAGAAGGGCTTTATCCGCGCCGAGGTAATCGCCTACGACGATTACGCGAAATACGGCAGTGAGGCCAAGGTGAAGGAAGCTGGGAAGATGCGCGTTGAAGGCAAGGACTACGTGGTCCACGACGGAGATGTGATGCATTTCCGTTTTAACGTATAGGGCAAACTCCCAGATTAGGGAGTAATCAACAGCCGGGCGCCCCTTTGTTAATTACTTTAACAGGGCCTGATTTTGAATTCTTGCCCTAAATTTTATATTAGCGGGTCAAACCCCCTCTTATGGCTGAGACTTTGTATACGGAGGATAATATCCGTTCCCTGGATTGGAAGGAGCATATCCGCATGCGGCCCGGGATGTATATCGGCAAGCTCGGCGACGGCTCCTCTGCCGACGACGGCATCTATATTCTGGTGAAGGAGGTGGTCGACAACTGCATCGACGAATTCGTGATGGGGGCCGGCAAGACGATTGAGATCAGTATTCGCGACGAACAGGTAACGGTCCGCGACTACGGCCGCGGCATCCCGCTGGGCAAGGTGGTCGATGTGGTATCCAAAATGAACACCGGGGGCAAATACGACACCCGGGCGTTTAAGAAATCGGTGGGCCTCAACGGGGTGGGCACCAAAGCCGTGAATGCCCTTTCTTCCTACTTCCGGGTCGAATCTACCCGCGACGGGCAGTCTAAAAGCGCCGATTTCCAGACCGGCGAACTGGTAAACGAGGAATTCCTGGAAGAATCATCCCGACGCCGGGGAACCAAGGTGGTTTTTACCCCAGACGAAAGCATCTTCAAAAAGTACAAGTTCCGCAACGAGTACGTAGAGCGCATGGTTCGCAATTACGTGTACCTGAACCCCGGGCTCACCATTGTCTTCAACGGGGAGAAGTACCACTCCGAAAACGGCCTTAAAGACCTGCTCGAAGACTACAACCCGGCCGAAGACCTGCTCTACCCGATCATCCACCTGAAGGGTGAAGATATCGAAGTGGCCATAACCCACAGCAAGACCCAGTACAGCGAGGAATACCATTCCTTTGTGAACGGGCAGCATACCACTCAGGGGGGCACCCACCTGGCCGCCTTCCGGGAGGCCCTGGTGAAAACCATCCGCGATTTCTACGGCAAGAATTACGACCCTTCAGATGTGCGCAAGTCGGTTATCGCCGCGATTTCGATCAAGGTGATGGAGCCAGTTTTCAAGAGCCAGACCAAAACCAAGCTCGGTTCCACCGACATGGGGGGCGAACTGCCCACGGTGCGTACCTATATCAATGATTTTGTGGGCACGCAGCTCGATAACTTCATGCACAAAAACCCGGATATAGCCGAAAAGATCCAGCGCAAGATCATCCAGGCCGAACGGGAACGCAAAGAGCTTTCGGGCATCCGCAAACTGGCTCGCGAGCGGGCCAAGAAGGCCAGCCTGCACAATAAGAAACTGCGCGACTGCCGTACCCACCTCGACGACATGAAGAGCGACCGCCGGTTGGAAACCACCCTGTTCATAACGGAGGGCGACTCAGCCTCGGGCTCAATCACCAAATCGCGCGACGTCAACACCCAGGCCGTTTTCAGCCTCAGGGGAAAACCCCTGAATTCCTTTGGCATGAGCAAGAAAATCGTGTACGAGAACGAGGAATTTAACCTGCTGCAGGCTGCCCTGAACATCGAGGAATCCCTGGAAGACCTTCGGTACAACAACATTGTTATTGCCACCGATGCCGACGTGGACGGCATGCACATCCGCCTGCTGCTCATTACTTTTTTTCTGCAGTTCTTCCCGGAAGTCATCAAAGAGGGGCACCTCTACATTCTGCAAACCCCGCTTTTCAGGGTACGCAACAAAAAAGAAACCATCTATTGCTACAGCGAGGATGAAAAACGCGAGGCCATAGATAAACTGAAGGGCAAACCCGAAATTACCCGTTTCAAGGGGCTGGGAGAGATCTCACCCGACGAGTTCAAGAATTTCATCGGCGACGACATTCGCCTGGAGCCCGTCATGCTCGACAAGGCCATGTCTATCGAAGAGCTGCTGACCTTCTATATGGGCAAGAACACCCCCGAACGGCAGGATTTCATCATCGAAAACCTGAAAGTGGAATTAGACCTGGTAGCCGAAGATCAATAACAAATAGCCCGACTTTCCCCCATGGAGGAAAACGAAGCCCTGAACGAACCCCAACCCGAAAACGAAGCCGGGCAGGATACCCTGACCCGGGTAACCGGCATGTACAAAGACTGGTTTCTGGATTACGCCTCGTACGTAATCCTGGAACGGGCCGTGCCGGCTATTGAAGACGGGTTTAAACCCGTGCAGCGGCGTATCATGCACGCCCTTAAGGAATTGGACGACGGCCGCTACAACAAGGTGGCCAACGTGGTGGGGCACACCATGCAGTACCACCCGCACGGCGATGCCAGTATTGCCGACGCCATGGTACAGCTCGGGCAAAAGGAGCTGCTCATAGACACCCAGGGGAACTGGGGAAACATCCACACGGGCGACGGGGCTGCGGCCTCCCGGTATATTGAGGCGCGCCTTTCCAAGTTCGCCCTGGAAGTTGTTTTCAGCCCGAAAATTACTGAATGGCAGCTCAGTTACGACGGCCGCAAAAAAGAACCCGTAAACCTGCCCGTCAAATTCCCGCTCTTGCTGGCACAAGGGGCCGAGGGTATTGCCGTGGGGCTGTCCACCAAAATCCTGCCCCACAATTTCATGGAATTGATCGAGGCTTCGATCAAGCAGCTGAAGGGGCAAAAATTCAAGCTGGTGCCCGATTTCCCGACGGCGGGCATTATAGACGTTACCAACTACAACGACGGGGAACGTGGTGGCAAAATCAGGGTACGGGCCCGTATTTCGCAACTCGACAAGAATACGCTGGTCATTTCGGAGATCCCGTACGGCACCAATACCTCCTCCCTGATCGACTCCATCCTCAAGGCCAACGACAAGGGGAAGATCAAGATCCGCAAGATTGAAGACAATACGGCGGCCGAGGTGGAAATTCTCGTGCACTTGCCTTCGGGCATTTCGCCCGACAAAACCATAGACGCCCTGTACGCCTTCACGCTTTGCGAGTCGTCCATTTCGCCCCTGGGCTGCATCATCGAAGACAACAAGCCTGTTTTTATGGGCGTCAGCGAAATGCTGCGCCGCTCTACCGACCACACCGTGGAGATGTTGCGGGCCGAGTTGGAAATTCAGCTGGGCGAACTCGAAGAACAATGGCATTTCGCCTCCCTGGAGCGCATTTTCATCGAAAACCGGATTTACCGAGACATCGAGGAAGTGAAGACCTGGGAAGGGGTTTTAAAAGCGATCGACCAGGGGCTTAAGCCGCATACCGGCCACCTGAAACGGGAAGTGACCGAAGAAGATATCGTTCGCCTCACCGAAATCCGAATCAAGCGGATTTCCCGTTTCGACCTTGACAAGGCTCAGGAGCTGCTCGACCAGCTCGAGGAAAAAATTGCCGAAACCAAGCACCATCTGGGGCACCTCATCGAATACGCCATTTCCTATTTTGAGGAATTGCGGAAGAAATATGGCGCCGGGCGCGAGCGCAAGTCGGAGATAAGGATCTTCGACGAGATCGAGGCCACCAAGGTGGTTATCCGAAACACGAAGTTGTACGTGAACCGGGAAGAAGGCTTCGTGGGCACCGCCCTGAAAAAGGACGAGTACGTAACCGATTGCAGCGACATTGACGACATTATCGTCTTTACCCAATCTGGCGAGATGATGATCACCAAGGTCGACGCCAAAACCTTCGTGGGCAAGAACATCATTCACGTGGCGGTTTTCAAGAAGAAAGACAGGCGCACCATCTACAACATGATTTACAAAGACGGCCGGGGTGGTGCCAGTTACGTGAAACGCTTCAACGTTACCTCCATTACGCGCGATAAGCTTTACGACCTGACTGGGGGCAAGCCGCAATCTGAAGTGCTCTATTTCAGCGCCAATCCGAATGGGGAGGCCGAAATCATTACGGTAAACCTGCGTCAGTCTGGCAGCATCAAGAAGTTGAAATGGGACCTCGATTTTGCCGATGTCACCATCAAGGGCCGCGCCGCCAAGGGGAATATCGTTACCAAATACCCGGTAAAGCGCATCGAGCTCAAAGAGAAGGGATTGTCTACCCTCAAGCCCCGAAAAATATGGTTCGACGACACGGTGTTGCGGCTCAATGTCGATGAGCGGGGCGAACTGCTGGGCGAATTCACGGCCGAAGACCGCCTGCTGATTGTAAACCAGAAGGGGGTGTTGAAAACGGCCATCCCGGATTTGAACATGCACTTCGACGACGATATGATCGTGCTCGAAAAATGGAATCCGAACAAACCCCTATCGGCTATTTACTGGGAGGGCGAAAAAGAGCTCTTTTACGTCAAGCGGTTTCTGATCGAAAATCCCGACAAGGTAGAAAGCATTTTGACCGATCATTCGAAGTCGTACCTCGAAAAATTCTTTACCGACTTCAGGCCGGTTGCCGAGGTGGTTTTTGCGAAGAGGCGGGGCCAGGAACGCAAACCGAATCTGGTGATTGACCTGGAAAGCTTTATTGCCATAAAGGGTATAAGTGCCATGGGCAACCAATTAACGCGCGAAAAGGTGTTGGAAATTAATGCGCTGCCGCCTTTGCCCTACGAGGAGCCGCCCAAAATGGAAGCCACCGAGATCGAGGTGATCGACGAGGAGGATGTAACCCCTGATGATCAGGAACAACCTGAAAACCCTATAAAACCAGACAACCCTAAAGGAAACGACAAACCCGGCGGTGTAAAGGGCTCGGGTGAACAGGGATTGCTGTTCTGATTTGCGCAAAAAACCGGTTTACGATTTTGGGCCGTTTGAATTTTTCACATTGCTGATGCGTCGCAAATCCAGGAATTCGACCCCCAGAGAAAAGGCAATAGCAAAATAGAGATAGCCTTTGGGGATGCTGCCCACTTCATTTTCGAATACTACAAGGTGCGACAGGTGTGCTGCTTCGGCTATGAGCATAAAGCCGATCAGGATTAAAAAGGAAAGCCCCAATATTTGAATAGAGGGGTGCCGTCCCACGAATTCCCCGACCGGGCTGGCAAACAGCATCATAATAATCACCGAAATCACCACGGCCACGATCATCAATATCAGGGCATCCGTCGGGTTGGGCGAAATATTGTTCGTCATCCCGATCGCAGTAAGGATGGAGTCGAAGGAGAAGACGATGTTGATAACCGTGATCTGAATGATGGCATTCATCAGGGAGTCGGATTGCGATTTTCGCACTTCCCTGGCATCGTGCCCGCGGTCTTCTACCTTCTCATGGATTTCCTTGGTGCTTTTGTAGAGCAGGAACAATCCGCCCCCGAACAAGATGGCGGCCTGCCCGCTTATGGCCCCGTGGAACCAGGGCTGGTCAAAGAAAATGAATGGTTTTTTGAGCTGGGTGAGCCAGGAAATCCCAAACAAGAGCACAATGCGCATCAGCATAGCCAAAACCAACCCGAGGTTGGTAGCTTTCCGGCGTTGTTTTCCCTCGAGTTTTCCTGCCGCTATCGAAATGAAGATGATGTTGTCTATCCCCAAAACGATTTCAAGGAAGGTCAGGGTTAGAAGGGCAATCCAGGCATCCGGACTGGTAAAGATTTCAAACATGGCTATTGCACTTTTTCGGCTGTTCCCCGAGTAGCCCGGGTCGTACCCACCAGTTTATACTCAAATGTATACGAATTCTCAGTGGTGGACAATATTTTCAGGTGCAGGGGCTTTTCTTCGGCCCGGGTCTTTGGATGGAGGTTGGTCAGAATGTATTCGCAATCGTTGATCCAGCGCACCGCAGCCGAATCGGTCTGCCCGTTGAATTCCGAAACTTCAAGTTCTCCCCGCCTGGTAAAGGTGGTGGTTTGCAGTTTGCCATCTATTTCAGCCGAAAACCGGTAGGTTCCGTCGTGAAAGCGCTGGCAATCGCGCTGGGGGGCGTAGCAGGATGCTAAAGCCAAACACAGGGCAGAGGCAAGGCGTCTTTTCATGATGTAAAGATACTATTTCCTCTTATCGACCGGTCAGGATTTCCCCACTTCCCGGCAAATAGGTGCGGAAGGTGCCGTCAGAAAAAAACAGCACAATGCGCTCCACCTCCCGGGGCATATCTCCCAGGGTTAATTTGGGTTCGCTTGCTTCGGGTTCTGCTGAAGCCAAACCCGGGGCAGGGGGAAAGGTGCCCTTCCCGTTGAGCAGCCAATACAAATTTACCTCGGGGAAACGCGTAACCACTTTCATGACAAAATCAAGGCTGGGCCGGTTGCGGCCACTCAGAACATGCGAAATACCGGAGCGCTGTACCCCGATGGCGTCAGCAAAAGAACTCGCGTTCAGGTCGTAGTGGGCCAGCAATTTTTCAAGACGTTCGGTAAAGGCCTGGTTGTTTATCATTGTATACGTTTAGTTATTTTTCTGGTAGATTCCCTAAGTATTAAAGGGATAAATATTTAATTATACAGATTACATAAAATAATATAAGATACAGAAAAACAATATATTAAACATTATATATGATAATATGTATACAATTGTATCAACTACAATAGTGTCAACGTATTTGATATTACAAATGTAACCTTTTTAATTACGAATGTAACGGACAAGAGGCCTAACTTTGTAAGGCATGACAGGCGGCCTTCGGCATATCTCTTTTGATTCGTTCCGCGTACCCGAGGTACAAGGGCGGTATTTTCCACCCGACTTGCTTGGGGCAGTGCTTCGAAAATACCTGCCCCCTGATACCATTTCACATGTTGGTTATTCCGTACGGCAACGCCCCATCTTTCAGGTAAGGCTCGGAACCGGGCCATTGAAAGTATACATGTGGTCGCAAATGCACGGAAACGAATCGACCACCACCAAGGCATTGCTGGACCTCATCCGGTTCCTGCAAGAAAGCAGCGAAGCTGGTTCTACCCTGCTTGAGAAGCTGGAGCTATGCCTGATCCCCATGCTGAACCCGGACGGGGCTATGGCCTATACCCGGGTAAATGCCAATGCGGTTGATTTGAACCGGGACGCCGCAGAGCGCCACGAGCCCGAAAGCAAATTGCTAAGGCAGGTTTTTGAAGACTTCAGGCCCGATTTTTGTTTTAACCTGCACGACCAGCGCAGTATATACGGGGTGGGTGAGACTGGCGTTTCGGCCACCCTGTCGTTTCTGGCCCCGGCTGCCGACGCCGAGCGGAGCATTACCCCGTCGCGCCGGCAGGCCATGCAGCTTATAGCCGGGCTGTCCAGCGCGCTTGCTTCAGAGCTGCCCGGCGGCATCGGGCGCTACGACGATTCATTCAATGCAAACTGTGTGGGCGACCAGTTCCAGCTGGCCGGGGTTCCCACCCTCCTGTTTGAAGCCGGGCACTTCCCCGGTGACTATGCCCGCGAAACAACCCGGGGTTTTGTTTTCAGGGCGCTGTACGAGGCCCTGCAGCAGATAGCTTCTGGCAGTTACCAAAAGAATAAGGTGGAGCAATACCAGGCTATTCCTGAAAACCGCAAAAATTTCGCCGATATCCTGGTCAGGCATCCCGGGGTGTTGCACGGGCGATATGCCGGGGTACCCACCCTGGTGCTGCACTACGAGGAACGGCTTCAGAACGGGGAGCTGCTCCTTGTTCCGGCTCAGCCAGAAGCTGAACTTACCGAGGCGACCTACGGGCATACCGTTTACGATGCCGCTACGGTAGCGGGCCGCGAACAAATTCAGGGGCATCCTGTTTTGTCAAAATTGTTTTTATAGTTAATCGGTTTATTATTTGCGTTTATTTCAAAAGAATCGCGCATTTGTTACGCAATATTTCTTAATTCACTATTTTTGCCTGAAATTCTTTTAACATGGGCAAAGTAAAATTGGACGAAATAGATCACCAGATCCTGGATATGCTGATCGACAATACCCGGACCCCTTTTACCGACATCGCCAAGAAGCTGCTGATCTCGGCCGGGACCGTTCACGTACGCGTTAAGAAAATGGAAGAAGCCGGTATTATCCGGGGCAGTTCCCTGACGCTCGATTATGTGAAGCTGGGTTATGCGTTTATCGCCTACGTGGGTATTTTTCTCGAAAAGACCCACCAGACCAAATTCGTCCTGGAGAGGCTGGTCGAAATCCCAAATGTCACGGTAGCACATATCACCACGGGCAAGTTCAATATTTTTTGCAAGATTCGGGCGCGCGATACCAACCACGCCAAGAACATCATCTTCCGGATCGACGATATAGACGGCATTAGCCGTACAGAAACCATGATTTCCCTCGAAGAGAGCATCAACGACAAAAAGCGGCTGATGCACACCATCTTCAACGAGATGTGATTACCCGCCAATACCGTCTGCACCATGAAACTTGCTCAGCTGAAAGAAGGGGATTGCCCTCCGTATTACAAAACATACCTCGACACCCTTGAGCCTGGCACCGATTTGCTCACCCAGCTGGAGAGCCAGCTCGAAAATTTTCCGCAATTCATAGCCAGCATCCCTCCAGACAAATGGCACTATCGGTATGAAGAGGGGAAATGGACCGTGGCTGAAGTTTTGATGCATGTGTTGGATACCGAGCGCGTATTTCAATATCGCGCCCTGCGGCTCGGTCGGAAAGATCCGACTCCCTTGCCGGGGTTCGATCAGGATACCTGGGTGCCAAACAGCCATTCAGACCGCCACAACCCGTCTGACGTGATCGAGGAATACCGGGCGGTGCGCAACTCCACCCTGTTGCTGTTCCGGTTTTTTGAAAAAGAAGATTTATCCTGGAAGGGTACAGCCAGCGGCAACCCAATTAGCCTGGGGGCTATGGGCTTTATTATTTGCGGGCACCAGAAACACCACCGCAACATCCTTCGGGCACGGTATCTGGGTCGCTCCTGAATCAATCATCGAGATCCATTTCGCGCTCCAGGGAGCCGTCGTATTCACCTTCTAGGCCGCTAACTGCGGGTGTTGGGTTTTCGTCCGGTTCACTTTCGGTCTCCAGATCTTCAAAATGGGAGAGGAGGTAGCTCAGGTTGGTGCCGATCTTTACCAGGTAAAGTGTTTCCAGTGTCTGGAGTTCAACAGCCTCTACCCATTCGCCTTTGGCATTGCGGAACGAAATGATGTCTTCGTCTCCATATCCCTGCGGGTACTTTTCCAACAACAGGCCCGCCAGTTCGGGGGTCAGTTTCTTGTAATCGATAATGGCACGTTTCATAACGATTCGGTTGGGCACGGGCCAGATGGCCGGCAGTTTTCAGTATTCCGAATCTAACGTATTTGCGAAATTGCAGGAACAAAGAGTTGTGAAGCCACTTTTTTTTGTGGGTCAACAGCTCAATACGCGTAGTAATCAAAGGATTGGGCAATCTGCTCGGGGGTTACCTGCTGATCGTAACAGGCTTTGCCGATGCCTGCGAGCAGGCTGAAATAAATGCGCCCGTAGGCGTTCTTTTTATCGTGTATCATCAGAGAGCCGATTTCCTGAAGCTGCTGTGGCGTAATGGATACGCGCGGAAAGACATCCAGGAAGGCCGCCTTGATGGCGTCGCAGTCGCGTTTAGGCAGCCCGCAAACCGACACCGACAAATGGGCCTCCAGGATCATGCCGATGGCGATAGCCTCTCCGTGCAGCAAGGGCTCAGCGGTCTTTGCGTTCAGGAAGCACGATTCGATGGCATGGCCCAGGGTATGGCCAAAGTTTAGGATTTTCCGAAGGTTTTGTTCACTCGGGTCTTGCAGCACCACTTTGTTTTTCAATTGCACAGAGCGGTAAATATGTTGTTCAGTTACCTGCCGGGGTCGTATTTGGGCCAGTTCGTCCCAGTAGGAAGCATCGGTGATAAGGCCGTGTTTCAACATTTCTGCAAAGCCGCTGCGCAATTCGCGCCCATCGAGGGTCGCCAGATAACCGGTATCGATCAGCACCATTACCGGCTGATTGATTACCCCGATCTGATTTTTGAGGGTATCAAGGTCTACCCCGGTTTTTCCGCCCACCGAAGCATCGACCATAGCAAGCAGGGTTGTGGGAATGTTGATGAAGTCAATGCCACGCTGGTAGGTTGAAGCCACAAATCCGCCCAGGTCGGTAACAACCCCCCCGCCCAGGTTCACCAGCAGACTTTTGCGGTCGCCACCGGCCTCGGAAAGCCTTCGCCAGGCATAAAGGCAGCTCTCAATGTTCTTGTGTTTTTCCCCGGCCGATATACTCAATTGGGTCCAGGTGGCAGCCTCGGGAAAAGCCCTGAAAAAGGCTGGGTAGCAGTGCCTAGCCGTGTTTGAATCGGTCAGTAGGAATACCTGGGAGTATCTTGTATTTTCCAGGTGCTCCCGCAAAGCCCTGTAGGCATCAGAGGCGAAATAAACGGCATAGGATTTGGTGCGGATGGCTTCCATGAAAAGGCGGCTTCTAGAGGCAAAATAACCGTTTTTTTCATTAAATGTTTCGACGATCCGTGAGTATATTTGCGCTATTGAGAATTTCACAATAATGGATCGGATTTTTGAAAATACCGCAACGGCTTTTGCCCTGAAATCGGACGCCGAACTGGAACGCGCCTATTACCTGTTTAAGCTTATCTCGAATGAGCCCCTGGTAAAAATCGGCACAAGCCTCACCAACTTTGCCATCAAGGCCAAGCTGCCGGTTGAAGGCCTGATCCGAACCACCGTATTCGATCATTTTTGCGGCGGAGTGAATGAGGAAGACTGTATGCCGGTAATCGAGAAGATGGGCAAGGCGGGCGTTCACACAGTCTTGGATTATTCGGTAGAGGGCAAGGAAACCGAAGATCCGCTCGACGACGCCCTGTCGAAGACCCTCGAGATCATGGAATTCGCCAAACAGAAAGAAAACATGCCCTTTGCGGTATTCAAACCCACCGGCTACGGACGCTTGGCCCTCTATCAGAAAATAGGGGAAGGCCAGGCATTGAACCCGGCCGAGCAGGCCGAGTGGGACCGGGTGGTGCGCCGGTTCGACACCACCTGTAAAAAAGCGTATGATCTGAAGGTCGCCCTCCTGATCGACGCCGAGGAAAGCTGGATGCAAAACGCCGCCGACCAACTGGTGGAAGAGATGATGCGCGCCTACAACAAAAAGGACCGAATTGTGTACAATACACTGCAGATGTACCGGTGGGACCGAATGGAGTATTACCACAACCTCTTTGACAAGGCTTCCTCGGAAAACTTCCAGTTGGGGATCAAAATCGTTAGGGGCGCTTACCTGGAAAAAGAGAACGAGCGGGCCGAAGAAAAAGGGTATAAAACCCCCATGTGCGCCTCTAAGGCCGAGACCGACGCCAATTACAACGCCGCAATGCGCTTTAGCCTGGAGCATCTTGACCGTGTTTCGCTCTTCTCCGGAACCCATAACGAAGAGAGTTCGTATATGCTTATGGAAGAGATGCAGGCCCGGAAAATTGCTAAAAACGACCCGCGGATCTGGTTCGGGCAATTATACGGGATGAGCGACCATATCTCCTTTAACCTGGCCGCAGCCGGCTACAATGTCTGTAAATACCTGCCTTTCGGGCCGGTTCGGGATGTAATGCCGTACCTGATTAGGAGGGCCGAAGAAAACACATCAGTGGCCGGGCAGACCAACCGCGAGCTGGAATTGCTGAAAAAGGAGCGGCAGCGCCGCCAACTCTGATTATTCGAGGGTGCTTTGGTACCCGGTAAGGCGGGTGGCACCCTCGCAGTTTTTAAAGGTGAGGGAGAGGTAGCTCCCTTCGAACTCCCCGTTTACCACATAGATGCCACACGGTTCAGCCCGGGGTTCGCTCTCGTCAAAGGCTACATCGCCCTCCCGGAGTAAATACTGAATGGCCAGGGTATCTTGTGTCCCCGTCAGGGAAGAATCGACCTGCAGGGGTTTCGAACGCAACTCCTTCAGCACCCGGCAGTTCGGCAAATAACAAAATTCCACGCCCGTCCCTTCTGCCTTCTTCCTCAGGAAAAAGGCCAGAAAAAGCAGACCGATAGACAGCCCGATCAGGTAAAAGCCAAAGCGTTTAAGAAAAGACATGGTCTAAAAGATCAGGAAGTTGATGTCGCTGAATTTCAACCCAAACCATTCGCCCACCATGCGATTGGTCAGGATGCCGTGATACAGATACAGCCCGTTGCGAAGGCCTTTGTCGAATCGCAGGGCGTTTTCGAGACCACCGGCTTCCCCGATCTGCAGCAGGTAGGGAGTAAAGATATTGCTGATGGAAATGGATGATGTTTTCGGGTAGCGCGCCGGGATGTTCGGCACCGCGTAATGGATTACCCCGTATTTTTCATACGTGGGTTTCGTGTGGGTGGTGAGTTCGCTGGTTTCAAAACACCCGCCCATGTCAATGCTGACATCGATGATCACGGCCCCCTTTTTCATGTTTTCCACCATCGACCTTGAAACCAGCACCGGGGCACGGTCTTTCCCGCGTACGGCGCCGATGGCCACATCGCAGCGCTTGAGTGCCTTAAGCAGGTTCTTGGGTTGCAGGGTAGAGGTGTAGACGGTACGGTGCAGGTTGGTTTGTATGTTGCGCAGTTTGGTAACTGAATTGTCGAAAATCTTCACATTGGCGCCCAGGCCCAGGGCCGAACGGGCCGCAAATTCCCCAACGGTGCCAGCTCCGAGTATCACTACCTCGACAGGGGGCACCCCGCTGATATTCCCGAACATCAGGCCATTTCCCTTGTCGGCAGCCATGATTTCAGCAGCAATCAGCACAGATGAGATCCCGGCGATTTCACTCAACGAACGCACGGCCGGGTACTTCCCCTCGTCGTCGCGAATGTATTCGAACGCCAGGGCGGTAAGGCGTTTTTTGGCCAGGGCCTCGAAATAGCCCTTGTCGCGTGTCTTGATCTGCAGGGCCGAGATAAGGGTGCTCTGGGGGTTAATCAGTTCCATCTCGGCCAGGGTAGGGGGCTCTACCTTTAAAATAATGGGGCATCCAAACACCTTTTTGGTGTCGCGGGTGATTATGGCCCCGGCATTGGTATACTCCAGGTCAGTAAAGCTGGCGCCTTCCCCGGCACCCGATTCTATAAGCACCTTGTGGCCATGAGCCGTAATGGCATTCACGGCATCGGGGGTCAGGCAAATGCGCTTCTCCTGGTACTGGCTTTCTTTGGGGATGCCTATGAACAGCTCGCCTTTCTGGAACATGATTTCCAATTTCTCTTCCTGGGGGAGCAATTGCTGCTTACTGAAAGGGGAGGAGGGTTGGTTCATAGGATACAAATAGAAAACGGCCTGAAGGCGAGCCTCCCAAAATTACAACAATTTACAGTATTGCCCGGAACTAAAAAAGAGGGCCGGGGCCCTCTTTACATATTCGTTTGCTGCAAATCTAAAACAGACTCTTCAGTGACAACCTGAGATTGGTGAAGATTTGCGACAAGGTACGTTTTGGGGTGGCGTCGGAAAGTTCAGTAATTGTGGGTTCAGGGGATTCCATCTTAATCCCGATTTTTGCGAGTTGTTCCTTTTCCTTGTTTTTATAATACTGTAATTCAGCATCCATTGCCTCGAGATCAATACCATGTACATACTTATCATATATTTTCACCCTAATGAAGTAAACAAATGGTATTACAACCATACATACAGGTAATAACCAAAGCACATTCTTAGTATCAATATTTAAGTCTGGGGAAATTATCACTTCGAATAACTGGAATGCATACATACATATGGGTATCAACAGAATATGATACCACCAATGTTTGCATGTAAAAAACCAAATAATCAGTAAGTATAATGGGATAAACTTGCTGACGAAAAACCAGGCAAAAGCATTTAAATTATTGAATCCATTACTATCAATTGAAAATCCCAAAAAACTTATGGTTGCATCAGGATCTCTAGGAAAATAATCATGTGCTTTAAATACGAAAGGAGAGGCAATTATGAAAAATATCGCAATAGATTCTATCCAAAGTCTCTTTCTAGTTTTTTTCTTTCTTAAGGTTTCTTCCGCAGTCATTGGTAAAGATTTGGTAGTACCATAACGCAAAAAAGGACACCTTATTGGGTGCCCTTTAGGGGTTTACAATGCTATTTATAGGTAAAAAGATACTTTTCGTCGAAAAGTGTCCTCTTACTAATTTCCTCGGCGGTCCGGAGTTACATCAGTTCTGTCAATTCCCTTCCTATCCGGTGTAACGTCAGTTCTGTCAATTCCCTTCCTATCAGGGGTAACATCAGTCCGGTCAATTCCCTCGTAAAGTCCATTGTCTGCATCATTAGAACATGCAGCTAAAGTCAACACTCCAAGGGTGAGGAGGCCAAAAAATAGTTTTTTAGTGTTCATCGTATCGGAGGATTTATGGGTAGTTCTTCATTTTCCTTTTCAAATGTAGGAAATTAACACCCCCACATGTGAAATTAAAATACAAATAAAGTGCATTTCATCGATAAAACCAAGCTTTTTATCGAAATTCGTGCATTTCATCGATTAATATGCAATAAACCTGCGCTCTAAACGATACGAAAATCCTTACTCCCCCAGGTTCCGAATTGATAACTCCCGGGTTTCGGCATCCACAATACGGAGGTGGACCTCGGTCCGCTGGGGCGGCAGAAATTCTTCGATGTTTTCAGGCCACTCGATAAACACCCAGCAATTGGCCTGCAGGTACTCTTCCAGGCCTATATCCAGGGCTTCTTCCGGTGATTCGAGTCGGTAACAATCAAAGTGATAGGCAATTAGAGTCCCTTTGAGGTCTCTGTATTCATTGACAATCCCAAAGGTGGGACTACTTCCCTTGTCTACTGCCCCCAAAACTTTTAATAATTGTTTAACTAGAGTGGTTTTCCCTGACCCTAGATTGCCTTTCAGGCAAACTGTTTTATTCATCATAGAATCAATTAAAACAGAGGAAATATTATCAATATTTTCAATATTATAGATTATATTCTTCATAATTTATTATATTAGTGTTCCTTCATGTATTTTGGCAAGTCAATAATTGGTAATCAAATAGTTATGGAAGAACATTTGGGTGTTAAATTATTTCAAAGGGCTTTTGGGCACTACACTAAAATGTTATTTGACATCAAAGTAGCAGTGGTCATATGTTTGGCGCCATTTCTCATTTTCTTACATCTTCTATTTAGTGAAAACTCAAATACTTTTCATCTTTTTGGGCTTGAGTTTATCCACAAGTATCCAGACAACCAGGTTTTTGTATGGTCCTTGTTGGTTTCACTTATTCCTTTCATAATAACATTTATAATATTTATTACTACCAGGAATGGGTGGCGATATTTCCTGCTACCATTATTAGTTTACCTGTTTATTTCTACATTAATGATTTTTACAGACCATTGGCAGGAATACAGATACCTACTTAAGAAAGAAGGCATTATATGGACCTTATTTTTTCTAGAAAATATATTGTTTTATGATAAAAGTGTATTCAAGAAATATAGAACCTGGAAGTTGGAAATTTCAAAAAAGGATTTATGGCAGGAGGTCATTTATGGAAGTTATGGCAAACTCAATAAAAGAGTAATTGAAATATTGAGGTCAAAGAATTTAACCTCATTGAATCTTTACCTATGTAAAATCTATTACATACTGCAAATACTAAATCAAAAATCCCCTAACCAGAAAAAGGAAATAAGTAGTGATTGTACTAATCCGTCTTCTATAAGATCAAACCTAATCAATGGGGTGTTACTTGTCCTATTTACGGGGTTATTATTCACTTATACCTTTGTGCCCAATGGTGTTGACTATATTAACATCCAAGATTTTAAAATTGGAAGCTTTGGGTTTAAAACAGTTCGCATTTTTGTATGGTATACTTTTAGCAGAATTTCCCTACTGCTATTATTTAGCTGGTGTTTCTTCCAATGCAAACAGTGGTGGAAATGGTCAATGTTATCTCCGATAGTTTTTTATACCTATCAATTGTTTGAAATATTCATAAAGATGACGATGGATGAATTTCAAAATATAATAATCTTGTCACCAATCTTTTTTTTATTGATAATTATTCACATTCACTCAAAGAGTATTCGCAGACAATTGCAAACCTTATATTTTAAGGAGCTAATAAATTGTGAATTAGAAGAAAGAATTAAGGAAGCTGTTAATTTCAGGGGCAATTAAAATATATTATTTAATTCTGAGGGTACTTCATTTCACTAGTCACCTCCTTCAAAATCTCCCTCAATTCTTCCCGCTGCTTTTCCCGAATTTTTTCTTCGATAATCCGCTCAACTTCCCGTTGCCTGGCAGGAGGCAGGTTCTCAAAGTCAAGGATCTCTTCTTCCATCTGTGACTTTAGCATGGGCCCGTCACCGGTAAGGAGCCAAACTACATTTAAATCGGGGTAGGTGCGCAGTATTGTTTCAATGACGTCGCTCCCGATAGAAGCCTTGTTCTTGCTCATGCGCAAGGTGTAACCGTTGCTGGCGCCAATGGAGATGTCGAACTGCCTGGCGCTGAGCCCGGCGTGCTTTATAAACTGCATTAGCCTGTCAATGGTTTTAATCATGGTACTGAGAATTAGTTGCAGCAATATACTCAATTGCACCATAAAAAGAAAATATTCTCAATAAAATAAAGAAATATCGAATATAATTTGCATATTGAGAGTATATACTATATATTATACCCTCAAATGGTCGCCCCTGAAGTCTTTCTACAAACCTAAAAAACTGCTTTTATGAAAAACATCAAGCACATCGAAAAGTTACAGCGCTTGCACAACCTGATCAACCTGGAATGCACTGGGTCACCTTCTGAACTGGCCGACCGCCTTGGGGTTAGCGACCGAACTGTTTATTACCTGCTGGAACAACTGAGAGACTTTGAGGCACAAATCGCCTACGACCGCCGTCGCAAAACCTATTATTATAAAGATGACTTTGTTTTGGAGGTCAATTTTTCGATTTGCATCGGCAACCACGATCAGGTCACGGAAATTCTGGACGGGAGTTACCTCAGGGGTGGCACTTCCTGATGGTTCTGTCACCAAACAAATTTCTTTTTACTTCGGCCGCAGCACCACAAAAGGCACAATCATCTCTTCGAGGGACACTCCCCCGTGCTGGTAGGTATTGCGGTAGTAGCTCACGTAGTGGTTAAAATTGTTGGGGTAGGCGAAAAACAGATCGTTCTTGGCAAATATATACGAGCTGCTCATGGTAATGCTGGGCAGTTTCAGGTCGGCCGGGCGTTTGCAGGCCATTACTTCCTTTTCTTCGTAGGTGAGGCTACGTCCGGTCTTGTAGCGTAGGTTCAGGCTGGTTTCCTTGTCGCCGATAACCCGCGAAGCCTGTTTCACGTTTATGGTGCCATGGTCGGTGGTGAGCAGCAGCTGAAACCCCATGGCCTGCGCCTCCTGGATGAGTTCCAGCAGGGGTGAATTGCGGAACCAGCTCAGGGTAAGGGAGCGGTAGGCCTTGTCGTTCGAGGCCAGCTCCTTGATCACTTCCATCTCGGTGCGGGCATGAGAGAGCATGTCGACGAAATTGTAGACTACGGCCACCAGGTCTTTGTCTTTGAGGCTGCGGAACTGCTGCGCCAGCTGCTTGCCCTGCTTCAGGCTGCTGATCTTGTGGTATTCCCAATCCAGGTTCAATCCCAACCTTTTGAGCTGTTCCGCCAAAAAGTCGGCTTCGTGCAGGTTTTTGCCCCCCTCGTCTGTATCGTTCTTCCACCACTGCGGGTAGCGCTTTTCCATGTCGAGGGGCATAAGCCCCGAAAAAATGGCATTTCGGGCATACTGCGTGGCAGTGGGCAAAATGCTGAAATAGGGGGTTTCCCGCACTTTCCGGTAAAAGGGTGCCAGGGCGTCTTCGAAGGCAAACCACTGGTCGTACCGCAGGTTGTCTATGACCACCAGCAGGGTAGGGCCCTGCTCCAGGGCCGGTTTGATAAGCTCCCGGAAAAGCGTATGCGACATAACCGGGCCCTGCCCGCCTGAAAACCAGGACGGGTATTCTTTTTCGATGAATCGCCCGAAAAGTTGGTTGGCCTCGGTTTTCTGCGATTCCAAAATTTCGAACATGCCGCTGTCTTCTATCGATTCGAGGCGCAGCTCCCAGTAAATGAGCTTCCGGTACAAATCGGCCCAGGCCTCGCAACTGCCAACCTCCATGAGCTCCATGGCTATCTTGCGGAATTCTTGCTGGTACCCTGCTGTGGTTTTCTCAGAGACCAGGCGGGAATGGTCGAGGTTCTTTTTGAGTGAAAGCAGGATTTGATTGGGGTTTACCGGTTTTATGAGGTAGTCGGCAATCTGCGAGCCAATGGCCTCTTCCATAAGCGATTCTTCCTCATTTTTGGTAATCATGACCACCGGTACTGAGGCGTCGAGCTGCTTGAGCTCGGTAAGGGTTTCCAGGCCCGATAGGCCCGGCATGTTTTCATCGAGGAAAATGATGTCGAAATGCCTGCCGCGTATGGCTTCAAGGGCATCCTGCCCGCTGTTGCAGGTAACCACTTCGTAATTGCGGTCTTCCAGAAAGAGCAGGTGCGATTTGAGCAGGTCAATTTCGTCGTCTACCCAGAGAATGGTAAAATTCTTCATGCTTTGCAGCTTCATTTGGGGCGTTGGCACTGGGCTTAGGGCCTTTTTTCAGGCCGATTTGCTACCTTTGGGACTTCTAATGCCGCTGGCTTTGAATCGACCGCCCAAGCTCAATATTTTTAACGATCCAATTTACGGATTTATACGCATTCCGGGTGGCCTGGTTTACGACCTTATCGCACATCCGGTATTTCAACGGCTGCGCCGCATCTCCCAGATGGGCCTTAGTTTCCTGGTTTACCCCGGTGCGCATCACACCCGGTTCCACCATGCCCTGGGGGCCATGCACCTGGTGCAGCAGGCCGTTGCGCTGCTTCGGGAGAAGGGGTTTGAGATCAGCCCTGCCGAAGAAGAAGGGGTGTTGTGTGCCATCCTGTTGCATGACATTGGCCATGGCCCTTTTTCGCACGCCCTGGAAAATGAACTGGTGAGTGGGGAATCGCATGAAACGCTTTCGCTGCGCATCATGGAAGACCTGAACCGGAATTATTCGGGAGCCCTAGACATGGCCCTGGAGATATTCAGGGGCACCCATCCGAAGAAGTTTTTGAACCAACTGGTCTCGAGCCAGCTCGACATGGACCGGCTCGATTATTTGAAACGGGATAGTTTTTACACGGGCGTGGCAGAGGGCAATATCAACTCAGAAAGGCTCATCACCATGCTCTCGGTTCATGAGGGGAACCTGGCGGTGGAAGAAAAGGGCTTGTATTCGGTTGAAAAGTTCCTCATGGCCAGGCGTTTTATGTACTGGCAGGTGTACCTGCACAAAACGGGCCTGGCCGCCGAAGCATTGCTGGTTCGCGTAATCCGCAGGGCCCGGCAACTTCGGGAATTGGAAGCCGGGCAGACCCACAGCCCGAGCCTGCGCTATTTCCTCTTCGAGCGCGCCCCTTCAGCCCCCTTTGTCGGGCGCGACCTGGAGGCCTTCATACAACTCGACGATATTGATATTTTGGCAGCCCTGAAGCAGTGGACCACATCGGCCGATCCGGTGTTGTCACGGCTCTGCCGCATGCTCCTCGATAGGCGGCTGCCAACGATCAAATTGCAGGAAGCACCCTTTTCGGAGGAAGAACTGACCCGCAGGCGCGAAAAGGTCGAACAACAATGGTCGCTTTCTGCCGAAGAGGCCCGTTTCTTCGTATTCACGGGCGAAATTTCGAACCGGGCTTATAACCGCGACCGTCAGAACATCAACATCCTGTTGAAAAACGGGCGGGTACTCGATTTGGCCAGCCGCTCTGAACAGTTGAATTCCGCTGCCCTGTCGGGTCCGGAGGTAAAATACTTTATCTGTTACCCCAAGAAAGCGGTATCTTAATTTTTCTTACTTTTGTGACCACCTAAAATCAATTAGCACAAGTAGTCTTGGAATTCACAGCCAGTCAGATTGCGGGTATACTGGAAGGCGAGGTGGTGGGAAACCCCGAAATCGCGGTGCACAAGCTGTCCAAGATCGAAGAGGGGATGGCCGGTTCGCTTACCTTCCTGGCCAACCCGAAGTATACACCCTTTGTTTACAGCACCAAGGCCTCCATTATTATCGTCAACCGCGATTTTACGCCCGAACAGCGCCTGAACCCCACCCTGATCAAGGTAGACGACGCCTATAAGTCCTTTTCAAAGCTTCTCTCATACTACAACCAGGTCAAATTCAATAAAACAGGAGTGGAATCGCCTGTTTTTATATCGGAAAGCGCACGATATGGCGACAGTTTCTACATGGGCGCCTTTTCGTACCTGGGGAACAATGTTACCATCGGGCACGACGTGAAGATCTACCCGAATGTGTATATCGGTGATAATGTGACCATCGGCGACCGGACCGTAGTTTTCGCCGGGGCCAAGATCTACTCCGAAACCGTGATCGGCAATGATTGCGTGGTGCACAGCGGTGCCATAATCGGGGCCGACGGGTTTGGTTTTGCCCCCAATGAAAACGGCGAATTCTCCAAGGTGCCCCAAACGGGCAATGTTATTTTGGAAGATCATGTAGACGTGGGTGCCGGAACAACGATAGACCGCGCCACCCTGGGGTCGACCATCCTGCGCCGGGGCGTTAAGCTCGACAACCAAATCCAGATTGCCCACAATGTGGAAATCGGGGAGCACACCGTGATCGCCGCCCAAACAGGTATTGCAGGTTCTACCAAAATAGGCAGGCAATGCATGATCGGCGGACAGGTGGGCATCGTAGGGCATATCGTAATTGGTGACCGCGTAAAGATCCAGGCGCAATCGGGTATATCCCGCAACGTTAAGGACGACGAGGTGCTGCAGGGTTCACCGGCCCTGGGCTATGGAGAGTACAACAAATCGTACGTGCATTTCAAAAATTTACCGAAACTGGTGGGCCGGATCGAAAACCTGGAAAAACAAAAAGGCAGTTAAACCAATGGCCAAACAACGAACTATTGCCAAAGAGGTCACCCTCAAAGGGGTGGGATTGCATACAGGTGCGAACGTTACCATGAAATTCGTGCCTGCCCCCGAAAACCACGGCTATGCCTTCAAGCGTGTCGACCTGGAAGGGGAGCCCATAATAGAAGCCGATGCCAACTATGTTATAAACACCCAACGGGGCACCAACCTGGAAAAAAGGGGTGTCAAAATCCAGACGTCCGAACATGTGCTGGCAGCCCTGGTGGGCCTGGAGATAGACAACGTACTGATCGAGCTCGACTCCCCAGAACCGCCTATTATGGACGGTTCGTCCAAGTTTTTCGTCGAGGCCCTTGAAAGTGCCGGCCTGGTTGAACAGGACGCCGAACGGGAAATCTATGAAGTAAAGGATGTGATCTCCTATAAAGACGAAACCACGGGAAGCGAGATTACGATTATACCGGCCGATGAATACCAGGTAACCACCATGGTAGACTTTGGCACCAAGGTGCTGGGCACCCAGAATGCCACCCTTGAGCACCTGTCTGATTTTAAGAAGGATATTTCAGATTCGCGCACCTTCAGCTTTTTGCACGAGTTGGAAATGCTTCTGGAAAACGGCCTGATCAAGGGCGGAGACCTGAACAATGCCATTGTGTATGTAGACAAGGAAATCTCGCCCGAAACCATGAAAAAGCTTGAGAAGGCTTTCAACAAGAAAAAGCTTTCGGTTAAGCCAAACGGGATTCTGGACAACCTGACCCTGCATTACCCGAACGAGGCTGCCCGCCATAAATTGCTCGACGTTATCGGTGACCTGGCCCTGATTGGAATGCGCGTAAAAGGCAAGGTAATCGCCAACAAGCCCGGGCACTACGTAAACACGCAGTTTGCCAAAAAACTTTCAAAGACCATTAAACTGGAGCGACGCAACAAGGTACCCAAATACGACATCAACCAGGAGCCCCTGATGGATGTGATCCAGATCATGAAGATGCTCCCGCACCGTCCACCCTTTTTGCTGGTCGATAAAATCCTGGAGCTTTCAGACACCCACGTGGTAGGCCTGAAAAACGTAACCATGAATGAGCCTTTCTTTGTAGGGCACTTCCCGGGCGCCCCGGTTATGCCAGGGGTGCTGCAGGTAGAGGCCATGGCACAGACCGGCGGAATTTTGGTGCTGAGCACCGTGCCTGACCCGGAGAACTACCTGACCTACTTCATGAAAATAGACAACGTGAAGTTCAAGCAGCAGGTAATGCCTGGCGACACCCTAATATTCAAATGCGACCTTGTATCTCCCATTCGCAGGGGGATCTGCCACATGACTGCCTATGCCTATGCCAATGGGAAATTGGTTTCGGAGGCCGAACTGATGGCCCAGATCGTAAAAACCAAAAACACCTAATATGAATCAGCCGCTGGCATACGTGCACCCAGGTGCGAAAATTGCCAAGAACGTGGTTATTGAGCCCTTTGCCACCATACATAACAATGTAACCATTGGGGAAGGTACATGGATAGGCTCGAATGTGACCATTATGGAGGGTGCGCGCATCGGGAAGAATTGCAATATTTTTCCGGGAGCCGTCATTTCTGCCCCGCCTCAGGACCTCAAGTACAAGGGAGAGGAAACTACAGTGGAAATTGGCAATAACGTAACCATACGGGAATGTGCCACCATCAATAAGGGCACGTCAGACCGCATGAAAACGGTAATCGGGAAGAACTGCCTGATTATGGCCTACAGCCACGTAGCCCATGACTGTGTTGTGGGCAATAACTGCATCTTTTCCAACAACACCACCCTGGCAGGTCACGTGACCATTGGCGAACATGTGGTGCTCGCCGGGATGGTTGCCGTTCACCAGTTTGTCTCAATCGGCAGCCATGCCTTCGTAACCGGGGGCTCGCTGGTGCGCAAAGACGTGCCGCCCTTTGTAAAGGGAGCCCGGGAGCCCATGTCGTATGTCGGCATAAACTCGGTGGGACTGCGGCGACGTGGGTTCAGCTCGGAAAAAATCCGCGAAATCCAGAATATCTATCGCATTCTTTACCAGCAAAACTACAACAACACCCAGGCCGTGCAGATCATTGAGGCTGAAATGGAGGCTACCCCCGAACGGGACGAAATCCTCCAGTTTATCCGCGATTCGCAACGCGGCATCATGAAAGGCTATTTCAGTAATAATTAAATATGGCATCAACTTCCGATATCCGCAAGGGACTTTGTATCCGTTACAACAACGACGTTTTCAAAGTCATTGAATTTTTGCATGTAAAACCGGGCAAAGGACCGGCCTTTGTGCGCACCAAACTCAAAAGCCTGACCACCGGGAAAGTGCTCGACAACACCTTTTCGGGTGGCAGCAGACTTGAAGATGTTCGGGTTGAAACGCGCACCTACCAGTTCCTTTATGCCGAAGGTCAGACGTACCACTTCATGAATACGGATGATTATAACCAGATCTCCCTTCAGGAAAGCGCCCTGGACGCCCCCGACTTGCTGAAGGAAGGCGAATTGGTAACCATCATGTTCAACACCGAAGACAGCATGCCGCTCTCTGTAGACATGCCGGCCAGCGTTATTCTGGAGGTGACCCATACTGAACCGGGGGTTAAGGGCAATACGGCCACCAACGCCACCAAGCCGGCCACGGTCGAAACCGGGGCCCGCATTAACGTGCCCCTCTTTATCAACGAGGGCGAGCGCATCAAAATAGACACCTCCAACGGCTCCTACATAGAGCGAGCCAAAGACTAGGACCTCACCGGCATGAAATTCCCAAGAACCTATAAACTCTCTGAAATCGCCGGGATACTGGGAGTTTCCTTTGTCGGCCCGGAAAGTTTTCCGGTTTCGGGCATGAATGAGATTCATGTGGTGGAGCCCGGCGACATAGTTTTTGTCGACCACCCCAAATACTACGACAAAGCCCTGGGGTCTGCAGCTACCGTTATCCTGATCAACAAGGAAGTGGCTTGCCCGGCAGGCAAGGCCTTGCTGATCTCCGACGATCCCTTTCGCGATTTTAATGCCCTTACCCGGCATTTCAGGCCTTTCTTCCCTGAAGAAACAGCCATATCGCCTTCCGCCGAGATAGGGCAGGGAACCCGTATTGGCCCCAATGTAACCATTGGAAGCGAGGTGCGAATTGGGAAAGACTGCGTGATTCACCCCAACGTAACCATCCGCAACCATTGTATTCTGGGAGACCGGGTTGTAGTGCAGAGCGGAACAGTTATCGGATCTGATGCTTTTTATTACAAAAAGAGACCCGAAGGGTTCGACCGCTTGCTTTCGGGCGGGCGGGTGGTGCTCGAAAACGATGTGGAGCTGGGAGCGCTCTGCACCATTGACCGGGGTGTAAGTGGAGATACCCTCATAGGGGCTGGAAGCAAGCTCGACAACCAGGTACATGTGGGCCACGATACGCGTATAGGCTCACGCTGCCTGATAGCCTCACAAACGGGCATTGCCGGCTGCGTGGTTATCGAAGACGGCGTAACCCTTTGGGGACAGGTCGGGGTAACCAGTGCCATCAGTATCGGGAAGGGAGCTGTAGTATTGGCCCAAACCGGCGTTTCCAAGTCGCTGGAAGGGGGCAAGACCTATTTTGGAAGCCCCGTTGAAGAAGCCCGGGAACGGCTGAAACAGCTCGCCAACCTGCGCCAGCTTCCAACCCTGTTGGAACAACTTAAAAAAGAATAACAAGGGCTGGCCTTTACAAAGTGTTGGCCTATTTTTGCACAAAACCAAAACTGATCGAATGAGTGTTTTAGTCAATAAGGATTCCCGCATCATTGTACAGGGCTTCACAGGAAGTGAAGGCACCTTCCACGCCGAACAGATGATTGAATACGGCACCAATGTGGTCGGTGGGGTAACCCCGGGCAAAGGCGGGCAAGAGCACCTTGGCAAACCGGTTTTCAATACCGTTGCCGATGCCGTTCGCGATACGGGTGCCGATACCACCATCATTTTCGTACCCCCGGCTTTTGCCGCTGATGCCATCATGGAAGCCTCCGGCGCGGGCATCAAGGTCATCATTACGATAACCGAGGGCATACCTGTGGCCGACATGATTAAAGCCTTTGACTATGTAAAAAGACACGGCAGCCGCCTGGTTGGCCCCAACTGCCCGGGTGTAATTACCCCGGAAGAAGCCAAGGTAGGCATCATGCCTGGTTTTGTATTCAAAAAGGGTTCGGTGGGCATTGTTTCCAAATCGGGAACCCTTACCTATGAAGCTGCAGACCAGGTGGTACGCCAGGGACTCGGAATCACCACCGCCATCGGCATCGGGGGCGACCCGATTATCGGCACGACCACGAAAGAAGCCCTGGAAATGCTGGTTAAAGACCCCGAAACCAAGTGCGTGGTTATGATAGGGGAGATCGGCGGACAACTAGAGGCAGAAGCCGCCCGTTGGTACCAGGACAGCGGCAGCAAAAAACCCATTGTTGGGTTTATCGCGGGCGAAACAGCCCCGGCCGGCCGCACCATGGGCCATGCGGGTGCAATCGTAGGCGGAAGCGACGATACGGCCCAGGCTAAAAAACGCATCATGCGCGAATGCGGCATACATGTAGTAGACTCACCAGCCCTGATCGGGCAGAAGGTAAAGGAAGTGCTTGCCTGAGGCGTTAACAGATTGATAAAGTCCCGCCACAGGCGGGATTTTTTATTGGTACTTGCCCCAAACCGCCCTATCTTTGATTAAAAACCAACCTAAACTAGATAACATGAAGCTACTCGAAGGTAAAGTGGCCATTATAACAGGCGCCAGCCGCGGAATTGGCAAGGGTATTGCCCAGGTATTTGCACAACACGGAGCCGATGTGGCCTTTACGTATAGCAGCAGCGAAGGCCCGGCCCTGGACCTCGAAAAAGAGCTTGCAGGTATGGGCGTTAAAGCCAAAGCCTATAAAAGCAATGCAGCCAGTTTTCAGGAGGCTGAAGACCTGGTGAACCGGGTACTGGAAGATTTCGGGAATATTGACATTCTGGTAAACAATGCGGGCATAACCAAAGACAACCTGCTTATGCGCATGAGTGAGGCCGATTTTGACCAGGTTATAGAAACCAACCTGAAATCGGTTTTCAATATGACCAAAGCCGTACAACGCACTCTGCTCAAGCAACGCAGCGGCTCCATCATTAACATGAGCAGCGTGGTGGGTGTTAAAGGGAATGCCGGACAGGCCAACTACGCCGCTTCTAAGGCCGGCATGATCGGCTTTACCAAAAGTATGGCCCTGGAGCTCGGTTCGCGCAATATTCGCTGCAATGCAGTGGCTCCCGGCTTCATCGAAACAGAAATGACCGCCAAACTCGACGAGAAAACCGTTCAATCCTGGCGTGATGCCATCCCGCTTAAACGGGGGGGCTCACCCGAGGATGTGGCCAATGCCTGCCTGTTCCTCGCTTCAGATCTCTCGGCCTATACGACCGGGCAGGTGCTGAACGTAGACGGCGGGATGCTTACATAAGCTTTAATCCAGGCCAACTGGCCCGGGTTTAGCCTATTTGGATCATTTAAATTCTGAATTATGTTCTTCGGTTATTTAGGGGTTGCCCTGTTGTTGTGCCTGGTCATTTATTTCGTAGACAGCCGCGTTAACAGACACCTGACAGGTCAATAAACAGGAATCGCCCTTGCATGACGACAGACCAAACCGTTTTGTGGATTGTACTCTGCCTGGCTCTGAGCCTGGGTTTGGTTTGGTTTCAGTACTTCTTTCGCGCTCGGCCAATCGGCGCCCGCTGGTGGCTGGCTGCTCTCCGTTTTATAGCCTTATTCGGGCTATTGTTACTTCTGGTGAACCCTAAAATTGAGCGAGCGGATCTGATTACGGAGCCACACCGCCTTTTGTTGTTGTACGATAATTCGGCCTCTCTTAAGGATTCACTTTCCAAAGCGGGTATTGAAGCGGTTCAGCGCATGTTTGGCGACAACCCAAGCCTTCAGGAGCGTTTTCAGGTCGAAACGTACTCTTTTGGCACCGGTGTTTCGCGCACCGATAGCCTCGATTTCAGCGCCCCTTCTACCGACATTGCTGGTGCCCTACATGCCCTGGAAAGCGCCTATAGAGGCGAGAATGCCTTGATTCTTTTAGCTACGGACGGACAGGAGAATTCGGGTCGGGCCTATGCAAATGACCCAACCCTGACACTCCCCGTTTACCCTGTTGTTCTGGGAGATACCACCCGATACCGCGACCTCCGTATTGACCGGATCAACACCAATCGATACTCATTTCTCGGAAACCAATACCCCATTGAGGTGCTTTATACCTATTCAGGCGAGCAGGCGGCAGAAGGGGAATTCCGCCTGTTCGACAACAACCGGGTTATTCACCGGCAACTGGTACCCCTGGAGGCGGGGGGCAACTCAGGCCGCATTGATTTGATGCTTCGCGCAGACGCGGTTGGCCTGCACCGGCTAAGCGCCGTACTGAGCCCTTTGGCGGGAGAACGCAATAGAGCCAACAACACCAGGCAGGCAGGCCTGGAAGTGGTAGACGAACGCATGCGAATCGGCCTGGTGAGCCGCAAAGCACATCCTGATATCGGCGCCCTGAAGCGGAGTATAGAGTCGAATCAGCAAAGAGAGTTCAGGCAATTGAGCCCGGAAGAAGCCGTCTCGGACGAATTTGAGGCAGACCTGCTGATTTTGTATGAGCCCGATGCCAGTTTCCAATCCCTGTACACAGCCCTGTCGGGAAACCGGCTGCCCGTTTTCACCATTACGGGACCCGCAACAGACTGGAGCTTCCTGAACCGCATGCAGCGGGTATACGATTTCACCGATGCGGGCCCGGCCGAAGAATTGCTACCCGAACCGAATGCTTCGTTTGACTATTTTGACGCCTCGGCCTGGCAGGTTTCGGCTTACCCACCCCTGGAAGGGCAACTGGGTTCCATGCAAATATTCCACGACCACCAGGTACTGCTTGGCCAGCGCATAAAAGGTGTTTCCCTGGGCGAACCCCTTCTGGTGCTGATCCGAAGCGAAAGAAGGGAAGGCCTGTTGCTGGGGCAGGGTCTCTGGAAGTGGAGGTTGCAGGAATTCAGGGAATCGGGAAGTTTTGAGAATTTCGATGCGCTCTGGGGAAAAATATGGCTTTTCTTAAGTGCAGACGGCGGCAGCGGCAGGCTAACCCTTGAATACCGCCCCATCTACGAAGGCCAGGCAGAAGCACGGCTGCGCGCCCGCTTTTTCGACGAGTCGTACACCTTCGACCCGGAGGCCAGGCTCCTGCTGCAGGCCACCGACAGTACAGGTACTGAGCGGCTGGCTGTACCCATGACCCTTCGGCCCGGATATTTTGAAACCGACCTGGGCGACCTCCCGGCCGGGACCTATACCTTTTCGGTAACAGCAGAGGGTACCGGTTTTTCCCGAACAGGACAGTTCAGTTTGCAGGGATTTGACCTGGAAGCCCAGCAATCGGGGGCCGATGCCGTAAAACTGGCCAGCCTGGCCGAAGCAACCGGCGGAGCCCTTTATTTTCCCGAAAATCTGAACGTATTCGAAGACAGCCTCTTGCAGGCAGACCGTTTCAGGCCTGTACAAAAGAGCCGCAGGAATGTTGTATCTTTAATCGATTACCGCTGGCTGCTGGCCTTCATCATATTGGCCCTGGGCACGGAGTGGTTTATCAGAAAGTACAAAGGCTCCCTTTAATTAAATACACATCTATGGACAGATTACCCAAAATTGCGCTGCCGACAATAATCGGCCTGATACTCTTTATTATTCTCATTTCCAAATCGGCCATTACCATCGGTTCCGGTGAGGCGGGAGTGCTATACAAGACCTTCGGCGACGGCGTGGTTACCGACGAACCCCCTCTGGGGGAAGGCTTCCACCTGATCGCCCCCTGGAACAAGGTATTTGTCTATGAGGTGCGCCAGCAGGAAATATTTGAAAAAATGAAAGTACTTTCCAGCAACGGACTAGATATACAGCTCGATGCCTCGGCCTGGTTCCAGCCCAAGTACGAAGACCTTGGAAAACTGCACCAGGAAAAGAGCGAGCAGTACAAAGACCGGATTTTGCTGCCGGCCATTCGCTCCGCCGCGCGCTCTGTAGTGGGTCGCTATACTCCGGAGCAATTGTATTCCACCAAACGAGATGCCATTCAAAAGGAAATCTTCCAGGAAACCAAGAATATCGTAGACGACCAGTTTATACAGCTCAATGAAATTTTGGTGCGCGATGTTACCCTTCCGGAAACCATCAAGGAGGCCATAGAACGCAAACTCAGGCAAGAGCAACAATCGCTGGAATATGAATTCCGCCTGATAAGTGCCGACAAGGAAGCCCAGCGGCAGCGCATCGAGGCCCAGGGTAAGGCCGATGCCAACCGGATACTGAGTGCTTCCCTTACCGACAAGATTTTGCAGGACAAAGGCATCGAAGCAACCCTTAAGCTCGCCGAATCGCCCAACGCCAAGGTTGTGGTGGTAGGCGCAGGGAAAGACGGACTGCCAATCATCCTGGGAAATAATTAATGAGAGGCTTTTAGGTTTGAAATCTTTGATTTACTTTTACCCCGCAATGAAGCAACACCACACACATCATCATTTCGAAGCTTGCGCTCAGGCGAGGTAGGGATGTATGCTGTGATGAACCCATAATCTAAACCCGTTTGAGCAATCAAGCGGGTTTTTTTATTGTCTGAAAACCAAGGTAAATGCCATGGAAACTATCAAAATTGCCATACAGAAAAGTGGCCGCCTGAATGAGGACTCCCTGAAAATCCTCAAAGATTGCGGCATCTCTATCGACAACGGACGCGACCAGCTCAAGGCTGTGGCCCGCGACTTTCCACTCGAGGTCTTCTTCCTTCGCAATGGGGACATTCCCCAGTATTTGCGCGACGGGGTGGTAGACATTGCCATAATCGGGGAAAACGTGCTGGTTGAGAAAGGATCAGACCTTCGGATAGCCGAGAAATTGGGATTCTCAAAGTGCCGCGTTTCCCTGGCCCTCCCCAAATCGAAGCCTTATGGCTCTTTACGTGATCTGGACGGAAAAAAAATAGCCACATCCTATCCGAATACGGTAACTCAATTCCTGGAGGGAAAAGGGATCAGGGCCGAACTACATATTATCAGCGGTTCAGTGGAGATTGCACCGAATATTGGCCTGGCCGATGCTGTCTGCGATATTGTTTCCAGCGGAAGTACGCTGTTCCAGAACAACCTGAAGGAAGTGGAAGTGCTCTTGCACAGCGAAGCGGTGCTTGCGGTATCTCCCAGAATTGCTCCCGCCCAGCGAGAAATTTTGGAAAAACTGCTCTTCCGGATCCAGTCGGTACTCAAGGCCCGGAAGTTCAAATACGTACTAATGAATGCCCCGAACGACCGCCTTCATGACATTATCGCCCTGCTGCCGGGCATGCGCAGCCCTACCGTGCTGCCCCTGGCCGAGGCGGGCTGGAGCTCGGTTCATACGGTAATCGACAACGACAGGTTCTGGGAGGTCCTAGACCAGGTTAAGAAGGCCGGGGCGGAAGGTATCCTGGTATGCCCGATTGAAAAGATGGTGGTCTAACGCAAAAATTCAAAACGATGGAATTGATAGCCTACCCTGAAAGACAAGCCTGGAATGGCTTCCTGCAACGGCCGCAGGCCGACTCCGGAGCCATGGAGGTACTCATGGAGGAGGTATTCGCAGCGGTTCGCGACCAGGGTGATGAAGCCGTGCTGGCCTATACGCGAAAATTCGACAAGGCTGCTCCTGCCGCTCTTGCCATGGAAGCAGCGGAGTTGAAAAAAAGGGCTTCTGAAATAGCAGCTCCCTTGCGGGACGCCATGGACCAGGCCTATGAAAACATCAGGGCCTTCCACAGGGCACAGCGCACTCCGACCGTAGCCGTGGAGACGCGCCCGGGAGTTCATTGCTGGCAGGCCAAACACCCCATTGGCAAAGTCGGGATCTACATTCCGGGGGGAAGCGCCCCTTTGTTTTCAACGGTACTGATGCTGGCTGTGCCCGCCCAGCTTGCCGGCTGCCGTGAAATTGTACTCTGTTCGCCCCCTGACCGCGAAGGGCTATTGCACCCGGCCATTTGTTACGCAGCATTAAAATGCGGGGTAACCCGGGTCTGCCGGGCAGGGGGCGCCCAGGCCATCGCCGCCCTTACCTATGGCACAGCGAGCATTCCGGCAGTTTACAAGATTTTCGGGCCCGGCAATCAGTATGTAACACAGGCCAAGCAATGGGCTACGCGCCTGGGGGTCGCCATCGACATGCCGGCAGGGCCGAGCGAGTTGCTGGTTGTTGCCGACCAAACGGCCAACCCGGCCTATGTGGCAGCCGACCTGCTCAGCCAGGCGGAACACGGCCCCGACAGCCAGGTATTGCTGCTTACAGATACCCCGGGCTTTGCGGCATTGGTGCAGGATGCCCTGCAAACTCAGGTCGGGAACCTCCCCCGGAAAGAAACCGCCCTGGCCGCCCTGGCGAACAGCCGGGCGGTATTGCTCTCCAATAAGGCTGAAATCTCTGAAATGGTTAATGCCTATGCCCCGGAGCACCTCATACTTTGCCACCGGGACGAAGCTTATTTTCTGGAGCACCTGCAAAACGCCGGCTCGGTATTCCTGGGCAATTTCAGCCCGGAAAGCGCCGGAGACTATGCCTCCGGCACCAACCATACCCTGCCCACCAACGGGTATGCGCGCCAATACAGCGGGGTAAGCCTCGACAGTTTCCTCAAAAGCATCACCTATCAACGTATCACCGCCCAGGGCTTGCAGGAAATAGGACCTGCCATCGAGACCCTGGCGGCTTCTGAAGGGCTCGAAGCCCACAAAAGGGCGGTAAGCCTCAGGTTGGAAGACCTGCAAACACAACAAACCGTATAACTTGCATGGCCTATGAATAATTCCGAGCGCATTTCAAAATTGGTAAGGCCCCTGATTGCGGGCCTAAAGCCGTATTCCAGCGCCCGTGACGAGTACAGCGCCTCGCGGGAAACCATGGTTTTCCTAGACGCCAATGAAAACCCGTTTGAAAGTGATGTAAACCGGTATCCCGACCCGCACCAGCGCCAGTTACGACACCTGATTGCCTCCCTCAGGGGGGTGCCCGAAAACAAGC
>JBNKGM010000035.1:0-32729 GCA_050289825.1 Robiginitalea sp.
AGCAGCAGCTTCCCGTTGAGCCAGTGCTCGACCCGCTCGGGGGTAAACACGATCTTGGAGGTGTTCCACTCCCCCACGGGGTGCAGCACCTTGTCGGGCCCGGGCGGGTGCATGGCGTAGTCGGCCCCGGTGCTCTGCAGGGGCTTCAGCTCCTCCGGGTGGTCGGTATACCCCAGGCTCAGGTTGTATTCGGTAATGTCGTGGATGCGGGCGTAGTTTTCGTCGTCGATGAGCTGGTATTCCGGCGCAACCTGGGGGATGCTTTCGTACCCTTCCTTCACGTGGTAGAAAATACCACTGTTGCCCCCCTCGGGCAGCTTCCATTCCAGGGAGAGCTCAAAGTTGGCGAACTCCTCGGCCCCGTAAATGATGTCTACGCCCCCCTTGTAATTCTGCTCCAGGCCCAGCTCGGTATCGAAGGCCAGGGTCCCGTCCTGGATGGTCCACCCCGGGGGCAGGCTGTCTTGGTTGTAGCCGCGCCAGCCGTCGAGGGACGTGCCGTCGAAGAGCATGATCCAGTCGGCCTCTACATCGGCAGCGGCCGGTTCCGCTTCTTTCTTTTGTTCCGTTTTACAGGAGAAAACCAGTGCCAGAAGGGCAAGGGAAAAGAGTGTTTTTTGCATGTTTGGTTATTTGGTTTCCTAAAGTACGAATTAGTCGCCGAAGTTTTGCTCACCGCGGCTGCGCAGCGGTTCGCTTTTTCTCTTCATTTCTTTTGCTCGCCCAAAAGAAACGAAGCAAAGAAAACGGCGCCCTCGCTGAGGCGTTTTTGCAGCCGTTGCTGCAAAACCAGTCGTCGCGACCTAAAGCCGGTCCAAGGCTTCCCGCCTTCTTTACGGTCGCAACTCCTTACGCTGGCACCTCGGGGGTTTCCGGCTGCGCCGGAATTTGGTTTTTATCCTTACTCTTTTATGAGCGAAAGTACCTTATCAACAGGCAAGGCCTCAATAGCATTTCCATCCCTTCCGACCATGTTCTGAGCCATAAAGAGCGAATTCCAAATCGCTTCTTCTGTGGCTTCGATGGCTGCTAGGAACAGCGGCGACATAAAGTCGTTGTGGACGGTGGGAACGGCCGATACCATGCCTTCAGGGAAATAGGGAATGCGGCATTCGGTGGCTGTGGAAACAGCGATTACATAGTCGCCGCTGCCATTGCTGGCTATGCCTCCTGTGCGGGCCAGGCCCAGCATGCAGCGCTTGGCCAGGCGCTTCAGGTTACGGGCGTCGAGGGGGGCGTCGGTGAGCACCACCATCATACACGAGCCGTCGGTGTCTTCGTATTTTATGGGGACAATGTTGAGATCTTTGGCCAGGTTGCGACCGTTCAGTGTGAGTACACCGCCGAAATTGGATTGCACCAGCACGCCCACTGTGTAGGCGTTGTACTTCTTGGGCAGCACCCGCGAGGCGGTGCCGATGCCCCCTTTAAAGTTAAAGGCGATGGTGCCTGTGCCGGCCCCCACATTCCCCTCGGCTACCGGGCCGCTTTTGGCGGACTCAATGGCTTCCAGCACATGGACCTGGGTTAGGTGCCTTCCGCGGATGTCATTCAGATAACCGTCGTTGGTTTCCCCCACTACAGCGTTTACCGAGCGCACCTCTTCGTTCCCCGGAAGGGAAAGCGTATAGGATATCACCGCATCCATGGCTGTGGGCACGCTTAAGGTGTTGGTCAAAACAATGGGGGTTTCCAGGTTGCCCAATTCCTCCACCTGCGAGTAGCCCGCCAGCTTCCCGAAGCCGTTGCCGATGTAGATGGCCGCCGGCACTTTCTCCCGGAAGATATTCCCTCCGTGCGGCAAAATGGCTGTAACCCCGGTGCGCACCGAATCGCCCTGTACCAGGGTGGTATGCCCCACGCTTACCCCGGGCACATCGGTAATGGCATTGTGCGTGCCGGGGCGCAAAACGCCCAATTCAATTCCACGGTCGCGTAGGCGCTGCTGGCTGTGCATGGCGAGAGGGATGATTAAAATGAGAAAACAAAAAGGCTTCATCCAGTGGTTTTCCCGAAGATATTAAATAAAGAGGGAGGACGAAGCCGGCATATCTTTTTGAACCGTAGTAAATCGAGGAAGGGTGTGAGGCAAACGAAGTTTAGCCGGTTCGGAGCGGCCGAGGGGCGCGCAGGTTAAGCGGCGGCCGCACCCCTGACGTAGATTTCAAGGGGTAGAAGTTCGCCGGAAACGCACTTTTCTTTGCCTCTTTCTTTTATGCGAGTAAAAGAAAGAGGAAGAAAGAGCGAGTCACGCCGCCGGCGTGACGAGCAAAGAATCACCCGTCAACGACACAAACAGAAGATGAATCAAACTTCTATCTTTGTTCCGGTAAAACCGGCACCATGCGATACTTCCTCGAATTCGCCTACCTGGGCACCGCCTACCACGGGTGGCAGCGGCAGCCCAACGCTATTAGCGTGCAGGAGGTGCTGGAAGATTGCACCGGCACCCTGTTGGGCGGGAAAGTCGACCTGGTGGCGGCCGGGCGCACCGATACCGGGGTGCATGCGCGTAAGATGGTGGCCCATTTCGATTGGGCAGAACCGTTGCCCTATGATTTTGTGGTTAGGCTCAACGCCTTTTTGCCCCGCGATATAGGCGTGGCTTCGGCGCGGCCCGTAAAGCCCGATGCCCATGCCCGTTTCGATGCCCTGAGCCGCACCTACCGCTACGAGCTGGTGCAGCACAAAGACCCCTTCAGCATCGATTCGGCCCATTGGGTGCAGCGCCCCCTCGATTTCGGGGCCATGAATGAGGCGGCCGGGTTGTTGCTGGGGTGCCAGGATTTCAAATGCTTCTCGCGCTCCAATACCGATGTGAAAACCTACCTGTGCGAGGTGCGCGAAGCCCGGTGGGAGCGGGAAGGGGAGGCCTGGGTATTTGTTATAACGGCAGACCGCTTTCTCCGGAATATGGTACGGGCCGTGGTGGGGACCCTGCTGCAGGTGGGCAAGGGGCAGCTGAAGCCCGAAGATGTTAAGGAGGTCATAAAAAGCCGCGATCGGTCTGAAGCCGGGGCATCTGTACCCGCAAAAGGCCTATATTTGACCGACATTGTCTACCCAGAAGGGATCTATACAAATGGCTAAGGAAACTGGCAACGCTTTTGACCTGGACCTGCTTCGGCGCGTGCTGTCCCGCACCAAGCCCTATAAGCTTACTTTTTTCGTAACGGCGCTTACAGCCATCTTCCTGACGGTCTTTTCGCTTTACACCCCCATGATCTTGCGCGAAATCGTCGACAAGGCCATCAAGCTGAAAGACTCCGATTACCTGCTTACCCTTTCCCTTGCCATGCTGGGGGTGCTCATCGGGCAAGTGGTGGCCCAGTTGCTGTTCACCTATTACGCCAACTGGCTGGGCGAGTCGGTTATCAAAGACATGCGCAAGGAGCTCTTCAGCCGAATGCTGGGCTTTCGCATGGAGTACTACAACAAGTCGTCAATCGGCGTGCTGGTTACGCGGGCCGTAGCCGACATGCAGCGCATCGGGGAGATCTTTTCCCAGGGTTTTTTCATGATCGTGGCCGACCTGCTCAAGATGCTTGCCGCGTCGGTTATTATGCTCTGGCTCAACTGGAAGCTGGCGCTGATCGTCTTTGCCATCTTGCCCCTCATTTTATACGCCACCCGCATTTTCCAGAAAAAGATGAAGGTGGCCTTTACCGAGGTGCGCGCCCAGGTGGCCAACCTGAACTCCTTTGTGCAGGAGCGCCTAACCGGCATGAAGGTGGTGCAGCTCTTTGGCCGGGAAGGGGTGGAAAGCGCCAAGTTCCGGGAAATAAACAGGAAACACCAGGATGCCTGGCTCAAGACGGTCTGGTACAACTCCTTCTTTTTCCCCATAGCCGAGATTGTCTCGGCCATTGCCATCGGCCTGGTGGCCTGGTACGGGGTGCTGCAAGACATCAGCGACCCCTCGACCCAGAACCTGGGGAATATCTTCGCCTTTATCCTGCTTATTGAAATGCTCTTCCGCCCCTTGCGGCAGATCGCCGATAAGTTCAACACCCTGCAAATGGGGATGGTGGCCGCCGGCCGGGTATTCAAAATCCTCGACACCGAGATCCGCATCGAAGACTCGGGCAGCCTCGAAGTGCCGCACATGAGCGGCGCCATCGAGTTCGAAAACGTGCGGTTCTCGTACGTGCCCGACGAGGAGGTGCTGCGAGGCATTTCCTTTGACCTGAAACCCGGCGAAAAGGTCGCCATTGTAGGGGCCACCGGGGCAGGGAAGTCGACCATCATCAACCTGCTGAACCGGTTCTACGACATCAAGGCCGGGCACATACGCCTCGACGGCAACGACATCAAGGAATTCCGCCTGGCTTCGCTGAGGCGCAACATCGCCGTGGTGCTGCAGGATGTCTTCCTCTTTGCCGACACCATTGCCAACAATATTACGCTGCACGACCCCGAGATCAGGCAGGAAGATATCGAAACAGCGGCCCGAGCCATCGGGGTGCACGAGTTTATCAGCAGCCTGCCCGGCGGGTACCAGTACAACGTGAAGGAGCGGGGCACCATGCTCTCGAGCGGGCAGCGGCAGCTCATCGCCTTCTTGCGCGCCTACATGCGCAACCCCAGTATTCTCGTGCTCGACGAGGCTACTTCTTCGGTAGACACCTACACCGAGCAGCTCATCCAGCAGGCCACTGAAAAAGTGACCGAAGGCCGCACCTCCATTATTATCGCCCACCGCCTGGCCACCGTGAAAAAGGTGAACAAGATCATCGTTATGGACAAGGGCCAAATTGTCGAAATCGGCTCCCACGCCGAACTCCTTAAAAACAAAGGGTACTACCACAAGCTTTACGAGGCCCAGTTTATGGCCGAGGAAGAAGTGGCCTAAGCCTCCACGGGTTTGAAGTCGCTCAGCTGAAAAACGCCGGTAGCAAAGAGCACGGCCATCATAACCCCGATGAAGATCAAGAACAGGAGGGCAGCTAAGGACAGATAGCCCAGCGACCTTCCCACAAAGGCCCCGAACCGGTAGCGATTGAGTCGCCATAGCACAAAGAGGCAATAGAGAATCATAAGGCCCTGCAGGGGCTGGTTTACAGCGAGGTAGTGGTTCGGGTCTATGAGCAGGGTTACCAGGGCCACGGGAAAGGAGACAATACTGAAATGGGCGAGCACATAGATAAAGGCCACCGTGTATTCCGCCAGGTTGTAGCGCACTTTATTGATGAGCAGATAAGCCGGCAGGGCCAGTATGGGCAGGAACATCAAAAAGAACAGGGCGTTGAAGTCAAACACAATATCGGCCCATTTCTGGCTGAATTGCGGGTTCGCGCTTTCGACCCCTCCGGTAAAATCGATGTTTTCCTTGAAAAATCGCTGGATCAGGAACATGATTACCCCAGACAGGGTCAGGGCAATCCCCAGGTAACTCACCGGGTTCAGGTACCGTTTGCGCAGGCCGGTCATATACCCGTCTATAACCGCTTCAGGCTTTACGAAGAGGCCGGTAAAGGTGCGTACCACCGAATTGTCGAGGTCAAACAGCCGGTCAATAAAGTCGCTGAGCAGCGCTTTGAAGGTGATGCGATGTACTTCCGTTTTGGCACCGCAGCCCGGGCAGAAGCGGTATTCGAGCCGCAGGTTCGAATTGCAGTTCTTACAATTCATCTCAACTCAAATCTTTTCGGATCAGGCGGGTGAGTTCTTCCAGGTCTTTAAAGAGCACAAATTCGCCGTTTTTAATATAAGAGACCAGCCCGGTTTCTTCGCTTACCACCAGGGCCAAGGCATCGCTGCGCTCGGTTATGCCCACGGCGGCACGGTGCCTGAGGCCGAAGCGCTGGGGAATGCTGCGCTCGCGCGACACGGGCAGGATAACCCGGGTGGCCACCACGTAATTGCCCTTGATGATGGCGGCCCCGTCGTGCAGGGGGCTGTTCTTGAAAAAGATGCTCTCAAGGATGGGCTGGTTCACCTCAATGCGCATGCGGTCGCCCGACGATTTGATGAAATCGAGGGGGGTGTCGCGCTCGATGACCAAAATGGCCCCGGTACCCGTTTTGCCCATGTTCCGGCAGGCATTCAGCAGGGCGTCTACATCGAGGGCCAGGCCTATGGGCTCCTGTCTCACGAACTTGAAATGACGCGAAAATCGGCGTTTGTTGGCAAAATTGGTCGAGCCTAGCACCACCAGGAACTTGCGGACCTCTTGCTGGAAAACGATGATCAGGGCAATGAGCCCCACCTGCATAAAGCCCCCCACCATGCTGCTGGTCATGCGCATGTCGAGCAGTTCGGTGAGCTTCCAGAAGGCCCACACGATCACGATGCCGATAAAAATATTGATGGCAACCGTGCCCCGCACCAGCCGGTAGAAATAGAAGAGCAGTACCGCCACCAGCACGATGTCGATCAGGTCGGTTACCCTAAAATCGAGGAAGTCGAGAAAATTCAAGTGGCTCCGGTTTTTGTAAAAGTAGAAAAATTAGCAGAACCCGGGGCAGGGGGGAGCGCTTCCCAGAGTCGGAGGCACTCCATGGCCTCTTTCACGTCGTGCACCCGCAGTATGTTTGCCCCGGCCTGCAGGGCCAGCATGTGCAGGGCCGTGGTGCCGTTCAGGGCCTGGGCGGGTTCGACCCCCAGGGTTTTCCAAATCATCGATTTGCGGCTGATACCCGCCAGCAGGGGTACGCCCAGCTCCGTAAAGGCCTGCAGGTTGGCCAGGAGCTCGAAATTCTGCTCCCGGGTTTTGGCGAAGCCGAAGCCGGGGTCGGCCACCACATCGGTAATGCCCAGGGCACGCACCGCGGCGAGCCGCTCCGAAAAGTAATACAGAATTTCCCCGACCAGGTCGTCGTAATCGGTGCGGCTGGCCATATCGGCCGGGGTGCCCCGCATGTGCATCATCACAAAAGGGACCTTTTTTTCGGCGATCATGGGCAGCATGGCCGGGTCGTGGTGCCCGGCACTGATGTCGTTTACCAGGGCGGCCCCGGCTTCCAGGGCCTCGCGCGCCACCCGGCTGCGGAAGGTGTCTATAGAGATTAGTGCCTCGGGAAAAGCTGTCACGAGCCCTTCCACAAGGGGTACAACCCTTTTCAGTTCCTCGTCTTCAGACACCTGGTCGGCCCCCGGGCGGGTGCTGTACCCCCCCAGGTCGAGGAAGGTAGCACCCTCGCCCAGCATGCTTTCGACCCGGGCCAGGGCCTGGTCGGGGCCCGGCACCCGGCTCCCGGCGTAAAACGAATCGGGGGTGCTGTTCAAAATCCCCATGATTCGGGGAGTGCCCAGGTCAATGAGGCGGCCGTGGCAATTCAGGGTCATATTTTGGCTAAGGTTTTTGGGCAGGCCCTGCAAAAATCTATTTAAAACAGTACTTTTGAAAGCCGGGCCACGCCCCGGCAAATTACACAAAAACGAGCAACCAATGACGGAAACCTCCCAATCGTACGACGCCGTAACAGCCCGTTGCCGCGAGTTGTTCCGGCGGAAGATGAAAGACTACGGGGCTGCCTGGCGCATCTTGCGACTGCCCTCGCTCACCGACCAGATTTTCATCAAGGCGCAGCGCATCCGCAGCCTGCAGGAAAAGGCGGTCCGGAAGGTGGCCGAAGGCGAGCGGCCCGAGTTTATCGGCATCATCAACTATGCCATCATGGCCCTGATCCAGCTCGAGAAAGGGGTGGCCGAACAGCCCGACCTCGACCCCGACACCGCCCTGGCCCTTTACGACGCCGAAGTGGCGGCCACCAAGGCGCTTATGGAGGCCAAGAACCACGACTACGGGGAGGCCTGGCGCGACATGCGCGTGAGTTCCCTCACCGACCTGATCCTGCAAAAACTGCTGCGGGTCAAGGAAATTGAAAACAACAAAGGGAAGGTTGAGGTAAGCGAGGGGGTAGACGCAAACTACCGCGACATGATCAACTATGCCGTATTCGCCCTGATCCACCTGGGAGAAGAAACCGAAACCGAGCCCGCCCCATGAAATATTTAGTAGCCCTGGCCCGCATCATCGTGGGCCTGCTGTTTATTATAAGCGGCTTTATCAAACTGAACGACCCGGTGGGCTTCTCCTTTAAACTGGAGGAATACTTCAGCGTCCCGGTACTCAACCTGCCTTTCCTGGAGCCTTACGCCCTGGCCTTCGCCCTGTTTGTGGTGGTGCTGGAGGTGATGCTGGGGGTTACCCTGCTGCTGGGCTACCGCGTTAAACCAACGGTTTGGGCCTTGCTGGCCGCTATTACCTTTTTCACCTTCCTCACCCTCTACTCGGCGGTAACCGGGAAGGTGACTGACTGCGGCTGCTTCGGTGACGCCCTGAAACTCACCCCCTGGCAATCGTTCTACAAAGACGTGGTGCTTTTGGTGCTTGTGGTGGTCTTGGTGTGGAAGCAGAAACTTATCAACCCCCTGGGCAGTTGGAAGCTCGGTTTGGGGGTTACTCTGGCCGCTTTGGCGGCCAGCATCTGGTTTGCGAACCACGTGCTGAACCATTTGCCCTGGATCGATTTCAGGCCCTACAAGATAGGCGTGAGCATCCCCGAGGCCATGTCGGTGCCCGAAGACGCCCCCAAGCCCGTGGTGGAATACGCCTGGACCTTTGCCGTGGGGGGTGAAGAGAAAACCATTACCACCCTGGGCGACTACCCCCAGGTAGACGGGGAATTTTTGCGGGTCGAAACCCGCGAGCTGAGCGCCGGGTATGAGCCGCCCATCCACGATTTTACCCTGGAGCGCGACGGGGCCGACTACACCCAGGCCCTGCTGGCCCGCAAACAGCTATTGATGGTGATTTCCTACGACCTGGCCCGGAGCTACCGCCCGGCCTTTGCCGGGGTCGCCAAACTGGCCGATTCGGCTGCGGCCCTGGGTTATTCGGTGATCGGCATGTCGGCTTCCTCCCAGGAAGATGTAGACGCCCTGAAGGCTGAATTCGGGCTCGACATCCCGTTTTATTTCACCGACCAGACCGCTCTGAAGACCATTGTGCGCTCGAACCCGGCTGTCTTGCGGCTGGAATCGGGGGTGATCAAGCAAAAGCTCCATTACAACGACCTGGATAAGTTGCAGTTGCGAACCCTTGGCGAAGAGGAGCGATACACTCCGCCTGTTGAATTGGAACAAGTGCAAGACAGCATTGTGGAGCCCGAAATGCAAGATCCGATCGGAGAAGCTTCCGAAATGGAAGCCCAGGGACATTAAGAACATATATTTCAACAATAATACACAGACCATGAGATCAAAAATCGTTGCAGGCAACTGGAAAATGAACAAAACCGCCGGGCAGACTCAGGCCCTGCTCACCGAGCTGTCGGCCAAACTGCCCGCCACCCGGGCCGAGGTCATGGTCGCGCCGGTTTTTGTGAACCTGGCCCAGGCCGTGAGCCAGGTGAAAGGTTCCAAAATCGAGGTGGTTGCCCAGAACATGCACTTTGCCGACAGCGGCGCCTACACCGGGGAGGTGGCCGCCGACATGCTGCTCGATATAGGTGTAAATACCGTGATTTTGGGCCACTCCGAGCGCCGCGCCTACTTCGGGGAAGACGACGCCCTGCTGGCCAAAAAGGTGCAGCAGGCGCTGGACAAAAAGATGCGGGTTATTTTCTGCTTCGGGGAAGAGCTGGCCGACCGCAAGGCCGGCAACCACTTCAAGGTGGTGGAGAGCCAGCTGAAAAACGCCCTTTTTGCCCTCCCGGCCGACGCCTGGAAGCAAATTGTTCTCGCCTATGAGCCCGTGTGGGCCATCGGCACAGGCGAAACCGCTTCGCCTGAGCAGGCCCAGGAGATGCACGCCTTTATCCGCCAGCTGATCGCCGGGGCCTACAGCGACGCCCTGGCCCAAAAGGTATCCATCCTGTACGGGGGCAGCGTAAAACCGAACAACGCCGCCGAGATCTTCTCCAAGCCCGACGTGGACGGCGGCCTCATCGGCGGCGCCTCCCTGGTGGCCGACGACTTTATTGCCATTATCCAGGGCATCGGGTAGGTATGTACCGCTGCCTGACCCTGCTGCTCGACCCGCCCCAGCCCGCCACGGAAATCTTTATTGCCGCCCTGGCCGAGATCGGCTTTGAGAGCTTTGAGGAAACCGAAACCGGCCTGCGTGCCTATGTGCGCGAATCGGAATGGAATCCAGAGGCCTTTGCCGCCCTGCCGTACCTCGACAGCCCCGCCTGGAAGGTGTCGCATACCCTTGAGGCCATCGAAACCCAAAACTGGAACGCGGTCTGGGAGGCCTCGTACGAGCCCATCCTGGTTGGCGACCGCTGTGTTGTGCGGGCACCCTTCCACCCCGCTCCAGACCCTCCGGTACCTTATGACCTGGTTATAGCCCCCAAGATGAGCTTCGGCACGGGGCACCACCAGACCACCTGGCTCATGCTTAGCTTTATACTCGATTTAGAACTTGAAGGCCGTGCGGTGCTGGACATGGGCTCCGGCACGGGGGTGCTGGCCATCCTGGCGGCCTGTCGGGGCGCCGGACCGGTACTGGCCATCGATATTGACCCCTGGAGCTTTGAGAATTGCCGCGAAAATGCCGAACGAAACGGCCACCCCGAGATCGAAGCCGTGGAGGGCGATGCAACGGCCATCAAAGGCCGCTTTGATATAATCCTGGCCAACATCAATAAGAACGTGCTGCTGGCCGATATGCCGGCATACGTGTCGGCCCTGAACCCGGGCGGGCAGCTGCTGCTCAGCGGTTTTTACCGGCACGACCTGAACGACCTGCAGCAGGCGGCCGCCAAACTGGGGTTGGCCTTTGTTTCCGACCGGGAAAGGGAAAAGTGGGTAGCTGCACATTTCCGCAAGCCGGCCTGATTCGAAAATCGGAATTCCGCACCCTTTTTAGGGCGATTCTTGCGCTAGTTCGTCGGGAATTTTACCAGCTCCTTAAAACGGGTGCGGAAGTATGGCCGGGAACAAAATTTTAGTATATTCGTGTCAAACCCCTTGGATATGAGTGCTAAAGAACGTTTGCGGGAATCCCTCCTGGTAGACGAGAAGGAAAAGAGTCTCAACGAGATCGTACTCTTCAACGACGACGTGAATACTTTCGACCACGTAATACAGACGCTTATCGATGTTTGCGAGCACACCCCCGAACAGGCCGAGCAGTGTTCCATCATCGTGCACCATAACGGTAAATGCACGGTAAAAACAGGGGAATACACCGAGCTGAAGCCCCGTTGCACCCGGCTTTTGCAGGCCGGGCTGAGTGCCGAGATTATTTAGGTAACTCTCGGTGCCTGCTCCATTCCCATGAAGGAATCCAGGATACATGTTCCCGCTTTACGAAACCCTTTCAGGAGCGTTCTGTTCCTGCTTGCGCTGCTTGCTGCTTTTGCCGCGCAGGCACAGGTATTTCCCCCCATCTGGAACTTTAACCCCACCGACTACCAGGCCGAAAACCAAAACTGGGCGATAACCCAGACCGAACGCGGGTGGATGTATTTTGCCAATAACGGGGGGTTATTGGAATTCACCGGAGTAGGCTGGAACCGGTACAATTCCCCCAACGGCTCCACCCTCAGGTCGGTTCTTGCCGTGGGCGACCGGGTGTACACGGGCTGTTATATGGAATTTGGCTATTGGGATGAAGACCGGTACGGCAACCGCAGCTATACGTCCCTGAGTGCCTCCCTCGACACGCCCCTGCTGCCCGACGAGGAGTTCTGGCGCATCTGCCCCCTGGGCGACTGGGTAATTTTTCAATCCCTGCAGCGCATCTACGCCTACCGCAGCGACAGCGGGCAATTCACGGTAATCCCTTCCCCGTCTGGCCGGGCCCAGCTCTTCGGGTATGGCGACCAGCTATTTTACAGGAAAGACAACGAAGGCCTTATGCAAATACGCGACGGGCAGGCCGGGGTGGTGATTCCCAGGTCGGAGTTGGGTACGCAGCTCTTCGTGGGCCTGTTTAATTTGGACAACCGCCCTGTTCTGGTGGGCGAAGACGGGAAATTTTACGCCCTTGAAAAAGGGCAGATCAAAACCTGGTCTCCTGCCGGCTTGCAAAATTTCCCCTCGGTAAAAATTTACAGTTCGGCCCAATTGGCCGATGGTACCCTGGCGCTGGGTACCATTTCGGAAGGCCTGATCTTGCTCGACCCGGCAGGTCGGTTTTTAATGAAGCTCGGAAAAGGCGAAGGCCTCAACAACAATACCGTACTGTCGGTTTACGAAGACCGCGACCAGAACCTCTGGTTGGCCCTCGACAACGGCGTCAGCGTTATCAACCGGGGCTCTGCCTTCAGTGAATACATCGACAGGGCCGGAACCCTGGGGGTCGTTTATGCCGCTCATGAGTTTAAGGGAAGGCTGTACCTCGGCACCAACCAGGGGCTCTTCCAGGCCCCGCTGAATTCGATTCGGAACTTCGAACTGGTGCCGGGCACCGAAGGACAGGTCTGGTGTATTCGCGAATATGGCGGGGTTTTGCTCTGCGGCCACAACGTCGGAACCTTTCAGGTCGACGGTGCCCGCGCCGAGCTCATAGCCGACACGCCGGGTACCTGGGATATCAAACCCGCCCCGGGGTCAGACCATTTGCTGGTGCAGGGCGGCTATCAGGGGCTCAGCGTGCTGGAGCAGACCCCGCAGGGCTGGGCTTTGCGTAACCCCATTGCGGGATTTGCCATCTCGAGCCGTTTTTTTGAATTTACCGACTCCGGGCGCCTGGTGGTAAACCATGAGTTCAAAGGGGTTTTTGAATTGGAGGCAGACCCCGGATTTACGCGTGTGGTTGATAGTTCCCAGACCCCCGCCTTTGGATTCGGCGCCAGCCTGTTCCGGTTTCGCAACACGGTTTTTTACGCCAACAGCAGTGGGGTATTTCGATATGCTGAAGGGCAGGGTTTTGTACCCGATTCCCTGATGAATGCCCAGCTGTATACCGGCACCGACAACCCGGTCGGGGTCTTGCTTTCTGACCGGACCTCCCAGAAACTCTGGGGCATGGGCAACCATACCATTTACAGCGTACAGCCCGACCCTTTGGGGGAATCTTTGCAAACCCGCACCATTCACGTGCCGGAGGGATTTCGGCAGAATATAGGCGTGGTCGGGTTTGAATGCATAGCGCCGCTGTTTGACGGTCGTTACCTGATCGGCCAAACCGACGGATTTTAATACTGGATCTCGACCGGCTGCAAGAACGGAGGCCTGAGGTATTGCTCCATGGGGTTACCCAGTATTTCCGCGATCGCGACAGCCTGCGTTCCTTACCGCTGGCAGGCGATAAACCGCGATTGCCATTTCGTGAGAACAACCTGCAATTTTCCTACGGGGTGCCACTTTTCGACAAATATCGTGAGGTGGAATACCAGTACTGGCTCGAAGGGCTTCAGGAAGATTGGGGGGCGTGGCGCACGCAGACCGAGGTGCGTTTTGAAAACCTGCCTTACGGCGATTATGTTTTCCGGGTTCGGGCCCGGGTGGGGAATACCCTGTCTGAAAACGCGGCCCGTTTTGCCTTCGAAATTGCCCGGCCCTGGTATCTGACCTATTGGGCCATTGCCCTATTTGTTATTGGCGCGCTGGGGCTGGCCTTTTTGGTGCACAACCGGTATCGGGCCTACTACCGCAAGCAACAGGCAGCCATTCAGGCCAGGGCCCGAAAGAAACTCAAACAAAAGGAGCTGAAGGCCCGGAAAAAGATGGTGGAGATGCGCAACTCCCACCTGCGCCAGGAAATTGAAGGCAAAAACCGGGAATTGGCAGTTTCCACCATGAGCCTCATCAAGAAGAATGAGTTTTTAAACGCCTTGAAAGACCAGCTCAAACGAGCCGAGGGCCCCGGGCAGATCAAGGCCGTTATCCGGACCATTGACCGGAACATCAATGCGGAGGAAGACTGGGAATTCTTTGAAGCCGCCTTTAAGAACGCCGACAAGGACTTCCTGCAGAATATCAAGCAGCGCCACCCAGACCTGACGCCGAACGACCTGAAACTATGTGCGTACCTCCGGCTCAATCTTTCCTCTAAGGAGATTGCCCCCCTGCTCAATATTTCGGTTCGAAGCGTGGAGGTCAAACGCTATCGTTTGCGCAAGAAAATGAACCTCGAACACGAGGAAAGCCTCACCAGCTACATCCTGGGGCTTTAAGGGCCCTGCAAGCCCACCCAACAACGCCCTGATTTACCACAACATTACCACAACATCGGCGCAATTAAATTCCACGGTGCTTTCTGGTAAATTCAATTTTTGTTTGTCAAAACCTCAATATTATGTAGCATTTCCTGCGATATAAATGATTTAAGCTTAAAAACTTTAGGGGTGTATATTTTTTGTAGGGGTTCTTAAATTTATTAACACCTCAACATAAGCTATTTTGGGATTTGCATAAAATGCCGTGGAAATGAAGTACATGCTATCCCTTTTAATAGCTTTTGTAACCGTCTCGTTGCAGGCTCAGGAGCTCCAGGTCCAGGGAGTGGTTCTGGATGCGAACTCTTCCGAACCCCTTCCCGGGGTGAATGTTCTGGTTAAAGGAACCAACCGCGGCACTGCCGCCGATTTCGACGGAAATTTTCAGCTCGGGGGTCTCGCTTCGGGCGAGGTACTGGTATTTACCTATTTGGGTTACCTCGAAACCGAGTATGTAGTACGGGCAAGTGAACAGATTACGATCCGCCTGCAGGAAGACGTGAGTGCCCTTGACGAGGTAGTAGTTATCGGGTATGGTACCCAGACCAAAAAGGAACTCACCGGCGCTGTGGCTGTTGTAAGTTCTGAAACCATTGAGGAGTTAAACCCGACCCGCATCGAACAGGCGCTGCAAGGCCAGGTGGCCGGGGTGCAGGTTACCACCGAATCGGGTTCTCCGGGCAGCAGCTCCAACATCCGCATAAGGGGTATCTCAACCAATGGCGATAACCGGCCGCTTATTCTGGTAGACGGGAACGTTATTGAAGACCTCAGCGTGGTAAACCCGGGCGACATTGCCAGCATTAACGTGTTGAAAGACGCTACCGCTGGTATTTACGGGGTGCGGGCCGCCAACGGCGTAATTCTGATTACCACCAAGACCGGCCGTCGCGATACCGAAGTCAAGTTTAGTTACGATGCCTGGGGAGGCGTGCAGCAAACCGCGCGCAAGATCCCGGTGCTCAATGCCACCGAATACGCCGTTATAGCCAACGAGGCCTTTGCCGCGGGCGGCGGTTCCATTCCCTACCCGAACCTGGGCATCCTGGGTGTGGGTACCGACTGGCAGGATGAGGTTTTCAGCAACGCCCCCATTATTAACCATAACCTTACAGCCTCGGGGGGTAGCGCGAAATCGACCTATTCCTTCGGCGCTGCACACCTGACCCAGGACGGTATTGTGGGCGGGCCCAAGGCCAACTTCAACCGTTCTACCCTTCGTGCAAATTTCAACACCGAGCTGTTCAAAAACCTGAACCTGGTTACCAACGTACTGTACACCCGCACCAATCGCAAAACACTGCCCGAAAACAGCCTGGGAAGCGTGTTGTTCAACGCCCTGAACAACGCCCCTACTTTTGCAATCCGCGATGACGCCGGCGCCTTTACCCTGGCAGAGGGCCTGGGCAACGAGGTTATCAACCCCCTGGCGCAGATCGAAAACACGTATAACAAAACCGTGGTAGACCGCATCAGCGGCAAGGTCGGGGGTTCTTATATGATTCTTGAAGGCCTGAAGGCCGAGTCGAATTTCCAGTTCAACTATTCTGAGGTAGCCAGTGTCTTTTTCGCCCCAACCGTTTTTTACGGATCGGGTAAGGTATTCAACGTAGATCGGAATTTTGTGGTAGAAAGCAAGAATATCTTCCGCGACTACACCTGGGATTCGTTCCTGAATTACAACAAAGACTTCGGGGAAGACCACAACCTGAACGCCACCCTGGGGATGTCTGTATTCAGGACCAGCGGCCAGTTCTCGGGGAGCACCGGGTTCAATATCCCCGACAATTCCTTTGCCAATGCCAGTATCGATAACGCCACAGACGTGGTCGACAATTTCATCAATACGGTGGGCAAGTTCGATTCGCGCCTGCTGTCTTATTTCCTGCGACTCCAGTACAATTACAAAGACAAGTACCTGCTTTCGGGGGTTATACGCCGCGACGGATCGACCGCATTCGGCCCGCGCAACAAGTTCGGGTACTTCCCCTCAGGCTCTTTGGGCTGGATCGTGACCGAGGAAGATTTCCTCTCAGGCAGTTCCTGGCTCGACTTCCTGAAAATCAGGGCCAGCTATGGTATTGTGGGGAACGACCGTATTGCGGCCAACGCATTCCGCTCGGTCCTTTCGGGCGAAGGAGCCTACGTTTTTGATGACCAGCTGCGCTTTGGCAAGGCGGTCGGGGCACTGTCGAACCCCGAAATCCAATGGGAAGAGCAAAAAACGCTCGATGTCGGCTTCGATATGCGCCTGTTTGAAGACCATATCAACCTAACGGTCGACTATTTCCGCAAGCGCACCGAAGACCTGCTGGTATCGCCGCCGGTATCGGGCATTCTCGGGGCGGCCGCCCCGGGTTCGGGCTCTCCGGTAGTGAACGCGGGCACCGTGGAAAACCGGGGTCTGGAATTAGCGATTGGTTATCAGACGGCCCCGACCGCTGCCTTCAGTGCCAGCATCAACTACAACGTAACCCTGCTCGAAAACGAGGTTATATCTGTTAACAACGGGGTCGGGTTCATTCCGGGAGGCTCTTTCGGGGTGGGGCAAGACCCACCGGCCCGCATGGAAGACGGCAAGCCCCTGGGTTACTTTTACGGGTTGCAGACCGATGGGATCTTCCAGAGCCAGGCCGAGGTAGACGCCCACGCCACCCAGGCCAATGCCGCCCCGGGCGACCTGCGCTTCGTAGACCAGAACAATGACGGCGTGATCGATTCCAACGACCGCACCGATATCGGGAGCCCCATTCCCGATGCCACCATGGGCCTGAATATTAGCCTGGGTTATAAACAATGGGATTTCACCACCTATGCCTTTGCCTCGATTGGCAATGAGATCGTTCGCAATTACGAGCGCAACCAGCCCCTGGTGAACCGGTCGGTTTACGCACTCGATCGCTGGACCGGGCCCGGCACCAGTACAACAGACCCGCGGGTAACCATCGGGGCCACTTCGAATACCCTGTTCTCTGACTATTACGTCGAAGACGGCTCGTTCGTCAGGCTGCAGAACGCCCAGGTGGGCTACACCTTTACCGATGCCTTCAACGAACATCTGGGCATCGACAAGCTGCGGTTCTACCTCGCGGTAAACAACCTGTTCACCCTGACCAAATACCGGGGTTACGACCCGGCTGCCTCATCGGGAGCGCCCATCGGGGCGGGCATCGACCCCGGATTCTACCCGGTGCCCAGAACCTATATGCTGGGGGTAAACTTCAAATTTTAATGCCATGAGAAAGAGATCTTTCAAACTCAGATATGCTGCTTTTTTTCTGGTGTTCCTGACGGGAATACTCTCGTGCAGCGATGATTTCGTAGACGTGGATTCCTTTGACGAAGACTCGGAAAACTACTTCAATTCGCAGGAAGACTACGAGAACGCGCTCATTGCGGCCTACGACCTGCTGCAGTCTACCTACCTGAACGTTATGCTGGGCGAAATTGCCTCAGACAATACGCTGGCCGGGGGAGAAAGCGCCACCGACGTACCGGGCATACAGGAAGTCGACGACATGGTCCATACCCCTGTAAACCAACAGTTGCGCGATATTTGGAGCTGGATGTTCGCCGGGGTGAACCGGGCCAACTACATCCTGGAGTTCAAAGACAAGACCGATTTTCAGGGGAAGGAACGCATTTTGGCAGAAGCCACCTTCCTGCGGGCCTATTACTATTTTGAATTGGTGAAATGGTTTGGCGATGTGCCCCTGGCCGTAGATAAGCGACTGCTCTTCGGAGACCAGGACGTGGTGCCCCGCACCCCGGCCAGCGAGGTGTACGACCAGATCGAGGCCGACCTTACTTATGCTGCGGCCAACCTGCCCTATACGGCCTTTGAAACCGGGCGGGTAACCAAGGGAGCAGCCCAGGCCCTGCTCGGCAAGGTGTTGGTGTACCGCGAGAAATTCCAACCCGCCGCCCAGGTGCTGGAAGACCTGATCAACAACGGCCCCTACGACCTGGTTGCCGATTACAGCACCCTGTTCGAAAACGACAATGAAAACAATATCGAATCGGTTTTTGAAGTGCAATACACCGATGTGGAAGGCGCCGGATTCGGATGCCTGCAGTGTAGCGAGGGGAATGTGGCCGTCGGGTTCAACGGGATCCGGAATTACTCCGGGCCCCTTTTTGAATCGGGCTTCAGCTTTAACGTGCCCACGGCCGAAGCGTACGCCGCCTACGAATCCGGAGACCTGCGCCGCGATGTAGCCATCCTCGACATCGAGGCCTGGGCCGCCTCGAACGAAGGGGTATCGTATGTAGAGGGCTTTGAGCATACCGGGTATTACAACCGCAAATACATTGCCCGCCAGGGAGACCTGAATACGGGCGATGCCAACCTGACCAACCCGAACAACTACCGCGCCATCCGCTATGCCGAGGTGCTGTTGCTCGCAGCCGAGGCACTGAACCGGGGCGGAATCGACGACGGCAGGGCCCTGGGGTACCTGAACCAGGTTCGCCAGCGGGCCGGCCTTTCCGACCTGGCCCTGAGCGGCCCGGCGCTGACCGATGCCATTTACCAGGAACGTCGTGTCGAACTCATGGGCGAAGGGCACCGCTTCTTCGACCTGGTTCGCACCGGACGTGCGGCTTCGGCCATATCGGGATTCCAAACGGGCAAGAACGAAGTATTTCCTATTCCATCCATTGAAATTGAATTAGCCGGGAACCGCTGGGAGCAGAATCCGGGGTATTAATCAAATTTGGCAACCATGAAACAAATCAGATCCATTGTATCGGCGTGTATCGCCTTATTGGTTTTCACCGCGTGTACAGACGACGACCAGGTGTCTTACGCGCTGCAGAATATCTCGGCCCCCACCCAGGTCGAAGCGGTTTTCGATATCGCCCAGGACGAGAGCGGCACCGTAACGGTAACCCCCACGGCAGTTGGGGCAAACTCCTTTCAGGTGACCTTCGGGGATGCCGAGGGGGAAACGCCCACCGAGGTTAGCCCGGGGGAAACGGTAAGCCACGTTTACGGGGAAGGCACGTTTAACCTGCGCATTGTGGCCGTGGGTGCCACCGGGCTCACCAGCGAACTGGTGCGGGTAATCACCATCTCCTTTACGCCTCCGTCAAACCTCGCGGTCGACATTGCGGTCTCTGACCAAAACCCCTTCCAGATCGAGGTTGCCCCGACCGCAGACAATGTTACGGTCTTCGATATCTACTATGGCGATGTTGCCGATGAGGTGCCCCAGACCATCCTGGCCGGGGAAACCGGCACCCATATCTATGCCGAAGCGGGCGATTATACGGTGCGCGTCGTGGCCAGGGGAGCCGGCTCGGCCACTGTGGAATATTCCGAAGTGGTCACCATTGCCGGGGCTTCAGACCCCATGAGCCTGCCCATTACCTTCGACATCCCAACCGTAAACTACGCGTTTGCCACCTTTAACGGGGCCAGTTACGAGGTAGTCGACAACCCCGACCCCAGCGGGGCAAACCCGGAAGTCACCAAAGTCGGCGCCATTACCAACTCTGGGGCCAACTGGGAAGGCGGCGCCTTTAACCTGGGCACCCCGGTAGACTTCAGCGGCACCAACAAGACCATCTTTATGAAAATGTGGTCGAATGTGGCCGTGCCCGTCCTCATGAAGTTCGAAGGCGGGGTGAACGGGGAGCGCCAGAATGAAGTTTCCGTAAACCACGGCGGCACAGGCTGGGAACTCCTGAGCTTTGATTTTGCCAACGATGCGGTAAAGAGCTATATCGATGGTACCCAGGGCGTGGGTGAACCCTTTGTGCCCACCGGGCAGTATGCCACCATGGTCCTCTTCATAGATGGCCCCGGCACTACCGCAGGTACGTTTTATATAGATGACATCGAACAGGAGGCCTCCCTGGTGGCCCCGCAATTGCCCATCGACTTTGAGGGCTCCGGTTTCGATTACACCTGGAATGGCTTCGGTTCCTCGAGCTTCGGCCCGATCCCGGCCGGGGTTATTGCCAACCCTGATGCCACGGGCATCAATACCAGCGGCAGCGTGGTTCGCATTACCAAGGAGGGAGGCGCCCAGGTATGGGCCGGTGCCAGTATGAACCTGGCCGGGGCCATTGACTTCTCAGGGGGTACCACCCTCAGCGTGAAGGTGTGGTCGCCCCGGGCCGGCACGGCCATCTTGCTGAAGCTTGAAGATTCGACCTCCCCTCCAGACGGCAACGGCAACCCAACGGTATTTGCAGAGGTGCAGGCCACCAGCACCGTGGCCGGAGGCTGGGAAGCTCTCAGCTTTGACCTGACCACCTTCGGGGGCTTCAGCACAAGCAACTCGTACGACCGGGTAATCCTGTTCCCCGATTTCGGCAATGCCGGGCAGGGCGAAGACTTCTATTTCGACGACATCGAAATCGCGGTGGTAACGCCCCAGGCGCCCCAACTCCCTATCGATTTTGAGGGGGCCAATATCGACTACACCTGGAATGGCTTCGGTTCCTCGAGCTTCGGCCCGATCCCTGCCGGGGTAATTGCGAACCCTGACGCTTCGGGTATCAATACCAGCGGCAATGTGGTGCAGATCACCAAGCCTGCCGGCGCCCAGGTGTGGGCCGGAGCCAGCCTGAACCTGGCCGGGGCCATCGATTTCACAGGGGGCACCACCATCACTGTAAAAGTATGGTCGCCCCGTGCCGGTACGGCCATCTTGCTGAAGCTTGAAGACTCGACCTCCCCTCCAGACGGCAACGGCAACCCGACCGTCTTCGCCGAAGTACAGGCTGCCAGTACGGTTGCCGGGGCCTGGGAAGAACTGAGCTTTGACCTGACCACCTTCGGGGGCTTCAGCACGGGCAACTCGTACGACCGGGTGATCTTGTTCCCCGATTTCGGCAACGCCGGGCAGGGGGAAGACTTCTATTTCGACGATATAATCATACCCTAAGGACCTGATGATGCTGCAATTCCGATACGTATTACTTTTCATTCTGGCAGGCCTGATTTCCTGCCAGGAAGAAGAACCTGTTTTGGAGGAACTGCTGGTGCCTGCCAACCTGGACGTACAGGTTGACGTGGCCCCGGACCAGTCTGGCAACGTAGTGGTAACCCCTGCTGCCGAGAACGCCCTCTACTTTCATGTGGTATTTGTTCCCGGTTCGAGCCCTGTGGTGGTGAGGCCCGGAGATTCGGCCTCTTTCCGATATACCAAATCGGGGCAATATTCCGCCCCGGTTACGGTAGTGGCGTACAGCCCGGGTGGGCTGGCATCGAGCACAACCCTGCTTGTAGACCTCGATGTGCGCTTGTTCATAGACGCCCAAACCCTGCAGCAGATAGCTGGCAATGGGGAGAAACGCTGGGTATGGAACCGGGACGAAGCCGGCCATTTCGGGGTAGGCCCGCTGACCAATGATTTTCCGGAATTCTTCAGTGCCGGCCCCAACCAGCTGAACCCCTGTTTGTACGACGATGTACTGGTATTCAGTTACGACGCGAACGACAATTATTCCTTCCGCCTGGAGCCCGGCGCCAATAACGAGGTTTTTATCAACTGGACGGAAGTCAACCGGTTTTTCCCCGATGCCAACCCCCAGCAGTTTGTCGACGAATGCCGCGATATTACCTCGCAGGCAACCTTTGACGACAATTTCGTGATTATCGACAACGCCGACGGTACAAGAACCCTCGATCTCGGGGAAGGCTTCCTGAGTTACTGGGCGGTCATTTCGGGCCAGTATCAAATTGTTGAACTGACCGAAGACCGTTTGACCGTGCGGGGCATCAGCCAGCCTTTCAACGGGGACGCCCCCCTGGCATGGTACTCTACCTTTGTGCCTGAAAACGGCGGTAGTACCGGGGGGGGCAGCTTCGACACCCTGATCTTTGAAGAAGGCTTTGATACCGCCGGGGCCCCTGACCCGGCTGTTTGGAACTACGACCTGGGCACGGGCGCCAACGGCTGGGGCAACAACGAATCGCAGTACTACACAGACCGGCCCGAGAATGTAGTGGTCGAGAACGGCCTGCTTAAAATTACGGCCCGGGCCGAAAGCTTTTCGGGAAGCGCCTATACTTCGGCACGCATCCAATCCTACCAGAAATTTGAATTCCAGTACGGGCGCGTCGAAGTGAGGGCAAAGCTCCCTTCGGGCGGAGGCACCTGGCCGGCGATCTGGATGCTCGGGGCCGATTTTGAAACCAACATCTGGCCTGCAGCCGGCGAAATTGATATCATGGAACATGTGGGGAACCAGCAAAACACCATTTTCGGTTCTACCCATGACCCCAACAATTTTGCGGGCAATGCACGAACCGGTTCTACGGTGGTAGCCGGGGTTTCGGTTGATTTTCATATTTATGCCCTGGAATGGACCGAAACGGAAATCCGGTTTTATGTAGATGACCAACTCTACCATACCGTTTCCAACAGTGCAAGTCTCCCGTTCAACAAGGACTTTTTCCTGATCCTGAATGTGGCCATGGGAGGCAACTTCGGGGGCAGTATAGACCCCGGCTTTACGGAATCTGTCATGGAGGTAGATTACATACGGGTGTATCAATAGGAAAATTTGTACTTTGAACGACCGTATCGCGGGGCTCCCGGCTAAAGTGGCCGGAAGTAGCGTTATGCAATACAAGCAACCAACCAAAACCTCTTCTCTATGCAAGCCGATACAGTCATCAAAATGAATAAGTCCTACACCATCCTCATCAGCCTCATTGTGGCGTTGGGAGGGTTCCTGCTGGGCTTCGACAGCGCCGTGATTTCAGGTGCGGTTCGGGGAATTACCGTCTATTTCGAAATGACCGATGCCATGCTGGGCTTCGCCGTGGGCTGCGTTATTTTCGGCGCCATGGCCGGCAACCTGGCCGCCGGGCCCGTCAGCGACCGTTTCGGGCGCAAGAACACCCTGATCGTGGTGGCGGCCTTATTCACTATTTCTGCCACCTGGTCGGCCCTGGCCACCGGCTATACCGAATTTATCATCGCCCGGATTATAGGGGGTGTGGGCATCGGGGGCGCCATCCTCATCGCCCCGGTCTACATCGCCGAAATCGCCCCCCCCAAGTTGAGGGGAAGCCTGGTTTCGTTCAACCAGCTCAACATTGTGATCGGTATCTCGGTAGCCTATTTCTCGAACTACTTCCTGGTAGACTTCGGAACGGATAGCTGGCGCTGGATGCTGGGGGTGGAAGCCCTCCCGGCTTTGCTCTATTTCGTGGCGCTGTTTACCGTTCCCAAAAGCCCCAGGTGGCTTATCCAAAAGCTAAACAACGTAGCCCTGGCCCGAAAAATCCTGGTTCGCATCGGGGGGGAGCAGTACGCAGAGGCTACCATCGTTGAAATCCAACGGGGCCTGGCCAAACAGGAGACCAAAGGGAAGCTCGCCGACCTGCTGCAAAGCCGGTATGCCACCATCATGATTATTGCGCTGGGGATTGCATTCTTTCAGCAGATTACCGGGATCAATGCCATTTTTTACTATGCGCCAACCATTTTTGAACAGGCGGGGGGCAGTACCGATTCCTCCTTTTTGCAGGCTATTGTAGTGGGGCTGACCAACCTGGTCTTTACTCTGGTGGCCATCTGGCTGATCGATAGGCTGGGCCGCAAACCCCTGCTGCTGATCGGAACCAGCTGTATGACCATCGCCCTTTTGCTGGCTACCCTGGCTTTTAACAACGCCACCTACGACTTTGATGAGACTACCCTGGCCAAAGTGAGCAACCCGGAGTCCCGCCAGGCCCTTGCCGAACTTTCGGGCCAGTCGTTCGACGGGCAGGCCGCCTTGTTCGAAGCCGTGCAAAGCCGGCTGAGTGAAGACCAGTTCCTCGATTTTAAACGCAATCAGATCACCAACTTTATACAGATCAATGCCACCCTGGTGCTGATAGCCATCCTGCTCTATGTAGCGGCCTTTGCCATTTCACTGGGGCCAGTTATGTGGGCCCTGATTTCCGAAATATTCCCGAGCCGGATCAAGGGTATTGCCATCTCCGTAGTGGGCTTTTTCAATTCCCTGGTGAGTTTCTCGGTTACCCAGGTATTCCCCTGGGAGTTGTCAAACCTGGGCCCGACCATGACTTTTGCTATCTATGCGGCGCTCTCCCTGTTGGCCCTTCTGTTCGTTAAGCGCTTTGTAATCGAAACCAAAGGAAAAAGCCTCGAGGAAGTAGAGGAATTACTCATAAGAAACTAGTTAATAAGATGCGTACGATCGTATTTATCCTGAGCCTTCTTTTTCTGGGTGCCTGCAAACAGCAAGCGGGTGCAACCCCCGACACCCAGGCCAGTAAACCGGAACAACCTGCCAAGGTAACCCTCCGGGAGACCGGAGGAAGATACACCCTCCTGGTCAACGGGGAGCCTTTCTACATTCGCGGGGCCGGCCTGGAATTCGGGAATGTCCCCGCCCTGGCCGAACACAATGGGAATTCCTTCAGAACCTGGCGTACCGACAACGGCCAGCGCACCGCTCTCGAAGTGCTTGACGAAGCCCATGCCAATGGCCTGATGGTAACCATGGGAATCGAGGTAGCCCGCGAACGCCACGGCTTTGACTACAACGATACCACAGCCGTTAAGGCGCAGTTGGAAGACATCCGGCGACAGGTCATGGAGTTGAAAGACCATCCGGCCCTGCTCATCTGGGGCATCGGCAACGAGCTGAACCTGCGTTACACCAACCCCAAGGTTTGGGATGCGGTGAACGAAATTTCGGAAATGATCCACCAGGTCGATTCCAACCACCTGACCACCACGAGCCTGGCCGGGATATCCAGGGAAGAGGTAGGCCATATCAAAGCCCGGTGCCCAGATCTGGATATACTCGCCATTCAGATGTACGGCGACCTGCCCGACCTGCCCAGGCTGGTGCGCGAGTTTGGGTGGAACGGGCCCTATATGGTTACCGAATGGGGAGCCACGGGCCACTGGGAGGTACCCACCACACCCTGGGGTGCCCCCATTGAAGAGCACAGCACCCTAAAAGCGGCCAACTACCTGAAACGCTACAAGGGCGGTATCGAGGCCGATTCCATGCAGTGCCTGGGCTCCTATGTCTTCCTTTGGGGCAACAAGCAGGAACGCACCCCGACCTGGTACGGAATTTTCCTGGAAGACGGACAGGAGACCGAATCTGTGGATGTTATGCACCAAATCTGGAATGGGGCCTGGCCGGAAAACCGGACCCCCCAAATCGGTTCCTACACCCTCGACGGCAAAACGGCTTATGAAAATGTACTGCTGAAAAGCGGGGCAGTCTATACCGCTGAGTCGGTAGTTACCGATCCCGAATCTGACGCCCTGAGTTACCGGTGGGAGGTGCTGCCCGAAAGCACCGACCTCGGAGATGGGGGCGATTACGAAGAACGCCCGAAGGCCCTAACCGGCCTGTTCCGTTCCCAATCAGGAGGCACCCTTGAGATGGAGGCACCAAAACCCGGGGCCTACCGGCTGTTTGTATACGCTACAGACGGCAATGGGCATTCTGCGACGGCCAATATCCCGTTTCTGGTGAAATAGGACGTGCAGTACCCGATCTTGAACATTTCGCCTCTTTAGGAAACCCGCTAGAGAGGCTTGTTTTTTTCTTACTTAAATCTGGATTATGCAAACGTATATTGGAAAGAATGCCCTTTTGGACGAAAGCCTGCCAGTGGCTGGCGAATTAGTAGACTTTCGGGGCGAACGCTACTACAAGATTTCCAATGTGGAGCGCATGCGCCCCTTTTTTATGAGCCTGGTGAGCGATTCCAACCACTGGATGTTCCTCTCCAGCAACGGGGGGCTTACGGCCGGCCGCAAAAACAGCGAATATGCCCTCTTTCCGTATTATACCGACGATAAAATAACCGAATCTGTCGATACGACCGGCTGCAAAACCCTGATCCGTGTCGGGGGCCCCGGGGGCGATCAATTGTGGGAGCCTTTCTCAGAGCGCTTTTCAGGATGCTACCGCATCAGCAGGAACCTCTACAAGAACCGTTTTGGGAATACCATCCTCTTTGAAGAGGAAAACCACGACCTGGGCCTGACCTTCAGCTACCAGTGGCAAACCAGCAACCGCTTCGGTTTTGTGCGCAAGGCGTTCCTGAGCAATACCAGTACGAATACCCAGGGGATTTCCCTGCTTGATGGCTTCCTTAACCTTATGCCCCACGGGGTTACCACAGACCTGCAGCAAACCCGCAGCAACCTGGTCGATGCCTACAAAAAAAGCGAGCTGGTGCCCGAATCGGGTCTGGGGATCTACGCCCTCAGTGCCATTATTGTAGACCGGGCCGAACCCAGCGAGGCACTAAAAGCCAATGTGGTCTGGTCTCAGGGGTTGCAAGCACCCACTTACCTGCTCTCCTCCCAACAGCTCGAAGCCTTCAGGCTGGGGAAAAAACTGCACGGAGAAACCGAACTGAAGGGGGAGAAGGGCGCCTACCTGGTGGGATCGCAATTTTCCCTGGGTTCTGGGGAGGAACGTGCCTGGACCCTGGTGGCCAATGTAAACCAGGGCCCCTCGGCCGTGGCCAGCCTGGAGCAGGCCCTCCGCACCCAGGCCGGGCTTATGGAAGTGGTGGAAGCCGACATCCGCAGCGGGACCGATCGCCTGATAGGACTGGCTGGGGCGGCAGACGGATTGCAGCAGTCCTTTGACGAACTGCGCACCATGAGGCATTACGCCAACGTGATGTACAATGTGATGCGCGGGGGCATCATGGATTGTAATTACCAACTGGAGAAGGTCGATTTTGCCCCGTACCTGCAAAGGGCCAGTCGACCCGTTTTCGAGGCCCGGCAAAAATTCGTCTCGCGACTTCCCGAAACATTCACCTTGTTCGAGCTGCTCGACTGGGCCCGTGAGGCCGGGGATGCCGATCTGCAGCGGTTGTGCCATGAATACCTGCCCCTTAAATTCAGCCGCCGGCACGGTGACCCGAGCCGTCCGTGGAACAAGTTCTCGATCAATACCCAACGGGAATCAGACGGCGGAAAAATTTTGGATTACCAGGGCAATTGGCGGGATATATTCCAGAATTGGGAGGCCCTCGCCCATTCTTACCCCGAATTTATCGCGGGCATGATCCATAAATTCCTGAATGCCTCTACGGCCGACGGCTATAACCCGTACCGGATCACCAAGTTCGGGGTAGACTGGGAAGTTATCGAACCCGACGACCCCTGGTCCTATATCGGCTATTGGGGCGACCACCAGGTTATTTACCTGCTTAAATTCCTGGAATTTTCGGAAGACTATTTCCCGGGTCGCCTGCTGGAATATTGGAACAGCGACCTCTTCGTCTATGTAGATGTGCCGTACCGTATCAAACCCTTCGAGGCTATTCTCACGAACCCGAAAGATACCATCGAATTCGATGTTGCCCGCGACAAAGCCCTTCGGAATCGCATGTCGGAAATCGGTTCTGACGGGGCATTGATTCGCGACCCTCAGGGCAAGCCCTACCGCGTTACGCTCGTGGAAAAACTCCTGGCCATGTTGCTGGCCAAGGTGTCTAATTTCGTTCCGGAGGCCGGCATCTGGCTGAATACTCAACGGCCCGAGTGGAACGATGCCAACAACGCCCTGGTTGGTAACGGGGTGTCGATGGTTACCCTGTATTACCTGCATCGGTTTTTGGGGTTCCTGGAGGGATTGCTGCAAAAGTACCATCCCGCAGAGGCCCGGGTGTCGGAAGAACTGGTAGCCTTACTGGATGCCCTTGAAAGTGCGCTTGCCGGGCACGAAAGTGCCTTGTCGGGGGCGTTCTCAGACGTACAGCGAAGGACGCTGACCGAAGCCCTGGGGCGGGCGGGCAGCGCTTACCGCGAAAAACTATACAGGGAGGGATTTTCAGGAAATCGGAAAACCGTTTCCGCAAACCGGCTCCTTCGTGTATCTGGCCTCCTGAAGCGTTATACCACGCATGCCATTGCCGCCAACCGCCGAAGCGACCATTTGTTCCATTCGTACAACCTGATTGAGTTGGATGAACCCGAGACCCTTAAAGTATCGCACCTGAATGTGATGCTGGAAGGGCAGGTGGCCGTGCTTAGTTCGGGATTCCTGGATGCGGATTCTTCCCTGCAACTCCTGGATGCCTTGAGGAGCAGTGCGCTTTACCGGGCCGACCAAAATAGTTACATTCTTTATCCGGATAAAGAACTGCCAGCCTTCCTTGAAAAAAACCGCATCCCCTCCGAGCAGGTCAGGAGTTCCGCTCTGCTCAGGCGCCTGGCAGACACAGGCGATACCCGCATTATCGAGAAGGATGCCTCCGGGAAGTACCACTTTAACGGCGATTTCAAAAACGCCGATTATCTCGCCTTGGCCCTTGACAGACTACCTGCCGATTACCAGCATGTGGTCGAGCAGGAACGCAGCCTTGTACTGAACCTATACGAAGCGATTTTTGAACATCGCTCCTTTACGGGTCGAAGCGGCACCTTCTTTGCCTATGAGGGGCTTGGATCGATTTACTGGCATATGGTTTCCAAACTTGCGCTGGCTGTTATGGAGTGTTGCGTCAAGGGCTGGCAAACGGGTGCTGACCAACGGGTTTTGGAGGCCCTCTCCGGGCACTATCACGAGGTTAACGCCGGAATAGGCGTGCACAAGTCGCCCGGCAAGTACGGGGCTTTCCCAACCGACCCCTATTCACATACCCCTGCCCACCGGGGGGCCCAACAGCCTGGCATGACCGGACAGGTTAAGGAAGATATCCTGACGCGCAAGCTGGAACTGGGGCTGAGTATTCAAAATGGCGCACTGGTTTTTGGGCCATACTGGATTAAGGGCCAGGAGTTTGGCGATCGGCCCCAGCACTTCGCATACAGGGACGTGGATGGGGAAGAGCAGGTGTTGGAAATTGCCCCCGGGTCGCTGGCCTATACCTTTTGTCAGGTGCCGGTGGTATACATACCCTCAAAGCAGCCGTATATTGAAATCCATTTTGAAGGAGAGCGTGCAGAACGGCGCGATGGTTCCAAGCTGGATGCGGCTGAAAGCCGCGAGATTATCCGCAGGACCGGAAAAGTAAGGAAACTGCAGGTGGGAATCACCACCTGAGGTTGAAGAGCTCAGGGCTTGGTGTACACCTCGGCCTGCAACCCCGGTAACACTTCCCCAATGGTATTGGTGAGGGTTACAGCTGTGGCATCGATGGCGAATAGGGTCAGGTTACCGCTCCCGTCGGCCAGCCGCAGCGTGTTGTTTTGCAAGTCCCAGTTGCCGCCGGCATTGCGGGGCTGGTCGGCGCAGAAGAACTTGAACAACCCCCCGGTTATGGTCGTGATCACCACGTCGGTACCCCCGAAAGTCCAGGTGTTGTCGGAGCGTACGGTAAGGGTGCCTACCACACAGGGCAACTCGTCGAGTACATTGGTGGTGGGCGTTCCGTCTTCGTCAATATCCTGGGCGGGGCTGATGCGGAGTTCCGAAAGGCGCCAGGTTCCTACCACCAGGTCGAGGTTCGGGTTGGGGGGCGTGCCCCCGTCGTCTCCCGAACAGGCCAGCAGGCCTGCCGCCAGGAGGGTAAAGCAAATCTTTTTCATAGGCATTGCAATTAGCCGGGCCCCGATGGTACGGCCGTTCCAAGATAGGTATTTTGACTAATGCAGGCAAGGGGGGGAGGTGGGCAGCCTGCCTATTATTGTAACAATAGGCAAGATGCAGCGTCTTCTGGATTAACGGGTTTCCCAAAAGACGGAACCCCCTTCTTCCAAATGGCCCGCGCGGTGTTCCGACGAAGCCCCCTTGAATTATAACGGACATTTAACGCCCGTCCCTTGACCATTCGCCCCATTTTGCAGTAATTCGCAAAAAAAAAGAGGATGACCATCTTTGTCGACATGGACGAAGTGATTGCCGATACCTACGGGGCCCACATCGCCTGGTACAACCGGCATTTCGGGGCGAACCTCACCCGCGAGCAGTGCCTGGGGGGAGAGGTGTGGCAACAGGTGCCCGAGCACCGCAGCCACCTCTGGAGCCATTACTTCCAGCCCGGCTTTTTCCGCACCCTCGACCCCATTGCCGGCAGCGTGGAGGTGATGCGCGAGCTGGCCGCCAAACACGAAGTGTTTGTAGCCTCGGCCGCCATGCAGTTCCCGAATTCGCTGGTCGAGAAGCACGAGTGGCTCGACGAGCACATGCCCTTTATCCACTGGCGCAACCGCATCTTGCTGGGCGACAAGCACATTCTGAGGGGCGATGTGCTTATCGACGACCGCCTGCACAACCTGGAGACCTTCAAGGGGCGGGGCATCTTGTTTACCTCCCCCCACAACATCCACGCCCAGGGCTTTGAGCGGGCCGGCGATTGGGAAGAGGTGGCGGCCAAGCTTTTGTAGGGGTTACCTTTTAGGGACCCACCCGCCCGCCCACTTTCAAGATACCTTCCCGTCCCGCACCTTCCTTTCAAGAATTTTCAATTCCCTAACTTTTTTATTTCCCTATATTTATTCGCCCCATACCCCTGCAGGAACGCCTGCGCCTTTAGAAACGCGACGTCCGATGAAAAAATTCCCGAATGCCCTGGTAATCATGCTGGGTGCGATTTTGCTGGCCTGGATTTTGACTTTTATCATTCCCCAGGGAAACTACCAACGCATTGAGCAGCCAGATACAAACAGAACCATGGTGGTTCCCGGGTCGTTTGCCCAAATCAATGCACCGCACCCCGGGGTACTGGATCTGTTTCGTTCCGTGCCCGAAGGCCTCATCGATCAGGCCAGCCTGATTGCCCTGATCTTCTTGCTGGGGGGCGGATTTTACGTGATAGAGAAAACCGGCGCGCTCGGGCAGGGACTGCATCGCATCGTCGGACTGATGAAGGGAAAGGAACCTCTGGCCCTGTTGGTGGTATCCCTGCTTTTTGCCACGGCAGGGGCCACCATCGGCATGCAGGAGGAAATTATAGCCATGGCGCCGGTTTTAATTGTATTCTGCAGGTCACTTGGCTTTAACGCCCTGGTGGCGGTGGGCATCAGTTACGGGTCTGCCGTGCTCGGATCGGCATTCAGCCCTTCAAATCCTTTTGCGGTTATTGTCGCACAGCAGGAGGCAGAACTGCCCCTTTTGTCTGGTAGTTCTTTTCGTCTGTTTTTCCTAATTATTGCGGTGGTACTCTGGAATTATTACCTGGTGGTCTACGCCCGGCGAAGCCCTGTAGAGCCGGTGCCGATGGATACGGCACAGGAGCCGATGAGCATGCCGAGTGCCATTATTCTGACCCTGGTATGCGGTACGTTTGTGCTGGTTACTTACGGCTTGCTGCGCCTCGATTGGGGCTTCAATGAACTTTCTGCCTGTTTTTTCGCCACAGGGCTGGCAGCGGGGCTTATCTCCGGGATGGGTATCAACGGCACCTGCAGCACCTATGTCGAGGGGTTTCGGGAAATGACCTTTGCCGCGGTCATCATGGGGCTGGCCAGCAGTATTACCCTTTTGCTCGAAAAGGGGGTTATCATCGACACCATTGTGTATTACCTATTCAGCCCCATGGAAGGGCTTCCTGCATCCCTCTCCGCCCTGGGCATGATGACGAGTCAGGCTATGCTTCACTTCCCGGTTCCCAGCTATACGGGCCAGGCGGTGCTTACCATGCCCATCCTAACCCCCCTCTCAGACCTGATAGGCATTTCCCGGCAGGTAACGGTACTGGCCTATCAGTACGGAGCGGTAAACATGGACCTGATTGTTCCGACCAATGGGGCGCTGATGGCCATTCTGGCTATTGGGGGAATCTCCTTTGACCAGTGGTTGCGTTTTGTCTGGAGACCGGCCCTGATCCTTTTTGCCATCTCCGCAGTGGCCATCGTGGTTGCCGTGGAAACCGGATATGCCTGACCCCCAGAGGTAGGTCAGGCAAGGGCATTGAAGATTTTGATTGCTTTCGGCCTATATCGGTGGGGAAACCTTCGGACATCCGCAAAAGACCTATTTTTCCCACCCGCCCGCCCACGTTCAAGATACTTCCCCACCCTGCAACTACCTACCACCAACTTTGCAGGCCCCTGCTACTTTTATTTCTGTATATTTAGTTCGCTCCATCCCCCTCTCGAAACGCCTGAGCAGCTATTTAACGCCACCTCTGATGAAAAAATTCCCGAATGCCCTGGTGATCATGCTGGGGGTCATTTTCCTGGCCTGGATCCTCACTTTTTTGATCCCGAAAGGCACCTATGAGCGTATTACCGATCCGGAAACCAATCAGACCCAGGTGGTCGCCGGTTCCTATAGCCCGGCCCAGGGCGAATCTTTGGGGGTCTTTGACCTTTTCCTCTCGGTTCCTGAGGGGATTATCAGCCGGGCCGGGTTAATTGCCCTGATCTTGCTGGTAGGGGGCAGCTTTTACGTGATCGAGAAGACCGGGGCCCTTGGGCAGGGCCTGCAGCGGGTGGTGACGATCATGCGCGGTCGGGAATACCTGGCCCTGATCCTGGTTTCCATCTTGTTTGCAGCTGCCGGGGCTACCATCGGCCTGCAGGAGGAGATCCTCGGGATGCTGCCCATCCTGATCCTGTTCTACCGGTCGCTTGGCACCAATACCCTGGTGGCCCTGGCGGGCAGTTTTGGGTCAGCGATACTGGGGGCCGCCTTCAGCCCTTCCAATCCCTTTGCCGTGGTGTTGGCCCAGCAGGAAGCCGAATTGCCCCTGATGTCGGG
>JBNKGM010000036.1:0-31456 GCA_050289825.1 Robiginitalea sp.
CGATCTGGTAATTACAGAACAGTAAACTGTACAAAGTCATCACCGGGTAAATCCGGATTTCGTACTTTTAATTGACTCTGCAGTAACCCGTTAGTAAATACGAGAATATGCAAAACAAACCCTTCGGCAGGCTGGGACTACTGGCTGCGCTTTTGTTGCTGGCTGTGCCTGCCTCTCATGGACAAATTCTTAAAAAACTGGGCAAGAGGGCCCAAGGCGCGGCCGAACGCACGGTGGAGCGACGCGTAGACAAAGAAGTATCTGAAAAGACCGACCAGGCCCTGGACAGCATTTTGGAACCCGGGCAGGGCGAAAGCGCCCCGGATACCCCCGAAACCAAAGGCGCCGGGCAAAAGGCCCCGCAAAAAAGCGACCCAGATTCATCCAATGGCAGTACGGCCGAGGCAGGCCCCGGCAATTCGGCCCTGGAAATCTATGGGAAATTTGACTTTGTGAGGGGAGACGAAGTGCTCTACTTTGACGACTTTACAGACGACTTTATAGGCGACTTCCCGGCCAAATGGGACACCAACGGGAGCGGGGAAGTAGTGGCCATAGGGCCCGGTTCCGAAAAATGGTTCGAACTCAAAGGGGGGAGCGTCTATTTCCCCGACCTAAGCGGCCTGGCCGAAGACTATACCATCGAAATGGATGTCTTAACACAGGGGCTGGATGGCAACACTTCCAGCACGGCAAGGCTTTCCATAAACCTGGAGGAAAACAATTCGTACGACTATTACCGGGCAGGTAAAAACGCCGTGAACCTGAAAGTACCCTATTGCCAGTACGCCGATGTAGACCTAGCCATCTGGAACAAAATCGACGGGGAAACCCTGATAAACAACCAGGTAGACGTCGACATTCGAAAAACCGTGCTTGAAAAGCATCATATTTCCATTGCAGTGAACGGGCAACGCCTGCGGTTCTGGCTAAACCAGACCAAATACGTAGACGTACCCAGGCTGGTGGCCCCCGGGGCTATCCTGAACTTCGTGCGCCTCGAGGCCGAAGGGCTACGGGAAGGGCAAGACCGCCTCTTTGTCAAAAACCTGCTGGTGGCCAAAGGCGGGGTAGACCTGAGGCGTAAACTGCTCTCAGAAGGGTCGGTATCCACCAACGGTATCCTGTTCGACAGCGGTTCGGCTAACCTGCAGCCCCAGTCTATGGGTATCATTTTGCAAATTTCCCAGGTCCTGCAGCAAGAGTCCGGCATGAAGCTGCGTATTGTGGGGCACACAGATGCCGACGGGGAAACGGCAGCCAACCAGAAATTGTCGGAAGCCCGGGCGCAAGCTGTCAAAGAGGCCCTGGTCAAAGTCTATCATATTGATGCCGGGCGCCTGACAGTCGAAGGCAAGGGCGAATCAGACCCGGTAAGCAACAACACCACCCCAGAGGGCAAAGCCAAAAACCGACGGGTGGTTTTTATAAAAACGTAAGAACACCAAACCATGAAATCATTTTACAACTCCGGGATGAAGGGCTGGGCCCTTCTCCTGATCGGGGCCCTGGCCCCGGCCTGGACACAGGCACAAGACTGCGAGAACAAATATTTCAACCTGCAAGAAGGGGTACGCCTCGAATACGCACTTTATTCGAGCAAAGACAAATTAGAGGGTACCCAGTGGCAGGAAATCACCAGTGTGGAATCGACCTCCGACGGTCTGAGGGCCGAATTGCATGTTGGCATGAAAGACGCCAAGGGCAAAGACACTTTTGAATCGAACTACGGCTACCTCTGCCAGGGCAATACGATAAAGATCGACTTCAACTCCCTGATGGCCGGGCCCATGCAGGAACAATTCCCCGACGCCGAAGCCGAAATAACCGGGGTTGACGTGGAATGGCCCAACGACCTGAGTGTAGGCATGGAACTGCCTGATGCCAATATGCACATGAAAATGAACATGGGCGGCATTAACATGAACATCGAGATGGAGGTTACCGGCCGCAAGGTCGAGAAATCGGAAACCGTAACCACCCCGGCAGGCACCTTCGACTGCCTGGTGATCTACAGCGAAACCCGCTCGAAAATGATCATGGGCGAACGCACCTTCCCTTCGCGTGTTTGGGTTGCAGAAGGAGTTGGCATGGTCAAAAACGAGAGCTACAACAAGAACGATAAGCTCACCAGCTCCATGGTGCTGACTGCAATTTCAAAATGAGGCACAGTATGGCGCTGCCTGATCAGTCAATCAGGGCAGCTTCGAAAAGTTCCGAAAAATAGCGGAGGAGTTTCTGCTTCACCTCTGCCATGGGCACATGGCGGCCCAACTCGGCGCTCAGGGAGGTAACCCCTTTACCCCGTATGCCACAGGGAATCATCAGGTCAAAATACGACAGGTCTGTATTGACATTCAGGGCAAAGCCGTGCATGGTCACCCAGCGGCTGGCGCGAACCCCCATGGCGCAGATCTTACGGGCCCGGGGCGTGCCCACCTCCAGCCATACCCCCGTTTCACCCGGGGAGCGCTCGCCCTGCAGGCCGTACTCCGAAAGGGTTAGTATTACCATCTCTTCGAGCAGTCGCAGGTATTTGTGGATGTCGGTAAAGAAATTCTCCAGGTCCAGAATCGGGTAGCCCACGATCTGCCCGGGGCCGTGGTAGGTTATGTCGCCCCCCCGGTTGATGTGGAAAAAGCTGGCCCCCCGCTCGCGCAGCACGGCCTCGCTTACCAGCAGGTTACCCTTGTCGCCGCTTTTGCCCAGGGTATAAACGTGCGGGTGTTCCACAAACAGGAAATAGTTGGAAGTATCCGTGGGCGCGGTTTCGGCGCGGCGGCGTTTTTTCTGTGCCAGGATTTGCCCGAACAGCTTTTCCTGGTATTCCCAGGTATCCCCGTAGTTCCGGAAGCCGAGTTCCTGTACCTCCACCTTCTTGTTCATGGGGGCAAAGTTACGCAAAACCGGCCCGTCAGTCTTCCAGTTCCACCTCGATATTAAGCAGGCCCGGGTTTTTGAGGTACTCCAGGAAATCGATTTCCCGGATCAGGGTTTTGCCATCGACGCTCAGGGTCGCTTCCTGCGAGCTGACCGATTTTACCCGTCTCGGGAAATGGACCTTCAGGGTATAAGTCGAGCCGGCAAGGAACATGCCGCCGGTTTCGAGGCTGTCGAGGCGCTGCCTGAACAGGGCCGAGTCTGTGATGATGGTCGTACGGGAAAACCGGTTAGATCCAAACGCATAGGAAACCTCGGTACCTTCAGAAAAATCTGGTGCTTCGCTATCAGGACCTTGCTGGGTGCCATCCAGGGCCCCGGAGCTTTGAAAGGCTTTAAAGGCATCCTGAACTTCAGCGATTGCTTTAAAGTCTCGGCTCAGGGAAATAAACATTTCCTTGGCTACCGGGTCTGATTTCAAATGCATCCTGTAGGGTTCCAGCTTCCGGAGCCGCTCCTGTTCTGCAGCAGGCAGGGTGGCGATGCTGTCCTTTTTTTCACGCAGCAGGTCGGCAAAGTAAACTACCGAGTCTACGGCCTTCTCTTCGGTAACGTTGGTCGAATCTCCGGCCATCGACAGGAGTTCGGAACCGTCAAAATTCAGGGAGATGCTGCCCGCCCCGTCCTCATTAAAAGTGATCTCTTCGGTAAAATGACAGGAAACGAGCAGGCATGCCAGCGACACAACGGCCCAGATACGGTTGGTTTTCAAAAGCGGTTATTTAGGGTTATTCAAGATGATCAGGGCGGCGATAACGCCGGGCACCCAGCCACACAAGGTTAAAAGTAAGACAATTAGGAATGACCCACAACCTTTATCGACAACGGCCAGAGGGGGGAAAAAAATAGCGAGCAGTACACGCAACAGGCTCATGGCTCCCGGTTTTGAATGATGACATTCATAGGTCGCAAAAATGGTGCTTTTGTTACAAACCATACCGCGGGCTTGTGCCATATGTCCGCATTGGTCAGTTTCCACGTACTGCCTATATTTGCAGGGCTAAATTGACCCGCGCATGCAATTGTCTGAACAAGAAATCATCAGAAGGGAAAAACTCAGGCACCTCAGGGAGCTGGGCATAAACCCGTATCCCGCCGAGCGTTACCCGGTAGACACCCTTACTGCCGACCTGCGCAAGCAATTCGAGCCAGGCAAAAAAGTGGTCCTGGCCGGGCGCCTAATGTCGAGGCGCATCCAGGGGAAGGCCTCCTTCGCCGAATTGCAAGACAGCACCGGGCGCATCCAACTCTACTTCAACCGGGACGAGATTTGCCCGGGCGATGATAAAACCGCCTACAACGAGGTGTACAGGAAGTTGCTAGACATAGGCGACTTTATAGGCGTGGAGGGCGAACTCTTCACCACCCAGGTGGGCGAGAAATCGGTCCTGGTCAAAAAATTTGCGCTGCTGAGCAAGGCACTCAGGCCCCTGCCCCTGCCAAAAACCGACTCAGAAGGGCACGTATTCGACGAATTCAACGATCCGGAACAGCGCTACCGCATGCGCTACGTAGACCTGGTGGTGAACCCCCAGGTGCGCAATACCTTTGTGAAGCGCACCAAGATCACCAACAGCATCCGCAAATTTTTCAACGAAATGGGGTATCTCGAAGTGGAAACCCCCATTTTGCAACCCATTCCCGGAGGCGCCGCGGCAAGGCCCTTCGTTACTCACCACAATGCGCTGAACATGCCGCTGTACCTGCGCATCGCCAACGAGTTGTACCTGAAGCGCCTTATCGTGGGCGGCTTTGACGGGGTCTACGAATTTTCCAAAGACTTCCGCAACGAGGGCATGGACCGCACCCACAACCCCGAATTTACGGTTATGGAGTTGTACGTGGCCTATAAGGACTACCTGTGGATGATGGAAACCACCGAAGCCCTGCTTGAGCGGGTGGCCCTGGAAGCCAATGGCAGCACCCAGGTTAAGGCCTGGGGCCAGACCCTTGAATTCAAGGCGCCTTACCCCCGCGTCCCCATTCTGGAGGCGATTAAAAAACATACCGGGTACGACGTGGCGGGCCTTGACGAGGCCGCCCTGCGGGAAGTCGCCGGCAAGCTCGGCCTGGAGGTAGATGAAAGTATGGGGGTAGGCAAGCTTATCGATGAAATTTTCGGGGAATGCTGCGAGCACCATTACATACAGCCCACCTTCATTACCGACTACCCGGTGGAAATGAGTCCGCTAACCAAGGCGCACCGCAGCAAACCGGGGCTTACCGAGCGCTTCGAACTGCTGGTGAACGGCAAGGAAATTGCCAATGCCTACTCGGAGCTCAACGACCCCATCGACCAGCGCGAACGTTTCGAAGAGCAGTTGCGGCTTTCTGAAAAAGGAGACGACGAGGCCATGTTTATCGACCAGGACTTTTTGAGGGCCCTTGAATTCGGCATGCCGCCCACCTCGGGTATCGGCATCGGCATCGACCGCCTGGTGATGCTGCTCACCGACAACGCTTCCATTCAGGAGGTGCTATTCTTCCCGCAGATGAAGCCCGAGAAGAAACCGGTGGCCCTCAACGACGAAGAAAAAGCCGTGATGGACCTGCTTGCCCCGGCCGGGGAAATGGACTTGCTCTCCCTGAAAGAAAAAACGGGGCTGAGCAACAAAAAATGGGACCTGGCCACCAAGGCACTCAGCAAAAAGGGCCTTTTCGAGGTCGAGAAAACCGAAGCGGGGCTCATTGCCCGGGCCAAAAGCTAAATACGAAGGGCTGCCCCGGGTGCAGCAGGCGTTTTCCCTTTGACAAAAAAACCATAGCTTAGGAGGCCGTAAACCTGCTTCCATGGATCGCTTCAAGCGCATCGGCCTGCTGGCCGGACCTCTGCTGTTCATACTTCTGTTGAATTTGCCCGGCACTTTGGTCTCGGAGGCCGGCGACAAGGTACTGGCCACAGGGGCCTGGATGATTGTCTGGTGGATCTCGGAGGCGGTTTCGATCTCGGTAACGGCCCTGCTGCCCCTGCTGGTATTTCCCCTGCTGGGTGTTATGGACCTGGAAGACGTGGGGTCTAATTACGGCAGCCCTATCATCTTCCTGTTCTTCGGCGGGTTTATCCTGGCCCTGGCCCTCGAAAAAGTTAACCTCCACCGCCGCATTGCCCTTAGCATCATTCAGCGCACCGGTACCGGCCCCGAACGGGTCATACTCGGCTTTATGATTGCTACCGGGGCCCTGAGCATGTGGATCAGCAATACAGCAAGCACGGTGCTGATGCTCCCCATTGCCCTTTCTGTGATTCGCCTGCTGGCCAGCGACGACGACGGGTTTACCGACAAAGACCGCAACTTCGCTCTGAGCGTGATGATGGGCATTGCCTTCTCGGCCAATGCCGGGGGCATCGCTACCGTAATTGGCACCCCGCCCAATTCGGTGCTTATCGGCCTGCTCGAAAATGAATACCACATTGAAATTTCCTTCCTGAAGTGGATGACCCTGGGCCTGCCCGTCTCGGTGATTTTGATAGCCGTCTCGTACTGGGTGCTGGTCAAGTGGATGTTCCCCTGCAAAGGGCTGGAATTCGGGGCATCCAAAGAAGTGATCCACACCGAACTAAAAAAACTGGGGCCGGCCAGCGGGCGTGAAAAGATGGTTTTGGTCATTTTCGGGGTAACCGTGTTCCTCTGGATCTTCCGCACCCTCATCAATAATTTGATCCCGGGCCTGGGGCTGAGCGATACGGGCATCAGCATGCTGGGCGCCCTGGCGCTCTTTACGGTGCCCTATAATTTCAAAAAAGGGGATTTCATCCTGGAATGGCGCGATACCTCCCGCCTGGCCTGGGGCATTCTCATGCTTTTCGGGGGCGGACTGGCCCTGGCGCGCGGCATGTCTGCCAGCGGGCTGGTCGACCTGGTGTCGGGCGCTATCGCCAGCAGCGACCTCGGGGTGCTGTTTACGGCTGCCCTGCTGATTGCCCTCATGCTCTTTATGACCGAACTGATGAGCAATGTGGCCCTGGTGGCCGTCTTGGCCCCGGTGGTGGCCGGCATCGCCATCGGCCTCGACATCCCGCTGCTGCACCTGCTCATTCCGGTAACCATTGCCAGCAGCTGCGCCTTTATGCTGCCCATGGCCACCCCGCCGAATGCCATCGTCTTTGCGAGCGGCTACATCCGGGTACACCAGATGGCCCGGGTCGGGCTGGTGCTGAACCTCATCTCGGTGGTGCTGCTGGTGGCTATCTTTCAATTTGTGATCCCGCACATCTTTTAAAGGCGAATTTACCAGGGTACTACATTTGATTTTCTTTTGAAATTGCTTCGAGGAAAGGTACCCGTTGCGGGCTGCCGACATGGAAGCGAGCCTTTTGCATTTTGCGTCCAAAGAAAGGGTTTTTTGAGCCGCATAGGAGCGCTACGTGGCGAGAGAAAGCCGTGGTTTGGGAGCAAAAGTCACAGGCGCAGCCCATGGTGGGAGCCCGCAACGGGTACAAAAAGTAAAGCCCCCGCCTGTGGCGGGGGCTTTACGGCTGACTAATTCAAATAACCGACTGAAATGAGAAGAAGTTTATCGGTTTACGAGGCCCTTGATCCGAAGGCCTTCCTATACGAATAGACGGCCAATAATCGCTTTTGTTACAACGCCCCTGCCCGATTAACGATTTTATCCCGCAGAGGGCTGCCCCCTGGGAGCAGTTCCTAACCGGCATCCGACGAACACCCTGTTTCTTCGATGAATTTCGCCGGCAGGCTATATTTGGCGGGGAAGCAAGGGGGATTTCACAACACCATCGGCTCTTCAAACATCAAAAAAGGGGCCTTTCACAACATCTGGCTCAAACAGGCGTTTTGATGAAGTAACTTAGAGATAAGAAAAAACCCCAAACCATGCCTACCTACAAACTGAAAAGCCTGCTTTACCTCCTTGTTTTCGTCTTGTGCGCCTGGGTGTACTACCAAACCGATACCGGGGCCTCCGAGCCGGAAAACCAACCCGTTGCCGAACTGACTACCCCGGAGAGCCCCGCCCAGGCCGTAACTTCAGACGGCATATAGGCGCAGGCCCTGCCTGTTAATTTTTTCTCAATTCTACTTGCCCAATTAAACCCTGCCTCTTCATGCGATTCTAAAGGTTGTAGAAACCCCAAAAACGAATGGTATGAAGAATTGGATATTGACCGGCCTGTTGCTTTTCGGCCTGAGCGCCACCGCACAGCGCATGCACCGCAACGGGCATGGGCGCGAACAAATGCAGGAGCTTTCTGCAGATGAAAGGGCAACCCTGCAAAGCAAACAAATGACCCTGGCCCTCGACCTATCGGCGGCCCAAGAACAACAACTCCAGAAATTACTGGTCAAACGCAACGCCGACCGGCGCATGATGCGCGAAGCGCACCTGAAAGACACCACGGCCATGGCCGACCCGCACAAACGCTACGAACGGATGAGCGAGCGCCTCGACCATGATATTGCCTTCAGGCGCGAACTCCGCAAAGTGTTGGGCGAGGCTTCCTATGCGCAATGGAAAGCGCTTCACACGCAAGAAGGGATGGGCCGACACCGGGGTCGAATGCACCACAAGGGGTAGTAAAAACAGGGCAGCCGCCCTGTTTTTTTATACGAATCGACCCTGAAATGCGTTTTGAAAGAAACCATTTGCCATGAAACTGATGCGCATCTTCTTGATCTGGGCCCTGCTCTTGGGGTGTACCCCGCTGGTCCTTGGGCAGCAAACCAAAGAGATAGACGGCAAGGAAAAGGCCGATTCGAAGCGCGATAAGCGCTGGCGCGACAACGATCCTGATCGCAAAAACAATTCTTCTGATACCGATGAGGAAAAGGAAGATGAACGGGAAGACGACGATAACGATGATTCCGGGACATTCGAAATGGCCGAAGCGCGCGAGCCCGGCAGCCGGGCACCCGATGCCCGCAAGCGCGGCAAAGAAATGGTAGCCGGCGATATGGTCGAGACCAAAGCCCTGGAAACACGCGACGAGATCGCCGAGAATTACGGTATCCGCAAGCCCAAAGACATGGACGAGCTGCTAAATGCCTGCCGGAAATACTACCGCGCCAAAGAGTTGCTCGACGCCCAGTTCACCAATAAGGAAAGTGAAGAATACCGCAAAAAAGCGCAGGTCCTTGAACGGGAATACAGCCGGGAACTACGTCAGGTACTGCCGGAATCCTAAGCCTGCATTTTCTTAAAAACCGAGGCGGCCACTTCTGCCGTCCGGTCCAGGTCTGCATAACTCAGGGCGTCGTTCAGAAAATAACTCTCAAAAGCACTCGGGGGCAGGTATACGCCTCCCTCCAGCATTCCGTGGAAATACGCCTTAAAATGCGCATTATTCCCCAGGGCCGAAGTGGCAAAATCGCGCACCGGGGTGTCTGTGAAATGCAGCGAAATCATGGAGCCATAGCGGTTGATCTGGTAAGGCAGGCTGGTCTGTTGCAGGGCATCCTCCAGGCCTTTGTGCAGGTATGCGGTCTTCTCCGACAGCCTTGAAAAAACCTCAGGGTCACTCTCAATCTGGCGCAGCATGGCCAACCCGGCACTCATGGCAAGGGGGTTCCCGCTCAGGGTCCCGGCCTGGTATACCGGGCCTTCGGGCGCCAGATGGGCCATAATTTCTGCCGAAGCGGCAAAGGCCCCCACAGGCAGTCCCCCGCCTATGACTTTCCCGAAAGCCACCATGTCTGCTGCTATCCCCAGGGCTTCCTGTGCCCCGCCGCGCCCCAGGCGGAAGCCGGTCATAACTTCATCGAAAATGAGCAATATGCCCTCGGCAGTACAGAGCTGGCGCAACCCCTGTATGAATCCTTCCACAGGGGGAATGCAGCCCATGTTCCCGGCAACCGGTTCGAGGATTATGGCGGCAACCTGTCCCGGATTGGCCTCGACCAGCCTGTGTACGCTGTCCAGGTCGTTGTAATGGGCCAGCAGGGTATCTTTTGCCGTTCCCTGGGTTACCCCGGGGCTGTTGGGGCTGCCGAAGGTAACCGCCCCGCTGCCCGCCTGTATCAGGAAGGCATCGGCGTGGCCGTGGTAACACCCCGCAAACTTGATGATTTTTTCGCGCCCGGTATAGCCGCGGGCCAGCCTGATGGCACTCATACAGGCCTCCGTCCCGCTGTTTACAAACCGGATTTTGTCGATGTTGGGCACCATGGATACGGCCAGTTCGGCCAACTGGGTCTCCAGGGCCGTGGGCATGCCGAAAGAAGTGCCCTTGCGCGCCTGGGCCACAACGGCTTCGAGCACAGGCGGGAAAGCATGGCCGAAGAGCAATGGCCCCCAGGAGGCTATATAGTCGATGTAGCTATGGCCGTCTTCGTCGGTGAAATGAGAGCCGGCTGCTTCCTTTACAAATACGGGGGTGCCCCCTACGGCCTTGAAGGCCCGTACCGGTGAGTTCACTCCTCCCGGGAGTACCCGGCAGGCTTCCCTGAAGAGGGCGCTGCTTCTTTCGTATCGCATGTTAATTGTTGGTGTTTTCGGGTCGTACTTTCAGCAGCTGGCCAATGGAGAGGGCGCTGCTGTTGAGTTGGTTGAGCCGCATGAGTTCTTCCACGCTCATCTGGTAGCGCCTCGATATCGCATAGAGGGTATCGCCGGCCTGAACCCGGTGGGTTTCGTACGATTCGCCGGTGGATGTTACCTCGGCATATAGGGGCGTGGCTTCGCCCAGTACTTCGGCGTCGAGACGGGCCAGGTCGTACCGTTCGATGAGCTCGATAAGTTTGTGTGGGTACCTGCGGTCGGTGGCATAACCGGCCTCCTTCAGCCCGCGGGCCCAGCCCCGGTAGTCGTTTTTACGGAGTTCAAACAGGGAGGCGTAACGCGACCGCGAGGTAAGGAAGATACTGTGGTCGCGGAACGAATACATGGGGTGGTTGTACTTGCGGAAGCATTCGCCTTTTTCGTCGTCGTCGTGGTGTGCGTAATCGCCATCCCAGCCGGTATGGCACTTGATGCCGAAATGGTTGTTGGTCTTGCGCGTAAGCTCACCCTGGCCAAAACCGCTTTCGAGCAAGCCCTGGGCAATGGTAATGGATGCCGGAATGCCGTAGGCCACCATTTCATTTTTAGCGATTTCGCCAAAGGTGGCTATGTATTCTTCGGGGGAATGGATCGGGAAATAGCGGAACTCGCCCGCATCTTCGGGCAATCCGGTTCGGGAGTCGTCTCCCGCTGTGGCCGACTGCGAACGCGAGGCCTGCCGGCCTTTCTCGAGGGAAGCCCGGCGTTTGCTACCGCAGCTGGCCAGTACCAGGCATGCCAGGGAGGCAAGTACCAACGTCTTTCTCATAGTTCCAACAAAGGTAAGTTCTTTTTCCGCAATTCCAGATTCATGCCCCGGTTTCCCTGCAAACCGCCTGTGTGGATGGCCAGCACCGAGCTTCCCGGGGCTATCTGCCCCCCTCGCACGTCTTCCAGCAGGGCGTACATCATTTTGCCCGTATACACCGGGTCTAGCGGTATGCCGGTTTGGTGCTTGAAGGCATTGATAAATTCGATAAGCCCGGGCGTGACCTTCCCGTATCCGCCCAGGTGCGAATGCCCGGAAAGCGCCCAATTCGCGCCGGGGATTAACCGTGTGAGCTCGGCCTCCAGCCCAGCAGCTTTCAGGGCAGGATAGCCCAGTACCCGTTGCCCCAATATGGCCGTGCGCACAAGCCCCGCCAGGGTTCCCCCGGTGCCCACCGGGCAGCAGATCAGGTCGAACCGGGCATCGCCGGGCTGCCGAATTTCGGAGCAACCCCGTATGGCCAGTTCGTTGGTGCCCCCCTCGGGCAGGAGGTAGGCCGGGCCGTAGCGCGCCAGGCAGGTTTTCTGGAAGTGGGGCTCCCCGCGCAGAGCGTAATCGGCCCGGCTCAGGAAAACCAGCTGCATGCCTGCCCGGCTGGCGTCTTCGAGGGTGGGATTAAGCGGCCGCCCCTGCAATTCGTCGCCCCGAATGAGGCCCAGGGTTTCAAAGCCGTACAGCTTACCGGCGGCAGCGGTGGCGTGGATGTGGTTGGAATACGCCCCTCCGAAGGTGATAAGCCTTTGGTGCCCATGCCTGCGGGCTGCTGCAAGGTTGTATTTGAGCTTGCGGTACTTGTTGCCTGAGAGCTGGGGAAACAACAGGTCTTCGCGCCTCAGGAACAGGCTCACCCCGTGCTCCCGCAGCACCGGCAGGTCTACCGTATCGGTTCGGGCTGTTTCGGGTTCTGTACTCACAATTGCAGGAAACGCAAAAAATGATAAGGGGGGCGGCTGCCGAGGTAGCCGAGGTCGCGCTCGCGGGCATAGGCTTCCCTTTCAAAACTGATATTCTTGTAAGCCCTGTAAAAATCACGGTACAGGGCGCTTCGTACCAACCATTCCACTACATACCACAGGTAGAAAAAAACCAGCAGCAATTCGGCCTGTTGGCGCAGGTGGATGCGCTCGTGGTTGATGAGCACGGCATCGGCCCTCAGGGAAGGGTGGCGCAGGAAGATAAAGGGCCAAAGGGAGAGGCCCACGTAATTCCGGTAAAAAAAATGTCTGAAAACCAGGATCATCCCTGCATAAAACGTCTCTTCACAAATATATGGCTTTCAGGCCTTCCTTTTCGACAAGGCGCTTTCGAATGCGGGCAGGCCCCGGCCGGAGCGACCGCTTTCGTATCTTTGCCGGGCCCGGGAGGGCTTTTTTACCTCCTTTCACATGGATGAAAAACCCCGGCTCGAAGCCGAAGACTATTACTGGAGCCCCGAAGGGTACCGCGTCTTTACAGAGCGCTACCTGCTCAAGCGGGGGTATTGCTGCCAGAGCGGTTGCCGGCACTGCCCCTATGGTTTTGATGTTAAAACCGGCCTAAAAACGTAGGGTAAACGGCATGATTTTTGTTATCTTAATAGAAAATTGCTGTTAAATCGAATCTTATGAGATCTTACCTTGCTAATGCCCTGCTCCTGGCCGGTTTCGGCCTGCTGATGAGTTGCTCATCTGTTAAGGTGCTGGCCGATTACGACCGGGGCACCGACTTTTCCCAGTATAAATCCTACGCCTTCTATAAAACCGGCATTGACAAGGCCCTGATATCTGACCTTGACAAAAAACGCATTTTGCGTGCCATTGACGCCGAAATGTCGGCACGCGGCTATGTGAAGTCGGAAACCCCCGACCTGCTGGTGAGCATTTTCACCACCGAAAAAGAACGGATCGACATCTACAACAACTGGGGCTGGGGCTACGGCTGGGGCTGGGGGTATTACAACCCATGGTACTGGGGTGGCGGCTGGTACGGACCAACCGTTACGTCGAGCACCGAGGGTTCGCTCTATATCGACCTGATCGACGCCCGCCGCAAAGAATTGGTTTGGCAGGGCAAGGGCACCGGCATACTCGGCAATACCGACAATATTGAAAAAAAGGAAGCCCGCATCCGCGAGTTCGTTGCCAGCATCCTATCCAAATACCCGCCCGGCGCGGTTGCCATGAACTAGAAAATACAGAAACCCTGCCCCGGCAGGGTTTCTCTTTTGGTATCCGCCCCTGCGATTGGAATTTCGTATCTTTAAACAACCCTGTACACGCCCATGAAGTACGAAAGCAACCCCATCCTCGACCGGCTGCCCCGCCACCTGAGGCAGTATATCAAACCCCAGCAGTACGAGCAGTACTCCCCCATTGACCAAGCCGTCTGGCGCTATGTAATGCGCAAGAACGTAGACTACCTGAGCCGTGTGGCACATCCCTCCTACCTGCCGGGGCTTCAGAAAACCGGGCTTTCGGTAAACAGCATCCCGAATATGTACGGGATGAACCGGATTTTGAAGGAAATCGGGTGGGCAGCCGTGGCGGTGGACGGTTTTATCCCCCCTTCGGCCTTTATGGAGTTCCAGGCGTACAACGTCCTGGTAATCGCCTCCGATATCAGGCAACTCGACCACATCGAATACACCCCGGCACCCGACATCATCCACGAAGGGGCGGGCCACGCCCCCATAATCGCCAACCCCGAGTACGCCGAATACCTGAGGCGGTTTGGGGAAATCGGCTGCAAGGCCCTCTCGAGTGCCAAAGACACCGAATTGTACGAGGCCGTTCGCTTGCTTTCTATCATCAAAGAGGCCCCCGGTACCCCGGCCGCAGAGATCGAAGCCGCAGAAAAAGCCATCGCCCACCTGCAGGAAAACATGGGGCCGCCCAGCGAAATGGCGCTAATCCGCAACCTGCACTGGTGGACCGTGGAATACGGCCTGATCGGCACGCCCGAAGACCCCAAAATATATGGGGCCGGCCTGCTTTCTTCCATAGGGGAAAGCGCCTGGTGCATGACCGACCAGGTTGCAAAAATCCCGTATTCGATAGAGGCCGCCCATACGGCCTTCGACATCACCAAACCCCAGCCCCAGCTTTTCGTAACCCCAGACTTTGCCTTCCTGAGCCAGGTGCTGGAAGAGTTCGCGGGCACCATGGCCCTGCGCAAAGGGGGGCTCGACGGCCTTCAGAAACTGATCGATTCCAATGCCCTCGGCACGGTGGAGCTCAGCACCGGCCTGCAGATATCGGGTACTTTCTGCAAGGCCCTTTCGCACGAAGGCAAGCCGGTATATCTCGAAACCAGCGGCCCTACCGCCCTGGCCTACCGGGAGAAGGAACTCATCGGCCACAGCAGCGCCCACTATCCCAGAGGCTTCGCCTCGCCCCTGGGGAAACTCAAGGGCATTAACCTGGCTATCGAGAACATGAGCCCGCGCGACCTGAAGGCCTACAACATCTATGAAGGGGAACGGGTAAGGCTGGAATTCGAAGGGGATTTGTACGTAGAGGGCGACGTGGTTACGGGCACACGCAACCTGCAGGGTAAGATTCTGCTGATTACCCTTGACAACTGCCTGGTTCGGCATAAAGATGCCAGGCTCTTCAGCCCCGAACAGGGCCTGTACCACCTGGCCGTCGGGGAATCGATCGTTTCGGCCTTTAACGGGCCGGCCGACCTGGCCAGCTTTGATCGGGTAACGCACACCCCCTCAAGCCAAACCATCCACGTGGAAAAAGATGCCGAACGGCTGCACCTGGAACAATTATACGGGCAAATCCGGGAATTCCGGGAAGGAAAGAACACCACCATTTCCCGCAACAAGGTGCTGAAAGAACTGCAGGCCCGCTATCCGGAAGACTGGCTGCTCTCGGTCGAATTGTACGAACTGGCCTCAGCGGCCAAAGACAGTGACTTTGCTCGGGAAATTGCAGACCATCTCGAAGCGGTGAAACAACAGCGGCCCGAAGTGGGCCACCTCATCGACGGGGGCATTGCCCTGGCCCGGGCCCGAACCGTTACCCACCAAAGTCCATAAAGGGGTATTTCTCCTTCAGGCGGGCCTTGCGCCCATCGAGCTGCTCCAAAAAGGCGGCATGCGCCTGTGAGCCCGCATGCAGGGGCCGGTGCGCCTGGGCCTTGCGGATGCCCTCTACCTCGGCCATCACCGGCCGGGCGGCTTGTGAAATCCAGGTTTCAACAAAGCGCTCCCAGACGTAATCGATGGCAACGGCATTGGGGTGCACCAGGTCGCGGTCGAAAAAGCGGTAGTCGCGCAGCTCGTCCAGCACAATTTCATAAGCCGGGAAGTAATCAGCCAGGCCTTTGCCCGCCATGCGGTGCACGGCCGCCAGCAGCAACGCCTTGCTGTGCTGGCTTTCCACCAGGCCGTCGCGCAGGTGGCGCACGGGCGATACGCTTACGATTACGCGGGCCTCTGGCCGGGCGTTGTGCACCAGCCCGATAAGGGCCTCCAACCAGGATTCGAGTTGGGCCGGTTCGGCCAGTTCCTTCCTGAAATTGGCCGCGGGCAGGGTGTGGCAATTGGCCACCAGCCGGTCGGTTTCCAGGGCCCGGTACCCCCAGGCAGATCCCAGGGTTAAAATAACGTGGGTAGCCCTTTGCAGCTGGGTGCTCAGGGCAGCCCGGGCCTGGTTCAGCGCCCTGACGGCCTCGTCGCGCTCAGGGCGCCCCAAGCTGGAATGCGCCTCCGGGCTGCGCCAGAGCCCCTGCCTTTCGAATAGCTCATCTGCCGAAAAGGGCCGGTTTTCGGCGGCCCGTTTCAGGAGGTCGAGCAGGGGTGCCGGGTGGTAAATGACCCCGAAAGGGTTGGTCAGCGCATCGAACCCGAAATACCGCAGCTTTTCCCCCATATGGGCTGCAAAGCACGACCCCAAGAGCAATACCGACCCCTCGTAACCCAGCGATACGGGGCCTGGGGGGATGCCAACGGGGGTGCTCCATTTCATGGGGTCTCAGGTATTCAGGCCGGGCCTGTCAGGTAGGTTTTGGAAGCCGCCAGGGCCTGGGCGATGCCTGCCGGGTTCTTGCCCCCGGCCGTGGCGAAGAAGGGCTGGCCCCCTCCCCCGCCCTGGATGTGTTTGCCCAGCTCGCGTATAATGGTACCGGCATTCAGGCCGCGGGCCGTGGCCAGTTCTTTTGAGATGTAACAGGTGAGCAGGGCCTTGCCGTCTTGTTCGGCGGCCAGGAGCAGGAACAGATCCTGCACCTCGCTGCCCAGTTGAAAGGCCAGGTCTTTCATGGCCCCGGCATCGAGGTCGACCTGCCGGGCCAGGAAATGCACCCCGTCCAGGGATTCTATCTGGCCTTGCAATTCGTCTTTCAGGCCGGCGGCCTTCTGCCGCAACAAGGCCTCCAGTTCTTTTTTGAGCTCGGCATTTTCCTGTTGGAGGCTGCTGACGGCCTGTACCGGGTCGGACGGGTTTTTCAGGAGCCCTTTCACGCTTTCCAGGGTCTGCTCCTGCGATTCGAAATAGTGGCGCACCGCGTCTGAGGTAATGGCCTCGATACGGCGAATACCGGCGGCGATGGCGCCTTCGCCCGTAATCTTGAAATGCCAGATGTCGGCCGTATTGGCCACGTGGGTGCCCCCGCAGAGTTCTATGGATTCCCCGAAGCGGATGGTGCGCACGCTCTCGCCGTATTTTTCTCCGAACAAGGCCATGGCCCCCTGGGCCAGGGCTTCCTTGATGGGGAGGTTCCGGTTTTCCTGCAATGGCAGTTTCTCGGCGATACGGGCATTCACAAAGTCTTCCACTTCCCGCAGCTCGGCCTCGCTCATTTTGGCGAAATGGGAAAAATCAAAACGCAGGTTTTTGGCGTGTACGGCTGAACCTTTCTGCTCCACGTGGGGGCCGAGCACCTGGCGCAGGCCCTGGTGCAACAGGTGGGTTGCCGAGTGGTTGCAAGCGGTGCGCTGGCGCTCCACCCCGTCGACCACGGCCCGGAAAACCCCTTTCGGGTCTTTGGGCAGGGCTTTGGCAATATGCAGTATTTCGTTGTTTTCTTTGCGGGTGTCGATAATGTAGGTGCGATCTCCGTTTGCCGCTTCCAGGTAACCTTTATCGCCCACCTGCCCTCCGCTCTCGGCGTAGAAAGGGGTCTGGTCAAAAACGAGCTGGTAGCGCACGCCTTCCTTTTTGGAATCGACCTTGCGGTATTTGCTGAGTTGCACCTCGGCCTGGAGCTGGTCGTACCCCACAAAGGAAGCCTTTTTGGCGGGCTTTAATGCCACCCAGTCTTCCACGGCCGATTCGGAAGCCGCTTTGGAGCGGTTTTTCTGGGCCTGCATGGCCTTTTGGAAACCGGCCTCGTCAAGCTCGTACCCGCGTTCGCGCAAAATGAGGGAAGTGAGGTCGATCGGGAAACCGAAGGTGTCGTAGAGTTCAAAGGCTTTTTCGCCGTCTACCGTCTTGCCCTGGGTTTGTTTCAGCATGGTCTCGAGCAGGGCCAGGCCCTGGTCCAGGGTCTTCAAAAACGACTGCTCCTCTTCCCGCACTACGTTCTCGATGAGTTGCTGCTGCTCCTTCAGTTCGGGGAAGGCTTCTCCCATAATAGCCCCGAGCGGCTTGACCAGGCTGAACATAAAGGGTTCCTTGGCATCGAGGAAGGTAAAACCGTACCGGATGGCCCGCCTGAGGATACGCCGAATTACGTAGCCCGCCCCACTGTTGCCGGGCAGCTGCCCGTCGGCGATGGCAAAGGAAACCGCCCGAATGTGGTCGGCTATGACCCGGATGGCCACGTTGGCATCTTCCGAGCTGCCGTATTTGGATCGGGTAATTTTTTGTATCTCGCCGATAAGGGGGGTAAACAGGTCGGTGTCATAGTTCGACTGTACCCCCTGCACCACCATGCAGAGGCGTTCAAAGCCCATGCCGGTGTCTATGTGTTTTTCGGGCAGGCCTTCCAGGCGCCCGTCGGCTTTGCGGTTGTACTGTATAAATACGAGGTTCCAGATTTCCACCACCTGGGGATGGTCGCGGTTCACCAACTGGTCGCCCGGGGTTTTGCGGCGCTCGGCCTCACTGCGGATATCGACGTGGATCTCCGAGCAGGGGCCGCAGGGACCCTGGTCGCCCATCTCCCAAAAATTGTCCTTTTTGGACCCCAGCAAAATGCGTTCTTCCGGAAGGATAGCCTTCCAGATCTCAAACGCCTCCCCATCGCGCTCCAGGGCGTCGGCATCACTGCTGCCTTCAAAAATGGTCACGTAGAGCCGGTCTTTGTCGATGCCGCAGACCTCCGTCAGGAATTCCCAAGACCAGCTGATGGCTTCCTTCTTGAAGTAATCGCCGAAGCTCCAGTTGCCCAGCATTTCGAAGAAGGTATGGTGGTAGGTGTCGCGGCCCACCTCTTCGAGGTCGTTGTGCTTACCGCTCACCCGCAGGCATTTCTGGGTGTCTGCCACGCGCCGCGACTTAGGTCGGCTCACCCCAAGGAAGTACTCCTTGAACTGGTTCATGCCGGCATTGGTGAACAGCAGGGTGGGGTCATCTTTCATCACCAGGGGTGCAGAGGGGACGATCTTGTGTTCCCGCTCCTTGAAAAATGTCAAAAACTGGCTTCTTATCTCCCTGGAAGTCATATCAAAACAAGGGCTTATTTAAATTCTCGGATATTGCGTCAACAATTTTTATATTTGCTAATCAGCAACCGCAGAACGGCACAAAAATAGGATAAAATCCATAGATGACTAAGGTTAAGTACTACTACGATCCTGACACCTTATCGTACCGGAAAATTGAACCCAAAAAGTCCAAGAAATACCGGAACATCCTGTTTTTCCTGCTGGGCTCGGCCCTTTTCGGCTTTTTGGGCCTTATCCTGTTGCTTAACACCAACCTGTTCAATACGCCTCGCGAGCTATCCCTCCAGCGCGAAGTGAATAACTACGAGCTGCAATTCGAACTGCTCAACCGCAAGATGGTGCAGATCGAACAGGTGCTGTCAAATATCGAAGACCGCGACAACAATATCTACCGCCTCTATTTCGAGGCCAACCCCATTCCGGAGGAACAGCGGCGGGCCGGGTTCGGCGGGGTAAACCGCTACAAAGACCTCGAGGGCTTCAATAATTCGGAGATGATTATCGCCACCACCAAGCGGATGGAGATTATCCAGAAACAACTGGTAATCCAGTCACGTTCGCTTGATGAGATCACCAAACTGGCGGCCGAAAAGGAGAAGCTGCTGGCAGCCATCCCGGCCATCCAGCCCATCCGCAACCAAGACCTGACCCGCATGGCCTCGGGCTACGGCTGGCGCTCCGACCCCTTTACCAAGGCCCGCAAGATGCACTGGGGCATGGATTTCACCGCCCTCAGGGGCACCCCCGTGTACGCCTCAGGCGACGGGGAAGTAAGCCGGGCCGACAACAATGCCTCAGGGTACGGAAAACACATCCGCATCGAGCACGGCTACGGCTACATGAGCCTGTACGGCCACCTCAGCAACTACAACGTAAAGCCCGGGCAGCACGTGAAGCGCGGCGACCTGATCGGTTTCGTGGGCAGCACCGGACGCTCCGAGGCGCCCCACCTGCACTACGAAGTCTGGAAAGACGGGGAACGCATTAACCCGATCAACTTCTACTACGGCAGCTTAACCGCCGAGGAATTTGAGAACATGCTCAAAATTGCCACCCAGGAGAACCAATCCCTCGACTGATGCACGTAGAACTGCCCGAGAAACGGTATTACGGCATTGGCGAAGTGGCCAGGGCCTTTGACGTGAACACCTCCCTGATCCGTTTCTGGGAGAAGGAGTTCGATGTGCTGCAGCCCAAAAAGAACGCCAAGGGGAACCGGAAGTTTACCCCCGAAGACATCAAGAACCTGGAACTCATCTACCACCTGGTCAAGGAACGGGGCTTTACCCTAGACGGGGCCAAGACCCACCTGAAGGAAAACAAGCACAAAACCCTGACCAAGTACGAAATCATCCGCAAGCTGGAGCGGGTCAAGGCCGAGCTGATCAAAATAAAGGACCAGCTCTGATGTAACAAGCCGGCCAGTTTTGTTACCCATTATTTACTAACCGTTAAATCGATATAAAATGAAAAAATGGCTCATCCCTCTGATTGTAGTCGTGGTAATCGCTTTTGGCCTGTATCGCTGGGCCGTAGGCTTCAACAACACAGCCGTGGAATACCAGGCCAACGCCAAAACGGCCTGGTCGAATGTTGAAAGTTCGTATCAGCGTCGCAACGACCTGATCGGCAACCTGGTGAAAACCGTACAGGGGGCTGCCGACTTTGAGCGGGGGACCCTTACCGATGTAATCGAAGCCCGGGCCAAGGCCACCTCGACCACTATCGACGCCAACAACCTGAGCGCCGAACAACTGGCCGCCTTCCAGGAAGCCCAAACCGGTTTGTCTTCAGCCCTTTCCCGCCTGCTGGTTACCGTGGAACGCTATCCCGACCTGAAGGCCAACCAGAACTTCCTGGAATTGCAGAGCCAGCTCGAAGGCACCGAGAACCGCATCAACGTGGCGCGCGACCGCTTCAATGAGGTGGTGAACACCTACGATATCCACATCAAGAAATTCCCGGCTTCCATCCTGGCCGGATGGTTCGGGTTCGAGGAAATGCCGCGGTACGAAGCAGCCCCGGGGTCTGAAAATGCCCCCGATGTGAATTTCGAATTCCAGTAGGCCATGTCTGAAGTGGAATCCTTTCTGAACCCGAAGGCCGAAGCCGAAATCGTGGAGGCCATACGGGAGGCGGAAAAGGACACCTCGGGCGAAATCAGGGTACATCTCGAGCACGAAGACCGGGGCGACCCCTACCTGCGAGCCCAGGCCATATTCTGCCAGCTGAAGATGGACAACACCCGCCAGCGCAACGGGGTGCTGCTCTATGTGGCCGTACACGCCCGGCATTTTGTGATTTTGGGCGACCGCGGCATTGACCGGGTGGTGCCGCCCGACTTCTGGAATGTTACCCGTGACATGATCCAAAGCCACTTCAGGAAGGGGGCCTACAAAGAAGGTATTATTGCCGGGGTGCTCTCGGCCGGGCAGCAGCTGAAAACCCATTTCCCCTGGAGGCCCGACGACCAAAACGAACTGAGCGATGCGATTTCAAAGAGCTAGAGTTGTTTGCCTGGCGCTGCTGCTGCTGGCCGGAAGCGTGCTTCGGGCCCAGTTCCAGATCCCGGAAAAGCCGCCGCTTGAGCAGCAGACCAGCCTGTACGACTACATCGGCTTGCTCGACCAGGCCCAGGCCAAGGCCCTCGAGCAGAAGCTTATCCGGTATTCCGACAGCACCTCCACCCAGATCGTGGTGGCCATAATCGCCTCTACCGAAGGGGAAGACATCCAGTACCTGGGGGCCCAGTGGGGCCATAAGTGGGGCATCGGGCAAGAGAAGGAAGACAACGGCATTTTGGTGCTGCTGGCGCGCGACGATCGCCGCATCGGCATCAACACGGGCTACGGGGTCGAAGAATTTTTGACCGACGCCCTTTCCAAACGCATTATCGAAACGGTAATAATCCCCGAATTCAAGAAAGGGGATTACTACGCCGGGCTCGACAAAGGCACCGACGCCCTATTTCAGGTGCTCACCGGCCAATTCAAAGGCACGGGCGGGGGCGGCAGCCCGGGGCGGTTCCCCTTCGGAGCCATCCTGCCCTTTATCATCTTCATCATTATCATTATTATCCTGGCCTCGCGCAGCAACAAAGGGAACCGGGGCAACCGCCACAAGCGCGGCCTCGACATCTGGGATGTAATCGTGCTGAGCAACATGGGCCGTTCGGGCTCCTCGGGAGGCGGCTTTGGCAGTGGCGGCTTCGGAGGCGGGGGCTTTGGAGGCGGCTTTGGCGGGGGTGGCTTTGGAGGCGGTGGAGCCTCCGGGGGCTGGTAGGCCTGAGGCCTATTTCTTCCGCATAAAAATCGTGACGGGCACCCCTGTGAAGTCGAAATGCTCGCGCAGCTTGTTCTCAATAAACCGCTTGTAGGGGTCTTTCACATACTGCGGCAGGTTGCAGAAGAAAGCAAACTGCGGGTAGGGGGTGGGCAGCTGGGTACAGTACTTGATCTTTACGTATTTCCCCTTGATGGCCGGGGGCGGGTTTTTCTCGATCACCTCCAGCATGACCTCGTTCAGCTTGCGGGTGGGGATGCGGCGCGAACGGTTGTTGTAGACCTCCACCGCCACTTCGATGGCCTTGTAGATGCGCTGCTTGTTCAGGGCCGAGATAAAGACGATGGGTACATCGGTAAAAGGGGCAATGGCTTCTTTGATCTCTTTGGTGTAGGCCTTGACCGAGGCGGTATCTTTCTCGACCAGGTCCCATTTGTTTACCAAAATCACGATGCCCTTGTTGTTGCGCTGGGCCAGCCAGAAGATATTCTGCACCTGCCCGTCGAAGCCGCGGGTGGCGTCTACCAGGAGCAGGCACACATCGGCATATTCAATGGTGCGAACCGAACGCATGACCGAATAGAACTCAAGGTCTTCCTTCACTTTCGATTTGCGGCGGATCCCGGCGGTGTCGACCAAGTTGAACTCAAAGCCGAAGCGGTTGTACCGGGTGTCGATGCTGTCGCGGGTGGTACCGGCAATATCGGTTACGATATAGCGATCTTCCCCTATCAGCGCATTGATGAAAGACGATTTGCCGGCGTTGGGCCGTCCGACCACGGCAAACCGGGGCAGGTTCTCTTCCACGGCGGGCCGGTCGGGCAAAACCTCTACCACGGCGTCGAGCAGTTCGCCCGTGCCGCTGCCGTTGATGCTCGAAACCGGGTAGAACTCCCCCAGCCCGAGGGCGTAGAATTCCACGGCGTCTTCGAGACGGGCCGCGTTGTCTACCTTGTTCACTACCAAAAAAACGGGTTTATCGACCTTGCGGAGCAGGGTGGCCACCTCTTCGTCCATACCGGTTACCCCGGCCTCGGCGTCGACCATAAACAGGATGGCGTCGGCCTCGTCGATGGCCAGCTCTACCTGCCGGTCGATCTCCTTTTCGAAGACGTCGTCGCTGCCCACCACGTAGCCGCCGGTATCGATCAGGGAGAATTCCTTCCCGTTCCAGTCGCTCTTTCCATAGTGGCGGTCGCGGGTAACCCCGCTAACGGCATCCACAATGGCTTCGCGCCGCTGTATCATGCGATTGAAGAAGGTGGATTTGCCCACATTGGGCCTCCCTACGATGGCGACGATTCCCGACATACCTGGTTTTGAGCCCACAAAGGTAGTGCGAATGCACGGGATATGAAACGTCTGGGCTTATTTAGGCCCGTTTGAACCGCCATTGCCGGGTCTGTTTGGGTAATTGCCGGCCTTCAGCGACAGGAACCAGGGTGCGGTGTGGTAAATTCGAATTGCAGATATTTTCCAAAATTGTATCTTTTCAGGAATAAATCGGATACTTCCTTATGTCACTTCCCAATGAAATCGTCCTGCGGCCCCGGTTCCAGCTCGTGCTGCCAGACCCGCCCCAGGAGGTCTTAGGCCGGCTGCAGGACGCCTGCAGGCCCCCTTTTCATGTCAAACGCTCAGACGACCATGTTTTTATCCGGTTCGACGCGCCGCAGAGCCACTTCTGGTCGCCCCAGCTGCACCTGGAAGTGCTGGAAGAAGAACCTTCGGGATGCCGGGTACACGGCCTGTTCGGGCCCAACCCCACCCTCTGGACCTTTTTTATGTTCCTGCATTTCGGGGTAGCCACCCTCTTTTTGATTTTCGGGGTCTGGGCCTATAGCAGCGCCTCCCTGGGGAAACCCTACGGAGCTTTGCTCGGGGCCATGGGGGGCATGGTGGTACTCTGGTTCGTACTCTACGCCATAGGCCGGGCCGGGAGGGCCAAAGGCAAGCCGCAGATGTACGAACTGCACACCTTCTTTATGGGCGCGGTAGGGGCCTGATTACTTGTTGGAATACCCGAAACGCTTCAACTGGCGGGCATTGCTGCGCCAGTCTTTGTTTACCTTCACGTAGAGTTCGAGGTACACCTTTTTGTCGAAGAAGGTTTCAAGGTCTTTACGGGCTTCAGACCCTACACGTTTCAGGGCGCTGCCTTTGTGCCCGATAAGGATGCCTTTCTGGGAATCGCGCTCTACCATGATAACCGAGCCGATGCGGATAAGCTCATCGCTCTCTTCAAAACTTTCGGTCTCGACCTCCACCGAATACGGGATTTCCTTTTTGTAGTGCTGTAAAATCTTCTCGCGGATGATCTCGGCCACAAAGAAGCGTTCGGGCTTGTCGGTTAGCTGGTCTTTCGGGAAGTAGGCCGGACCTTCGGGCAACAGTTCGAGGATGCGGGTGAATAGCTCCTGCACCCCGAAATTCTCCAGGGCCGAAAGCGGAAAGATTTCGGCATTGGGCAAAGCCTCTTTCCAGAAGGCCACCTCGGCTTCGAGTTTGGCCTGGTCGCTGGTGTCGATCTTGTTGAGCAGCAGCAGCACCGGAATCTGGCTCTGCCTGATTTTCTCCATGAAAGCGGCGTCTTTCAGGCCGCGCTCCCCGATCTCTACCATATACAGCAAAATGTCGGCGTCGTCCATGGCGGTGCGCACAAAATCCATCATGGATTCCTGCAGGGCATAGGCCGGTTGAATGATGCCCGGGGTATCGGAGAGCACCACCTGGAATTCTTCCCCGCTCACAATGCCCAGAATGCGGTGGCGCGTGGTCTGCGCCTTGGAGGTGATAATGGAGAGCCGTTCGCCCACCAGGGCATTCATCAGGGTAGACTTACCCACGTTGGGGTTGCCTATAATGTTGACAAAACCAGATTTATGGACGGACATCGCGCAGCTTTTTAAAGTATTCCTTTGCCGAGGCATTGACCTTCGGGGCCAGCCAGAGCACGGCTATCATGTTCGGGATCACCATCAGGGCGTAGGAGAGGTCTATCAGGTTCTTCACCAGCTCCAGGGAGGCAATGGCCGCAAAGACGATCATCACCACAAAATACACATTATACAGGTTGCCGATGCGGGGGTTGGTCAGAAAGGAAAGGCACTTGACCCCGTAATACGAATAGGTGAACAGGGTAGACAGGGCGAAAGCCGAGACAATGAGCATCAGCAATTCTTCCCCCACCCCGAAGAGCGTTTTCTGGAAGGCGTTCAGGGTCATGACGATGCCGCTGCCCTCTTCCAGGTAAGCCCCGCTTAAGATAATTACCACGGCGGTAAAGGAGCACACCAAAATGGTGTCTATAAAAGGCCCCAGCATGGCCACCAGGCCTTCCTTGACCGGCACTTCGTTCCGCGACTGCCCGTGGTACATGGGGGCGCTGCCCAGGCCCGCCTCGTTCGAGAACATGGCCCGGCGTATGCCGATGATCACCAGGCCCCAGAAGCCCCCTGTAACTGCGGTTTTAAAATTCCAAGCTTCCACAAAAATCATTTTCAGGGAAGGCCAGATCAGTTCCGAATTGGTGGCCATGACCACCAGCACCGCCCCCAGGTACAGCAGCACCATAAAGGGCACGATGGCCGAGGCCACCTTGGCGATTTTCGCCAGGCCGCCAAAGATGACGAAGGAAGTAATAACCGCCAGGGCCACCCCGATGCCCAGCTTCCAGCTGAATTCGGACGCATCGAGCAGGGTTTCGGTAGGCCGCACCACCGTCATGAAGGTCTCGGTAAACTGGTTGGCGGTGAACACTCCCAGAAAGCCAAACAAGCCGAAGATGGCGAAGAAAACCGCCAGGGGCTTTGCCCAGGAACCCATCCCCTGGGTAATGTAGAACATGGGGCCGCCCTGCAGCTTCCCTTCGGAATCTTCGCCCCGGAACATGATGGCCAGGCTGCAGGAATAGTATTTGATGGTCATGCCGATCAGGGCCGTCATCCAGATCCAAAATACCACCCCGGGCCCCCCGTCGTGGATGGCAATGGCCACCCCCGAGATATTCCCGAGGCCCACCGTGGCGGCCACAGCGGCCGAGAGCGCCTGGAAGGAGCTCACGTCGCCCCGGGCGTTCTTATCGTCGTATTTGCCGGCCGTAATGGCCAGGGCATGCCCGAAATAGCGGTAGGGTTTAAAGCCCGAGTAAAAGACCAGGAATAAGCCCCCGCCGATCAGCAGCAAAAACATGGGCCATTCCGTGTAGGGGATGGCAGCTGAAAGAAAATCGTTGATTGCCTCCATGCGTAATTTAATAGGCCCGAAGGTAGGCATTTTCGCCAAAGCCCCCGATCGCCCCCCGCCATTAATTCCTCCTTAAATGTTTGATAAACCCAAAAACCGTCGTATATTTGCCGTCCACATCGCGGGGTAGAGCAGTAGGTAGCTCGTCGGGCTCATAACCCGAAGGTCACTGGTTCGAGTCCAGTCCCCGCTACAAAGAAAGCCGGTCGCTGAAAAGCGATCGGTTTTTTATTTGCGGATAAGCCAAGCTCGCTTGAGCTTAGGAGCAGATGAAAAACCGACAGGCGCGCCAGCGCCGCGACCGGCTTTCTTTGATACGCCCCCCAGGCCCTTTTCCGAGCGCAGCGAGGAAAAGAATCCAGTCCCCGCTTTTTAGTTTCCAGTCGGCAGTGGCAGTTGGCAGTTGAGTTCAAGGTTACCTGACCCTCACCTTAAGCCAGCAAGGCCGATGGCTTTCTTTGATAAGCCTCCCCCAGGCCGCTTTTCCGCCGCAGGCGGGAAAGCAATCCAGGCCCCCTCCAATTTCCCCTTTTGCCGAACCTCCAAAAAATGTATCTTTCTGTGCACATATCGTGCTGCATGCAGGCGGCATTGCTTTTTAAGGCCTTTTGACTGCAGCATTACCCGACCAACCATGACCCTCAGAGCTTCGCACCTCGTCTCTGCCCTGCCTTTGTTCTCCCTGTTGCTGGGGGGTTGTGGCCAGGGCAAACCGGTCGATTTTGCGAGTGAAGTGCAGCCCATTTTGAACAAGCACTGCATTACCTGCCACGGCGGGGTTAAAAAAAACGGCGGGATCGGGTTCCTTTTTCAGGAAGACGCCCTGGCGGAAGGCAAATCGGGACGCCCGGCCATAGTGCCCGGAGATGCCCATGGGAGTGAAGTTATCCGTAGGTTGCTCGAAGACGACCCAGAAAGGCGCATGCCCTTTGAAAAACCGCCCCTGAGCGAGGCCGAAATAGACCTGCTCAGGCGCTGGATCGACCAGGGGGCCAAGTGGGGCAAGCATTGGGCCTACCTGCCGCCTCAGGCCGTGGAAGTGCCGCAGTTTCCGCAGGAGGCAGGGCTGCTTTCCACAGGCAACGACTTTCTGCAGAACGACATTGACACCTTTATCCTGGCCCGCCTGCAGGAAGCCGGATTGGCACCCAATCAGCCGGCCCCCAAAGCCGTAATAGCCCGCAGGCTCGCCCTCGACCTCACCGGGCTGCCACCCCGGCAAGGGTGGCTCGACGCCTATTCGGAGGGCCAAATGAGCTACGAGGCCCTGGTCGACACCCTTTTGGCCCAGCCCTCTTTCGGCGAAAAATGGGCGAGCTGGTGGCTCGACCTGGCCCGGTACGCCGACAGCAAGGGGTACGAAAAAGACAACGGCCGGGCCATGTGGCGGTACCGCGACTGGGTTATCAGGGCCCTGAACGCAGATATGCCCTACGACCAATTTACCCTAGAGCAGCTCGCCGGCGACCTCTTGCCCGACCCTACCCCCGAACAACTGGTTGCCACAGCCTTCCACCGCAATACCATGAACAACGACGAAGGGGGCACCGAAGACGAAGAATTCCGGGTGGCCTCGGTGCTCGACCGGGTAAACACCACCTTCCAGGTCTGGCAGAGCACCACCATGGAATGCGTGCAGTGCCACAGCCACACCTACGACCCGTTCCGGCATGAGGAATATTACAAAGCCATGGCCTTTTTCAACAACGCCATGGACGAAGACACCCCGCATGAAGACCCGGTTTTAAAGTTTTACAGTGAAAAAGACCAGCAGGCGGTCGGGGCCATTCGCACCTGGAACCGGCAGCATGGCACCCCCGAACTGGCACAACGGTTCAACAACTTCCTGCACTACACCGAGCCCCTCTACCAGGTGCACCACGCCCGGAATTTTGTGAAGGGCGAACTGGCCGATACCAAATATTTGTCGCTTTGGCCGGGCGGTTCCTGCCATTACGACCACATTTACACCGGGGGAGCCACCAACCTGTACCTCAAATACTGGTCGTACCACAACGGCACCGTGATGACCCTGCGCAAAGACCATGCCTCGGGCGAGGTACTGGCCCGTTTCCGCGTCGACAAAACCGATGGGGAGGTAATCCGGAAAATCCCATTTGCGGCTGTACACGACTCCATTCGTTTGTTTGTGCAGGCCGAAAATCCGAACCTGCCCGAGCAGGCTGGCACCAGCTACATCTCGTGGTTTGCCTTTTTGCCCGACCTGCCGGGGAAAGGCCAGCCCGGTTATAAGCAAATGGAGCAAACGTTCCTGGAGCTCCTCAACACAGATACCCCTACCGTGCCGATTGTGGTCGAGAACCCCGTCTACATGAGTCGCCCCACCCGGGTTTTCGAGCGGGGCAACTGGCTGAGCCCGGGCGACACCGTTGCCCCGGCCACCCCAGCAGTCCTGAACCCCTGGCAGGAACAATGGCCCAAAAACCGGCTGGGTTTCGCCAATTGGCTCACTAGCCCGGAAAACCCCCTGACGGCCCGCACCCTGGTAAACCGGGTGTGGCACCAGATGTTCGGCAACGGGCTGGTGGCCAGCCTGGAAGACATGGGGTCGCAGTCTGACCCGCCGACCCACCCGGCCCTGCTCGATTGGCTGGCCCTTCGGTTTATGAACGAGAACAGCTGGCATTTGAAGTCGCTTCTCAAAGACATCGTCTTATCGGGTACCTACCGGCAGGCTTCTGAGACAAGCCCTACCCGGTACGCAGCCGACCCCGGAAACCTCCTGCTGGCACGCGGGCCGCGCCTGCGCCTGTCGGCTGAACAAATCCGCGACCAGGCCCTGGCTGTTTCGGGCCTGTTGAGCCAAAAGATGTACGGACCCAGCGTGATGCCGCCCCAGCCAGACGGGGTTTGGCAGACCGTCTACAGCAACGAGGCCTGGGTCGAAAGCCAGGGCGAAGACCGGTACCGGCGCGGGCTTTACACCTACCTGAAACGCACCAGCCCCTATCCCAGTTTTATGAGTTTCGACGCCGGCAGCCGCGAGGTGTGTACCGTGCGGCGGACAGTTACCAATACCCCCCTGCAGGCCCTGGTTACTCTCAACGACCCGGTCTATCTCGAAGCGGCTTATGCCCTGGCCCTCGAAATGCAAATGGCCGGTACGACCGCGAAAGCCATAACCGAAGGCTACCGCCGGGCCGTATTCAGGGAGCTGGAGGCCGACAAGGAAAGGGCCTTGTCTGACTTGTATGAAGCCTCCCTGGCCGCCTTCCAGAAAAATCGGGAAGAACTCGACGACTTTATGGGCCTGGGTAAAGATCCCGACCCACAGCTGGCAGCCCTTACCGTGGTGGCCAGTGCCATACTTAACCTGGATGAATTTATCACGAAATCATGAGCAGAGACCCCCTTGACAGGCTGGCAGAAGAGCTAAGGCTGCGGGAAGCACAAGCGAAAACCCGCCGCCATTTTATCAGGCAATGCACCACGGGTATGGGCGGGCTGGCCCTGTCAGGCTTTTTGGCCTCATGCCAGTTCGGGGGGAAAGAAACCCCGCCACTTACCAAAGCCGCAGGCGCGTTGTCGGAGCGCGACCTGAACCCCCTGGCTCCCCTGCCGCCCCCCTTTGCACCCCGGGTCAAATCGGTTATTTACCTACATATGGCCGGGTCGCCTTCCCAACTGGAAATGTACGACTACAAGCCCGAGCTGGCCCGGTTGCACAACCAGGCCTGCCCCCAGTCGCTGCTCGAGGGCAAGAAATTTGCCTTTATCAGGGGCACCCCCAGGCTTTTGGGGCCCCAGGCCCGCTTCGAACAGGTGGGGGAAAGCGGCAACTGGGTGTCAGACAACCTGCCCCATTTCAAAAAAGTGGCAGACGAGGTGGCCTTCCTGAAGGCAGTGCACACCGACCAGTTCAACCACGGGCCTGCCCAGCTGTATATGCATACGGGCACGCCCCGCCTGGGCCGGCCCAGCATTGGGGCCTGGGTTACCTACGGCCTGGGTTCGGAGAACCAGAACCTGCCCGGGTTTGTGGTGCTCACCTCGGGAGGCAAGAACCCGAGCGCCGGTAAAAGCGTGTGGGGCAGTGGTTTTCTGCCCTCGGTATACCAGGGGGTGCAATGCCGCTCCAAAGGCGACCCGGTGTTGTACATCGAAGACCCCAAGGGTCTGTCACGCGACCTGAAAAAAAGCACCATAGAGGCGATTAACCGGATAAACCGGGCTGAGTACGACCAGTATGCAGACCCTGAGATCCTGGCCCGCATTAACCAATATGAGATGGCCTACCGTATGCAAATCGCGGTGCCCGAGGTCATGAACATCAACGACGAACCCCAGGAAGTTAGGGACCTGTACGGCGTAGAACCCGGGCAGGAGTCCTTTGCCAACAACTGCCTGTTGGCCCGCAAACTGGTAGAACAGGGGGTGCGTTTTGTGCAACTCTTCGACTGGGGGTGGGACAGCCACGGAACAGACCCCAGTACCGCCATCGATTTGGGCCTCCGCAACAAATGCCGGGAAATAGACCGGCCCATTACCGCCCTGCTGCTCGACCTGAAGCAGCGCGGGCTGTTAGACGAAACCCTGGTGGTGTGGGGAGGCGAATTCGGCCGCACGCCCATGCAGGAAAACCGGGAAGGTAAAGAGATGGGTTTCCTGGGCCGCGACCACCACGGCGACGCCTTTACCATGTGGCTGGCCGGGGGCGGCATCCGCAAAGGGGCCTGCCACGGGGCGACAGACCAGATCGGCTTTGCCGGCGTCGAAGGGCGGGTTTCGGTGCACGACGTGCATGCCACCATGCTGCACCTGCTGGGCTTTGATCATGAACAATTCACCTTTGACTTCCAGGGCAGGCCGTTCCGGCTTACCGACGTGCACGGAGAAGTCATCCGGGAAATACTTGCCTGACCATGCACCTTAAAATCACCCGAGCTATGCGCAACTTCCTCAGCCTTTTTCTGATTGTAATTTCCCAGGCCGTTTTCGGGCAAAACCGGAAAATCCTGTTTTTCCAGACCAACTGGGGCAACACCCAAAGCTGGGACGCCTTTTGCGAAAAGGCCAAAGCCTCTGGTTTTGATGGTATTGACGTATGGCTTCCCGGCGACCCGGCCGAGCAGGAAGCCTTAAGGGCCGCCCTGCAGAAACACGGCCTG
>JBNKGM010000037.1:0-31134 GCA_050289825.1 Robiginitalea sp.
AAGGGGCCAGGGGCGTGGCAGTTTCCATATTATCTATTTGACATAATATAAATTATAGAACATTTGCGAAATTCCCGCAATACGGCGTTAAGCCGTATTTGACATAGTCTAGTTATGTTTCAGCAATGCTGAAAACATAACGTTTAGATTATGTCAAGGGAATTGAGCAGAATTTATTTTAGGCGCTATATCTGGTTTTATGTCAAGAAAATTCCGCTATTAGTTCCAGCAACGCTGCGTTTATAGCGTTCAAATTATGTCAAGGGAATTGAGCTCTGACTATAAAACCATAATGAAGTCAAGAAAATTCGGTCTTAGCATCCCGGCCGCATCGTACCGCCGAAATTCAGAAGCTTTCACAGGAAGCTTCTGAATACCCGCGTATGTCAAGAAAATTCTTCGTGCACAAACCAGGGACCCAAAAAATAAAAAGCGCCCGCAGGCGCATTTTATTTTAATTGATAGATTATAAAGCGTACGGCAAATAATTCAGATACCTAATATTAATTAGCATCCAAAACCTGCCCCGATCCTTTGATGGTAGCATCAATCACCGGGTTCCCCAGGTAATAAATGATGCAACTTCCGTCAATGTCGGCCTTTAGCAATTCGCTGCACTCAATTTCCAGGCCACCGGAACCGATCAGGGTAGCATCGCATTGGATAACTTGCAAGCCAAAGGCCTTTATTTCGCCTGATCCTTCGTTGAAGATCTTCAGTGACCGGGCGCTGCCTTCAGCATAAACAAACCCGGAACCTGAATTCAGAAGGTTAAATGTACCGGTTTCGGCCAAATCGAAGATATGGACGTCTCCCGCCCCGTAATTTTTAAGGCTGCTCAGGCCCGGAACGGTGATATTCGCCTGCAAATGTACTTCCCCGTAGTTATAGTCGTTGTCGAGATACAGTCTTAGCTCATTCCCTGCAACTTGGGTTCTGACCTTCCCTACAATGTTGTTGTCGGCAGTAATCTCGACGGAATGGGCTGCTCCCCGGGTTATGGTAACTGTAAATACGCCCTCACTCCTAATCGCATTAAAAGGGCCGACATCCCGCGATTGAGTCGTAATTTCTCCCGAACCATCAATAACATCCTTGGTACACGAGACCAGGGCTGCAAAAGAAAAGAAACCGATTAAAAATGCTTTTGTTTTCATGACTAAAATTGATTATGATTGATACCCCAATTTTAGCCCGAAGCGAGCACTTTAACATTGATCCAGATCAAGAATTTTGCGTTTGAGCCGCGACAATGTTTCAGGTGTTACATCAAGGTAAGAGGCAATGATATGATGGGGAATGCGGTTAAAGAGTGCCATGTTTTCGGAGCAGAATTCCCTGAGCCGCTCCTCGGCGCTCTTGGTGAGAAGCGAAATCTCTTTCCGGTGCTTTTCCAGGATGAAGTTGATGTGTTGCTGGTTCCTGAAAACAGCCAGTGACTCGTGCTGGTCGAACAATGTTTCCAGTTGTTGTTTTTCCCAAAACAGAAACTCGCAGGCTGTAAGGCACTGGCAGTAGATATAGCTGGGTTCGTTGTTGAAGTAACTGACCATGGAACCGTAGAAAAGGTCGTTTTCCAACGATAGCCTGATGGTTTTTTCATACCCGTCTGCAGTGATCACATAGTGCCGGACGACCCCCTTTTTGACGAAGTAGACCTTGTCGGACCGGTCGCCCGACCTGATCAGGTATTCTTTCTTTTTATGCCCCACAGGAGATCCGTGGCTTAGTAACAGGGCGAAGTCTACTTGCATGCTGTGCTAGTTGTCTGGCGATAACCAAGCCAGAATTTAGTAATTATCCCTGAAATACGGAATGAAAGCTCCTGCCCCGCCGGTTTACCACCCCCCTTCCGTGTCGTAATACTTCATCAGCTTTTCCAGGGTGCTGAGTTTGTCATCGAATAATTCGCGGAACGGCTGGATGAAGTCGGAAATCTCCCTGAATTTTTCGGGGTTAAGGCGGTAAAAGATTTGCCGTCCCTTTTTTTTCTGCTGCAAAAGCTCGCAGTCGACCAAAATTTGAATGTGTCGGGAAACGGTTTGGCGTGTGGCGCTGAAGTGGACGGCTATTGACCCGGGCGTCATGGCTCTGCCGGCTACCAGGGCCAGGATATCACGGCGGGTCGGGTCGGCAATGGCCTGAAAAACATCTCTTCTAAGCTCCATTTTCTGGGGGTAAGACAACAAATTTATGTGAAGCCAGGTGTTTGCGCATCCATTTTTGGATAAACAGCCTGGTTTTCTGTTTAAAAGGTCATTTTGCCAACCTGAATCCGTAATTCAGACCCGGTGCAAACACCTTTATGTCGTATTGAAACGCGCAGCGACCTGACTTCATATAAATCAAGTTCGGTTTTCGATGAAATTACCCCCAAATACCACCTCTGAGGTCTGGTTAAACAAGACTTTCCACCACACTGAGGGCCCGGTCGATCTCTTCTCTGGAGTTGTAGATATGCACCGAATGCCTTATGGCGTCAGGCCCGACTGAACGCGGCTGGAGCCGTTCTTTTTCCCACATGGTGAGCTGCAGGTCGGGCCCTGAGATGCCTGCTACGGAATACGTGGTGATGCCGGCCGCCAGAACTTCGTTAGTCGAAGAATGGATGGTGACGTTCGGCAGGGCCTTCAGGCCGCTGCGCAGGTACATGCCCAGTTCCTTGATCCGGCCTATCCAGGTATCGTGACCAATGGTGTTAAAGAAGTCTACGGCCGCCTCATACCCTTTCATAAGAGCCGGGTTGCCTGTGCCGTATTGCATGAGGCGGAAGCCCGGGTCTTCCTGGTTGTCCCACTGGTAGCTGGCCAGGGTGGTCCAGATATCCCCTACCACCTCCTTGTTTACATAAAGCAAGCCGCTGCCAGGGGGTGCAAGCAGCCATTTGTGCAGGCTGGAGTAATAAGCATCGCACCCGATATCCTTTACATCTACCTTTACGTGTCCCACGCATTGCGCCCCGTCGAGTATCGTGAAAATACCCCGCCTGCGCGCCTCGGCGCAGATTTCTTTCACCGGCATAACCGTGCCGAAGCCTGAGATAATATGAGGCACGGCGATAACCCGGGTCTTTGGAGTTACTTCTTTTATAATGGCATCCACAATTTCCTGGGGGTCATTGGCCGGTTCGGGCATGGTGGCCTGTTTGTATATACAGCCTTTCCTTTTGGCCAGCAACTGCCAGGCGCCAAACCCGCCCCCGTGTTCCTGGTTGGTATTCAACAGCTCATCCCCTGCCTTCAGGTCAAGCCCCATGCCCACCATATTCATCCCGAAGGTAGCATTTTGGGTCAGGGAGATTTCCCGGTAGTCGGCATTGATAATACGGCCCAACTTTTCACGCAATTCCACGTAGGGGAAATAACCGCTGAGCAATTCGGGTCCCGAGCCGTCTTTGTAATCGACAGTAGCCGCCTCTGTATTCCAGTGCATCATGTGGTCTATCATCTTGTCGAGCACGTACCCCGGGGTGGGCCCCATGGTGCCATTGTTGAAATAGGTCTGGCCGGCCTTTAGGGGGAATTGCCTCCGAACCAGCCGCCAGTACTCCTCCCCTTCCGGGGGGCTCGCCTTTAACGGCTCGAGCGACCAGTCCCGTTTTTTGTCAAAAGAGATCAGTGGCATGGCCAGGGCGGCCAGCGAGGTGTTGCGGAGGAAATCCCTGCGTTGTGTCATGTCCGTTGGTTTGGTTTGCGTTTTCAAGTTACGCAAAAACAACCTGAACAAACACGGTTTAAGTATATCAAAATAAGGCCCTGTAGGCTTCTAAACCTACAGGGCCTCATTCTGGATACTCCTGACCGGAAAAAGTCGGTTACAGGGCTTTATTTCTGCACCAGACGCTGCTGAATGTTGTCGGGCACCACCTCGTATGAAGAAAAATTCGACTGGAAGGTAGATTTACCCTGTGTAAGCGACCGCAGGTTGGTCGAATACCCGTACAATTCCGCTTCGGGGGTGGCGCATTTCAGTACCTGGTAGTTGTCCATGCTGTTGATGCCCAAAATAATGGACCGGCGCGATTGCAGGTCGGTCATAACATTGCCCACCATGTCTTCGGGTACTTTGACGGTAAGTTCCTGTATGGGTTCGAGCAGGCGCGGTCCAGCGTTCAGGAAGGCGGCCCTGAAGGCCTGGGCCCCGGCAATCTTAAAGGAGATGTCGTTCGAGTCTACCGAGTGCATTTTCCCGTCGTAGACCATCACGCGCACATCCCGGATATACGATCCGGTAAGCGGGCCAGATTCCATTACCTCAAGAATCCCTTTCTTGATTGACGGCAAAAAGCGCTGATCGATAACACCTCCCACGATACAGTTGTAGAACACCAGTTTTCCGCCCCAGGGCAGGTCGATTTCTTCCTTCCCCCTCAGGCTGAAGCCCTCCGGCTCGGGAATGCCCTCGTACCAGGGTTCGATTTTCAGGTGTACCTCGGCGAATTGCCCGGCTCCCCCCGATTGCTTTTTGTGGCGGTAGTTCGCCGTTGAAGAGCGGTTGATGGTTTCCCGATACGCGATGCGGGGTTGCTCAAATTTGGCTTTAATGCCGTATATGCGCTCCAACATCCAGTCGATGGTGGCCAGGTGCAGTTCGCCCTGGCAACCCAGGATCTGTTGTTTCAGCTCGTTGGAGAAACTCACTACCACTGTGGGGTCCTGGCTGTGGAGTTTGCGCAAGGCATCGCTGAGTTTTTCCTCCTCGTTTTGTTGTTCGGCCGAAACCGCCTTTTTGGTGCGGGGCTCCGGAAAAGCGATGGGTTTTATAGTAACCTCGTGGTTTTCGGCTCGCAGGGTGTCGTTGGTCTCAGTGTGTTTTAGCTTAAGGGTGGCCCCAATGTCGCCAACCACCAGCTGGTTTACGGGGGTCCGGTTTTTGCCGTCCATGATGAACAGCTGGTGCAGGCTTTCAACCTCACCCGTACGGGAGTTGACCAATTTGTCGTTGGCCTTTACAACGCCCGATTTTACCTTGAAAAAGGTGATCTGCCCGACGTTGGGCTGGTGCAGGGTCTTGAATACGAACAAAGTGGTGGGGGCATTGGGGGTGGGGTCAATTTGTTTGCCCTCCACGCTTTGTTCGGGTTTCAGATCGCTGGCCGCCGGTGCCACGTTGTCGATAAAGCCCATAAGCCGGCCGCTGCCCATATCTTGCAGGGCCGAGACGCAAAACACGGGGAACAGCTCGTGGTGCAGCATCCCGGCCTTGATGCCGCGGCGCATTTCGTCTTCAGAAAGGGTGCCCTTTTCAAAATAGAGCTCCATAAGGTCTTCGTCGTTCTCGGCCGCTTTCTCGACCAGCTCGTTGTGGAGCTTTTCGGCCAGTTCTTTCTGATCGTCGGGGATGGGGAGTTTTTCGGGCTTCCCTCCCTCTGGCGGGAATTTGTAGAGTTTCATTTTCAAAACATCCACGATGCCCTGTGCCCCTTTTATCTTTATCGGGTACTGCACCTTAACGGCATTGTTCCCCACCAGGCCCTTGATATCGCGGAAGGTTTCCTCAAACCGGGCGGTGGGGTGGTCGATCTGGTTCACCACGAACAGGGTGGGCTTGTTGTATTTATCAATGTAGTTCCAGATAATCTCGGTACCCACTTCCACCCCGCTGCGGGCATTCAGTACGGTTACGATGGTGTCGGCCACCCTGATGGACGAGAGAATTTCCCCGATAAAATCGTCGAGGCCGGGGGTGTCTATGATATTTATTTTGTAGTTGCGCCACTCGGTATGCAAGGGGGTGGCAAAAACGGAAGTGCTTCGTTCCTGCTCCAGTTCGTGGTAGTCAGAAACGGTATTCTTGCCTTCCACGGTGCCCCGGCGGTTGATAAGGCCTGCCTCGAAAAGCATGGTTTCAGCCAGGGTGGTCTTACCGCTTTCGTGGGCGCCCACTAAAACGATATTTTTAATGTGTTTCTCGTCGTATACTTTCATGATCTGTGCTGGTCTAGGTTATGGAAATGAAACTTGATGCTGGGGTAAATTTAATCGCCCGCATCCTCCCAAAACATGATATTTTACCATGTTCAGCCCAAAACAGCCAGTGGCTTCAGGGCTGCTCCTTACGCTCCGGGATTACCGGGAGGCGCATAGGTGACCCGGTAGATCGCGTGGGCCACATCGTCTGAAATCAAAAGCGAGCCATCGCTCAGAAAAAGCAGGTCTACGGGGCGGCCAAAAGCCTCCTGGGTTTCCTCGTCCAGCCACCCTTCAATAAAGGAGCCGTAGCCCACAGAATTGTTGCCATCAAGTTCTACCCGTGCTATGCGGTAGCCAGACTTTTTGGTGCGATTCCACGAGCCGTGCTCGGCAATCAGCGCGTCGTTCCGGTATTCTTCCGGAAACATGGCGCCGGTGGAAAACCGCACTCCGAGGGGCGCCACATGGGCCCCAAGTGCCTGTGCCGGTGCCACGAACTCATCGCAGGAATGCTGGTCGCCGTATTCGGGGTCCTTAATAGTCCCGCCATGGCAGAACGGATAGCCGAAGTGCTGCCCCGTTTCGCTTACCCGGTTCAGTTCGCAGGGGGGGATGTCGTCGCCCATCAAATCGCGGCCGTTGTCGGTAAACCACAATTCCCCGGTCTGGGGGTGCCAGGTAAAGCCCACCGAATTGCGTACCCCGTGGGCCACGATCTCCCGGTTGCTACCGTCGGGGTCCATCCGGGTAATGGAGGCGTAGCGCGCATCCACAACAGCCGAATCGCAAATATTGCACGGCGCCCCAACCGGCACGTACAACTTGTCGTCGGGCCCGAAGGCAATGTACTTCCAGCCGTGATGGAACTCTGTGGGGTAATCGTCATAAACCACTACGGGGGCAGGCGGGTTGTCGAGCTTTGATTCAATGCTGTCGTAGCGCAGCAACCGCCCGACCTGGGCCACGTAAAGGGAGCCCTTGCGAAAGGCGACCCCGTTGGGTACTTCAAGGGTAGAATCGAGTACCGTTATATGGTCGGCCCTGAAGTCTTTGTCCAGGTCTTGTATGGCGTAGATATTCGTTTTGTTGCGGGTACCGACAAACAAGGTGCCATTGTCACCCATGGCCATGGAACGGGCACCTTCCACACTGTCTGCATAAACTTCGATCTTGAAACCGGGGGGGAGTTTAAGGCGGTCGATGGGCAGCACGCTGGCGGCCTCCTCGTACTGGATCAGTTCGGGTTCCGGATCGGCTTGCGCATTTTGCTTGCAGGAAGAAAGGATCAGGAGGCTGGCTGCGAGGCCCAGGGCCCGGGAAACAGTTTTATTCAGTGTCATTTCGGAGGGTTTAGGGTATGGCTGTTAAAAATACAGAAACAAGCGTCATTTTCACACCACTCCCAGGATAAATTACACATTTTTTAAACGGGTAACCCGGGGTGCTTTTGCGCAATCCTGATATCTTTTTAAGCAGTATATTGCTGCCAACCAAACCAGCGCTTCATGAATTTCAGAACCACCCCCCTCTTGGTTTTCCTGGGAATGCTGTCGGCTTTCCCCGTTTCTGCCCAACAACCCGCCCAGTCAGATACAGTGGCTGGCAGACCCCATTACCAGGCGGTTCGTCTCGAGGTCGATCCGGTGGTGGACGGGGATATTCTGGGCGATGAAGTCTGGCAGGCCGTTCCGGCCATAGACCAACTGGTACAATTTCAGCCCAATTACGGCAAGCCCGCTACTGAGCGAACGCTCATTCGCGTCGGTTATACGAAAAACACCTTTTATGTGGGGGTGGTCTGTTACGATACCGAACCGGAAAAGATCGTAATTTCCGATTCGCGACGCGACGCCGACCTGAATGACGAAGACAGCTTTCTCTTCATCATCGACACGTACAACGATCGCCAGAATGGCTTCCTGTTCGGGACCAATGCCCAGGGCATGGAATACGACGCCCAGATCAACAATGAGGGGGTGGGCACCATGAATGCCAACCGCCAGCAAGGCGGGGTAATTGGGGGAACCAACCTGAACTGGGATGCTTCGTGGACCGTACGCACCGAGGTGAAAGAGTACGGCTGGAGCGCCGAATTTGCCATACCGATGCGTTCCATCCGGTTTTCCACCGGGCAGAATAAGACCTGGGGGCTGAACTTTCAGCGCAACATCAGCAAACGCACCGAAACGGCCTATTGGGCCTCCCTCCCGCTCCGTTTCGACATGAAGCGCGTCTCCCTGGCCGGGAAACTCACCGGGCTCAACCTGGAATCGCCCGGTAACCTCACCCTGATCCCGTATGTGCTTGGGCAGGGCATCAACAACCGGGCCGTTGACCCTTCCGAAACCGAGACCAAGTTCGAAGCCGGGGCCGATGTGAAATACAGCGTTACCCCCAGCCTAACCCTTGACCTTACCTACAACACCGACTTTGCCCAGGTAGAGGTAGACGACCAGCAGATAAACCTCGACCGGTTTAACCTCTTTTTTCCCGAGAAACGGGCCTTCTTCCTGGAAAACGCCGGGCAATTCAGCGTGGGCAGTCCCGGGGAGGTCGACCTGTTCTTCAGCCGCCGTATCGGGATAGGCGAAGGCGGGAGTGTGGTGCCTATTATCGGGGGAGCACGCCTGTCGGGCAAGGTGGGCCGCACCAATGTGGGCCTGCTCAGCATGTTTACCGATGCCGTGGAAGATGCCGGGATAGTCGAGAACAATTATTCAGTGGCGCGGGTAAACCACGATTTCAGGGGTACCCGTTCTTCTTTGGGCGGCATTTTCATAAGCCGGGCCGGGCTCGACGGCAGTGGTGACGATTACAATCGGGTATATGCCATGGACGGCAAATGGGGTATCGGCAACAAGGCAACTGTAACCGGGTTTATGGCGAAAAGCAACACCCCCGGGCTCGAAGGCCAGGACCACGCCTTTAAGTTGTTGTCGAATTACAACTGGAATGGCTGGGACATCAGTGCCGGGTATACCGAAGTGGCCGAGAACTTCAATCCGGAAGTGGGCTTTTTACAGCGCACAGCCTTTAAGAAGCCTGAATTCTTGCTGCTCAAAGCACATCGCTTCAAAAACAACGGGTTCCTTATGGAAATACGCCCGCACGCCTCATACCGGGGTTTCTGGAACTTTGACAACCAACTCGTGACAGGCTTTTTACACGTAGACAACCACTGGGTTTTTCCCAGCGGCCTGGAGGTGCATACGGGGATCAATTTCACCACAGAGCGCGTTTTGGAACCCTTTACGATTTCAGATGTCACAGTGCCTGTCGGATTATTCAAAAACGAAGAATTACAGCTGGTTGTCATTACCAACCCGAACAATGCCTTTAACCTTAGCACCCGTACCTTCATCGGCGGGTATTTCGACGGAAAACGCATTACCAACGCGGGTACGGCCAACTACCGGATTGGCGACCGTTTCAACACCTCCCTGACTTTCAGCCACAGCGATATTTCCCTGCAAGATGGAGACTTATCGGCCTTCGTAGGCGGATTGCGCCTCTCTTACTCCTTTACCCCCCGGATTTTTGTGCAAAGCCTGATCCAGCGCAACAACGTGTCGAATATCACCTCGGTAAATGCGCGCTTCGGTTGGCTCCAGAACGCCAATACGGGTCTGTTTGTGGTATTTAATGTGGTAAAAGACGACGATTTTACCGATGCACTCAACAACCAGGTGCTCACCATCAAGTACACCCACCGCTTCGACCTGCTTAATTAGGCCTCAAATACCCTTGCGCCTGAAGCGCACGAACTGCCGCCACGTTTTGTTGGTGCTGATGAAGTACACCCCCGTGAGCAAAATGATCGCCGCCATTATCGATTGCAGGCTAATGGGTTCGTCGAGGAAGTAATTGCCAAGCAGCATAGCCACAATCGGGTTAACATAGGTATTGGTCGACACCTTTTCGGGAGAAACGGTCTTCAGCAAAAAATTAAAGGCCGTAAAGGCCACGATGCTCCCAAAGGTTACGAGCAACAGCATGCACCAGAGCGTATCGGTTTGCCAATCGAGCGGGCTGCTCCAGGGTTCCCTGAACGCCAGGCTCATGAGCCCCAGCATTATCCCCCCCATAAGCATCTGGTAGCCGGTATTTACAAAGTAGTTTTTGGGCAGGTCGGCCTTTCCGACATATACACTGCCATACCCCCAGGCCAGCAGTGCCGCAAATATCATGGCAAGCCCAAGCCAGGCATGTTCGTCCTTGAGGAGGTTGTCCTGGCTTACCAGCAAGTAAATCCCGATGATGCCCAACAGCACCCCGAGCAGGGACATGGGGCGCAGTTGTTGTCCCTGCAACAGCCACATCAGCAGCATAACCACAAGGGGTTGGGCCGAAATGATCAGGGCGGCAAAATTGCTGTCGACATACTTGAGTGCCCAGACAACGATCCCGTTGCCAAAGCTCAAAAAGAGAAAACCCAGTACAATCGAGTTCCATAATTGCTTCCGGGTAATACGCAGGCTTTTCCCCATCAGGGCCGACATCCCGAAGATCAGGCCGCCGGCGATCACAAAGCGGATGGCCGCCAACATGAAGGGAGGCAGTTCGTCCACGGCAACCTTATTGAGCAGGTAGGTCGATCCCCAAATCACATATATAGCGACAAAAGAAGCTATGACAAGGGGCAGTTGCTTAGGCGATTCCATGCACCGGCGGCGTGTTTAAAGCGCAATATTAATCGATTCCGGCATAGCAAAAAACGTATGCCGGCGTACTTTTTCAACAAATACCGGCCCGCTCAACCGTTTGGGAAGGCGTGCTGCAAAACTCACGCCATGGCAGCAGACAGGCTGATCTCGGCTTTCAGCAAATTGGATATCGGACAGGTTTGTTTGGCATTTTCTGCGGCCCTTTTGAAATCGCCCGCGTCCATGCCCGGCACCTTCCCGACCAAGTCGAGGTGGATTTTGGTAACAGCACCGTCTTCAAAGGTTACCGAGGCCTTTACATCAAGGCTTTCGGGAGTGAAGCCCGCTTCCCCGATCAAAAAGCTAAGCTTCATGGCAAAACAGCCGGCATGTGCAGCCCCTACCAGTTCTTCGGGGTTGGTGCCCTTCTCATCGGTAAAACGGGTGTTAAATGAATAAGGGGTCTTTTCCAGAACCCCGCTGGCAGTGGTAAGGGTACCCTTGCCTTCCTTTCCGGATCCTTTCCAGAGGGCGCTTGCTTTACGGGTGAATTTCATAGGAGTGGTTTATAACGGTTCAAATAGGCCGGGCCTCCGGCCTACCCTGCAAAGATAGAGCATGAAACATTCCCTGTAAAGGCCGTGCCGGCAAAATATGCCCTTAAAGGTAATGGGGTCGTTATACCCCTGCCCTTCCGTAACATTTCAGGAACTTTCTCGTCTGTTAATTAAAGGCAAATGACATGAAATCACTCAATATGAACCGCGATACACGGCTGCTTTCTTTCGACCGCGAGGCAGGTTGGAAAGTAGGGCGCCGGTTTGAAATTGCCCGCCGTTAGTTTCCCCGGGCAAGCACTGCTCACCTATACTCGAAAACTAAAAACCGCCCTGTCCAGGGCGGTTTATCTATATTTGCCGGCCAAAGCCGTCAGACGTCCACGGCGCCTTTCAGCAGCCGTTTCTCTACCTTTCGTTTTATGGCCGTCAAACGCTTCATAACATCCATCAGATGTTGGTCGCGCGTCTTTTTGTAGACTTCGTTGATGTCCAGGATCAGTTTCTTGAGATCCCGGGAGGCCTGTATCCGGTCGCTGGTGGTAATGCCAGACCACTTCCGGCCTTCGAATTCGATAGCTTTTTGCAATAAATCCATAGGTTTCAAATAATACTGTATACCGAATTAATAGCGATTCCTCCCACGGCGCTACGAGCTGCCGGTAACGGAAGGGCTCCAGGTTCCAAAATACAGATTCCCTGGTTTTCCTTTTTAGGAATTAACAAAAGTTTATGCGATCTAAGACAGGAAGGTGCAGGCTTTTTTATTCGAATATTCCGAGCCACTCAGTGCATATAGCTGCCTGCATTGATATCGATTACCGTGCCTGTGGCATGATCGAGTTGGCCGCTGCAGATAAAGGCCACAAGGGGGGCGATGTGCTCCGGCCGGGTGAGCTCTTTCAAAGCGGTCTCTTCGAGCAGGGCCTGCCCCATCTCGGCAATAGCCTGCTCGGCCATGGCGGTATGCGTAAAGCCGGGGGCAATGGTAAAGGCTTTAATGCCCTCTTTCCCGTAAGACCGTGCAACGGAACGGGCCAGGGAAGTAAGCCCGCCTTTGGAAGCAGCATACCCCAGGTTGTCAGCGGTTTCCCCCCGGAACGCTGCCCGGCTGCCGATATAGATGAAACGCCCTCCTCCCCGCTGGCGAAAGTGCTCGATCGCCAGACGGGTCAGCAGCCCCGGCGCATCCAGGTTTACGGCCTGGATCTGCCTCCAGGTGCGCCACCAGGTCTCTACCGGTTCACTTACCGGGTGCGGTGTGAAAATGCCGGCATTCAGCACCAGGGCGTCGAGATGCCCCAGTGCATTCAGGCTGGCCCGGAAAAGGCCCTCGACGGCTTTGGGGTTTTCCAGGTCGGCCCCCAGGGCTACCGACCCGGAGGCACCTAGGCCCCGAAGCAGGGCTTCGGCCTTGCTCTGGTTGTTGTTGTAATGGACCACCACCCGGGCCCCGCCTGCAATTAGCTGGCTGGCTATGGCCGCCCCTATACCCTGGGAGGCCCCAGTTACTAGGATATGCTTACCTGAAAGTTCCATAGTAGAGATTTTAAAGGGAAAGTAGGGCCTTACCTCAAGAATTGCAAGCTCAGACGAAATGTTGCTCTAAAAAGCGGTGCCCGTTCCCGGAAAAGATGCGGCCGATGATTTCATCTGGGGCAATGCGGTTTTCGGCACGGGTTAAATCGGGAAGCTTCATGTAGTTATAGGCGTGGCGTTCCAGAAAATCGGCCAGGTAGGGCAACTGCTCGGCCGTCCAGAAACCGTTCAGCGAATCGATGATGCCGTCGAAATCGGAACCGATGGCCATGCAGTCCCAGGCGAAGAGCCCGGCCCGGTCAAGGGTTTCGGCTATATGGCGCACCTGGTTCCACAGCAGCTCTGAGCGGTAATGCATGATTTTGTGACGCAATAGGGAATGCTTCACTTTTTTGCGGGCTTCCGGTGAGACGATGCGCCTCTCGTCGAGCTGCAGGCCAATAAGCCCGCCGCTTCGGGCCACTTCGATAATTTCCTGGTCGTACAGGTTTATGGGCACCTGATTCAGTAAGGCAGCGGTTGGCAGGTCGCCGACAACCGGGTCGTCGAATGATTTAAGCCCGTTGCAGGCGGCATGGCTGAACAGGAGCGGGAAATCGGAGCTGCCCAGCTTGCCTTCCCGGCGCAAGTCGTAAAATTCCTGCCTGGCACGGGGGCTCATGTGTTTCAGGTCGGGCAATATCCGGGGACCGTTAGCCCGCGATAGCATTTCGCGCAAAACGGCCCGCCCTAGGTTCGTAATGCCCCTGCCCAGGCCTTCAGACTGGTCTACATGGCCCGAAATAGTTTTGGTGAGGCTTGGGGCATGCCCGCTAAGGTGGTTCCAGAAATGGTGGGCCACGGTGATGAAAAAAGGCGGGTGGTCCCATTGTTTCAAAGCGCTTAGGCACTCCAGGAAGCCAGCTTCTGTTGGCGGGGCATCCAGGTTGGTGTTCAGTACGTGCAGCCCTTCGATGGTCGGGACGATGCAGATGGTGCCAATTTCCTGGTCCGGGGTCGCTAGAAACGCCCGTATTTCGCGGTAATTCCTGACCAGTCTATAGCGGAATCGCCCCCAGGGAAGTCGCTGCACCCGGCCGTCACACTGGCGGTAAAAGACGTACTCGGCCTCCAGGTCGGCAAAATAATCGGTAATCACCTGGAGGTAATCGATCCTTTTACGGCCGACCCCGAGGGCAAAGCTGGCCAGCAGGTCGCGCAAAAAATCGGTGGGCACGGCATTGCGGACAAAAGGGCGCTCCAGTGGATACAGGGAAGCGCATACCACGCTAACGCCGCCCCTGGACAGGCTGCTGGCATCGGCCTGGGAAAACTTGGTGAGCCCGCCTATAAAATTCAGCAACTTATCTGTTAAGGTAGGCCGGTCGTATTTCCAGAGGCTGTTACGGTGGGCCCGGTTCGGGCTCTGACGGCCAGCCGGGGACTTGTCGAAGCTGCGCCCGTAGGGCTTAAGTGCCGGGTGGCAGTGCAGATCGAGGTAGTTGTTCCTGAAAGGCATAGTCTGAATAGGTGCCTGGAAAATAAACAATTCCTGCCTTAATACAGATGAAATCCTTTGCGAATACCCGCTTCGCCTGCAATTCCCCTCCCCTTTATTCCATGGGAGACCAACGACACTATTCTTAAAAAATGTTAAAGATAGTACCTTTTATAACATAGTACTGTAACAATTCCATAAGAGGGTCGTCTTATAGATGTAATCGCCAAGTAAGAGACGGGCTAATCACCCAAACAAGTAGTAAGGAGGCCGAAATAAATAAATAAAAATGTTGGCCCAGTTTACGGCGAAATGCACATCAAAGCACAATCAGAAAACAACATCAAAAAACAACAGTCATGATCAAAACAGTCAACAACCTGCCTACTGAGTCCAAACGCTTCAGCTACTTCTCCACCTTTAAGAGCAGCAAACGGGTGCGTTGGTCCGAAGCCAGAAACTACGTTTATTAAGGTAGTACCGCATCAATCAATCAATCAAGAACAAGTATCAACAAAAAACGCAACAGTCATGAAACTCTTCAGCAACCAAACCCCGACCGAATCCAGAAGGTTTGCCGTCTTCTCCAACTTTAAGGAGTGCAAACGGGTACGTTGGACCGAATCGCGCCACTACGTGCACTAAAATCAGAAGCAATCCCCTGCCCCCTGGATCAAAAAAAGGCCCGCACTAGGCGGGCCCTTCTTTTTATTGGGATGTTACAAATCAGAGTTCCAGTTCTTCCTTGGCGCCGTTCGGATAGGTGATAACTACCACGTTGTCGCAGGTTCCATCGCCGAAATCCACACCGATTTCAAGGCCGTTTTTGCTCAGGTCCATGGTGCCGCTCACCAGGTGGGCGCAGGCAAAAGTGCCCGATAAGGTGCTGGTTACGTCGGCGGAATAAGCATCATCGCCAATGGTCAGGTTCCAGTTGCCGTCAACGGTGAAGGTGCTCTCCGGGAGGGTGGCGCCGATGGTTATTTCGACGGCTTTGACGCCCGATTCGGTAATCAGGGTGCCATCGCCCAGCAGAGCGCTCATCTCACTGCTAACTTCGAAGGCGATCGAACTCTGCGTGGAGCCCGTGCCCAGGGTAAAGGTGCGTGTCCCGTTCAATTCGATATCACCCACATAAAAGCCTTCATAAGTAGCCGTAAAACTGGCGGTCTCGGCCCCCACGTTGTAAACAACCACCAGGGTGCCGTTAACGTTGTCGGTGCCGTTGAGCACGCAATTGTTAAAGGTGGCTGTAAAGCCTGTATCGGTGTAGGTTGCATCATAGCAACCGTCGAATGCCGTTTTGCCAGACATGCCGTTGCCGGCCTGATAAATTTCGGCAAGGGTGGCATCTACAGCGCCGGTCCATTCATCAGCTCCCATAACCGCCTGAAATTCAGTCTGCGTCAGTTTGGCCTCCTGGGGAATAACTTGTTCATCGGCATCGGTGCTGCATGCCTGCAAGCCAAGAATCAGGGTTCCAACGGCAAACAGAAAGAGCATCCGAATGATTTCAATCTTTTTCATCCTTTTTGATCATTAGGTTTTATTACACTAAGTAACGCGGTGACGTACCTTTTAGTGCAACCGTTTATCGAAAGGATGGTTTCAGGCGGGTTTTTCGTTCAAATGCACTATTCGGGGAAAAGGGAGCGGTCTATGCCGGGGAGTAATTTCAGCGCATTGCCGTAATAGACCTTCCTGAGGACCCCATCGGGCAGGTCCATGCCGTACATGGCCCAAAAAGCGTGGTATTTCTTGTGATAGGGAAAGTATTCGTCGGCCGTTTCCAGCACCCTGAAATAAGTTGGGTATTCCGAGGGCTGCCAGCTGTCTTTCCCGAACAGAATCCGGTCCTGGTATTTCACGAAGAATTCATGGGCCCGACGGGGTTGGCGGCCCAACTCGGCAATGATGGCCCCAATTTCCACATACATGTTGGGCATTTCGTCCATGAGCAGGCCGAGCCTGGTAAGGTCATTCGGATACCAACCCATATGCGCATTGATAAAAGTGGTTTGCGGGTGGCGGCGGAAGAGGCGGTGCTGTTCGTCAATGATCTGTTGCCAGGGTGCGGGATCGGTATCGCCCCTCATGCGGTTGGGCCGCAGCTTGAGCTCCAGCCAGCGTTCGTTCAGGGAATCCATGGGGTCCCAGAACGAGCGCGGGTCGGCCGAGTGGATCAACACCGGGATGCCGAGTTCGGCGCATTTGGCCCAGACCGGATCGAGGCGCGGATCGTCTACGGCCAAACGGTTCCCGTCTATGTCCTTGTCGCGCAGCCCCAGGCTTTTATAAATTTTCAGGCCCATGGCGCCGTTTTGTACATCTGCTTCCAGTTGGGAGGCAGCCTGTTGGCCCCATCCCTCCTGGCCTACCCCGCTGAAATCGACATTGGCAAAAACCACAAAGCGGTTTGGAAAATGGGCCTTTACGTTGTCGGTTGCCCCTTTGAGGTGCTCCCCCGAGCTCCCGCTTAGGTTCACCATTACGGCCATATTCAGCGTGTCCATGGCTGCGATCAATTCGGCCAGGTCTTGGGTGGGCATGCGGAACTGATGGTTGTGGATGTCGATAAAGGGGTATCGGGCCCTGAGCACCGGTTGGCCCGAAACCACCAGGGTCGAAGCCGGATTGTAGTGTTCAAAACTGATTTCCTGGGCCGGGAGGTTTGCGGCAAGGCCGATAAACACAAGCAGCAGTGTGGTTTTTCTCATGGTACTTTCAATTGCGGATGAAGGGATCATTCTGGATTTTCAATGCCTCATAGGCCTCTGGGGTGTCTATATCGCGGCCTTTGGGCCCCGGGTCTAAGCAGGTTACCCGGTCGGCGGCCGAGGCGAGCAGGGCCTTTGCCCCTTTTTCGGGGGGCAGCTGCAGCAAGGCGTCGAAATAGGCCCTCCCGAACAGGGCCGGAACCCCACAGGAATCGCCGTATCGGGAGGCGATCAGGCAATCGGGCTGGCCCGTAAATGGGGCGATCAGCAATTCCAGGTAGGCCGCATCGACCAGGGGTTGGTCTGCAAGCACGATCAACACGCCCTTGCAGTCGGGAAACCGTTTTAAAACCAGGTTCAGGCCGGTTCTAATGCTCGTGCCCATGCCTCCCTGCCATTCCGGGTTTTCACAGAACACCTCTGGCCCCAGGTTTGTTTTTTGAAGGATTTCGGTGTGGCTGGCACCGGTTACCACAACCGCGTTTTCAAGACCGGCCTGCTTTGCCTGCCCTACCAGGTGCTCCAGCACGGTTTTTCCATTCCAGGGCAGCAGCGCCTTGGTGCGGCCCATGCGGCTTGATGCACCTGCGGCCAGGATCAAAACGGCAATGGGTTCTTTCATAAATCGTGGATGGCCCCTTTTTTATCGCGCAAGCCGATGGGCCGGGTTTGGCGCAGCACGGAGAGGATTTCGGCCAGCACTGAAATGGCAATTTCCTGTGGTCCTTCGGCCCCGATGTCCAGTCCCGCAGGCCCGTAGATGCGATCCAGGAAGGCTTCCACAGGTTCGGCCGCCCGTTCCAGCAAATCGCCTATCAAGCGTTCCCTACGGTAGGCCGGGCCTAGAATCCCCAGGTAACCGGGGGTGGTATCAGCCAGCCGTAGCAGGTATTTCAGATCTTTGGTGTAGCTGTGCGTCATCAGGATTACCGCTGTCTGGGCATCGAGCACCCCCAAATCCATTTGTTCGGGAATGACAGACAGGAACTCGGTGGCCCCCGGGAAATGATCCCGGGACTTTTGCTCATCGGCCGTAACCACCACGCAAACCTCCCACCCCATATGGGCCGCAATGCCGCTCAGGTGTACCGTATCGTGTTCGCCCCCAAAGATCATCAGGCGCTGGCAGGGCAAAAGTTCCTGCCTGTATTTTTCAGCTGCGTCGGGCTGGGGTGTCTTGCCCAGGGGCCAGGTACCGGAACCGTTGTCGAAAAACGTGCACATCCCCGCCCGGGAGCCGTCTTCGCGCTGGAAATGCGAGGTAAGGTGAAATGAGTGCCGCCCTGCCAGTACCCGATCAAAGGCGCTGAGGCATGGCTCTTCAGGAGCGAAGGGTTCAATCAGGATATGAAGGATGCCTTCGCAACCCAGACGGTATCGCCCGTCGTAGGTCATCATCTTGGGGATACCGGTTTCAAAGACTTCAGCAGCCTGCCGGTGGACCTCCTTTTCCACGCATCCGCCGCTCACGGCCCCGAATGCCGCCCCATTTTCAAGCAGCAACATGCGCACCCCGGGGCGCCGGTACGAAGATCCCTCCAGGGCCACCACCGATGCCATTACCGCCTTATGGCCCAACGTTCTGGCCTGGCGATAGGCATTTACCATATGTTTGAATTCATGTGTCATACCCATAAGGGTTTGAATGGGACCAGCGGCAGTTGTGTGCCGCTGGCATACCGGTTCTCGCCAGGATCGAGCCTGAGAAAAGCGTCTGCCCGGGACAAACTCAGGAAATCGCCCGAACCGTTCATGGGCACGGGCCAGGCTAGGTGCTTTCCGCCCTGCGCTTCAAGTCTTACGGGCACAAAGCGGGTCAGAGTACCCGGGCTGTCAAGGTTTTCTCCCAAAACGGCCACCGGGGTGTCCGGCACCATCCCCCAGCTGGTCTTCAGCCAATCCCTAAAATACACCATATAATTCAAAAATGTGGAGACGGGGTTGCCCGGAAGCGAGAACACCGTGCAGGCATTGGGTTCAAACACCCCGAACCAGAAGGGTTTACCGGGCCGCTGGCTCACTTTGTGAAAGCAGGTCGTAACACCGAGCGCCCCAAGGGCCTTAGGGAGCAGGTCGTATTTTCCCATTGATACACCACCCGTGAGCAAGAGGGCATCAGATTTTTTTAGGGCGTGCTGTAAGCCTTTACGAACTTCCTGTTCGTCGTCGGGGAGGTGGAGCAGGCTTGGCCTTATGCCGAATTCGGCCAGGGCGGCCTGCAGGGCGTAGCTATTCGACTTGCGTATTTGGTGGGCTTCAGGAACCTGGTCGACTCCTATCAGTTCGTCCCCAGTGGAAATAACGGTAACCTTCGGGAGGCGGTAGACCGGCACCTGGGAAACCCCAACTGAGGCCAGTACGGCCACTTCGGCGGCCGTTAGCCGGGTTCCCGGGCCCAGAAGTTTACTGCCTTGTGCTGCATCGCTGCCCTTGGCGTGAATATTTTGCCCCGGTTCGGGCCTGAGTGGAGCCCGAAACCCGGCTGAAATCTTTTCCAGGTCTTCGTATCGCACCACGGCATCGCAACCTGCCGGAAGTACTGCTCCTGTGGCGATTTCAATACAGGTCAATCGATCTTGCAGCATTGTGGCCGGCATTCCTGCCCGGGCCATGGCCACCACCTTAAAATCCCTTTGCCCGGCTTGCCAGGCCTGGGTGGAAAGGGCAATGCCATCCATAGTGGCCCGGTCGTAGGGCGGCAGGGGTCGGTCGGCAAGAATTGGCGCTGCCAGAATGCGCCCGGCCGATTCTTCCAGGGCAATTTTTTCGATCCCCAGAGGTCGTGCATGAGCCATAACGGTCTGGTAAGCTTCTTTAAAGTCGATCAAGCTGTGCAGGTTTAAAATCACGCAGCCCTCCGGATATCCAAAAGGCCCTAACAGAAGGATGGGTTTGTTTCAGGTACTGGTAGGCCTGCATGCTGCGGGGCCCCGATTTGCAAATAAAGTAAATGGAGGTAGCCTTCAAAAGAGCCTTGCCGTGCCCGGCCAGTTCCATGAGGGGGATGTTGCGGGAGCCCGGCAGGTGGACCAGTTCAAACTCGGAGGGCTCGCGCACGTCTACCAGCATATGTTCAATGCCGCCTTCGCACAACTCCCGGTAATCGGAGGCCGAAACAGCCCCTTCGGTCATAGCGCAGTTTTGCGAACCGTCTTGAAGCGACTTTTCATCCCCGGCGATTCGAGTAGGGTTTCGCGTAAAAGAAATAGTTTGCATAAATTGATCCAAACCATTGTATAACAGTAGTTTGCCTGAAAGTATACCAGGCATGTCACACACGACTTTGACTGTCTCAAGCGCCTGCAGGTTGCCGATCAGACCCGGCAAAACGCCCAGGGTGCCCAGCATATTGCAGTCGGGGATCTCCCCTTCCCCTGGCATGGTCGGAAACAGGCACCGGTAGGTAGGCCCGCCCCGGTAATTGAATACGCTCACCTGTCCTTCGTACCCGTGCAGTGCTCCGTAAACCCAGGGAATTTCTGCTATTAGGGCAGCGTCGTCTATCAGGTAGCGGGTGGCCAGGTTGTCTGTGGCATCAACCACCAGGTCATAAGGGCGAAAGAGATCCAGGGCATTGGATGCATTTAAAAAAGTGTCGTGTATATCGAGTCGTGTATCGGGGTTCTGTACCGCCAGCCATCGGGCCAGTTCGGCCACCTTAGGCCTGCCCACCTGAGACGGGCCGTAAGCCGGTTGCCGGTGCAGGTTGCTCGTTTCGATGATATCCCCGTCGACCAGGCCGATACGCCCCACCCCCATCGCGTTCAGGGCCTGGCTAACCGGCACTCCCAAACCCCCGGCGCCCACGACCAGAACGGCAGCCGCCGACAGGGCTTTCTGCCCTTCCGGCCCGAAGCCTTTCAGCTGCATTTGTCTCTGGTAGCGCTCTGAATTCAATGGGCGGCCAATTTGGATTGGATCAGGTCGTATTCGCGCGGGTCATTGGCATTGGCCAGCAGGGCGTCGTCGTCAGGAGTTACCAACTTTGCCCCGTGCCGGATTAGGAATTTGCGCGGGCAGCTGCTTTCAGCCGTTTGCAGGTATGACTCGGCCCGCTGCAGCCCAGAAGGTTCCCAGATGGCCGCCAAGGGCTCCGGCAAGCCGCTTGCGCGGGTGGCATATGCAGTCGCAACACTTGCCGGGTCGCGCTGGCGAAGCAGCAACTCCAGCCCAGGGGCATCCATGAGCGGCAGGTCGCAGGCCACTACGAGCCAGGCCGCTTGCGGGAATCGGTGATGGGCCGAGATAAGGCCGTTAAACGGCCCTTTATACTGATCTTTGTCCGTAATGGTTTCAAAGGTTCCGCCCAGGGGGTCGGCCTGTTCGGTACGCAGGCTCAGGAAGGTTTTTTGGCAAAAGGGTTCCAGCAGGTGGTACAGGTACTCCCGCTGCGGCTGGCCGTGGTAAGCCAGCAGGCCTTTGTCACGGCCCATGCGGCTGCTGCGGCCCCCGGCCAGCACCAGGCCGTAAAGGGGAGGTGAAGTTTCCAAAATATCCTTTTTTATATGGTTGTTACCAAAGTTACTACCAAGGCTTGCTCACCCCCCAATGGAGGTCATGGAACTGCCGAATATTGACCCGAATTTTTCCTGTGCCTCAAAGCCGTCTTTGGCACGGGAGCCCACGGCTTTCTCCAGGAGTTCCGCTGCCATGGCGTCTTCTTCCGCATACCGCAGAAGGGAACGCAAGTTGGCCACGGGTTTGCCGTAAAGACAGGTGATCAGGTCACCAGTAGCGGTAACCCGAAGGCGGTTGCAGCTGCCACAGAAGGTCCGGCTAAAAGAAGGAATAATCCCGAAAGAACCCTTATGACCTGCTATTTTATAATTGACCGATGTGGAGGTGAGCGGGGCCGGCAACTTCTCAAACTCGGGGTACTGTTCCCGGATATGTTCCAGAATCCTGTGGTGATTCCATTTGAGGTTCTTGAAGTCACGGCTTCCCCCATTGAAAGGCATTTCTTCCAGGAATCGGACGCGAACCGGGTATTTTTCCTGAAATTCCATCATGTGGTAAATATCTTCCTCGTTCTGTCCGTCGAGAACAATAAAGTTAACCCGCACTTCCATTTTGGATTCGATCAGGCGCATCAGGTTCTCAAAGACTGTATGGAAATGATCCCTCCGGGTGATCCTCGCAAAGGAATCGGGCCTGATGGCGTCCAGGCTCACGTTAATGCTGTTTACCCCCAGTGACTCCAGGGTATCGATATGCGGCCCGATCAGCGTGGCATTGGTGGTGATGGATACTTCCTTTAGCCCGGCAAGGCCCGAGAGATGTTCCATTAGCTGCATCAGGTCTTTCCTGACAAAAGGTTCGCCACCTGTAATACGAATCTTGTCAACACCCTTCGCAACCAGGATGTTGCAGAGCCGTTTCATTTCGTCAATGCTCAGCAGGGATTCCTTGCTGGAAAAGGCGATGCCCTCTTCAGGCATGCAGTAATTACAGCGAAGGTTGCAGCGGTCGGTAACGGCCAGCCGCACGTAATTGATTACTCTGTTGTGGTTGTCAATCAGCATGAATATATCATTAGCCACCACTCACGGGTGGTATGAGCGCTATTTCGTCAAATCGGTCAATGGGGTCCGAATCGCGGGCATAGGCTTTATTGACCGCTATGGCCAGCGAACTTAGTTCCCCAAGGGGTGGATATATGTTCTTCAAATAGGCTTTGAGCGCGCCCACGGTTTCCAGGCCATTAGAGGCAGAAACCGGGATGGAGAGGCTGCTGTTGCCTACAATATCGCGGGTAACACCAAAAAGCAGTACCTTCATAGTAATTCCTTTGAACCGGGCTCGGGTGGCCGGTTTATTCGGGTTTTACACCCCGGCACCCGGTTTAAAGGTACAAAAATTAGCAGGAGCCCAGGGCTGGTTTAACAATTTGGTGGAAGGGGAAATTAGGCGGTACAACTCAACCGTATCACCCGGGCGAGGTCTTGCTGTGTTACTAATGTTACTGAACGCATCGGGAGAATGGCCGAATTTCACCAAACCAAAGCCACCCCTTAAAATTTAACTCAGGAGCCACTATGCAAGGAATGGATTCAGTGCGATACCTGGCACGAAAGCTAACGGGGCTGTTCGCGTTCCTGTTTGGGCTCGTTGCGGTGCTTTTCCTGGTTTTGATGACCTACCGCCCCTCACTTGACCCGGTATTAGTCCCCAAGCCCGAAGAAGCGGACGAGGTATGGCGACCCCGCGATATTCTGGCAGCGGGCGAAGCTGCCCCGGCCTTGGTCAGGCAGGGCTACCTCTTGTTGTCTGAAAGCCCCGTGTACATGGGTCCCGGGGCAGAAAACCCAGAGTTGCGCTTCACGGGCAACAACCTAACATGCACGAACTGTCACCTAAAGGGCGGAACACAGGCCGGGTCGGCATCGTGGGTCGGGGTCAGCAATCGGTTTCCCCAGTTTGGGGGGCGGTCTAACCGCATCGGCACCCTGGAAGACCGGATTAACGGCTGTATGGAACGCAGCATGAACGGCCGCAAACTTGCGGTCGATTCAGAACCGATGCGGGCCATGGTGGCCTATATGGAATGGCTGGGTGAAGACTTGCCGGCCGGCAAGGAAGCCGAATACAACGGATATCCCCCTATTGTTATCCCGGAAACTGCGGTAGACCTGGAAGCCGGCAAGGCGGTGTACCTGCGCGACTGTGCCGTTTGCCACGGGCCCGAAGGGCAGGGAATTCCCAAACCAGGTGCGGGCTACCTATATCCGCCCCTCTGGGGGCCCGACAGTTACAACGACGGTGCCGGTATGCACCGGGTACTTACCGCTGCCGAATTCATTCGCGCCAATATGCCTTTTGGCATGGCAACCCGCGACAACCCGAAACTGAGTGACCGGGAAGCATACGATGTGGCCGGGTATATCAACAGTTTTGACCGGCCGCATAAGGCCGGCACCGAAGCTGATTACCCCGACCTAACCCTGAAACCCGTTTCTACGCCTTACGGCCCCTGGGCAGACCATTTTTCGCCTGAGGCTCATAAATACGGCCCCTTCCTACCCATTATCGCCTTTTATAAAGAAAAATACCAGTTGGTAAAAAACAAATAGTCTTGCGCTTTCCCCTACGTATTTCCCTGTTTATACTTTTTGCCCCAATTCTAGCCGTGTCTCAGCAACAGGAAGATCGCATGACCGGGGCCTTTTCGGGCCAGTGGCGCACCTTTTACATGACAACGGTAAACAAGGGCGAGCTGACTGATTACCACGCCTTGGCTACCGGTGGTCACCTTAATTACAAACTCCGTTTAAACCCGTCGTGGGAACTGGGCGGGGCCCTTTACAATTCCATTGACCTTGGGATACAGGACCTGACCATACCCGACCCGCTTACCGGGCGGTACAGCCGTTACGAAGAAGGGCTTTTTGACCGGCTGAATCCTTCCAAAGAGGTCGTGGTTTTGCTAGGGGAGCTTTACCTCTCCTACTCCCGGGCCGGGCATGCCGTCAAGTTGGGGCGCATGAAGGTGAATACCCCCCAGATCAACCCTGAAGACGGCCGTATGATTCCAACCCTGGTTCAGGGTTTATGGTACGCTTTTGAGGGAAAGGATGCCCAGGGCTTTCAGGCCGGTTTGCTTAACCGGATCGCCCCGCGCTCCACAGGTTCTTTTATGGGCATAGGCGAAAGCATTGGCGCCTACCCCTCGGGCCGCGACCCGGCGGGACGCGCCAGCCAGTACCCCGGAAATACTCATTCCGATTTTGTGGTGGTGGCGAACGGGAACCTCAAGCTGGGCCCCGACCTTCGTATTCAGGTGTGGAATTATTTTACCGATAACGTCTCAAACACCCTGTATGTTAAACCCCAGCTCGAATTGGGGCCCAAGTGGGGGCTCGAAATGGAATGGCTGCACCAGGACCGGGTGGGCCAGGGTGGCAACCCTGTCGATTCCCTGCGCTATTTTGACCAGAAAGGGGCCGATGTGCTGGGGGTACTCGTGCGGTATGGCACCCCAAAATCGGGGTTATCCCTGGCCTATGACCGCATATCGTCCAGGGGGCGATTCCTGTTCCCAAGGGAATGGGGCCGGGAGTATTTCTTCAGTTTTCAGAAACTGGAACGGAGCGAGGGAACAGCCGACAACCACGCCCTGGTGATGAGCTACCAGACCCCCGTGAAGCTGGGCGAAACCATTCAGATAAAGTCAATTTTCAGCCTGGGAAGGCACTGGAAACCGCCGGCGCTCGACGCCGAAAGGAACAAATACGCATTTCCCGATTACACCCACCTGAACCTGGACCTGTTCTTTCAATTCGAAAAGCTGCCCAGCCTCAGGCCCGAACTTTTGCTCACTTACAAGGCCTCAAACGGAGACGTGCCCGACAACCCCAATATATACTTCAACAAAGTAGATATGTTCCACGTCAGCCTCATCGTCAATTATAATTTCTGAGATCCCATACTAGAATCCGTGAAACTCCGTTTTCCATGGAAATCATTAGAACCATGAAAATGAAATTCCTTCGAATTGTCCTGGCGGGATTCGCACTCGGGATAATGGCCTCCTGTGGCAGTGCCGACGACGACGTGTCGATGAACCTGAACCTCGACGGGGACCTGGGCCTTGGCAAGCCTGCCGACAATTGCCTGAACTTCGGCTCCAACGACCTGATCTTATCGATTCAGGACCAGTATACCACCCTCCCTGGCAAGGTTTCTGTGTTTTTCAGGGTTTCGGACGCCACGGGAAACCCGGTGGCCGGCCTCACCGCAGAGCAGTTTACCATATACGAACAGGGCCGCAACGATGCTTGTTTCAACACCATTTCGGCTTCAGAATCCCAGGCGCGAATTTCACCCAATTCACAGATTTTCACCAACCACACCTTGCTGGTGCTCGACCTTAGCAACAGCGTATTGAGCGCCAGCCTTAATGAATTGAAGTTGGCTTCGACCAGCTTTATCGACAATGTTATGCCCGCCGTGGCAACGGAGTCGTTTCAGATGGGGATCTATTGGTTTGACGGGGAAGACAAATTGCACGAGCTCCACCCGATCACCACTTCCAAAGACGATCTCAAGGCTGCCATTGCCTCGATTACCGCCGATATCAGCAACGACCCCTCTACCGACCTGTACGGGGCGGTTATAAAGAGTACCGACAAGGCCGCCGCCCTGCTCGAAGCCAGCGCCAAAAACAACACCATCGGCGGTGCCTCCGTGGTCATTTTTACCGACGGTACCGACCAGGCTTCGCGCTATACCGAGGCTAAGGCCCTGGAAAAAGTTGATAAGGCCAATTCGAACATCTCCTTCTTTACCATCGGTCTTGGAGCCGAAATCGACAGCGGGGTTCTGGAGGCGATCGGTAAAACCTACAGCGTGTTTGCCGGCAACAAGGAAGAACTTGAGGTAACCTTCAACCAACTGTCACAAAAGGTTTCGGAACGGGCCAACAGCTACTACCTCTTTGAATACTGCAGCCCGAAGCGGGACGGCAGCGGCGAGAACAACCTGGTTATTCAGGTGCGCCGCGGCGCCCAGCAAGGTGCGGTGCAGACCAGTTTTAACGCCACCGGATTTACAGGCGGCTGCCAGTAACACAACTGAATTCCTGATTTAAAGCCCCCGCAGCGGGGCTTTTTTAATGGCAAATTGCCGGGGACTCCTTGAGGTTCGACCCCGATTTTGCCGCTTTTGCCGAAAACGGTAGGGTTTTTGGCACGGCTCTTGTTTTAAGACCGGTACAGCCAAAGATTCCAACCCAGGCACCGGAAACCAAATCGCCCAAACTGTGTCAGCTATGGAAATACTACATCAAATACTGCTGCAAAGTGCTATCGGCACCTATTCCCGAACCTGGAAAAACCTGGTAATCTCCTTGTTTTTTGCTATTGTTTGCACCCTGTTGGTCATGTTTGCCACCCTGCTGCTTTTTGGGCATGAGATGAATATACGCTTCGGATATTAGCGTATTCCTTTGGCCTACTTGATCAGCATGCCGTTATGGGCCGAGCCACTTCGGTTTACCACGTCTAGGAGAAAACCGTTGACTACCGCGTATGTGGGCTTCCCGTCTTTCCAGAGTACGAAGGTGGGGTTGTCGCCCACATCCCACTTGCTGGCGGGCCCTTTATAAGCAGCCGAAACCAGGTTTACCGGGTATGGGGAAGCCTTCAGTTTGGGCGGAAATTGGGCGACACGCACATAGGTAATGCCCTGGGCGAGCAAATCCCAGAAATCGAGTTTGGCCACGGCCTGTACGTCGGGAAGCACTTCGGGGTAAACCTTGCCGGCTTTTAGGGTATGCCCGCGCGCGTCCAGGGTTTGGTAGCCGTAAAATGTGGAAAGGTCGCCCATATCGCCTATGCGGCTGCTATTCCAGAATTCGCGGTACCCGACCATTTCCACTTCGTGTTGAAAGATGCCGAAGTCCATTTCAAATTCTGAGCCCAGCAAGGGGTAGCTCACCCCTTCGATTTTCAGGTCGAAAAGCATCCGGTCATTTTCGGGGATGGTATAATAATCGTCGAGGGGAAGTTCCCGGTAACTGCCCGAGCCAATGGCATAGATAGCTGACAGGATGGAGACATAGTTCAGTTTGCGGATTTCCTGCTTTTCCAGGTCTTCGGGGTACCCGCCTGATTCAATAAGGATCAGGCTGGTTCCCCATTTCTGAATGTTGTCGCCGAAGGCCCTGGGCTCAAAATCATCGTTGTACCTCCCAACCTGCCCCGGGGCGTATTGTTGCAATATGCGGTTCATGTAGGCGATAACCCGCATGGCACGACCCCGCACCTCGTTTACTTCCTTTTCGTAGTTGTAGGCCGGGGCCAGGTAGGAGACAGTGGCCGGTTTGGGGGTACGCATGGCGTTGTAGTACCGGCTCTGGTCGTGGAGATTGAATCCGAAATCAGCATCAAGACTGTCTCGTACCCGTTTTAGGGTTTGCCCTTCGGGCGATTGCAACCTCAAAGCATCCCGGTTGATGTCGATGCCCAGGGTATTGCGCCTCTGGAAAACTTCGGCCCCATCGGGGTTGAGCATGGGCAGGAAATGGATACGGACATTGCTCAGTAACTGCCCCTTCTCTTCGGCAAAATCGGGTGACATCAGAAAATTGAGGATATCGAATATTGCCTGAGTAGCCGTCGGTTCGTCTCCGTGCATCTGAGACCACAGGAATACGTCGGTTTCGCCCTGCCCTATACTGATAAGCCGCAGGGGACGCCCCTGAAGCGAAGTACCTACGGTACGAACCTCAAAGCCGGGTTTGGCAGCTACCGCATCAATCAGGGGCTGCAAATCGGCGTGTTTGATCCGGCGCTCGCCCAGAGCAGGTTCACGATACGATTCGTAGGTTTCATAGAATCGCTGGGTAAAGGATTCGGTCTGGGCCGGTACCTGGCAGGCCCAGAAAGCCAGCAGGAAAGCCATCAACACTTTTTTCATAGGGTGGAGTGTTTTGGTGCGGGTTGCAGGTTCAGGTCTTGGAGCGACCTTTTGATTTTTTTCATGAAGCCGCGGCCGGGATCTGTTTTTTCGGTTCGGTAGGCGCTGTCTTTTTCCAGCCAGAGCGGGTGACCTTCGAATTCGGTGTATTCGTAGTGCCCGATAAGGTACCGGATCGGGTATTTGGACGCCAGTTGCCGCACCAGCCATGCATTTGCCTTCCGCTGCCGGGGCGTAAGCGGGGTGTCTGCTGTACCGCCAACATTTTCAATACCTATGGCACAGTGGTTCAGGCCAATGGTATGCCGGGCCATAAGGGTATCTGGCATAAGTTGGTAAATGGTGCCGTCTCGATCGACCAGATAGTGCGCAGACACGTTCAGGTCGCCCGCACCGGCAATATCAGCCCGGGCATTGGGGAGTTTGGACGGGTAAAAGGCCTCGTAAGACCCCTCCAGGGTAGGGATGGCTGTCCAGTGCAGCACCACCATTTGGGGAACAATATGGGCGTTTTGCTGCTGCAGGCCGTAGCGGTTGTCGAGGTAGGCTTCGGTAAGCTGCTGCCGGTCCTGATCCCAGGTAATGGGACGTTGAACCACCGCGGGACGGGAAGCGACACAGCCGGTTGCCAGGGCCAGCGGTGCCAGTACTGCAAATCCGATCCATCTCTTTCTCATGGCTGCCGTTTTTCTGGGTTTTGCAGATGGTTTTCCGGTTTTTCTTTCGGAACCCGGTACGCGATTTTCATTTTGCAACGCCCCCATTCACGGGCCTTGAACAAATCGTCTCCCATATAAATATCGATATGGCGCTTAAACCGCGCATTCATTTTATCCTTTACCAGAAACGTATCGGTAAACCCTTCGATCAGTACAGGGGTATCACGTTTCAGTCCGATTTTGATCAGGTCGCGGGAAACAGCCACGCTGGGCAGGTCGGCCTTCAGGGTATCTCCCCAGGCCGCGATTACCGGATTTCCTTCCGTTTGCCAGGCCAATGAATTATAGGCGGTTACCATCACCTCCATTTCCTTCCACTCATAAGCATCGCCCTTCTCCGGTTCGGCACAGGAGCCGGCAAGCAGCAGGGAAAGGGTTGCCCGGGTCGCGGAGGTGAAGAAGCGCATGGCACGAATGTAATTTTTTCTGGCCGAAATTCCACTATCATGGCCCTACCCTCTCCGGACATTGCCTGGTTATTTGATGGTTCTGAGCAAAGGCCAATTATGTATCTTAGCCTTAAACTCATTCGAAAAGATTCCCGGCCTATGAAAATCGTGAAACGAGCCGGCCTGGTGCTGGTTCTGGCCCTGGCAATTACCTTTGCCTTTCAGTATCCCAAGCTCACTATTATCAGCGGTTATGCAGCCAAGAATATGGCGTCGACTGTGGTGTTGGCCGGTCGAAACCCCGCTTCTGTTGTGTCTCAAGACCATAACGTGCCTCTTATTTCCCTGGCCAAAACGGAATATGTTCCCGAACAACTTGGGGCGGAAGCCAGTGTTTGGGGCTTGAAGGGCCGTAGGGCCCTGTGCCGGGACGGGTTGGGTTGCGCCCTGCTGCCCGAATCGGGCGAAAAAGGCCCCTATCCTACCCTGAAACCCCAGCGCACGCTGGCACGCGATTCCGCGCCATATCCCATCGGGCAGGGTGCACCACTTGACACGGTTTTTCCGGAGGTGAATTATGATAAATTGCAAGAGGCTCTGGATCAGGCCTTTAAAGAACCCGACCTGCAGCGCACACGCACCGTCGCCGTGCTTTATAAAGACCGCCTGGTTGCCGAACGCTACGCCGAGGGCTTTACTGCCGACACCCGTATCCTGGGCTGGTCGATGACCAAGAGCGTCCTGGCCACATTGTATGGCATCCAGGTATATCAGGGTCGGCTTAACCTGGAAGATGCCGTACCCTGGGATGCCTGGAAGGGCGATGCCCGGAGTGCAATTACCTACGACGACCTGCTGCGCATGCAGAGCGGACTTGCCTGGGACGAAGATTATGGCACTATTTCAGATGTAACGCGCATGCTGTTTTTGAGTGAGGATATGGCATCGGTGCAACCCGCAAAGGAAGCTTCGGCGGCCCCCGGTGAAATCTGGAACTATTCCTCGGGCACCAGCAATTTCCTTTCCGGCCTGCTCCGCAGGTCCCTGGATAGTGATCAGGAATACCTCAATTTCCCCTACCGCGAACTCATAGACCGGATTGGGATGCACAGCATGCTTATTGAAACGGATCTCTCCGGAAATTTTGTGGGTTCCTCCTACGCCTGGGCCTCTACACGCGACTGGGCCCGTTTTGGCCTGCTCTACCTGCACAAAGGGGATTGGGCCGGGCAGCAGCTCTTCGACCCCGCTTGGGTCGACTATGTCACCCGGCCAACCGACCATTCAAACCTGGAATATGGGGCTCATTTCTGGCTCAACGCCGGGGGTAAATATCCTGATGCCCCGAAAGACCTGTACTCCGCAAATGGTTACCAGGGGCAGTTCGTCTTTATTATCCCATCGAAAGACCTGGTGGTAGTGCGCACGGGCCTGGCGGAATCGCCCGATTTCGACATCAATGCGTTTTTGGGGAAACTCATGGCGGCATTTCCGTAAGCCCACGCCCCCAATTGCCCCGCCTGAAGCCCCCGTTTCAACGATAAAACAAGGCCGCTTGTCTGGTTCACAACAGGCAGGGGTGCTTTCACAACAAAAAATTCACCGGGCCGCCAAAGGGTCGTATGTTTACATCGTATAACTAAAACAACGGAGTTAATTTTTTCATTTTCATATAGTGTTCTCGTGAAAGAGTCCTGGTAGCAATAACAGGGCTCTTTTCTATTTCGGCCATATGAAAATCTCAAAAGCAATCTTATTTTTAAAAA
>JBNKGM010000038.1:0-31074 GCA_050289825.1 Robiginitalea sp.
CTGGACTTCTACCTCTATATCGTGGCGCACGAAGTTGGCCACCAGGGTGGGTATGCCGATGCCGAGGTTTACGTAGTAGCCATCTTTTACCTCTTGTGCGATGCGTTTGGCGATGCCGTTTTTGTCTAACATTACGGGCGGGGTCTTACGGTTCGTTGTTCGATGCGCTTCTCATAATCGGTCCCCTCGAAAATTCGCTGTACGAATATCCCGGGGATGTGGATTTGATTCGGGTCCAGGCTGCCGGCCGGCACCAGTTCTTCCACCTCGGCCACGGTAATACGGGCCGCCCCGCACATTACCGGGTTAAAGTTGCGGGCCGTGCCTTTAAAAACCAGGTTGCCGGCCTCGTCGCCCTTCCAGGCCTTTACGAAGGAGAAATCGGCCTCAAAGGCGCGCTCCATCACATACATTTTTCCGTGGAACTCCCGGGTTTCCTTGCCTTCGGCTACCTCGGTGCCGAAACCTGCCGGTGTAAAGAAGGCCGGTATGCCGGCCTGGGCGGCCCGGCATTTCTCAGCCAGGGTTCCCTGGGGAGTGAGCTCCACCTCGAGTTCGCCACTGAGCATCTGCCGTTCGAACTCGTCGTTCTCCCCCACATAAGACGAAATCATTTTTTTGATCTGCCGGTGCTGGAGCAGCAGTCCAAGGCCGAAATCGTCTACCCCGGCGTTGTTGCTGATGCAAGTCAGGTCTTTTACCCCCAGGCGCACCAGTTCGGAAATGGCGTTCTCTGGTATCCCGCACAGGCCGAAGCCGCCAAGCATCAGGGTCATCCCGCTGCGAACCCCTTCCAGGGCCGCACGGGCATCAGCTACAGTTTTGCGTATCATGATCCGTTGTTTTCATCCCCGGGAAGCCCGGGTATGCCTGTTAAAAATCGATGTCGTCCAGGTCGTCTTCCAGGGCCGGGCCCAGGTCTTCCTCATCCGGGTTCTTGCTGCAATCTACCCGTATCAAAAGCTCCTCGGGCCTTTCAAAATCTTCCTCGGAAACGAACAGTTCGGGGTCCTGGTAATTCTGCCTCATATACAGGCCCCATATGGGCAGGGCCATGCTGGCTCCTTGCCCGTAGGCGATCCCCTTGAAGTGGGTGGCGCGTTCTTCGCCCCCTACCCATATCCCGGTAACCAGGTTGGGCACCATGCCAATAAACCAGCCGTCACTCTGATTTTGGGTGGTGCCGGTTTTACCGGCGATCGGGTTGGTGAATCCATAGGGATAGCCCGTAACCACTTCCTTATAAACAATATTGTCTTTGTTGCCCGACCCGCGCAGACGGGTTCCTGAGCCCCCTTCGGTTACCCCTTTCATGAGGTCGATCATGGCATAGGCCACGTCTTTGCTCAGCACGTCTTTGGTTTCAGGCGTGTATTCATAGAGTACGGTGCCGTTCTTGTCTTCGATGCGGGTTACCATCACCGGTTTTACATAGACCCCCTGGTTGGCAAAGGCGCCATAGGCCCCCACCATCTCGTAAACGTTAAAATCAGGGGTTCCCAGGGCAATCGACGGCACTTCAGGGATGTCGTGGGTAATGCCAAGGTTGTGTGCGAGGGTGGCCACGGGTTTGGGCCCGACCATATCGATGAGCTGGGCGGTTACCGTATTCACCGAATTCGCCAGGGCCGACTTAAGGGTGTAGCTGCGGCCTGAATATTTTCCATCGGAATTTTTCGGGCACCAGGGTTCGGGGTTGCCGTGCTTGCCAGCCTCGATACAGTACTGGGTGTCGGGCAGGGTATCGCAGGGCGATTTGCGGAGCTGGTCGATGGCCGCCGCATACACAAAGGGCTTGAACGTAGATCCGGCCTGCCGGGCTCCCTGAATCACGTTGTCGTACTGGAAGTGCCGGTAGTTGATACCCCCCACCCAGGCCTTCACGTGCCCGGTCTGCGGTTCCATAGACATCATGGCCGACCGCAGGAAAGACTTGTAGTACCTGATCGAATCCAAGGGGGTCATTACCGTGTCTTTCTCCTTGGTCGGGGCATTCCAGTCAAACACGGTCATCTCGGTCTTTTCATTGAAACTGGCCCTGATTTCCTTTTCCGATTTACCGTCGCGATCCATGATGCGCCAGCGCTCCGATGACTTCATGGCCCGCTCCATGATGCTCTTGATCTCGGCCGATTCCAGGTCTACAAATGGGGTGGTCGGGTTGCGCTGGGGGGTGTTCTGGTTGAAAAACTCCTTTTGGAGGTTTTTCATGTGATCCTGCACAGCCGACTCGGCATGGGCCTGCATGCGCGAATCAATGGTGGTGTAAACCTTAAGCCCGTCGAGGTAGAGGTTCCAGGTGTCGCGTTCCCCTTCCAGGGCCGGCTTTGGGTTTTTCGAGATCCAGTCTTTCATCCAACCCTGCAGGTACATGCGGAAATAGGTGGCAAGCCCTTCCCGGTGGCTCTCCGGGTTAAAGTTGATGTCCATGCGCAGGGCGGTCAGCGAATCGCGCTCGGCTTCGGTGATGAAATCGTATTTGGCCATCTGGTCGAGTACCGTGTTGCGCCGGTTGCGGGTGAGCTCTTCGCGTCTGATGGGGTTGTACAAAGAGGAATTCTTCAGCATGCCAACCAGCACGGCCGATTCCTCGGTTTTCAGGTCTTTGGGCTCCTTCCCGAAATAAATGCGGGCCGCCGAGCGGATGCCGTCTGCGTTGTATCCGAAATCGTATATGTTCAAATACATGGCCACGATTTCTTCTTTGGTGTAAGAGCGCTCCAGGCGGGTGGCGATTACCCATTCCTTGATTTTCTGGGTGTAGCGTTCCCAGCCCCGGGCCGCAATGCCCGTAAACAGTTGTTTGGCAAGCTGCTGGGAAATGGTGCTGGCCCCTCCCCGGGTGCCCAGAAAGAAAAAGGCGCGTACCGTACCCCTAGCATCAATTCCCGAATGCTCGTAATAGCGGGCATCTTCGGTGGCCACCAGGGCGTGGATCAGATTTTGGGGCAACTCCGAATAAGGCACATCGGTGCGGTTGTCGTCGAGGAAGAACTTGCCCAGGGTTTTGCCGTCTGAAGAAATGATCTCGGTGGCCAGATTGGTCTGCGGGTTTTCGAGGCGTTCAAAAGTGGGCATTTCGCCGAATACCCCCCATGCCGCCAACAGGAATACCAGAATGAGGCTCAGCACCCCGGCTGAGAAGAGAAACCAGAAGGCCTTGATATACAGCCTGAAGGAAGGTGCCTTTTTCTTGCTTGTACGTTTGGTCGCCATGTCGATACCTATTCGTTTTTCTCGATTTGCAGCCCCACATCCAAAACGCCCGGCAGGGCTTCAAGCCCTTCAACGCTGCCGTTTTTACGCATGGCCTGTGAAACGGTAAAGGTATATACGCCTTTTGTTGGGAAAACGACGTCTTTCTTGTAACCCAATTTGTTTTCAATGGTGCTGCCGCCTCCGGCTCCGAGCCACCGGCCCTGGGGGTCGGCCATTTCATACTCGAGGGTGTCGCGGCGTGAGGTGCCGTCTGGCGAGGTCATTTCAACGATTACAAAAAGGTTGCTGAAGGGGTAGCTGTTGTCGTTGCGCAGCAACAGGTAGAGCGATTGAGGCGCTACCGTATCGGGGTCCTGCACGGTAAATTCCATAAGTTCTTCGCGGCCCCACTTCCCGTCGGCAGTAGGCTGTATGGAAGAGTAGGTAATCCCCCGGGTACAGGCGGCCCCCAGGACTAGTACGGCGGCTGCGGCAATAGACCTACGCATTTTTGGATTGTCCTTTTTGGTTCGGCTTACGACGCTTGTTGCGCTTTTTACGGCGGTTGTTGCGGCCCTTGGGCCGGTCGAACCGCGTGAGGCTGTCTTGGCCCACCGGGTTTTCAAAAATCGGTTCAACCTCCTCGATGGTGCTCGAGGCAAATTCCTCCAGGCTGGCCACTTTTTCCTTCTTGCGGTTCAGCTCTATTATTTCGAGTACCTGCTCCTTGTTCAGGGCGTGCCAGGTAGCCGGGTCGTCTTTGTAGGAAAACCAAAGAACCCCTTTGAAGATATCACTTTTCTGGCAAAATGCAGGGCCCTTTTCGGTATGGAGCCGGGTATCCGTGGGCGGAAAATCCTTCAGGGCGTCCATATAGGTGTCGAGCTCGTAATTCAGGCAGCACTTGAGTTTCCCGCACTGGCCAGCGAGCTTCTGCGGATTGAGTGAAAGCTGCTGGTAACGGGCGGCAGCAGTGCTCACCGAACGAAAATCGGCAAGCCAGGTCGAACAGCAGAGTTCCCTTCCACAAGAGCCAATGCCTCCCAGTCGCTGGGCTTCCTGCCGGTAGCCGATCTGCCGCATCTCGATGCGGATGCCAAAGGCCTTGGCCATGTCTTTGATCAGCTGGCGGAAATCGATCCGGTCTTCGGCTGTGTAATAGAATGTGGCTTTGGAACCGTCGCCCTGGAATTCCACATCCGAGATCTTCATCGCCAGGCGCAGGATTATGGCCATTTCGCGGGCCCGTTTCTTGATCTCTTCTTCCTGGTTGCGGCATTTCTGCCATTTGTCGATGTCGCGCTGGGTCGCCTTGCGGTATATTTTGGGCAATTCTGAGTCGGGCGATTCCTTCTTGCGACGCATCTGCATGCGAACCAGTTCCCCGGTCAGGGTTACCACCCCTATATCGTGCCCAGACTTAGCCTGGGTGGCTACGATATCCCCCAGCGAAAGGGAGAGGCCATCCGCATTTCTAAAAAACTCCTTTCTGCTATTCTTAAAACGAACTTCCACCGCGTCGAAGGCCTGCTGTCCGGCGGGCAACGACATATTGGAAAGCCAGTCAAACACGGTCAATTTGTTACAGCCATCCGTACCGCAGGTACCGTTGTTCCTACATCCGCGCGGCTGTCCATCCGAACCGGTTGAACAACTGCTACACCCCATGTTTTGTATCTTGATTCCGGAGGAAAACCCGGTTTCGCCCCGAAAAAAGGTTCATACTAAAATAAAATTCCCGTAAATATAGGACAATTTTGGCATGCGTGCGAAACGCCCTGCCGGCTAAGGGCAGGCCTCATGCCTCACCCGCCGCAACTCCTGCCTGGCCCGCGTCTTTGAACTTGAGAACCTTGGAGCGGCCCTTCTTAAAGATTTTGTTGCTGTTTACCCGTCCCTTGCGAAGCAGTTTCTGTTCTTCGGGCGGCAGGGCCACAATTTCCATGCAGGATTCCGAACAACAGTGATTCATTTTCTCGGCACAGGCCTCGCACTGGATGAACAATAAATGGCAGCCCTCGTTGGCACAGTTCACATGGGTGTCGCAGGGCGACCCGCACTGGTGGCAACGGGCGATTACCTCATCGGAAATGCGCTCGGCACGCCGCTGGTCAAACACAAAATTCTTGCCCAGGAACCGGTTGGGCAACCCCTGCTCCCGAACCTGGCGGGTGTACTCTATAATTCCGCCTTCCAACTGGTAAACCTGCTTAAAGCCCTTGTGCTTGTAATAGGCGCTGGCCTTCTCGCAGCGAATCCCGCCGGTGCAGTACATCACCAGTTTTTTGGTTTCCTTGTGGTCGCGGAGCTGCTCCTCGATCAGGTCGAGCGAATCGCGGAAGGTATCTACATCTGGAGTAACGGCATTCTCAAAATGGCCGATTTCACTCTCGTAGTGGTTGCGCATATCCACCACAACGGCATCGGGGTCTTCCAAAAAGGCGTTGAACTCCTGCGCATTCACATGTACCCCTTTATTGGTAACGTCAAAGGTGTCGTCGCTCAGGCCGTCGGCAACGATCTTGTCGCGCACCTTTATTTTCAGCTTGAGGAACGATTTGTTGTCTTGTTCAACGGCGATGTTCAGGCGTACCCCTTCCAAGAAGGTAATGCTGTCGAGGTGTGATTTGAAGGCCTTGAACTTCACTGCCGGAACAGACAGCTGGGCGTTTATCCCTTCCCGTGCCACGTAGATGCGGCCAAGCACTTCGAGGGCGTCCCAACTCAGGAACAAATGATCGCGAAACAATTGCGGGTTGCCGATACGGGCATATTTGTAAAAAGAGATAGTGAGCCGCTCCAGGCCGGCCTGGTCGATAAGGGCTTCCCGCTCTTTGGCGCTTAACGTATTGTACAATTGCATGTTATACCTGTTTTCCGGCCTGCACGACCAGACGTGCAAAGGTAGTCAAACCGTCGGTTTCTCGACAAAAAAAGAGCCCTGTTCAAAAAAACAGGGCTCCGGGGACCGCAATCAAATCTTCTTCTTCACAGCAATCTTATGATTGTTTCTTGCGGGGTTCCGAACTAGATTTATGGCATCCGGAAACACATATACCCGTTAGATGCAACGTTTCAAAAAAGGTTGCTTTTCGGGTTGTGTTACTCCGAAAAGAAATGGTAATTTAGCCTTCCACTTAAAAAGAAATCAGACCCATGAGCAGCGAAAAAGAAGCCAAATTAAAAGCCCTGAAACTGACCCTCGACAAACTGGACAAGACCTACGGGAAAGGTACCGTCATGAAGATGGGAGATGGTGTGGTTCAGGATGTGGAGGTGATTTCCTCGGGCTCACTGGGTTTGGATATCGCCCTGGGTGTGGGCGGGTACCCGAGGGGCCGGGTCATCGAGATCTACGGGCCTGAATCTTCGGGAAAAACCACCCTGACCCTTCACGCTATTGCCGAGGCTCAGAAAGCCGGGGGAATTGCCGCCTTCATAGACGCCGAGCACGCTTTCGACCGGTTCTACGCTCAAAAACTGGGGGTCGACATCGACAACCTGATCATTTCCCAGCCCGACCACGGCGAACAGGCCCTCGAAATCGCAGATAACCTGATTCGTTCCGGGGCCATCGATATCGTTATTATCGACTCCGTGGCTGCCCTGACACCAAAAAGTGAGATCGAAGGCGAAATGGGTGATTCCAAAGTAGGGCTGCACGCCCGCCTCATGTCGCAGGCGCTCCGGAAGCTTACAGGCTCCATCAGCAAAACCCACAGTACGGTCATTTTCATCAACCAGCTGCGCGAAAAAATCGGGGTCATGTTCGGAAACCCCGAAACCACCACCGGGGGGAATGCCCTCAAGTTTTACGCCTCGGTTCGCCTCGACATCCGCCGTTCTACTCAGATCAAGGATACCGACGGGGATGTGCAGGGGAACAAGACCCGCGTCAAAGTGGTCAAAAACAAAGTGGCGCCTCCCTTCAAGACTGCCGAATTCGATATCATGTACGGGGAAGGGATTTCCAAGATCGGGGAAATCGTCGATTTGGGGGTCGATTACGAAATCATCCAGAAAAGCGGCTCCTGGTTCAGCTACGGAGACACCAAACTGGGGCAGGGACGCGATGCCGTAAAAGCCTTGCTGAAAGACAACCCCGAACTGGCCGAAGAACTGGAAGGCAAAATCAAGGAGGCCATCAAGGCACTCAAATCCTGAAAACCGCCATCTTTTAAGCCTTTTTAAGCAACCTTCGGCAGCCGGGCTCATCTATTAGAATGAAGTTTCCTTTAGATGAAGCATATGAAGCGTTTATTGAAGGGCCTGCCCCTGTTACTGATCGTACTGCTGTACACCGGCTGTGACGTTACTGACGACGGCACCAAATACTATTTTGTCCCGCTGCAGATTACCGCTGTAGACGTACCCGAATCGTTCCAACTCAACGAGACTTACGAGATAGGCGTGACCTACCTGAGGCCCAATGGCTGTACGGGTTTCCAGGGGTTTGACGTAATCTCCCAAGATTCGGCAGACTACGTTATCCGCCGCGTGGTGGCCATCGGGGCCGAATTTCAGGACCCGTCTTGCCCTGAAACCAACGACGAACTGCAGGAAAGCTTCCAGTTCATCTGCCTGTATCCAAAACCGTATCTATTCCGTTTTTATACCGGCGACGACACGTCTGGCGCGCCCCAGTACCTGGAGGTGGAAGTGCACGCTTATTAGTACGGGAAAAGCCGTCAAGGCTTTACCGGATATCTAACCAACAATTTGACTGAGGAAGAGCTCATACGGAAATGTAAGAAAGGGAACCGCGCGGCCCAGGAACACTTGTACCGTTCCTATTCCGCGGTTCTGTTCGGCATTTGTCTGAAGTACTCCCGTAGCAAAACGGAGGCCGAAGACAATTTGCACGACAGTTTTATGACCATTTTCGAGAAGATCCATCAATTCCGGTCGCAGGGCTCGTTTGAAGGATGGCTCAAGCGCGTTACGGTCAATACCGTGCTCCAGAAATACCGCCGGGAACAGCCGCTAACCCTGGTGGCAGAAACGAACGACTCAGAAGACGAAGAACCCTCCCCGGGCCTGGAAGACATCCCGCTGGGTACACTTCTGAAACTGATCCAGGATTTGCCGCGCAAATACCGGATCACCTTTAATATGTATGTGCTCGATGGTTACACCCACAAAGAAATCAGTGAAGCCCTGGGCACGACCGAGGGCACTTCCAAGTCGAACCTGGCCCGCGCACGCTCTATTCTAAAGGAGAAATTAAGAAATACGAACATCCACATAGCCTAACACAGTATACATGGACACTAACGATTCAGACAACATTTTCAGGGAAAAGCTCGGCAACTTTGCCGCTGAGCCCGACCCCCATGTGTGGGATCGGATCCGACATTCCCTGGACAAAAAACAGCGAAAACGCCTGGTGCCGCTCTGGTTGCCCCTGGGCGCAGCCGTAGCAGTGGTCTTGCTGGCGCTTTGGTTCACAGGGCCCACCGCAGATCTGGCCCCGGGGGAATTCCCCGTTACGGACGCCGAGACTACTCCCGCGACTCCCCCTTCGGGTGAAGCGCCGCCCCCAGATGCAAAACCCGAAGCCGCCCTTCCGGCTGACGCCGTGACAAACCTGGCCCGAACAGAAACGGATGGGTCGCAGACCCCTTCAGGAGCGTCGGCCAAGGCTTCTATCCGCAAGGCCGGGTCAGGTGCAACCGCAGACACCCAACAGGGACAGGCCCGTTCAAAAACCGGCAAAAGCCCTGACCCAGGCAGAGACCTGCAGCGTAAAATGAATCCAGATCCTGCGCTTTTGGCCCAGCCGGCAAATGCCGTGGCCCAAAGCGCCGATGACCAACCTGAAAAAACGGCGGGGATAACGCAGGGTGAATCGACCCGCGGCATTCCGGCGCAAGGCGCGAACAAGGCCGGCAATGCCTCCGAAACCGCCCTAAGTGAGGTCGAAACTAAGGCAGGGGCTGAAAATTCAGGCAAAAAATCACTTTTTGACGTGCTGGAAGAACAGGAAGCCCAGCAGGCAGCGGCCGCAGAAAAGGGTCGTTGGTCTATGGGGCCTAGCGTTGCCCCGGTTTACTACAATTCCTTTGGCAACGGCTCGCCCATTGCGCCTACATTTATGGAGAACAGCAAGTCGGGGACCGTAAACCTGAGCTATGGGCTTTCGGTGGCCTACGAGGTGTCTGACCGCCTGAGTCTGCGCTCGGGAATCCACAAGGTAGACTTCGGCTACAACACAAACCAGGTGAGTTTCACTTCCACGGTAGCGGTAAGGCCTTCGTCCCTGATCCGTACCATCAGTTATTCCGAGAACTCCAAGAACGTGGTGGTGCACAGCGCCCTCGACCCGGTGAGCCCGGCCCAACAGGAAGGAGCAGCACTCGACATAACGGCCCCGAGCCCGCAACGTGAAGGGCGCATGCTGCAGCAATTCGGCTACCTGGAAGTACCTTTGGAATTGCAGTACACCCTGATAGACCGCCAGTGGGGGCTCAACCTCATCGGCGGGATGAGTTCGCTATTTCTGATCGACAATTCGGTAAGCCTCGATTCGGATGGCACCTCTACCGAAATCGGGGAAGCCTCGAATATGAATGCCTTGAATTTCAGCACGAATCTGGGCCTCGGGGTTTATTACCAATTGAACCCCAAGTGGCAGCTCCAGCTGCAGCCCATGGTAAAGATGCACCTGAACACATTTAATGAAACTGCGGGCAGTTTTCGCCCCTACACGGTAGGTGTGTACAGCGGAATGAGTTTCCGTTTTTAATTATACCTGTCGGTATACAAGGTTGGTTAGATGTGCATGCTCCCGAGCGTGTCGTCGGAAAACGCCCTCTCAGCCGGGCGTTTTCTTTTTGTCAGAAGTCGGGCCCGGCATCCAGGCTTTTAAGCAGCAACTCCCGTACCCCATCGCGAAGGCCGGCCATATCGGCGTCATTGAGGTGGGCCGTTTCGATAAACGGAAAAACTCGGGTCCGGAGCCGGCCCGGGGAGCCGGCAAAAAACCGAAACGGAAAGCGCTGCTTGCAATCAAAGAAGGTCATAGGCACTATGGGGATCTGGTGGGCGATCGCCATTTTAAAAGCTCCGTCTTTAAAGGCATCGAGCACTACCGATTCGTCGGGCACACCCCCTTCAGGGAAAATGCAAATACTCAGGCCGCTCTGCAGGCGTTTTTCGGCCCTGCGGTAAACCCCTGAGCGGCTGCGGCTGCTCTCCCGGTCGACCATGATGCAAACCTTTTTATAGAAAAACCCGAAAATGGGAATCCTTACCAGCTCTTTCTTGCCCACAAACACAAAGGGGTTGCGGCTGACCCGAAGCATAAGCATCACATCGAGCATACTGGTGTGGTTGGCCACCAGCATATAACTCCTGGAGCGCTCCAGGCGCTGGTCGTATTTAATCTTCGGGAAGCAACCCATGCCATAAAGGATTGGGGCGGCCCACAGGTTCCGGGCCAGCCAGAAAAAAGCACCATAGGTCCTTTCGCTCAGGGTAAGCAGAATCAACAGAGGAGAAAAAACCAGGATCGGCAGGCTTATCAACAGATATACCCAGATATGCCAGAGGGCCTGGCCCGTTTTTATTACCGCGGGATGCATGGCGCCAAAAATACGCAAAAGGCTTTTTGCAACGCGGTGCCGAAACCTTGCTCCCCTCCTTTCCCAAATATGGGCGCATAATTGGCTAATTCGATTGGGGCGCCTACTTTTGCATGGCAGTTCAAACATTTATTCCATGCCGCGGATTCTTACCGGGATACAAAGTACGGGCACGCCCCACCTCGGGAATATCCTGGGTGCCATAAAACCAGCCATCGAGATGGCCGGTCAGCCCGAAAATGATTCCTTCCTTTTTATTGCCGATATGCACTCCCTCACCCAGATCAAAGAGGGCGAAACCTTGCGCAACAACACCTATGCCACGGCTGCCACCTGGCTCGCCTTTGGCCTGGACATCAATAAAACGGTCTTTTACCGGCAAAGCGATGTGCCCCAGGTAACCGAACTGGCCTGGTACCTGAGCTGCTTTTTTCCGTACCAGCGCCTAACCCTGGCGCATTCCTTCAAAGACAAGGCAGACCGCCTGGAAGACGTGAATGCGGGCTTGTTCTCTTACCCCATGCTCATGGCGGCCGACATTTTGCTCTACGATGCCGATTTCGTGCCTGTTGGGAAAGACCAGCTGCAGCACCTGGAAATGACCCGCGATGTGGCGGCCCGCTTCCACACGCAGATGGGGGAAACCTTTGTGATGCCCGAAGCCCGGGTACAGGAAAACACCATGTATATTCCGGGAACCGACGGGCAGAAAATGAGCAAAAGCCGCGGAAACCTCATTGACATTTTCCAGCCAGACAAGGCGCTGCGCAAGCAAATCATGGGTATAGTGACCGACAGCACCCCCCTGGAAGAGCCGAAAAACCCCGACACCGATACGGTGTTTGCCCTCTACCAGATCTTGGCCACCCCCAAAGAAATAACTCAAATGCGGGCCAATTACCTGGGCGGGAATTACGGGTATGGCCATGCCAAACAAGCCCTGTATGAGTGTATGGTGCGCACGTTCGGCGAAGCCCGTGAGCGTTTTCACTACTACATGTCGCACCGCGACGAGATAGACCAGGCCCTCGAAACAGGGGCCCGCAAGGCCGCTGCGGTGGCCGATGACGTATTGGCCCGCGTACGTGCCAAATTGGGGTATTGAAAGTGCTTTCCGACCAGCCGGTCTGCCCCCTCACCGGTCTTTGTAGCAAACCTTCCCGCCAAGCACCGTCAAAGATCCCCTAAGTCTCGACCACATGCCAAATCAAGGTCATGATTTGGTCAAGCCCAGCCATAAACCGACCCACTGGTCTGAAACCTCACCCCTCCCAGGCGTATCGCTTGCCGGGCAAGGGCCTTACAAATCCCTGTATTTCCAGGCTGAACAAGGCCGAAGCGGCCTTTTGGACTGAGAGCTTACAATCGCGGGCAAGCTCATCAAGGGTAGGTTCCGTGTTCTCAATTAAATAAACGGCCAGGTTCCGCTCCGTGTCAGACCAGTGCCCGGGCATGCGAAAGGGCCTCTTCGCTTCGGGGGCCACCGGCCCGTTCCAGGCCATGGCTTCCAGAAATTGGGCAGCCGAAGAAAGGAGCTGGGCCTTCTGTTGGCCTATCAGGTTATTGCAGCCCTCGCTGAAGGTGTCGTAGGCCCTGCCCGGCACGGCAAAAACCTCCCGGTTGTAGCCGAAAGCGAGGTCGGCCGTAACCAGGCTCCCGCCCCGGGCAGCCGATTCTACCACGACCGTGGCCTGGCAGAGGCCGGCAATAATCCGGTTTCGCCTCAGGAACTGATAGGGTTCCGGAGCCGTGCCGCTCCAGAATTCGGAAAGCAGCCCGCCCTGTTGCCCAATTTGCATGGCCAGCCCGGCATGCGCCTGCGGATACACCAGATCAAGGCCGTGCGCCAGGCAGGCCACCGTATGCAACCCATGGGCCAGGGCCGCCTGTTGGGCACATACATCGACCCCATAGGCCAGGCCGCTCACGATCACCGGGTTTGAAGGGGCTATTCCAGCTATGAATTCCTCGCAAAAACGACGGCCGTAACGGGTCATGGCCCGGGTGCCGACCACAGCGACAATACGCCTGTTGTTCAGGGGCACGAGGCCGCGGTGGAAAAGCAGGAGGGGGGCGTCTTCGCATTGCGCCAGGTAAGCCGGAAAGTCAGCATCGCGATACGACAGGCAATGTATCGATTCCCGCTGCGCATATTCAAATTCAGCCTTTGCGGCCGAAAGATGCGCCTCATTGCCCAGGGCGGCCTTCAATTCAGGCTGCAACCGGGCCCGCTCCGGAAACCCTGCGTCGTCAAAAACAGCAATTGGACTGCCCGCCAGGGCGAGTAGCTTTCTGGCGCGGACCATTCCCAACCCGGGTATATTTTGCAGCCGGAGGAGCGCAATTATTTCATTTTCCATCATTTATCCAATAAAGTCAACAGGTAACGACAATAAACTGTTGAAAAAAGGTTCGGGGCCTGGTTGCCGAAAAGGTCTAGAATCGCCATATTTGCCATATGTTGCTAGCTCAACACATCGATTCGCTGCTCTACCGCTACCAATGTGTCGTGGTTCCTGCTTTCGGGGCATTCCTGACTCAAAAAAAGCCTGCTTTCCTGCAAAAGGAAAGCAATAGCTTCTATCCGCCTTCCAAAGTCCTGTCTTTCAACACCCAGCTGCAGACCAACGACGGACTGCTGGTCTCTCACATAGCCCAGGCCGAGAAGAAACCTTTCGATGAGGTTCTCGAGTTGGTTGAACAGGAAGCTAAAGGCTGGAACCGGACCCTGCGCAGCGAAGGCAAGCTAGAACTGCTTCCCCTTGGCGAATTCCGATTGAATCCTGAAGGGAATATCCGCTTTATCCCGGCCGATAAAAACAACTACCTCACGGCTTCTTTCGGCCTTAGCGCCGTGCTGGCCACCCCGGTTACCCGGGAAGTCCTCAAGGAAGAAGTACAAATCCTGGAAGAACGCATCCCCTTTACCATAACGCCGGAGCAGCGGCAGCAAACCGGAATCAGGCCGTACTTCAAATACGCCGCGGTGGTATTGCTAGCCCTGGCAACCGGGCTGAGCGGTTACACCTGGTACAGACAGCAAACAGTGGCCGAAGGCCTTGTTAGGGCCGAAGCCCAGAAGCAGGTGTCCCGCCACATACAGGAAGCGACTATTTTCGGGGCACAGCCCCTGGAGCTTCCTTCCATTACCCTGGAGATCGATCGGAAAGAAACGGGCATACACCACATTATTGCCGGCGCCTTCAGGGTGCGCGAGAATGCCGATAAAAAAATCAGGCAGCTTCGCGAGCAGGGCTTTGAGGCCCATTACGTTGGGCAGAACGCCTACGGGATGCATCAGGTGGCCTATGGCAGTTATGCAGACCCGAAACAGGCGCTTGATTCCCTGCACCAGATCAGGCGTACCATCTCAGCCGACGCCTGGCTGCTTTCCAAGCGATAGAATCGCCCCCCTCTCCCTTTAAATTCCAGCCATGGGCTTATCTTTGCACAAAAAAGAGCCATCCATGGAGCCAAAGACGCCCAGCGATTCCCGTACCATCATGACCGATTTGGTGCTCCCGAGTGAAACCAACCCCCTGAACAACCTGTTTGGCGGGGAATTACTCGCCCGTATGGACCGGGCGGCCAGCATTGCGGCCCGGCGACACAGCCGCCGCATCACGGTTACGGCATCGGTTAACCATGTGGCCTTTAACCGCTCAGTGCCCCTGGGGAGTGTAGTAACTGTGGAAGCCGCCATTTCGCGCACTTTTCGCACCTCCATGGAAGTATTCATTGATGTGTGGATTGAAGACCGCTTCAGCCGCGAGCGTACCAAGGCCAATGAGGCCATTTACACCTTTGTGGCGGTAGACGACACCGGGAAGCCCACTGAGGTACCGCCCCTAATCCCTGAAACCGAACTGGAAAAACAGCGTTTTGAAGCGGCCCTGAGGCGCAAGCAGCTGAGCCTGGTACTGGCCGGCAAGATGAAGCCGCACGAAGCCACAGAGCTCAGGGCCCTTTTTATGCAGGAGCCCTAGAAGTCAAAATGGTCGGGGTCAGGACCAAACCGATGGTGGCGTTCCAGGCTGTCGAGGCGGGCCATGTCTTCGGGGGCCAATTCAAAATCAAAGAGTTCGGCATTGGCTGCGATACGGGCTTTGTTGGCCGATTTCGGGATGGTGACCACCCCTTTTTGCAGATCCCACCTCAGCACAATCTGGGCTTCGGTTTTTCCGTATTCACGCCCCAATTCCTTTAATTCCGACACGTGGGTTATCGCCCCCTGCATAAGGGGCGACCAGGCTTCGTACTGTATCCCCTTGCTGCGGCAGTAATCGAGCAGGTCTTGCTGCACCAGCCAGGGATGGAATTCCAGCTGGTTTACCATAGGCACAACTTCGGCCGAACTCAACAAATCTTCGAGGTGGTGCTTGAGAAAATTACTGACCCCAACGGCCCGAATGCGACCCTCCCTGTACAGCTTTTCCAAGGCCTTCCAGGTCTGTTTGTATTTTCCCACCACCGGCCAATGCACCAAATAGAGGTCCAGGTAGTCCATGCCCAGGCGGGCAAGGCTTTTGTCAAATGCTGCCAATGTGCTTTCATATCCCTGATCTGAATTCCAGACTTTACTGGTAACGAAGACCGACTCGCGGGCAATACCGCTGGTGCTGATGGCTTTCCCAACCCCGGCCTCATTGCCGTAGGCACTAGCTGTATCGATGTGTCGGTAGCCAGCCTCAAGGGCCCAGCCCACAGCGTTTTGAACCATCTCACCTTCCTGAGCCTGGTATACCCCCAGGCCCAAATACGGCATCTCAACCCCGTTGTGGAGGCGGAAGGTGCCTTGCAAATCTGTAATCATACCTATTGGTTTATTTACAGGCGATAGATCCATTCTTCCGGATTCAGTCGGGTGGCGTCCTGGTAGAGGTAAAACTTCAATTGGGTTAACCCGTTAGACCGGTTGGTGAATATTTGGCCCAATTCTTCTTTTGCCTGAACCTTGTCTCCCTTCTTTACGTACAATTCCGACAAATTGTAGTAGGTGCTTATAAAATTCCCGTGTTTGATTTGCACCCCCTTGTTGCCGCCGGGCACGGCCAAAATGGCGATAACCTCCCCTTCGAAAACGGCCCGTGCCTTGGCGCCCTGGTCTGTCGCGATGATCACCCCATTGCTCTGGTGCTTGATGCCCGGGTAAACGGCATCCTGATATACCCCGAACCCCTGCTTCTTTACCCCTTTTTCCACGGGCCAGATAAGCCTGCCTTTGTTGGCCGAAAAATTGCTGGCAATGATGGTGGCCTCGGGCGTAAGGGCGAACCGCTCTGTAGAAGCCCTGCCCGTTGCGCCGCTGTTCCGGTTCGAGGCCGCGATCGCAGACCGGATAAGCCGCTCTATCTGCCGGTCTATTTCACGGGCCTCCCGGCGTTTGGCCTCTATTTCTGAGGCATAGGCACTTTCGTTTTGCCTGATGGTCTTTAACAGGTCTTTCTGCGACTGTATCTCGGCCATGAGTTGGTCGCGCACCCGCCGGTTCTCCTGCATGAGCACCTCCTTTTCCTTCCGTTGCCGCCCCAGGTCCTGGTTCAGGGCGGTAAGTGCATCGGTCTTCGCCTGAATTTCGAGCCCCTGCGACTTCCGGAATTGGGCGTATTGCTTCATGTATTCGAGCCGCTTATATGCCTGTTGCCAACTCGAGGAAGAGAGCAGGAATAACAGGCGGTTTTGTTTGGAACGGTTTTGATACGACTTGCGGATCATCTCCGCATAGTCTTCCTTGAGGGTTTCCAGATCGGCTCTGAGCTTGCTGATATTGCGAATATTCGTGTTGATCTGCCGGTTGAGCAGGTTCGACTGCTGGTTGGTAACGCGAATCAACTGTTGTTGCCGGTTGATCTTTTGGTCGAGGGCCTCTACCTGATCGAGCACGCTCCCCTTTTGCTTTTGTTCGGCAAAAAGCAACCGGTTGATTTCACGGATTTCGTTCTCAAGTTGTTCCTTCTTGGCTTCCAGGTCTTGTTGCTCCTTGTTCTGACTGAGGGCCAGTTGGCCGCACAGCAGGGCCAAGCCCGCCAGGAATAGTCCGACATGTGAAATCGCGTTCTTTTTCACTTGACAGCCACCGGGTTAAAACCATTTGGTATTTTATAGGGGAACGACAGGTTGCGATTCAGCTCCACCTGTTTGTAGTTTATGCCAATGGTAATCCGTTCATCCCTGTCGATGGCGGCTATATGCACCTGATCGGGCACGATTTGCCCCTGTACCTGCTGATAGCTGGAATAGCGCACTTCCATGAGCCGTTTTTCCTGGGGTTGGGAGAGCTGTTGGGAAGCGAGCCTGAAAGTGCGGGGCTCCACTTCGAAAAATAGTTTATACAGGTCGAGGGAAGCCGAGGGTTTGAGCTCATAGGAGGCCTCGTTAAAGCCGAGGTCGTACCTCTGGTCGCGCAGATCTACCACGGCCTGTCCCAGCAACAGGTTCTGCAACTTCTCAAAATCAATATCAGACCCCAGCAAGTGACTCACATAGCTGAAATCTCCGTCAAAATATTCGTTTTGCAGCTTGTTGTAGAATGAGACACGGGTAGGGGTAATATAGACCTTAATTACGCCCAAAGGTGCGCTCAGCCAGATTACCTCATTGCGTTTCATACGCAGTGTAACGGTTACACTCTGGGAGTTTTCGCCATCGGAATAATCAATGCCCAGCCTGCCATTGAGGGTGCGGAAATGGGCAGCTCCTGTAATGTGGTTTCTGATCACGGTTTTAACCGTCATGCGCTTGTCTATGGTCCCGTCTGAGACCACCTTGGCACTCCCGCACCCGGTGAGCCATGCCAGTAGCACAATGCCAATAATCGTATTTATGCGGTATTCCTTCATGAACCGGTTTTTATTCTGGATTTATAGTGCCGGGCTTTTTCCTCATTCCCCAGAATACTATGTGCCTCTGCCAGGGCCTTGTAAATGCGCTGGGCCAGGGCGTCCTCTTCGAGCAGCATGGTCTCCCCCATTTCAAGGACTGAAAGCGCTTCGGCGGCCTGGCCCAATGCCAGCAGGGCTTGTCCTTTCGCGTAGTAGAAAAAGGGTTGCACAGGATACATTTCTATGGCCTCAGAACCTGCCTGCCTGGCATCCTCCCAGCGCCCTGCCGAAAGATGGGCTTCCAGCAATTGCATGTAATACGCAGTGCTGCCCTCCTCTGGTCCGGCAGGCTGAAGGGTATTCCTGTCTGTGCTGGTATCCCTTTCTATGGAATCGGCCAATTGCCTGGCCCGGTTCCTGAGTTGAGCCACTTCAGGGGTGTCGGGAAGGCCTTCCAGTTGGCCCAGGGCCCTTTGTGAATCGGCTTGCTCCAGGTACCACTTCGAGAGGTTAACCCGAAATGCAGGCATAGTAACCGGAAGATCTACAGCTGCGTCTTCCAGGCCCCGGTACCCGGCCTTCAGGATATTCATCAACGTGTTCAGGTACCAGAATTCTGTTGGTTCTGCCTTTACGGCGGTAAGGGCGTACGATTCGGCCGCCGTGTGATCGCCGGTGGCAGATAGGGTCTTTGCCAACTCGTGGTCTATCACCGGGTTATCGGGCTGCATTTGCTTGCATTCCAGCAGAAGGTCCGCGGCCCGATCGTAGTTTTCTATCCCCTTCTCCTTGAGGGCTTCAAAGAATTTTTCCTGGAAGGTGTCTGAATAGGCGTCCAGGAATAGCTCGGCACTGGCCGGTTCCTGGCTTGTGAGCACGGGGCCTGCCCCCAGCATCAACAGTAGCAAATATGTGGGTAGGTACCTTCGCATCGCCTGCCTCATTCCTAATTATCCATGGCCCGTACTGCCAAATCCTCCTGCGCCCCGGGCCGTTTCGTTCAGTGTTTCCACTTCCAACCAATCGGCACGCTCATATCGCGCAATCACGAGTTGGGCAATCCGGTCTCCCTGGCTTATGGTTATTGTGTCGTTGGAAAGATTTACAAGAATCACGCCAATCTCGCCCCTGTAATCAGCATCTATCGTGCCCGGGCTGTTCAGCACCGTAACGCCCTGTTTGGCCGCCAGGCCGCTTCTGGGGCGCACCTGCGCCTCATAGCCTTCAGGAAGCTCAATGTATAAGCCCGTGCCTATAACCGCGCGCTCCAGCGGCCCCAGTTGCACAGGGGCCTCCAGTTCGGCCCGCAGATCAAGGCCTGCGGCCGATTCAGTTTGGTAAGCCGGGAGCGGGTTGGCAGACCGGTTGATGATTTTTATTCTCATTTTCGGCGTATCAGGTTGATCAACAGTTCTTTTTCAAGCCGGTACAGCAGCCCCAAAAATACTAAAAGTAACCCCAGTCCTATATATAAGTTCCTGTTAAATACATAAAACGACAAGAGCGAAAACAGCAGGGACAACCCCAGGTAAAAGGCGATCTTCCGCATATTATAGGGAATGGGATAATACTTTTGCCCCAACACATATGAGAGTATCATCATACTGCCATAGGCAGCCAGGGTGGCCCAGGCCGAAGCCATATAGCCGTACCTGGGGATGAACAAGACATTTATGGCAATGGTCAGGGCGGCCCCGACCAGCGATATGGCGGCCCCAAAGCGGGTGCGGTCTGTAATTTTATACCAAACGGAAAGGTTGTGGTAAATGCCCAGGAAAAAACTGCCTACCAATACAATGGGCACTACAGACATGGCTTCCCAAAAGGCGGGGTCGCGTATGATCAGCACCTTTATCACGTCTGAGAATACGATAACCGCCAGCAATATCACGCTGCCCAGCACCACGAAATAATTGGTGATCTGCGCATAGGCCTTTTTTGGGTTTTCAGAGCTGGCATGGGCGAAGAAAAAGGGTTCTATACCCAGCCTGAAAGCTGTTCCGAACAGGGTCATGAACATGGCGAGCTTATAGCAGGCAGCGTACTTACCCACCTCGGCCTTGGCCAGTTCGGCATCCATCGGCAATAGCTCAGAAAGCAGGTATTTGTCGAACACTTCATTGATCGTAAAGGCGATTCCCGCTATCATTACCGGAAAACCGTACCGCAGCATGCGCCGGCAGAGTGCCTTGTCGAATTCCCAACGCATGCGCAGGTAGGAACCGCTCAAAATAAGCAGGGTCAGGGCGCTGGCCACGATCATGGCGATTAAGATGTAACTGATTTGGAAATCGGGCACGTACAGGGCTGCCCAGAGGCTGTCGGGGTCTGCGGTAGCCAATTTGGGGAGGGCCAGCAGAAAGAACAGGTTCAAGACAATGTTGGTCGCCACATTGGCGATTTTGATAATAGCGTAAATGCCGGGCTGTTCGTTGGCCCTGAGCCGTGCAAAGGGCACGATTACCAGGGCGTCAAGGCTCAGGACAATCACAAAATACCAGAAATAGGAAACTTCGATGTTCATCAAAGCGGCCAGGGGCCGACGCAAAAGGGCTGCGAACACGAAAAACAGCAAGGTAGACCCCAACAGGGTAAGCAGGGAGGTAGACAAAACGCGTCCGGGCTCTGATTCCTTGTTGTAAAACCGGAAGAATGCTGTTTCCATGCCATAGGCCAGCAGCACGTTGAAAATGGCGAAAAAGGTGAAGATAATGGTGAGTTCACCATAGCCGTTTGGGGGCATCACCTGCGTATACAGGGGTACCAGCAAAAACGACAACATGCGCGGTAAAACCGTGGCCAGTCCGTATATAAAGGTTTGCTTGAAGAGTTTATGAAACAGCCTCAAAGAGCAGTGTGTTATAGTACTGCCTAAATTAGGCAATTAGCGCAAGCCGTCAAAGTTGCTAATGCGGCCTTTCCGGCATGGCCCGAACGGGTTTGTCGGCAATGTCGTCTATGCGGAAATACCGTATGGGGGCATCCGTGCCGATTCGGTATGAAAGGACGGCCTGGTTGCGCTCAAGCTCAAATGGGATTGCCTGTTGCCCGGGCAGCGGGGCTGGCGGCTGGTTTCCGACCTCCCGGAGTGAATCGGCGTGCATCGTAATATCGGGCTTGTTCAGGTGAAGCGCTGCGTATCGGGCTGACACCAACACCCCTGTTTCAGTTTCGGTCAAAATTGGCGTAAGCACTCGCCCCCGGAAGTAAAGGGAATCGAGTTTAATCGCCCCCGGGTCTTCGGCCGTAAAGCGAAAGGAGAGCTCTGTAGTGGCCCCGCCGGATTCGCGCCCGGCCGCGATTACCTGCACGGTGGGACTTGACACTTTAAATGGCGGGGACTTATCAAAATGCTTTTGGGAAGAGCACCCTGCCGTGCTCGACAGCATCAGAAGGATTGCATAAACCAGGGATCGCATGGGAAGTGTCGTTTGTGTTGCTTGCATAAAGATAGTAATCCAAAATGGATGCCAAAGTCATATCCCTGCACCCGGCAAAGCGTGTCAGCTGAATTAGATTTCAGAAAAGCCTGAAACAAAAACCCCGGAAGCAATGCGTTCCGGGGCTTGTAAATGGTGTCGGTTGGGCTTATCCTGCCAGAGCCTCGGCTCCACCCACGATTTCCAGGATCTCGTTGGTGATGGCCGCCTGGCGCGCCTTGTTGTAGGTGAGTTTCAACTGGTCACGCAGCTCTGAGGCGTTGTCGGTGGCTTTGTGCATGGCGGTCATCCGCGCCCCGTGCTCACTGGCGAAGGAATCCCTAATCGCCTTGTAAAGCTGGGTTTTCAACGCTTTGGGGATAAGCTGGGAAACGATTTCGACCTCAGAAGGTTCGTATATGTAATCGGCCGTGGAGGCAGCCTTTTCCGCAGGCGGCTGAATGGGCAGGAACTGCTCGGCCATTACCTTCTGGGTGGCGGCGTTTTTGAAGTGGTTGTACACCAGGTCAATCCGGTCGTACTGCCCCTCGGCAAAACGCTGCATAAGAGCCTCGGCAATTTGGGCGACCGCTTCAAAAGTAAGGTCGTCAAATACCGAATTGTGATTGGAAACAATGGTAAAGCGTTTGCGCAGCAGGTCATTGGCCTTTTTGCCTATAGTCACGAAGTCTACCTGCTTGCCGGCGTATTTCTCCTGGGCAAGGGAAATACTCTGCTTCACAATATTCGAATTAAAGGCCCCGCACAGCCCGCGGTTCGAACTGATGGAAACCACCAGTACTTTTTTTACCTCGCGGGTTTCGGCATACCGGCTTCCCCCATCGCCATCGAGGTTGGCGCTGAGGTTCTGCAGTAGCTCGGTCAGCTTGTCGGCATAGGGGCGCATGGCCGTGATGGCATCCTGCGCTTTTTTGAGCTTCGCGGCAGACACCATTTTCATGGCAGAGGTGATCTGCATGGTGGAGCTCACCGAGGTGATCCTGCTGCGAATTTCCTTTAAGTTGGCCATAATCGAAAGTCCTTGAATACATGGGCCGGCGGCGGGTTAAGCCTGCCGCCGGCGTTTTGGTTTAGGCTTTGTATTTTGACGCCAGGTCTTTACAGACGGCGGTCAGGGTGTCGGTAATCTCGTCTGTAATCTTCCCGGCCTTCAGCTGATCAAGCACATCGCGGTGCTTGGCGTTGAGGAATTCCAGGAAGTCACGCTCAAACTCCTTCACCTTGTCTACCGGCACCTCGCGAAGCAGGTTCTTGGTGCCTGCGAAGATGATGGCAATCTGGTTTTCAACGGTGAACGGATCGCCCTGGGCCTGTTTCAGGATTTCCACGTTGCGGCGCCCTTTCTCAATTACATTGAGGGTGGCGGCGTCGAGGTCTGACCCGAACTTGGCAAAAGCCTCCAGTTCGCGGAATTGGGCCTGGTCGAGCTTCAGGGTTCCGGCTACCTTCTTCATCGATTTGATCTGGGCCGAGCCCCCTACACGCGATACTGAAATACCCACGTTGATAGCCGGGCGCACTCCCTGGTTGAACAGGTCTTGCTCCAGGAAGATCTGCCCGTCGGTAATCGAGATTACGTTGGTAGGAATGTACGCCGATACGTCACCTGCCTGAGTCTCAATAATCGGCAGGGCGGTCAGGGAGCCTCCTCCTTTTACCTTGTCTTTCAGCGACTCCGGAAGGTCGTTCATGTTCTTGGCTACGCTGTCGTCGTTAATTACCTTGGCAGCGCGCTCGAGCAAGCGGGAGTGTAGGTAGAATACGTCACCCGGATAGGCTTCACGTCCCGGGGGGCGACGGAGCAGCAGCGACACCTCGCGGTAGGCCACGGCCTGCTTGGAAAGGTCGTCGTAGATAATCAGGGCCGGACGGCCGGTATCGCGGAAATATTCCCCGATGGCAGCCCCGGCGAAGGGAGCGTATACCTGCATAGGGGCAGGGTCGGAGGCGTTGGCAGCTACGATAGTGGTGTAGGCCATGGCGCCTTTATCTTCGAGGGTCTTGGCGATGCCGGCAACCGTTGAGGCCTTCTGACCCACTGCAACGTAGATACAGTACACAGGCTTCCCGGCATCGTAGAATTCTTTTTGGTTGATGATGGTGTCGATACAAACCGTGGTCTTCCCGGTCTGACGGTCGCCGATTACCAGCTCCCGCTGTCCGCGACCGATCGGAATCATGGCGTCAATGGCTTTTACCCCAGTTTGCAGGGGTTCGTTTACCGGCTGACGGAAAATTACCCCTGGCGCTTTGCGCTCCAGCGGCATCTCAAGCAGCTCTCCGGCGATGGCTCCTTTGCCGTCAATCGGGTTTCCGAGGGTATCGACCACACGGCCTACAATACCTTCTCCAACCTTGATGGAGGCAATGCGTTGGGTCCGTTTTACGGTTGCACCTTCCATAACACCTCGGGAAGGACCGAGCAGTACCACACCCACGTTGTCTTCTTCCAGGTTCAGGACGATGCCTTCCAGTCCGCCGTCGAACTCCACAAGTTCTCCGTACTGGGCATTGGAAAGACCATAAACACGGGCAATACCGTCTCCTACCTGAAGTACGGTACCCACCTCATCCAGGGAGGCGGTTGCCTCGAATCCGGATAATTGTTTCTTCAAGATCGCTGATACTTCAGCCGCTTTAATTCCTGCCATTTTCTACTGTATATAAATGCGAACAACCTCAGTTGCCCGGGTTTAACTGTTTGTGAGTTCTCTTTTCAGGTTTGATAATTTGCTGGCAACGCTGGCATTGTATTCCAAATCGCCTACCCGCATCACGAATCCTCCGATCAGGGAAGGGTCTACCACGTTTTCGACGGTCACTTCCTTGCCTGTAATCTGCTTGAGCCTTTCCAGGATTTTCTTTTCCAGCTCGGCAGTAAGCGGCACGGCTGTTACCACATGGGCCACATCCTGCCCCTGCATGCGCTCGTAAAGCAACACGAACTGACGGGCTACCTCGCTCAGCAGGCCAATCCGCTTGTTGCGGGCCAGCAAGGCAAAGAGCTCTTTGCTCAACACATCGGCATCCTTAAAGATGCCATTGAGCACGGCTTCCTTATCTGATATTTTCACGATAGGGCTCGCCAGCATTTCCTTCAGGTTGTCGTTTTCAGCAACGGTTTCCTGAATGGTGCGCATGTCGCCCTCTACCGCCTTCACCTTTTTCTGGTCGACGGCCAGCTCCATCATCGCTTTGGCATACCGCAGGGCTGCTCGTACTTCGCTCATCGCTTAGCGCAGTTTTATGTCGCTGACCAGCTGGTCAACCAATTTGAGTTGCTTGTCTTTGTTGTCGAGCTGGTTTTGCAGCACCTTTTCGGCAATCTCCACCGAAAGGGAGGCCACCTGGTTTTTGATGTCTGCAATAGCTGCCTTTTTCTCGCCTTCAATGCTCTGCTTGGCCTGGGCAATCATCTTTTCCCCTTCGGCCTGGGCCTGAGATTTAGCGTCGGCAATCATTTTTTCCTTGATCTCGCGGGCTTCTTTCAGCATGGCCTCACGCTCAGAGCGGGCTTCCTGCAGCAGCTTTTCACTGTCGGCCGTCACGTTCTGCATTTCCTTCTTGGCTTCCTCGGCGGCAGCCAGGGCGTTCTTGATGCCTTCTTCCCGTGCGTTTATGGCATGCAGAATCGGCTTCCAGGCAAATTTCCGAAGCAACAGCAACAGAAGGATGAAGAGGATGATCTGCCAGAAGAACAGTCCTGCCGAAAATTCGTTGATTAATTTTTCCATGTCAGATTGTCTGTTTTAGGATTCCAGATACTGCGGCGACCCCAACCAACCGTTGGGGTCACAGCAGTGTTTTTGATAGGCTTATCCGGCGAAGATCGCGGCGAAACCAATCCCTTCAATAAGCGCCGCTGCAATCAGCATCGCTGTTTGAATCTTACCGTAGGCCTCAGGTTGGCGGGCGATAGCCTCCATGGCGCGTCCACCGATCATCCCGATGCCGATACCGGCGCCGATAACGGCCAGTCCAGCACCTACTACACTTGGAATTTCCATAAATAGAGTATTAAAAAATTAAACAATTCAACGTTAAAACGACTTACGAATGCAACATCTCGGCATCCTCTTCGTGGTCGTGCTCGTGGTGGTGTTCCTCCGAGGCAAAACCGAAATACAGGGCAGCCAGCATGGTGAAAATATAAGCCTGAAGCAGAGCCACCAGCACTTCGATAACCGAAATGGCAAAGCTCAACCCAAATGAGAGCGGGCCTCCGACCCAGCTCTTGAATATAAAGATCAGCCCGATCAGGCTCATCATAACCACGTGCCCGGCCGTCATGTTGGCATAGAGACGGATCAGCAGGGCGAATGGCTTGATGAACATCCCGAGGATTTCAATGGGCACCAGAATGATGTAAATGATAATCTTTCCTGCCCAGGGCATGCCGTCGCCCAGGGGGTCAAAAATGTGTTTCCAGTAATCTTTGGTCCCCGTAAAGTTGGTTAGCAGGAAGACCAGCACGGCCAGGGCCGAAGTAACCGCGATATTCCCGGTCACATTCACCCCCAGCGGGGTAAGGCCAAACATGTTCAGGAACCAGATAAAGAAGAAGGTGGTAAGCAGAAAGGGCATATAGCGCCTGTACTTTTTCTCCCCTATGTTGGCAATGGCTATGTCGTCGCGGATGTAGAGCACGATGGGTTCGAAAAAGCGGCCAATCCCTCTGGGTACAGCCCCGTGTTTCACGTAGCTTTTGGCCAGGCTGCTGAAAATCCAGAACAACAGCAGGCCTGTTACGAGCATCATCAACACGCTTTTGGTTATCGAAAAGTCGAGGGGCTTGACGTTGGTCGGGTGGTGGTGTTCGTCAAAAGACAGTTCGCCGGCGGCATTTGTCCTGTATATTTTGTTGTGGTAAAGGGTGTAGTAGTTGCCTCCCGCCTCGGCTACAGCCTCTCCATGGTGCAGGTGAGAAGAGGAAAAGACCTTCAGGCCTTCGTCCCAAAGGATCACCGGCAACGGGAATCCGACATGTACTTCTTCGCCGGCTTCGTTTTTATAGGAATACAGGTTGAAGTCGTGAGAATCCTGCAGGTGGTGGGCGATGAATTCCTTGATTTCCGCCTTGGTGTCTTCCGGGGAATTGCCCGAGGCTTCGGGTCCTTCCTTGGCTGTCGCGGTCATACTCAGCAATAACGCGGTAAGGCCCAGGAATTTGCTCACAAAGGTCATTCGCATGTCGGTCGAATCTAGGGGTCTGTAAAAATCGCTGCAAATGTAAGCTATTCCTCCTAAAACAAAAAAGCATTTGAAGTTAATTTTGGCGGCCTGCACTCGGCAATCACAGGGGCTCCTCCCTTTCCAGCTCCCTCAGCAATTTTGCCGTGAAGAGGGTCTCCAGGAAGAGGGCAAGTAAATAGGGGACGAAAAAAGAAGCGAATTCACCGCGGACAATGGCCCCGTCGTCTCTGAAAATGGGATAAAACACAGCAAAGAAAACCGCAAATTTCAAGAGGCTTCCCGCAATGAACAAGAAGCCGATCTGTTGCCTCATTTTCTTGCGGTACTTGTATAAAAGCCAGACAATAGCGAAAGCCAGGCCGAAATTGACCAGGTAAGATACCGGCAAGAGGTCGCCCAGCAACGACTGGCCCGAAAAAGCCCGCACCAGGCAATGCAGGGCGAATGACCCCGCCCCCAGCAGGATTAACCACACCCCGTACCGGAAGAGAAAGGTCCGATTTTTCATTCGTCCTGGAAGCGTTTGAGTTGCCGTAAAACCGTCCAAAGCGAAATGGCCACTCCAAGAATCGTGCACAAGGCCGTAAAAAGGCGTTTGTCGGTTTGAAAGTGCTGATCGAGCCACATGCCGCCGCGGGCCGCCAGGTAGATAATGACGCCCATTTCCGCTGCAATCCCAGTTAAGACCGCGGCCTGCCTCAGGGGGCTTTTCTTTTTATCCGGATCAGGAGATTTTGGCACGCTCCCCGGTGTTGGCCGTGCTGGCGGCTGCCGCTTTAACTCCAGCTCCTGCCTGAGCTGCCTGGGGGTGGCCCGATTTGCCTTTCATGTTGCAGGAGGCATTAAAGGTAGCCCCTGGCTCAACGGCCAGCTTCGATACGGAAACAGTACCTTCTATAACAGCCGAATCTTTCAGGGAAAGCAATTCAGAAACCAAAAGCTCCCCGTTAAAGCTCCCTTCGATATCGGCATTCACACATTCCACCTTGCCATGGATATACCCGTCTTTGCCAATAACCACCTTTCCCGATGTTTTCAGGTTCCCGTCCAGTTTTCCGTCGATGCGGAAGTCGGCTTCAGAAATGATGTCACCCTTTATCTTGGTGTTCTTCTCTATGCTGTTTCGTTGTCCTCCGATTTCGCTCATAATCCTGGGTTTTTTGTTGTCTGAAAACATGGTAATTTAAGGTTTTGGGGGTTGTATCTGGCTTCGGTATTCGTCCAGGTTTTTGTGTATCTGCAGGGTTTTGTAATTGGCCGATAAAATTACAAAATTCTCACGGTCAATCCGGTAGTCCCGGTTGTTTTTTAGGAGTTCCAGATAACCCAGGGCGTAGTCGCGCGACCGAAAACCGTGCACCACCACAAACTGCTGCTCCAGGTTGTAGATGTCGTTAGAAACCCGGTTGCGGTAACCCAGGTCCTTTATGGATTTCTCCAGGGTCTCCATAAGGGCCAGGGCCTCTTTTTGCTGGTGCCGTTTAAAGGGGAATACCACCTTCCAGTTCCCGGTGCCGGAGGCGCTGAGAGTGGTGGTAAATTCGCTCGACTCCATCTGCGGCAGCTGCTCCGCAATCATACCTGCCGCACGGCGGCCTTCTTCCGTGTTCGGATAGTTGAGGGCCACGTAATTCAAGGCTTCCTTAAAGTCGTCAAAGCCCTGCAGCCGTCCGATGGCATTGGCCTTCAGCAATTCGAGCTTGGGCACGATCGGGTCGCCGGCGTATTGTTGTATACTCTGTTCAGCTCCGGTTATCACCTCCAGGTAGCGCTGGTCGCTATAGGCCCTGAAAAGTTCGGTATACCGGGCATCCGGGCTGTTTTCGAGGGCAGCGAGCTCTACGCCCGGGTCGTTGAGTATAGCTGCATACCTCGAGTCGGGATGATTTTTAATGATGTCGGCCCGCATCGTTTCAGCAAGCGGGCTGCCCGATTCCTCGTAAATCTTGTACAGGTTGTATTTGGAGGGCAGTATCAGGCGCTCTTCAGGGCCTGAAGCCAATACCTTTTCAAGCTTGCCAGCAGCGAGCAGGGGCTCCTGGAATTTTTCCTTGTAGATGATCCCCAGCTGGTAGTTGGCAAAATTCCGCTCGCGCCTCAGGCTGTCGATCACCTGTTCGTTTTTAGGGATGCGGTCGAGGTAAAAATTCAGGTCGTACTTCTGCGAATCACCGAGCAGACCGGGGTCAGTAGCATTGGACGGAAGGTCATTCGCCGCCAGGTCTTCGGCAACCAACAGGGCCTTGTTGCTCCAGCGCCAGTTATCTTCCAGGGTGCGATTGCCCCATCGGGTGGTAAACACAGTTCTGCCATATCCCAGACTGCTTATATTGTAGAAATAGAATTTGCCCTGGTTCTCCTTTCCGCCCCTCGATTGGGAGAAGGTTTCGAACCCCGCCTGGGCCTGCGATTCTTTCTTTCGGGCCAGGGCTTCGTCCAGGGCTTTGAGGGAGTCGATGTAATTCTGGAAATACAGCTGTTGCTGCACGGGCTCCATCTCAAACAACCCCACAATGCTGTCTGCATTGTGCACCACCTCTTCGTAGGCAATCACGTCGTCGAGGTTATCGCGCTTCTTCCTGATCGCCCTGTATTTGCGGGTATTCTCGTTCAGGTTCAGCAATACGCTGTCGTAGTAGGCCCCCGCCTCCTTATAGGCATTCCCGTCAAAATGGTAGTCGGCCAGGTCTTCGTAGTTCAGGGCATTGATAACCGGGTCGTTTTGGGTGGCCCGCAGCGACTGGTTGTAATAGGCGGTCGACAGGCTGTCGGCGCCGTTTTCGGAATGGAAATCGGCCAGTTCGCGGTATATCTTATCGAGGAAGGGGCGGTTTTCACGGTTTTCTTCCAATTCGGTTAGGTATTCCAGCAAAAACTCCCGGTTTCCCCGGGTTTGGGGGGTGTTCTGAATTTTCTTAAGGTGGGCATTCACCAGGTAGACGCGGGGAACCTGGCGGTTCATGGCTATAATCTTATCAAAAGCAAAATTGGCGCTGTCGCGATGCCCCATTTGGTTGTATAGCTGGCCGATAATAAAGTAATAACGCCCTTTCTCTTCCTTTTTACGGGTATATGCCGCGGCCACTTTCAGCTGCAGCAGGGCCGTGTCTGCCTTGTTGAGGTTCAGGTAGGCCTGACCCATAATGGCCCGGGCATCGGCGTATTCCTGATCGCTCAGTGCTTCGTATTTAAAAAGTCGTTTCAGGTTTTTGATTGCCAGTTCCTCATACCCCAGCCTGATATTCGTTTTCTCGCGCCAGATGGTGGCCTGGTTAAGCTTGTTGCTTTCGGGATATTTGCGCAAAATGTAGTTGAAGGCTTCCAGGGCGGGGATATAGCGCTCATCGAAATAGCGGGCTTTGCCCAGGAGCAGGAAGGCCTCGTCGGTTTGCGGGTTCCGCTCGTGGTCGTTTATATCCATGCTGTGCTTCTGGATCGCCTTGGTGGCTTTCTCTTCGGCCTTCAGAAACTGGGGGTTATTGTCTTCCGAATCGAGCTTGATCTCCCCCGAGACCGCCAGGCGTTCTACCGGCAAAATCTCCCAATAGTTATCGTGGTAAGAGGTGTTGAGTTCTTCACGGCCCGCTTCAAAAGCGAGGTTGCCGTTGTACAAAACGTTGTATTTGGTGTTCAGGGCGTGCCAATTCCGGTTTGCAAAGGCGTCTTTCTTGGTGGAGCAGCTCAAAAGAAAGCCAGCCGCCAGCAGCAGTGCGCCGTAAATTGCCCTAGATATGTTCAAAATTCCCTGATTGCGTTTGTATCCTAAACTGTAAAAGCGGCGATTTAGTATGCCGCCCGCGGGCAATTTGACGCAAATACCGGGTATTTCAGTTTGGTCGGTGCAAGCCGGGCCTAAACGGACTGGCTGTCGAAGAATTGTTCCAGTTCCTTAAGGGTTTCAGGCGAAGTGCGGATATCTCGCACCACCTTCCCTTTACTGAGCACTACAATGCGCTGGCAGACTTCGGTTACATGGATGAGGTCGTGGCTCGAAACCAGCACCGTCACTTCCTGGTTTTCTGCCATTTCCTTCAATATTTTCTTCAGGCGAATCTGGGTGGTGGGGTCGAGGTTGGCAAAGGGTTCATCCAAAATGACAACCCGGGGGGTGCCTATAAAGGCGGCAACTATGCCCACCTTTTTCTGATTGCCCTTGGAAAGGTCGCGCAGGTATTTTTTCTGCTGGAGAATTTCCCCGTTAAACATGTCTTCAAAACGCGACAATAGGGCATCCACATCTGCCCTTGACTGGCCCCGCAGCTCGCCAATGAAGTAGAAATATTCTTCCGGGGTCAGGTATCCGATCAGGAAGCTTTCATCAATAAACGCCGAGGTAAAGGGTTTCCAGGCTTCACTGGTGCGTACCTCAACACCCTGGTTTACGATGTGCCCAGAGCTGGGTTCAATCAAATCCAGCAAGAGGCTGAACAGGGTTGTTTTTCCAGCCCCGTTGTTGCCGACCAGGCCAAAACTTTGTCCATCCGGGATTTCGAGATGTTCTATGTCGAGCACTTTCTGTGTGCCGTAAACCTTGCTCAGTTGTTCTGCTACAATCATGGCCAATAGTTGAAGTCAGGACCCCTGTTGCCTGTAGGCGCGCAGGGTCTTGTATTTTTCTTTGCGGTATATTTTTTCGATGAGGCGAAAGACGCGATCTTTAAAGGTGAATCCCACAATTCCTGAAAGCGCCACCAGTGCGAATCCGGCGGTTTGGTTCCACAGCAGGTCGCCCGCCATGAATACCCCGAGGGGCAGCACCAGTTTGGGAATGGTGAGCAAAAGCGTCTTGCCGTTAAAGGCCTGCCGGTCTCCGAACGCCTTCTTGTTCGAGGTTAAATC
>JBNKGM010000039.1:0-29959 GCA_050289825.1 Robiginitalea sp.
TCAGGGAGGTGAAAAAGAGCGACATGGCCGAAACCCCCAGGGCCGCCCGCAGTACCAACAGGCCCCGGTGCCGCCCCAGCAGGGGAATCCCGCTTTTAAGCAAAAAGGACGTGGCAATGAGGGCCGAGCCGATGGAACGGAAAAAGACCAGTTCCAGGGCAGGGAGGTGGTTCAGCTCTTTAAGCAGGGCATTCATCACGGCAAAGGAAGCCGTGCTGAGCAGCATATAGCCGATAGCTCTTTTTGGGCCAGTTTCCATAATGCCCTGGCTCATTTCCCGCCTGCGGCGGCCAGCGGGTTCATTTCTTCTGGGCAGCCAGCCACTGCATTACGGTAACGGCCCGCCCATCGAGCAGTACGGGGTTCCCGTCAAAATCGCGCGTGGCCTGGTTGGCATGCGAATAGATCCACGACCAATGGCCGCTGTAGTGGAAATCATTCCCGCCGTACAGGTTGGTGATGTCGACCACATGGTCGTAAAACGAGAAGTGCAGGTTTTTGGCCCCGGCTGCCTTCAGGCGCTGGTAGATGGGTACCACGGTCTGGTCGGGTACGGTAACCGGGTCGTCCTTGGCATGCATAAACCAGATGGGCACTTTCCGGATGCTCCGGATTTGGTCATCGGTCACGTGCTGCGACTGGTAGGCCAGGGCGCTGATGTACGCGGCGGCGAAATAGCCGGGGTCTTTCAGCAGGAGTTTCAGGCTCATATACCCGCCGTTGCTGCACCCGCCCACATAGATGCGGGCCGGGTCAATCTGCGGGTGGCCCGCCACAAAATCGCGGATCAGGGCCATTAGGCCTTCGTTGTAGATATCTTCCACATCCCCGCGGGTATAGCCGCCCCCTTCCTTGTTCATCCAGAAAGTCGGGGCCTGGGGCACCAGTACATAGGCCCCTGAGAAGTACTGCTGGATTTCATCGGCAGCGTAGTTGGCTGCCCGGTTGCCCAACAGGGCGATGGTGGGGTCAGAGCCGCCTTCCCCGCCCCCGTGCAGCCAGATAATCAGGGGTTTTTTTCCATTCCCGGCAGGGGGTGTGTAACTGGCGAACGACATCGTTTGGCCGGGGGCGTATTCGTACTGCCCGTTGAGGTCAAAGCGATCTACCAGGGGCAGCACCTGCCCGTTTTTCTGGTTCCAGGTACGCAGGCTGGGCTGGTGGGTTACGGCCACCCGATACGTTACCCAGAAATTGCCGCGAACCTTGTCGTTATTGGCGTACTGAAAAGGCGATCCCAGGGGCATCTGGGGCCCCACGGCCAGCACCAGGGTCAGGTGCGAACCGTTTTCGGTTCGGTTGCCTTTCTCGTCTGAGAGGTACGAGCCCAGCACGGTACGTTCGCCCGAGGCGAAAGCTGCCGGTATCTCGGCCAAGTCGGTGCTGCGGGTGGCGTATACCGAGAAGTCGCCTTCGGGCACGGTTTCGGCGGTCTCGCCCAGGTCGAGCACTACCTTGTTTACGGCCGGGCCCCAGTCAAACCCCTCTACCACCAAAGAATAGGTATTGGGTTGCTGGGCTGTCAAGTACCCTGTGAAAAACAGCAGGTAAAGCGCGGTCAGTATTCGGGTTTTCATATCGGGTTGGTTTTTGGTGCGGGCGCATAATGGCCCCCTGGTTATTAAATATAGGAAGATCTCTGTATAGGACTTTCCGATAGGGTGAAAGTTTAACCGGGTTTACCGGAATTTACGCCCTCCCTGCCATCGCGCCGGTACGGCCTGATAATCAGCCCCAGGGGCCGGTCGTAGCTCAGGTAGTTGAAGGCCCAGTGATACAGGGCTGCCAGCTTGTTGCGGAAGCCTACCAGGGAGTAAATATGCACCCCCATCCAGACGAACCAGGCAAAGGAGCCCTGGAATTTCCAGTGTGGCAGGTCTACCACGGCCCGCACCCGGCCCACGGTAGCCATGGACCCCCGGTCTTTGTACACAAAAGGCTGCAGCGGCTTTTTGGCCAGCAGGGCTTTCAGGTTGCGCGCCAGGTGCCGGCCCTGTTGCTGGGCAACGGGGGCGAGCATGGGCAGCCCGCGCGGATTTTCGGGCGTTTCGCAACTGGCCACGTCGCCAATGGCAAAAACACGATCCAAACCTTCAACACGGTTGAAGGAATCCACCCCGATACGACTTCCTTTCCTAAGACAAGCCGGCGGCAATCCCTCGAGGGGGGCAGCCTGAACCCCTGCGGTCCACAAGACGGTATCGGTCGGGAAACGGGTGCCGTCTTCCAGGAGCACCTCGTCGGCCTCATAAGAGGCTACCCGGGCGTTCAGTTTTACGTTCACGCCCATTTGCTGCAGGTAGGCCAGGGCCTTTTCAGAGGCTTCGACAGACATGGCGTTCAACACCCGGTCGCCGGCCTGGTACAGGTTAATACTCATTTTGCGGGTGTCCAAATCGGGGAAGTCTTTGGGGATCACGTGCCGCTTCATCTCGGCCAGGGCCCCGGCCAGTTCAATGCCTGCCGGCCCTCCGCCCACAATGGCCACGTTCATGAGCTCTTCAAGGGGCTCCCCGCTGTAGTTGGCGATGGCCTTTTCCAGGTTCTGGTAAATATAGCTTCGTATGTTCAGGGCATCCGGCAACCCTTTCAGGGTCAGCAACCGGTCTTTGACCGCTTCGAAATTAAAATAGTTGGTCTGGCTTCCCGTCGCCAATATTAAATAGTCGTAGGTAATGGTGCCGATACTTGTAAACAGGCGGTTGCATTCCCAGTCAACCCGTCCCACCGCGGCCATGCGGCACGACACGTTCGGGTACCTGCGAAAAATGCGCCGCACCGGATAGGCGATGCTGTCGGGTTCCAGGCCCCCGGTTGCGACCTGATACATAAGCGGCTGGAAGTTGTGGTAGTTGTTCCGGTCGATCAGCAAAACCTCGGCCTTTGCCTTTCGAAGCGCCTTGGCCAGTTCGATCCCGCCGAAACCGGCCCCTACGATTACGATTCTCGGCTTGTGATCTTCGGGCATATCGGTCGTGTTTGTCACAGGAAAGATAGCAGGATTCCGCAGGGCAGGCAATGAAAGAAAAGAAGAATGCAGCACATTTTGTGATTTGTTTGCATATTTCGGGCCTTCCCCGGGTGCGCGCCGCGGTCGTTCCTTTCAGGAAGCTTACCTTTGCAATCGAATTATTTCCGCGCAATTCATGCATCCATTTTTTGCCAACCTTGCTTTGCCCGGTTCCCTTGCCAAAACCCCGGGGCGTCTGCGGACCCTTCTCGCAACAGGCCTGTTGCTGGCTGTTGTTCAGGTTGTACGGGCCCAGGAGCCGACCCCCAGGCCCATCCTGGATCAATTTTACGGCAACATCCAGGTTACCAACAACGGCATTTCGCTGGTGCCTACCTTTTCCCTGGGAGACCCGGCCCTGATTTTTGACCTGAAGTTGGTGAAGGGGCAGCACAGTTTTGAGCCCGATATGCGATTTGCCCTGGAGGGCAAGCCCTGGGCCTTTATCTTCTGGTATCGCTACCGGGCGGTAGACAAAGGGAAGTTTTCCCTAAGGGTGGGGGCGCACCCGGCTGTTAACTTCCGCACCATTGATGTAGTCGAAGACGGGGCAGATGCCCAGGTTATACAGGCGCGGAGATACCTTGCGGGCGAGATTGCCCCGAGCTACGCCCTGAGTGAACACATCAGGGTAGGCATGTATTACCTTACCGCCGTAGGCTTTGACGAAGGGACCAAGCGCACGCATTTTTTGACAGTCAATGCCGGATTTTCAGATATACCGCTGGGAAAAAAATGGTACGCGGCTATTTCACCCCAGGTGTATTACCTGCGCATGGACGAGGAAGACGGCATTTACGCCTCTGCCAACATTAGCCTGGCCATCCGGAATTTCCCGCTTTCCCTGGCATCGATTTTGAACCGCGAAATTACCACCGAAATCGACAGCGATCCCTTTAGCTGGAACCTCGCCCTGGTCTACAGTTTTTAGGTTGGGATCTCCTGGGTAGTCTCCATTGAATTGTGTAAATTTTGGGTTGAAACCCGGCGCGTTTGCGCAGGGTTATTAACCATTTACACATGATCGCAAAAAGATTATTGGGGAATCCGCCCCTGGAAGTATCTGCCATCGGGCTGGGTTGCATGGGGTTGAATTTCGGTTACGCCCCCTTCCCGGAGCGGCGCGAAGCCATTGCCCTGCTGCGCAAAGCGGCGGAACTGGGCATTACCTTTTTCGATACGGCAGAAGCCTACGGCCCGTACACCAATGAAGAGCTGGTGGGGGAGGCCCTGGAGCCCTTCCGCGGTAAGGTGCAGATTGCCACCAAGTTCGGCTTTGACCTGCGCTCCGGAAAAATGGCAGGGGTCAACAGCAGGCCAGAACACATCCGCCGGGTGGCGGAAGCCTCCCTGAAACGGCTGCGGGTCGAGGCCATCGACCTGTTTTACCAGCACCGCGTAGATCCGCAGGTGCCCATCGAGGAAGTTGCCGGCGCGGTCAGGGACCTGATTGCAGAAGGCAAGGTAAAGCGGTTCGGCATGTCTGAAGCGGGGCCCGACACCATCCGCAGGGCCCACGCCGTACAACCGCTCACCGCCCTGCAAAGCGAGTACTCCCTCTGGACCCGCAAACACGAAGCGCATATCTTCCCGCTCCTTGAAGAACTGGGTATCGGCTTTGTGCCCTATAGCCCATTAGGGCGCGGGTACCTGACCGGGCAGTTCCAGCTCGACCGCACTTTTGCAGAAGGGGATATACGGGGTACCATCCCCCGGTTTGGGCGCCAGGCCCTTGAGGCTAACCTGGCCCTGGTTGAGCTGTTGCGGAAATACGGCCAAAGGCGGGGGGCTACCCCGGCCCAAATGGCCCTGGCCTGGGTGTTGGCCCAAAAACCCTGGATCGTGCCCATTCCCGGCACCACCAAATTACACCGGTTGGAGGAAAACATCGGGGCAGCGTCCCTTTTCCTAACCCCTGAGGAAATAGCCGGGCTCCGGGAAGCCTGCGACCGCATTGGAGTGGTCGGGGCCCGTTATCCCGATTCCCTGGAGCAACTTACAGGGCTCTGAAAGGCTGGAAAGCAGGGTGTTAAAATTTCTTAAATGCCTTCGGAATGCAGGCTTTGCATGCCGCGTTTTTCTCTGAAAACTCGTAACTTCTAAGAAATTTCATAGCCATGGCACTATTCAACCTGAACATCAACGGAACCGAGCGACAGGTAGATGTAGACCCGTCTACCCCCTTGTTGTGGGTCTTGCGCGACCACCTGAACCTGGTGGGCACCAAATACGGCTGCGGCATTGCCCAATGCGGCACCTGCACCGTCCACCTGAACGATGTCGCCACACGTTCATGCATGCTGCCCGTCTCGGCGGTGGGCAACCAAAAAGTAACCACCATTGAAGGCCTTTCGGAGCAGGGAGACCATCCTGTGCAACAGGCCTGGCTGGAAGTCGACGTGCCCCAATGCGGCTATTGCCAGTCGGGGCAAATCATGTCGGCGGTGGCCTTGCTCAAAAGCAACCCGAACCCCGGCGATGCCGAGATTGAAGGGGCGATGAACGGCAATATCTGCCGTTGCGGTACTTATGTGCGCATCAAAAAGGCCATCAAACTGGCCGCGGCCAACCAGGCTGCCGCTACCTGAGCCGACCCGACGCTATCTTATCCAACACCACAAAAGCAAAAACATACATCATGACTCTTATAAAAACACACCTCGGAAGGCGCAGTTTCATAAAATCCTCGGCCTTGGCCGGGGGAGGGCTGGTACTCAGTTTCAGCTGGCTGGCTTCGTGCCAGACCGAGGCTGCCCGTGAAGCGGCCCTGGCCATGCCCGATGCGTGGTTCGAGATCAACGGTTTCCTCAAGATCGGCGAGAACGGTCGGGTTACCATTATGTCTCCCAACCCTGAGATCGGACAGAACATCAAAACGGCCATGCCCATGATTGTGGCCGAGGAACTCGACACCGACTGGAACCAGGTTATCGTGGAACAGGCCCCCCTGAACACCGATATTTTCACCCGGCAGGTGGCCGGGGGCAGCCAGTCGATCAGGCAGGGCTGGAACGGGCTTCGCATGGCCGGGGCTACCGGCCGGCAGATGCTGAAAGAGGCGGCGGCCCAGGCCTGGCAGGTACCGGTGGCCGAAATCACCACCTCCATGGGCGTATTGTACCACAAGGCCAGCGACCGCTCGGCCGGGTACGGGGAAATGGCTGCGGCTGCTGCAAAGCTGTCGGTACCCGAAGAGGTAACCCTGAAAAACCCCGACGAATTCACCATTGTGGGCACTGACCGCAAAAACGTGGACGGCCTCAAAATCGTGAAAGGAGAGTCCCTGTTTGGGGTAGACGTGCAACGCGAAGGCATGCTGATTGCCATGGTGGTACACCCCCCGGCATTCGGAATGAAACTCAAAGCCGTGGATGTCGAGCCGGTGAAGGCCATGCCGGGTATCCGCGATGTGTTCCCGATTCAGATTTACCCGGAAGGCTCCGAGCGGCAATGGTCAGACGGGGGTGCCATCGACGAGATGGTGGCTATAGTGGGCGAAACCACCTGGCAGTGCCTGCAGGCCCAAAAGGCCCTGCGCGCCCAGTGGGAAGAGGCCACCCCGCTCGAAAGCACCGCCTACCACGAAGAGGCCCTCGCCAAACTCCTGAACACCGCCCCCAGCCAACCCTCGCGGAAAGATGGGGATGTGGAGAAGGCCTTCCGCAGTGCTGCCACGGTTATAGAACGCACCTACAGCGCCCCCTACCTGGCGCACAACCCCATGGAGCCGATGAATTTCTTCGCCCATGTAACGGCCGACAAAGCCGAGTTACTGGGACCCGTTCAGACCCCGGAATTCCTGGAAAATACGCTGGCATCTGTCTTGGGAATGCCCAAGGAAAAAATCGACATCATGATGACCCGCCAGGGGGGTGGCTTCGGCCGCCGCCTCTACGGGACCTTCGGGGTTGAAGCAGCGCGCATCTCGCAAGAAGCCGGCGTGCCGGTAAAACTGCTGTACACGCGCGAAGACGATATGTCGCAGGGCACCTACCGCCCCTCTTACAAGGTGCGCTACAAGGCCGGCCTTGACGCCGACGGCAATTTGGTGGCCTTCCACGTGCGCGGGGTGGGCACCAATGACGACCTGGTCTTCGAAAACCGCTTCCCGGCCGGGGCGGTAGACAACTACCTGGCCGAGAAACACGCCCTGCAGACAAATGTAACCACGGGGGCGTGGCGGGCTCCCCGATCGAACTTCATCGGCGGTGCCGAGCAGGCCTTCCTCGACGAGGTGGCCGAGGCGGCCGGGAAAGACCCGATCGATTTCCGCCTGGAACTCTTCGAGCGGGCCGCCAACAACCCAGTGGGCGACCCGGTCAAAAACGACTACGACCCCGTACGTTACGCCGGGGTATTGAAGCTGGTGCGCGAGAAATCAAATTGGGATGCAGGGGCCCCGGCTGGGGTTTCCCGTGGCGTTTCGGCTTATTTCTGCCACAATTCGTACGTGGCCCAGGTGCTCGACCTGGTTATGGAGGGCGGCCGGCCCAAGATTAAAAAGGTATGGTGCGCTGCCGATTGCGGCATCGTGATTAACCCCTTGAGTGCCCGCAACCAGATCGAAGGAGGCATTGTAGACGGCATTGGCCATGCCAGCTATAGCGCCCTGACCTTCCGCGACGGACGGCCCGACCAGACCAATTTCGACAAATACCGGCTTATCCGCATCGGGGAGGTCCCCGAAGAGATCGAAACGTTCTTTGTCGACAACGGCATCGACCCCACCGGCCTGGGCGAACCCTCCCTGCCCCCGGCCTCGGCGGCCCTGGCCAATGCATTGTACAAGGCCACAGGAACACGCCTGTACAATCAGCCCTTCTTCGGCAGCCAGCAGCGCATTATCGGGTAAGGATACTTGGAAATCGTAAAAAAAGGACGCCCCCGAAATGGGGGCGTTTTGTATTATGATGGGAAGGGGCTACAGGCTCCAGCGGTTCCCTACATCGGAGAGGGGGATGCAGCCGTGGTAGGCCCCGGGAATGGGGTCGTAGCTCAAGACGTTTTCCCCGATTTCCTCCGAGCTGAAGTAGGCCCAGATAACCAGGGATTTAAAATTCCGGTAAAAGCCGACGGGTTTCTGCTCCCCGACGGCTGTGCCCCACACGCTCCGATTGAAGGTGCCGGCCTGCTTTTCGTAGCGGGTCAGGACTTTATGGCGCACCTCGGGATCCAGGTCTGCGAAGACTGCCCCGTTTACACCCTGGCAAACGGCGTCAAAGCGGGCCAGTTCGGCCCGGAAGCTTTCCTGCCCCTGGGCCGGGTAGGCTTTGGCCACGAGGATATCTACAAATAGATCCACCTTTACGTCGAGGGCCCCCGGCGTATCGGTACGGGGCAAAATGGCGTCGGCCAGTGCCCCGACCAGGCGGGCCTCCGGTTCGGTAAAAAACAGGGGCTGCCATTCCAGGCGGGGGGTATCTTGGCAGGACTGTAGCAAACTGAGCAGGGTAGGCATGGCCAGGGAGGCTCCTGCCAGCATTCCCGCAGATTTCAAGGCTTTTCGGCGATCCATGGGTCAGAGGTTGAATTTTTTGAGTTCGGCAACGGCATGGTCGGCGGCCCGGGCCGTCAGGGCCATGTAGGTAAGGGAGGGGTTCACGCAAGACGAAGAGGTCATGCAGGCCCCGTCGGTCACAAATACGTTTTTCGCCCCATGCACCTGGTTGGTGCCATTGAGCACGGAGGTCCTGGGGTCGCGCCCCATGCGGGCGGTGCCCATTTCGTGGATGCCGTAACCGGGTTCGTGCTCATTGTCGAAGCCGACGATGTCTTTCAGTCCGGACCGCTCGAGCATGTCTACGGCGTCTTCCCGGATCTGCCGGTTTAGGGCCAGTTCGTTTTCCTTGTACTCGCAGTCGATTGCCAGGGTGGGCTGCCCCCATTTGTCGAGGCTTCCGGTATCGAGGCTTACCTGGTTCTCGTGGTAAGGCAGGCATTCGGCAAAGCCGGTAATAAAGAATTCCCAGGGTCCCGGTTTTAAGATGCTGTCTTTGTAACCCCCTCCAAAGCCGGGTTCGTTGGCCGCCGCTTGCGAGCCGCCCCGGCCGCCGCCCCCCTGGAAGCCAAAGCCCCGCACGAATTTATCGCTTTGGGAGGCCTCGTCAATATTCACATAACGGGGGATGTAGATGCCGTTCGGCCGGCGGCCGCTGTAATACTGGTCTTCAAAACCCTCCACGGTACCCAGGGCCCCGATGCGGTAGGTGTGGTCCATAAGGTTGTGGCCCAGTTCCCCGCTGTCGTTCCCAAGCCCGTTTGGAAACCGCTCTGAGGTAGAATTCAGCAGAATCTGGGTGGTGCTCAGGGTAGAGGCATTGCAGAAGATGATTTTGGCCTGGTATTCCAGCCATTCCCCGGTTTCGGCATCGATGATGCGCACCCCGGTGGCCTTGCCGCTGGTATGGTCATAGAGTATGGACTGGGCGATTGACCAGGGCCTGATGGTCAGGTTCCCGGTGGCATTGGCCGCCGGCAGGGTTACGGCGTTGCTGCTGAAGTACGCCCCGTACGGGCAACCCCGGCTGCAGCGGTTGCGGTACTGGCACTGGCCGCGCCCGTTCAGGGGCTGGGTGAGGTGGGCAACCCGGCCAATGATCATGTGCCGCCCGGGAAAAGCGCTTTCAATGCGGTTTTTGACCTGCTTTTCCACGCAATTGAGTTCCATGGGCGGCAAAAAATGGCTGTCGGGGAGCTGGGGCAGGCCCAGGGCCTCCCCGCTAATGCCCGCGAATTTTTCCACATAGGTGTACCAGGGCTCGATGTCTTTATAGCGGATGGGCCAGTCTACCCCGTGCCCGTCCCGGGCATTGGCCTCGAAGTCGAGGTCGCTCCAGCGGTAGGTCTGTTTGCCCCAGAGCAGGGAGCGCCCGCCCATCTGGTGGCCCCTGATCCAGAGGAAGGGCTTCACCTCGGTGTACGGGTTATCCTGATCGTTCGCATAGAAATGTTCCGAGCTTTTACCGATAAAACCCGAACGGATGCCTTTGTAATGCTTTTGTTGTTCCTCGGGGGTCAGGGCCTCCCGCAGATCCATATCCCAGGGGTCGAGGTTCATGGTGGGGTAATCCACTACGTGTTCTACCAGGGGTCCGCGCTCCAGCACCAGGGTTTTGAGGCCTTTTTCGCAGAGTTCCTTGGCTGCCCAGCCCCCGCTGATGCCGGAGCCTATGACAATGGCGTCATAGGTCATTTGCTTTTTTGCGTCTATGTTGTAATTCGCCATGCGATCGGGTTTGACCTGCTGAAGATAGCCAATCTCAGGGAGCGGGCCCAAAAAAAATAGGGGTAGCAGCCAGGCCCGGTTATTCACTTTATTGGCCCTGTCGCTACCCGTTTACCGGGCCCTCGACCCTTCCCATAAGGTTCCACCAATGATATTTATCATAAGAACCGCATTTTAAGGGGTTTACTTTTGGGGTCAATCCTTCAATCATCATCTTATGAGAACATTACTAGCTATGTTGTTGACCCTGTTCGCCCTTTCGCCCGTTCTGGCGCAAGATGCACCTGGGGCGACCAAATGGCAGGCCCGCCTGCGTGGCCTGGCCGTGGTGCCTGCCGAGAGCGCCGATATTGAAGCCGTCGGCGGCGATGTCGAGATATCCACAGCCGTGGTTCCGGAGCTCGACTTTACCTATTTCTTTACCGAAAACATTGCGGCCGAGCTCATTCTTGGTACCGCCAAACACGATGTGAAAGCCGTTGCCACCGCTGCCGGCGACATCGACCTGGGGAGCGTGTGGCTGTTGCCGCCGACCCTGACACTCCAATACCACTTTACGGGCATGGAGGTGAAACCGTATCTGGGAACCGGTATCAACTATACCATTTTTTACGGGATAGACGAAGGCCCGACCGCCGATGCCGTTCAGTATGACAATGCGGTGGGCTTTGCCCTTCAGGGCGGCTTCGATTACCCGCTGAATGATAAATGGTTCCTGAACCTAGACGTGAAAAAGGTTTTCTTGTCTACCGATGCCACCGTCTTTGCCAATACGGCCCTTGGTGCCGTGGTGGGGGCTGATGTAAAAATCAACCCCTGGCTTATTGGCCTGGGCGTGGGCATGAAATTTTAACCCCCGCTAACCAAACAGCGGAAGGCCCGGGAAACCGGGCCTTTTTTTGTTACTGCATGCCAATCGAGAGGTATTCCTGAGCTGGGGTGGATTGGTCGGGTTGCCAGAGGCCTACCGGCGCACCCCTTCGGGGAAGGTGTAGAGGATGCCGAAGTTTACCGTGGCCCAGTCGAACCCGTCAACGGCGATGCCTGTATACGAGAGGCTTATCTCTGTCTGGGTGCCAAACAGGTAGCCTATAATGGGTTTGTAGTAAAGGCCGCCATCATTGCCGTCATTGATTCCGATGGCATAGCCGCCGTCTGCGCCGAATGAAAAGGAATTGGAGGGCCATATGCGCACGCTGGCGGCCAGGGGCAGAAAATCGACACTGGGCAGGTCGGCCCCCTGGTTGCCGTATTTTTCGGGGAAGCCGTGGATAAAGCTCACCATGGCCCCGAGGTCTACCACTTCGCCCAGGGCGCGCATGTACCCGGCATCTACACCGGCCACGAGGCTCACGGCATCGTTGGCGTCGGTGGAAACGGGGAGGGAGCCGTGTATGCCGAGTTTGAAGCCCTGCTGGGCCTGGATGGTTCCGGCCAGCAAAAAGGCCAGGAGTGCGAGGTAAATGGGTTTCATTGCGGTTGTTTTAGGTTTGTTTAAAACGCAGAAATCCCACATTTAGCCTCCCAGGGCGAATTTTGTTGCCAAATGCCCGATTTTCGGGGTAAGGGGGAAAGATCGCCCAGGCGCCTCAGTCTTTCAGGTAGAATTGCAGTTCCGCCATTTTTTCGGGCAGGGCGAAGCACCCCCCGTAAAAGGCCGAAAGGGTAGAGGAACAATCGTCCTGCACCCCCCTGGATGCCACGCAAAGGTGTTTGGCATCGATGATGACTGCGACGTCTTCGGTACCCAAAATAGCCTGTAATTCGGCACCGATCTGATTGGTCATGCGCTCCTGCACCTGGGGCCGACGGCCGTAGTATTGCACAATGCGGTTCAGTTTGGAAAGGCCGATAACCGTGCCGCTTGAAATATAGGCCACATGCGCTTTCCCGAATATGGGCACGAAATGGTGTTCACAGTTGGAATAAAAGCTTATGTTTTTTTCCACCAGCATCTGCCCGTAACGGTATTTGTTCTCGAAAAGGGACACCTTGGGCTTGTTTCTGGGGTCGAGGCCCGAAAAGGATTCCTCTACGTACATTTTGGCCACCCGCCTGGGGGTATCCCGCAGGGAATCGTCTGTAAGGTCGAGCCCGAGTGTTTCCATAATGCGCTCAAAATAAAAGGCGATCTGTTCCTTTTTTTCGGCATCACTCAGGGTAAAGGCATCTTTGCGCATAGGGGTTTGCAGTTCCTCGGGAAGGTGGCCCGGTAGGGAGCCCTGAGGGGAGTTTATGTTGGTGATCGACGCGTCTTTCAGGATTTTGTGGAGCATGAGCTGGCATTTTGTTCCCGGGGGCCTAAGGCCTTCCCTATCTGGGAAATTCACGCCAAGGTACAATTATTGTTTAACTATTATTGTTAAATATTAAACAAAAAATATCCCCCGGGGCTACGGGCAGGTTTAGTCAAGTCGCCTACTCACAGGGCTTTCATTCCTTCAGCACCGCCCCGAGCATTCGTAAAGGGTAAATCGGGTTCCTGCCATTTGGTCTGCGCGCTGTTTGCGGGGTAACCGCGTTAATCAACCGGTATTTTTACGACCTGTGCCACTCCAAAGGCATCACCCTTGGGCAGTTCCAATCGGATTCCACCTGCAGGGTCTGCTTCCCAGGCAAGCGGTTGTCCGGTAGACAGGTGAATGATCTCGGCCCCTTTTGAAGGGCTGACACAGGAAAGGGTAACGGGGCCTGCGGGAGCTTCGGTCAGCAAGGCATACACGTATTTGTCAGACTTGTCTACCGTAAAATAGGTAGAACCTTCTTTAAAGCACTTCCAACTGTGGGTGGCATAGATGGCTTCCCCGTTCACGGCCAGCCAGGCGCCCAGGTCATACAAACGTTCTATGGAAGCCTGCGGTATTTTGCCCGTGGCCATGGGGCCGATATTCAACAGGTAGTTTCCCCCCTTGGCGGCCACGTCTATCAGGTTCTCGATCAGAGTTTCCGACGATTTCCAGTTGAAATCATCTTTGCGGTACCCCCAGGTGTCGTTCATGGTCATACACGATTCCCAATCCATAGTGGCGGTCGATTCCAGGATTTCCTGTTCGGGGGTGCCGAAATCACCGGCCGCATTGGCATATTCGTTCATGCCCGACATGCCCTGCCTGGCCTTGCTGATGCGGTTGTTTATAATCAGGTTGGGGTCCAGGTCCATCAGGTAGCTATAGAGCTCCTGCCCCTGTTCTTCGGTCCATTCGGGGATCCACTCCCCGTCGAACCACAAAACGGCCGGGTGGTATCGGGTAACCAGCTCGGTGAGCTGCGGTTTCAGGTATTCTTCCCGGTAGCGCTCCCACCGGGCATTTGGGTTATTCTGGTGGGTGTAGTCTTTGGGCGATTCGGCATCGGGCTGGTGCCAGTCCATTATGGAGTGGTAAAAGCAGAGCTTGATCCCGGCGGCATCGCAGGCCTGTTTGAGCTCCATCAAAATGTCCCTTTTAAACGGGGAAGCATCCATAACATCGTAATCGGTTACCCGGGAGTCCCACAACGCAAATCCGTCGTGGTGCTTTGAGGTTATCACGATGTATTTCATGCCGGCGTTTTTGGCGATCGAAACCCATTGGGCGGCATCGAAGTACACGGGGTTGAATTGCCCGGCCAACTTCTCATAGTCGGCAACCGGAATATTCAGGTCGTGCATGATCCACTCCCCGATACGCCCTTTTCCCAGGGTCTGCCCATCCCAGGTGCCGGCGGGAATGGCATACAACCCCCAGTGTATGAAGAGGCCGAAAGTGGCATCGCGCCACCAGGCCATGCGGGCGTCTTTGGCCGCAGGAGATTCTTGTGCCCTCAGGGCAGGGGGCGAGAGCAGGCACAGCAGGGCCAGCAAACCGGTGTAGAACTGTTTTTTCATCTGGTGAAAGTTTGGACCTACACAAGTTAAAGATTCTAAACCAGTTGCCCTAGAATCGGCACCAAATGATTCGTGGGATCTACAGAAACGATAAAGGGGGGCGGCTGTCCGTCCCGTCGGGGTTAATAATGGGCCTTATCGGCCCGGGCCCCGGCGGCCGGTTGCTTTTGGCTTGGAGCCGGTACATTCAGGCCACAGGTTTGCGGTTGGCCGTTTTAAGGACGATGTGGTCTACGATGCGTTTGGCGTGCTCGCGCGAATTCTCGATAAACCATTTGTGGGTTTCCATCCCGCCGCAGATCACCCCGGCCAGGTACAGGCCGGGCACATTGGTTTCCATGGTTTCCGGGTCGTATTCGGGCAGGCGTTTTGCATCCCTCGACAGGTGTATCCCGGCCTGCTCCAGGAAGGCGAAATTGGGCTGGTAGCCGGTCAGGGCCAGCACAAAGTCATTGGGCAGGGTTACTTCGCCCTCCGGGGTTTCTATAACCAGTTCCCGTTCACGGATTTCCCGTACCGAACTGTTGTAATAGGCGGTTATGCTCCCTTCGGCAATGCGGTTGATGATATCGGGGCGCACCCAGTATTTCACCCGTTGCCCGATTTCGGGCCCGCGCACGATCATTGTTACTTCTGCCCCTTTGCGCCAGCATTCCAGGGCGGCGTCTACTGCCGAATTGCTCGCCCCCACCACGGCCAGTTTCTGGCTGGCGTAAAAGTGCGGGTCTTTGTAGTAGTGCGACACTTTCGGCAGCTGTTCCCCGGGCACCCCCAGCAGGTTGGGCAGGTCGTAAAAACCGGTGGCGATAATCACCTGCCCGGCCAGGTAGGTGTCTTTGTCGGTTTCCACCCTGAATGCAGCCTCCTCGTGAAATACCCCGGTCACTTCCTCGAACAGCCTGATGTGAAGCTGGTTGGAGGTGACGATGCGCCGGTAATATTCCAGGGCTTCGCTCCGCTTGGGCTTGGCCTCCTTGCTGATAAAGGGGATGTTGTCGATCTCCAGCCGCTCTGAAGACGAGAAGAACTGCATATTCACCGGGTAGTTGAACAGCGAATTCACAATGGGCCCCTTCTCCAGAATCAGGTATGTGAGGCCCTGCTTCTGGGCTTCCAGGCCGCAGGCGATGCCGATTGGCCCTCCTCCTATAATGATTAAATCCATGTCGTTACCAATGGGGTACCTACAAAATTAGCCAATCCCGGCCGAATGCCCGCATCCGAGGCCGAATTGACCCCACGGCCTGACAATTGTCATACTTTTTGGCGGGTGGAAAAAGGAACTTTAAGACAACCAATACAAAAGCGAGTGTTATGAGTATCCAGGAGCGCGTTCCGGTTTCAACCATTATGAGCACCCAACTCGTGGTGCTCAATACCACCGACAGCCTGGAGAAGGCAGAAAGGTTGTTTAAGAAACATCATATAAGGCATATACCTGTTATTATGGGTAAAAAAATTGTCGGTATGCTGAGCCTTACAGACTTGTTGCGCATCAGTTTTGCCGACGGGGCCTATGAAGAGGAAGACGAGGTGGAAACCGTGGTCTACGAAATGTTCACCATTCCGCAGGTAATGGCCAAAAAAATCAAAACCGTTAGCCCCGATACCACCATTAAGGAGGTTGCCGAATTGTTGTCGAAAGAAGAATTCCACGCCCTGCCGGTAGAGTTGAACGGCGAACTGGTGGGCATAGTGACCACTACCGACCTGATCCGTTACCTGCTCAAGCAGTATTAGGCGCCCTGCAGGGCCGCCAGCCGGGCAATGGTTTGCCCGGGCTCCTTTGAGCCAAAAACGAGGCTCCCGGCCACCAGCACATCGGCGCCGGCATCCAACAACGCCTGGGCGTTATCGAAATTTACCCCCCCGTCTACTTCTATACGCGTTTCGCAGCCGCGCTCTTCAACCAGGGCTTTCAGGGCCCTGATTTTGTCGTAGGTGCGTTCTATAAAGGTCTGGCCCCCGAACCCGGGGTTAACGCCCATCATGCAAACTACGTCTATGTGCTCCAACACCTCTGACAGCAGGTGCACGGGGGTATGCGGGTTCAGGGCCACCCCGGCTTTCATCCCCGCCTGGTGAATGTGTTCCAGGGTGCGGTGCAGGTGCGTACAGGCCTCGTAATGCACTGTAAGGTTGTGGGCCCCCAGTTTGGCAAAGGTTTCAACATACCGGTCGGGGTCTACAATCATCAGGTGCACGTCGAGCGGCTTGGTGGCGTGGCGCTGGATGGCTTTGATCACAGGCATGCCGTATGAGATGTTGGGCACAAACAGCCCGTCCATCACATCGATGTGGTGCCAGCCGGCATCGCTTCGGTTTACCATTTCAACGGCTTGTTGCAAATTGCCGAAATCGGCAGCCAGCAGGGAAGGGGCAATGATGGGGTGTTTCATGAGGTAGAAAATCTGCTGTCGCAAAGGTACATATTTTCCAAAGGGAAGCCTTACCCTTCGTCCAGGGTGGCCAGCAAGCCGGCCAGGTCAAGGGGGCGGGTAAACATCTCCAGGCTACCGTCGGTTTTCCGGGGCCAGAGCGCCGGTGGCCGGTCGCAGTAGAGTTCCACACCATTGCCGTCGGGGTCGTCCAGGTACAGGGCCTCTGATACCCCGTGGTCGGCAGCCCCGCTGAGCGGATAATCGGCTTGCAGCAGGCGCCGGTAGATAGCGGCCAGGTCTTTGCGGGTGGGGTACAGGAAGGCTGTGTGGAATAGCCCGGCCGATTGGCGGGGGGCAGGAGGGGCATCTTTGCTGTACCAGATGTTCAACCCGATGTGGTGGTGGTAGTCTCCGGAAGCCAGGAAGACGGCTTCCTGCCCGTACCGCTGGGTTATGGCAAAACCCAGCAGGTCGCGGTAGAACTCCAGGGCCCGCCCGAGATGGGCCACTTTGAGGTGGATGTGCCCAACACGGGTCCCCGCGGGGGCGCGGTAGGGGTCGGGCTGTGATGCTTCGTGCATATCGAGCTGCAATACAGGGGGTTGTATAAATGAAAAAACTCCGGTAATCAGCCGGAGTTTATTCATCAATCAAAAAACGAACAGTCATGATAAACTGCTGTTGCGGTGTACAAAATACAAACTTTATACCAAAATTCCAATCGCGTTGGAATTTAACGTGCATTTTGCGTTTCCCTACCCGAGATACGTTTTCAGGATCTTGGATCGGGAGGTGTGTTTCAGGCGGCGGATGGCCTTCTCTTTGATCTGGCGCACGCGCTCACGGGTCAGGTCGAAGGTCTCGCCGATTTCTTCCAGGGTCATGGAATGCTGGCCTGCCAGACCGAAGTACAGGCGAATCACGTCGGCTTCACGGGGCGTCAGGGTTTCCAGGGCCCGCTCAATTTCGGTGCGCAGCGATTCGTGCAGCAATTCCTTGTCGGGGTTGGGCGATTCCCCGCTGCGAAGTACATCGTACAGGTTGGAATCTTCCCCGTCAATAAGGGGTGCGTCCATGGAGACGTGGCGGCCTGAGTTCTTCAGGGACTGTTTCACGTCTTCCACGGTCATGTCGAGCTCCTTGGCGATTTCCTCGGCTGAAGGCACGCGCTCGTGGGCCTGCTCCAAAAAGGCGAAGGTCTTGTTGATCTTGTTGATGGATCCGATCTTGTTCAGCGGCAGCCGCACAATACGAGATTGTTCGGCCAGGGCCTGCAGAATGGATTGGCGAATCCACCATACGGCGTAGGAAATGAATTTGAAACCACGGGTTTCGTCGAAGCGCTGTGCAGCTTTGATCAGGCCCAGGTTTCCTTCGTTAATGAGGTCGGGGAGGGTAAGCCCCTGGTTCTGGTATTGCTTGGCTACCGATACCACAAAGCGGAGGTTGGCCTTGGTGAGTTTCTCCAAAGCGGCCTGGTCGCCAGCCTTGATGCGCTGGGCCAGTTCTACTTCCTCATCTGCTGTGATCAGGTCTACCTTCCCGATTTCCTGAAGGTATTTGTCCAACGAAGCCGTTTCGCGGTTGGTAACCTGTTTTGTGATCTTTAATTGTCTCATCTACTCGTATTGGGGGTTCATGCATTGCTGCATTTAGTTATACGTACGAAACGTGTAAAGGTTACACATCGCTTCCAAAAATTTAACATTTTTGACGAAAGGCCCTGAAAACGGGCGATTTGAGTTCTTGATTTCCTTACTTTTAAGACAGATGACCCCGGTAGCCCGCAAGCCGGGCTCTATTTTTCGGGTATTTTCTTCCCGGGCCGGGGAAATTACCCCCAAACCCCCGCTTGCAAGATAAACCCTCGAGCAGCACATGCCAATCAGGAAATCCTGCATGCATACCCCACTAACCCAACGGCGCCCCATCGCAAGGTAAGACGAGCTGTAAAGCATAAAAAAACCCCTGCTTGCAGGGGTTTGGTTTATCAAATCGGATTACGATCAGTCGCGGTCGCGGCGCGGCGGGCGCGAGCCACGGTCGCGGTCTCCGCCACGACGGTCTCCGCCACGGCGATCTCCGCCACGACGGTCGCCTCCCCGACGGTCACCTCCCCGGTCGCCTTCACGGCGCGGGGGACGCTCTTCCCATCCTTCCGGTTTGGGGAGAAGTGCCTTGCGCGAAACACGGTCTTTCTTGGTGCGGGCATCAATACCCAGGTGTTTTACGTCGAATACGTCACCCATGGAGAGTACGTCTTCCACATGCTCGGTGCGCTTCCAGTCAATTTCAGAGACGTGCAGCAGCGTTTCGTTGCCCGGGGCCTCGGTGTATTCCACCACAGCTCCGAATTCGAGGATCTTGATCACTTTCACCTCGTAAATGCTGCCTTCCTGAGGCATGAACATTATGGAGTCGATCTTGGCCAGTACGGCGTCGATGCCGGCCTGGTCGGTGCCGAGGATTTCCACGATGCCCTCGCCGGTAACCGGGTCTTCGTTGATCACGATGGTGGTCTTGGTGGTCTTCTGCAGCTCCTGGATCACTTCGCCTCCCTTGCCGATAACGGCACCGATATACTCGTTCGGGATAACGCGGGTAACCATCTTCGGCGCGTGCGGTTTTACGTCGGCATTCGGTGCGGCGATGGTCTCGGTGAGTTTCTTCAAAATGTGCAGGCGTCCCTCACGGGCCTGTTTCAGCGCTTTGATGAGGATTTCATAGGCCAGCCCCTTGATTTTGATGTCCATCTGGCAGGCGGTAATGCCATCGGCAGTACCGGTTACCTTGAAGTCCATATCGCCCAGGTGGTCTTCATCCCCGAGGATGTCAGAGAGTACGGCGTATTTGCCGGTCTCGGCATCGGAGATAAGCCCCATGGCGATACCTGATACAGGTTTCTTCAGTTGCACCCCGGCGTCCATCAGGGCCATGGTACCGGCGCAAACCGTAGCCATGGACGAAGAGCCGTTGCTTTCCAGAACCTCAGACACAACCCGAACGGTGTACGGGCAGTCGGCGGGCACCATGCGGGTCAGGGCCCGCTGGGCCAGGTTTCCGTGTCCGATTTCGCGACGCGAAGTTCCCATGATGCGACGGGCTTCCCCTGTTGAGAAGGGAGGGAAGTTGTAGTGCAGGTAAAAGCGCTCTTCCCCTTCGTACGAAGGCATGTCGATGATGTTGGCCTCGCGGGAAGTTCCAAGGGTTACTGTGGCCAGCGCCTGGGTCTCTCCCCGGGTAAAGATCGCCGAACCGTGGGTAGAAGGCAGGTAGTCTACCTCGCACCAGATCGGGCGAATCTCGTCGGTCTTACGGCCGTCGAGGCGTTTGCCCTCGTCCAGGGTCAGGTTGCGCACAGCTTCCTTCTCGGCCTTGTAGTAGTATTTCTTGATCAGGTCGCCAGATGCTTCCAGTTCTTCCTCGCTGAAGGAAGTCATCACGGCCTCTTTCAATTCAGAGAAAGCGCCGCTGCGCTCCTGCTTTGAAGAGCCTCCTTTGGCGATGGTGTAGGCTTTATCGTAAGCCAGTTCGCGTACCTTTGCGGCCAGGGCCTCGTTTTCGTCGGCCTGTTTGTACTCGCGCACCGGTTTGCGGCCCACCTTTTCAGCCAGGCGCAGCTGGGCTTCGATCTGTACTTTAATGGCCTCATGGGCGAATTTGATGGCCTCGGTCATATCCTCTTCAGATACCTCGTTCATCTCGCCTTCTACCATCATCACCGAATCGGCAGAGGCGCCCACAATCATGTCGATGTCGGACGACTCGAGTTGGGTACGGGTCGGGTTGATGATGAACTGCCCGTCTACGCGGCCCACCCGTACTTCAGAGATGGCGCATTCGAACGGGAAATCAGAGAGCTGGATGGCAGCCGAAGCGGCCAGGCCGGCCAGGGCGTCTGGCATAACATCTTCGTCGTGAGACATCATCTGGATCATGACCTGGGTCTCAGCGTGGTAATCTTTCGGGAAAAGCGGGCGCAGTACCCGGTCTACCAGGCGCATTACCAGAATTTCTCCGTTGCTGGGCCGTGCCTCACGCTTAAAGAATCCACCCGGGTAACGCCCGGATGCGTGGAATTTTTCACGGTAATCTACCGTAAGGGGAAGAAAGTCTACATCGGCGGCCTCGTAATTCGATACGACGGTGCACAGCAGCATACACTTGCCCGATTGCACGACCACAGAGCCGTGGGCCTGCTTGGCCAGTTTGCCGGTTTCGATAGAGATCTCTCTACCGTCCCCGAGGTCGATGACCTCTTTAATAGGTGTTGGAATCATACGTTGTAATTAACTCCCTGTCTGGCAGGGAAAGGGTTAAACATGGTCTACCGCCTTACGGACGGTCAGGGTGTGTGTTGTGTGGGTCGACCCATGAAAAACCGGGAAGTAAGCTTTTTAGGTTGCCCCGCCTGGGCGGGGGCTGTAAAAGTCGGCAGCCGGGGCCGCCAAAATAGAAACAGGGGAACCGTAAGGCCCCCCTGCGTCGTTTATTTACGGATATTAAGTTCCTTGATTAGCTCGCGGTACTTCTCGATATCCTTGTTTTTCAGGTAGTCCAACAGGCTGCGGCGCTTTCCTACGAGTTTCACCAGGGCGCGTTCGGTGTTGAAGTCCTTCTTGTTGATTTTCAGGTGCTCCGTCAGGTGGTTGATCCGGTGAGTGAACAAGGCGATCTGCCCTTCGGTCGATCCTGTGTTGGTTTCGGAACCTCCGTGTTGCTTGAAGATTTCCGTCTTAACTTCTTTGGTTAAATACATGCCAATATTGTTGTAAATGATTTTTATGTATCTGATTGACGCTCAATCAGGGCGCAAAGATAGGATTATTTTTTGGATACGGGGGGCGGCGGGAATCGAATTTTTCGTCTCCGGGCGGCCCGGTTCCGGTTTGGCTGCGTCCTATTCGTCTGCGGTCTCCCCGCGAAGCGGCTGGTTGCCGATCAGGTCCAGGTAGAGGTTTACCTTCTTTTTCAGGTCGCGGCGGTGAACGATAAAGTCGAGGAAGCCGTGTTCCAGCACGAATTCAGCGGTCTGGAAATCGGGCGGCAAGTCCTTCCCGGTGGCCTCCTTAACAACCCGCGGGCCGGCAAAGCCGATCAGGGCGCCGGGTTCGGCTATGTTGATGTCGCCCAGCATGGCGTAAGAGGCCGTGGTTCCTCCCGTGGTCGGGTCGGTACAAAGCGAGATGTAGGGCAGGCCGGCGTCAGACAACTGGGCCAGTTTGGCCGAGGTTTTGGCCAGCTGCATCAGGGAAAGGGCCGCTTCCATCATACGGGCGCCCCCCGACTTTGAGATCATCAGGAAAGGCAGGCGCTTTTTGATGGCGTAATCGATGGCGCGGGCAATTTTTTCGCCCACCACGCTTCCCATGGAGCCCCCGATAAAGGCAAAATCCATGCAGGCCACCACCAGGTCGCGCCCCATAGACTTGCCCACGGCGGTGCGCACGGCGTCATTCAGGCCGGTTTTCTTCTCGGCGGCTTCCAGTCGCTCCGAATACTTTTTCGTGTCTTCGAATTTCAGCGGGTCTTTCGAGCGCAGGCCGGGGTCGAGTTCGGTGAATTTGTTGTCGTCGAACAAGATCTGGAAGTATTCCTTGCTGCCAATGCGCACGTGGTAATCGTCTTCGGGGCTCACATAGAAATTCCGGGCGAGTTCTTCCGACTCCACGATTTTCCCCGTGGGGGATTTGTACCACAGGCCCCTGGGAGTGTCTTTCTTCTCTTCGGTGGCCGTTTGTATGCCTTTTTCTTTTCTTTTAAACCAGGACGACATGCGATGTGCTCTTTATAAGGTTAGGGCTACTGGAGTCTACAGGGTATTGACGTTGTTCAGGTCTTCAAAGGCCTTTTTCAGCCTTGCCACAAAGGTCTTTTCGCCTTCGCGCAGCCAAACCCGGGGGTCGTAGTATTTCTTGTTCGGCTGGTCAGGGCCTTCAGGGTTGCCGATTTGCGACTGCAGGTAGGCGCTCTTGTCGTGCATATAGTTGCGCACCCCCTCTGTAAAAGCGTATTGCAGGTCGGTGTCTATATTCATCTTAATGACCCCGTACCCGATGGCCTCCCTGATTTCCTCAAGGGTAGAACCCGATCCGCCGTGGAATACAAAATCGATGTGGTTTTGGCCCACTTTGTATTTCTGGGTGATGTATTCCTGCGAATTGCGCAGGATTTTCGGGGTGAGTTTCACGTTGCCGGGTTTGTATACCCCGTGCACGTTCCCGAAGGCTGCAGCGATGGTAAAGCGGTGGCTCACCTTCGAGAGTTCCTCGTAGGCGTAGGCCACTTCCTCGGGCTGGGTGTAGAGCTTGGAGTCGTCTACCCCGGTATTGTCTACCCCGTCTTCTTCGCCCCCGGTAATGCCGAGCTCAATTTCCAGGGTCATGTCCATCTTGCTCATGCGGGCCAGGTACTTCTTGCAGATCTCGATATTCTCCTTCAGGGGTTCTTCTGAGAGGTCGATCATGTGTGAGCTGAAGAGCGACTTGCCGGTGGCGTTGTAATGGGCTTCGCTGGCGTCGAGCAGGCCGTCGATCCAGGGGAGCAGCTTTTTGGCGCAGTGGTCGGTGTGCAAGATCACGGTGGCCCCGTAGGCCTCGGCCAGCTGGTGAACGTGCTTGGCGCCGGCTATGGCGCCCAAAATGGCAGCGCGCTGGTTTTCATTGGAAAGCGCCTTGCCGGCATTGAACTGGGCACCGCCGTTCGAAAATTGAATGATTACGGGCGCCTTCAGGGCAGCGGCGGTTTCGAGCACCCCGTTCAGGGTATCGGAACCGATTACGTTTACGGCCGGAAGGGCAAAGCCCTTTTGCTTGGCATATTTGAATATCTGTTGTACTTCATCGCCGGTGGCAACCCCCGGTTTTATGGAATGCGCCATGCTTAAGTGTCTTAGTGTTTGGTGAAATTCTCGCGACAAAAATAGGAATTTAAGCCGGATTAGAAGGGATAATTAATACCGATCTGCAAGACCGAATTCCCGAAGTTGTAGTCGCGGAACCATCTCTTGCCGGGCGGATCCCCCGGATTATAGGTCTTGAAACCCAGGTCGGCCCGAAATACAAAATAGGTAAAATCGTACCGCAACCCGAAGCCGGTGCCCCAGGCAATATCTTTCAGCGACCCCAGGCCGGTAAAGATGGCTGCCGGGTCGTTTTGGCTGTCCCAGACGTTCCAGATATTCCCCAGGTCGCTGAACAGGGCGCCTTTCAGGTCGCCCACCACGGGGAAGCGGTACTCCAGGTTCAGGGCGATCTTGAAATTGGCCTCGTTAAAGTCGTTCAGGTTCTGGGTGCTTCCGGGCCCCAGGGAGTACGGAAACCAGGCCCGGTTGTCGTTTGAGCCCCCGGCGAAATAAGAACGTACAAAGGGGATGTCGGTTGAATTGCCATAGGGGATTGCTATGCCGCTGAACCCCCGGAAGGCCAGCACATCCGTTGAAGACACCTCCCAGTGGCGGATGAATTCAAATTCGGTCTTCACATATTGCGAAAAGGGTACCCCGAACACGAGTTTCTTGTCCGATTCGCTCTTGATGAAGGGGATAATGTTCGAAATACCAGACAGGAGGTTGCCGGCGCTCTCTACCTTCCAGCGGATCTGGTAAAAACTCTGGTCGTTGATGCCGGTTTTGGAGTTCTTTGTAAAAGTATAGTTGGTGGTAAAGATCAGGTCGTTCTCGGTAAGGCGCTGCCGCCTTTCCTCGATGCGGAACACGTCGACGTAATCCTGGGGGTCAACCAGGGCGAGGTCGCGGTTTAAGACCACACTGGTAAACCCGGTGGTGCCTTCGGGAATCGAGAGGCGCAAGGGGTTGGAAGGGTCGCCCGAAGGTTCGTAGAAATCGGCCGTCAGCGGGTCAGATTCATATTTTTCGGCTATGTCGTCGAGGTTGCCGTAGGTGCTGCGATACACGTTAAAAAAACGATCGGGGTTCAGGTTGCGCACAAACTGGATGTTAAACAGTTCTACCAGGTGTTTTTTGAAATCGGTGGGCGACCAGTTAAAGCCCAGAATGGCGTTGAAGGTCTGCTTGTCGAGCCCCACGTTTTTCTGGAAGCTGGTACCCAGCGAAACCCGGGTTTGCGGCAGCATGTAAAAAGGGATGACGTTAGGCGAATTCAGGGGCGGGATCCAGATGCGCGGGAAGGTCAGGTTAATATCGCCCCGAATCTCGGTAAAGAATTTTTCGCCCCCCACCTCTTCGCTGAGCATGCCGAAGGAGGTACGGCCCGAAAGGCTCAGGGTCTCGGCGCCGTTAAAGACGTTCCGGGTAAGCAGCGATGCGCCGGCCCCCACCCCGAGCAGCTGAATGTTGGAGTGGGTGAGGTCAAAATCGAGGTTCAGCGAATTTTTGGGGCGGGCCGTCAGATAGATGTTGGCGTCGAGACGGTTACCCTCGTTTTGCAGGAGCTCGATGGTCGGGTAGCGAAAGGTGTTCAGGCTGTTGATCTGGCGGTAGGTGCGCAGGCGGTCAATATCGCGGTAGGTGCTGTCTTTTTGCAAAAAAACGGCATCGGTAAGGGCCTTGGGCTTGTAACGCAGCTGGTCTTTGTAGAAGATGCGGTAGTTTCCGTAGGTGACCGATTCCAGGTCGTCGGAGGTATACTGGAAATCGTGGTCGGCGTACAGGTTCACGGCCCCCATGTGGTAGATCTTATATTCGGTTGGGGCGTTCAGGGTATCGCCCCTGGAGCGCAGGTTCTGGATGTTGAGTTCCACCTCCATCTCCTGGTCTTCGCGGTTCATCGTATCGCGGAGGATGATATAGTTGATGGAACTCTCCTGGAAATTCCACACCCCCGAATTCCGGAACAGGGCAGTGAGGCGCTCCCGTTCCTGGGTAAACTTGGCCAGGTCGAACACCTCCCCTTGTCGTACCAGGGATTGCCGGCTGTGCAACTGAAAGAGCGAATCGAGGGCCGGGGAGTCGATCTTACGGCTCAGCGTATCGACTACATACGGGTTCCCGAGGTCAAGCTGGTACTGCACGGCAGCCCTTTGCCGGCCTGTGCTGTCGACCAGGTAGGTGCCCGTATTGTCAAAATACCCCTTGGTGTCGTAGTAGGCGCTCAGGCGCTGCAACGACTTGTCGGTGCGGGCCGAATCAATAACCACGGGCGCCTCTCCCACTCGTTTGAGCCATTGGCTGAACCCGCTCACCACAAAAGATTCGCCCAGCCTGTCTACCTGTTTTTTAGAGAGCAGTTTTTCGAGCCGTTCGACCCGCTCGGGCTTGCGCGCCAGCCAGGCCTGGTACGAAGAATCGGCGTCTTTTTTGGCCAGGTTGTACAAGTGCAGGCGCAGGGGGGTTCCGAAAATCCGGCTGTTCGGTTTCTGGGCAACCAGGCTGTTGATGTCGGGGTCGGTTATTTTTTCCCCGTCGGCAAGAATGCTGTAATCGGTGAGCAACAATTGGTCGTCGTCTACTCTTTTGAGGGCATTGCAAGAGCAAATGCCGATCCCCAGCAAGAATAATCCTATTTTAGCGGGTAGCGTTTCCAGGCGTACGTCGACCTTCATACCCGTCAAAATTAAGTTATTTGGATGGTTGCAAAAAGTGAATTGAAGTTTATACGGAGTCTCCAGCAAAAAAAGTACCGCCAGCGGCACGGACTTTTTGTAGCCGAAGGGGTTAAGCTCGTAACGGAATTACTCGATTCCCACCTAAAGGTTCACGCGGTATATGCCACCGATGCGGGCCTCTTTCCCCAGGCGACCCCCATTTCGGAGGCCGAGCTTAAAGCGCTGAGCAGCCTGGTACAACCCAATAAGGTACTTGCCGTGTTCCACATCCCTGAGCCGCAACCCCTGCGTTTTGAGCAATGGGTGCTGGCGCTTGACGGGGTGCGCGACCCGGGTAACCTGGGCACCCTGATCAGGCTCTGCGACTGGTTCGGGATAGGCCAACTGCTCTGCTCTCCCGATACGGTAGACGCCTATAACCCCAAGGTGCTTCAGGCTACCATGGGCTCCATTGCCCGGGTGCACCTTGTCTATGCCCCTCTGCCAGAAGCCCTGGAGGCGTGCGGCGTGCCGGTCTACGGCGCCAGCATGGAAGGGCAACCGGTTGGGGCCGAACCCCTGCCCGAAGCCGGGGTGCTGGTGATGGGCAGCGAATCTCACGGGTTGAGGGAGCAGGTGCGCGAGCTACTTACCGCGACCCTTGCCATCCCGGCCTTCGGCAAAGCGGAAAGCCTGAACGTGGCCACGGCGGCCGCCATTTTGCTCTACGAGATCCGTCGCCAGGGCGACGGGCCTATTCGAAAGTGAAGTTGATAAAGATGCCCCTGGTTTTAAGGGCCTCGATATTCCCGGTCCACGGGCTGTTCGGGTCGTCGTCGGGAACCAGCTCATTGGAAAGGGCGAATACCCCCCTGATGGAGGGCGAGAACTTGAAGTACTCCAGGTAGAAATCGATCCCGAAACCGAGCTCGTAATTATAAACCTGCTTTTTCATCCGGAAGGTGCCGCTGCTGTTGTCGTCGAGGGAATCTTCGTTCGAGCCCAGGTTCAGCGCAGTACCCACCCCGCCTATCACATAGGGCTTCCAGTTGCCGATGCGGCGGGCGCTCGCTTTCAGCAATAGCGGAAAGGAGATGTAGGTCGATTTGACCTCGCGGAAGGCGTCGGGGGGGGTAAGGCCTGGAAAGCCGAGCAGGCGCGAGCCGTAGAATAGCCCCGGTTCGAAACGGAGGTCAAGGAATTCGTTTAGCCGCAGCTCGCCGATGAGCCCGACGTTGAACCCGAACGATTTGTCTACCCCGATTTCGGGCAGGTCGTTGCGGTATTCGAATTTGAAGTCGTATTGGTTAAACCCCAGGTAATACCCCCAGTTTAGCAGTTTTTTATCTTCGTTCTCCAGGTTGGGAATAGGGGCTTCATTGAACTGTGCCAGGGCCACCTGGCATGCAGCCAGGGCAGTACATAGCGTCAGAAACTTCCTCATACCCTTATTTTGTGGCGGTGTAAATCGCGGCGGCCCCGAAGGTCTGCGGCAGGTGATTCATTCCTATAAACCCGATTTTGCCCAAAATATTGTTGAACCGCTGCCCGTATGGAAAGGCCGCAGCCGACTGGGAGAGGTAGCGGTAGGCAGAGGCGTCGCTTGAGAAGAGGCGGCCCATGACCGGTAGCAGCGTATTGCAGTACAGGTGGTAGCCCCATTTGAAGGGTTGCTTTTCGGGCACGGAGGTCTCGAGCACGGCCAGGATGCCCCCCGGGCGGAGTACCCGGTAAATTTCGGATAGCCCGAGTTCCAGGTTCTCGAAGTTCCGGACCCCGAAGGCTACCGTAACCGCGTCAAAGGTTGCGTCTGCGAAGGGCAGGGCCTCGCTGTCGCCCTGTACCATCTCGATTTTTTTGCCCAGGTCTCGGCCTGCCACTTTTTTGCGTCCCACCTCCAGCATGCCTTCTGCCAGGTCGAGGCCCACAATGCGGCCGGCCCCGGTAGCCACCAGGGCTACGGCCAGGTCGCCAGTACCGGTGGCCACGTCGAGGACAGCTTTGGGCTTGTGTTCGGCGACCAGGCGCACCAGGCGCTTGCGCCAGCGCTGGTCAATGCCCAGGGAAATGAGCCGGTTAAGCCCGTCGTACTTGCCCGAGATGGTGTCGAACATAGTACGTACCTGATCTTTTTTACCCAACCCCGATTCCTGGTAGGGAACAATTTCCTTGCTCATGCCCTTGGCGTATTTGGGCCCAAAGATAGTATAATGGGCCGGATTCGGCAGGCCCCGGTCGCCCGGTCTGAATTGTTGCGCCTAAAACCCGTGAGTGCTTTGAAAATGATAAAATTCCGTAGTTTTGCCAGGCGGGGCCATGCGGGCCGGGAGCGCCCTTTTCCGCACCAATGCCAAACTGAATGAAGATCATTATTGCCGGAGCCGGGGAGGTAGGCTTTCATCTCGCCAAACTGCTATCATACGAATCCCAGGATATTACGCTGATCGACACCAACAAGGAGAGCCTGGCCTATGCCGAAGGCCACCTCGACATCAGGGTGATCCGGGGCGACGCCACCAGCCTGTCTCTCCTTAAAGACGCCCAGGTGGCGGGCTCTGACCTGGTTATCGGGGTTACTTCTTCAGAGACCACCAATATTACCCTCTGTATGCTGGCCAAGCAGCTCGGCTGCAAGCGTACCATCGCCCGGATTAGCAATACCGAATTTCTCGAACACCGCGAAACCATCAATTTTGCCGAACTCGGCATTGACGAGCTCATTTCGCCCGAAGAACTGGCCGCCGAGGAGATTCAGCTGCTGCTCGACCAGTCTGCCTTCAACGATACGTACGAGTTTGAAGACGGGTTGCTCATCATGGTGGGCATTACCCTGCCCAAAGGGGCACCCTTTATCGGCCTGATGGTGAAACAGGCTGCCGACGTATATCCCGGCCTGCACTTCATGCCTATTGCCATGCAGCGGCAGGGCACCCAGTTTACGCTCATCCCGCGGGGCGATACGGTGTTTATGGAAGAAGACCAGGTCTATTTCATCACCGACCACAAAGGGATGGAAGAACTCTACAACCTTTCGGGCAAAAAGCGGGAAGAGATCCGCAACGTCATGATTTTGGGAGGGAGCAAGATCGGCATCAAAACGGCCCGCGACCTCTGCGACAAGCGTTTTAACGTCAAGCTGATCGAGAAAGACAAGAACAAGGCCTTTGAAGTGGCCGATACCCTGCCCAACGCCCTGGTCATAAACGGGGATTGCCGCAATGTGGAACTCCTCGAAGAGGAATCGCTCGGCTCCATGGATGCCTTTATTGCCGTTACCGGAAATTCGGAGACCAATATCATGAGCTGCCTGGTGGCCAAGTCACGGCACCTGAAAAAGACCATCGCCCTGGTGGAGAACATGGATTACTTCCAGATCTCCCAGTCGATCGGCGTCGATACGCTCATCAACAAAAAACTGCTGGCCGCCAACAACATCTTCCGGCACCTGCGCAAAGGGGAAGTGGTGGCCCTCACCCGACTCAACAACCTGAATGCCGAAATCCTGGAATTCGTGGTCAAGCCTACCTCGATTGTAAACGGGGAACTCATACGGGAACTTGATTTCCCGCGGTCGGCCATCATCGGCGGGGTTATACGCGGGGGCGAAGGCATTATCGCCCTGGGTGATTTCCGCATCCTGGAAGGCGATCGGGTAGTGGTGTGCTGCCTGCCCAGCGCCATTGCCAAAGTCGAAAAGCTATTCCTCTGAGATGCGCCTGAACACCCGAATCATCATCCACCTTATGGGCCTGCTCCTGCTCTGCAACGGGGGGTTCATGCTTTTGGCGGCCCTGGTGAGCGGGCTTTACAAAGACGGGGCCACCTTCCACATTACCCTGGCGGCCCTGGCAACCCTGTTCACGGGGATGGTGGCCGCGGCCGCCGAGCACAAGCAGCAGCCGCGGAAATCCACGACGCCGCACGCCGGAGGACGAATCTGCTGCATCTGATCTTGATTCAACGGTGAAAATATG
>JBNKGM010000040.1:0-29058 GCA_050289825.1 Robiginitalea sp.
GGGCAAAAGTAGGCAGGGGGTTTGCCGGGGTCAGTAACATTCGTTACGTAGCGGGTTGAGCCCCGATTTACGGGAGGTTTCAGCGGGTAGGCGACAAGGGGTTGCGGCTTTGAAATGCGCAGCGGCGGGGCGGAATCGGAAGGTGGGGAAGGAAAACCGCATGGGGTGGAGGTGGGTATTTCCCCTGGGGCTACCGCCCCTTACCCCCGGGAACAAAATGGCCCCCCAACCTGCAGATTCCTATCGGATTGAGAAGGAAATGGGTTGTTTTCCCGGACGGTCAGACTTTACCGGGCATTGAAAAACCCGGACCATCGGGCCCGGGTCTCCGGTTCGGATGCTTCAGCAAGTAGCCCGCAATTCCCAGCCGGTAGCATTCCAACAGATCAGAGCGGTTTTCGGAGGTGGTCAGCACGATAGCCGGCAGATAGCGCAGCTTTTTGTCTTTTTTCAGGACCGCCAAGAATTCCAGCCCGTTCATGCGCGGCATGTTCAGGTCGAGCAGCAGAATATCGGGCAAAGGCCGCCCGGAACGCAAAATTTCCAGCGCTTCTTCGCCCTGTTCGGCAAGGATAAGTTCGTGTGGCACCGAGCACTTGGCAATGGTCCTCCTCATTTTCATGGTTTCGATGAGGTCGTCCTCGATAAGCAGTATTTTCATGGCAAAAAGGGATCATAACCTGGCAAGGTAGCCTTATATCAGGGGAAGTTAATTTTTGAGTCGGCGACAGCACTTTAAGTGTCGACCAATGGACTAAAACCATCGACAAATGGTATCTGGTAAAGACCGACCCGATCGGGGTGGCATTTTGCATAGGGATACGTATATTTAGGCGCAAAACCAACCTCTATGAAATTCGCATGGAAGGGCGTCATGCCCGCACTCACTACCAAGTTCACCGTTTCTGACGCCATAGATGCAGCAGCGTTTCAAAAAAACGTACGCGCCCAGCTCGAGGCCGGGGTAAGCGGGCTCATTCTCGGCGGCAGCCTTGGGGAGGCCAGTACCCTGACAGCCTCTGAAAAGAGCCAGCTCACCCAATTGGCGCTGGAAACGGCGGCCGGCAAGGTGCCTGTTATCATGAATATTGCCGAGCAGAGTACCCGCGGGGCGGTTGAAGCCGCCAAACAGGCAGCTAAAGACGGGGCTCACGGCTTCATGCTGCTGCCGCCCATGCGGTACAAGGCCACCTCGCGCGAAACCGTGGTGTTCTTTAAGGCCGTGGCCGACGCCACCGACCTGCCGATTATGATTTACAACAACCCGGTCGACTACGGCATCGAGGTAACCGGCGACATGTTCGAAGACCTGCTGGCCAGCTGCCCGAACATCCAGGCGGTGAAAGAATCGACCCGCGACGTTTCGAACGTTACCCGGCTGCGGAGCCGCTTCGGCGACCGGCTGGCCATCCTGACCGGGGTAGATACCCTGGCCCTGGAGAGCCTGCTCATGGGTGCCGATGGCTGGGTGGCCGGCCTGGTTTGCGCCTTCCCGGCCGAGACGGTAGCCGTCTACGCCCTGGCCCGGGCCGGGCGGCTCGAGCAGGCCCGGGAGTTGTACCGTTGGTTCCTGCCGTTATTGGAACTCGACATCAGCCCCCAACTCGTGCAAAATATCAAAATGGCCGAAGTGGCCACCGGGCTGGGCACCGAAAACGTGCGCCCGCCCCGCCTGCCTTTGGCCGGGGAAGAACGCAAACGGGTGCAGGGGGTACTCGATCGCTCCCTGAAGGTACGCCCGGCCCTGCCGGACTACCACAACTGGTTATAAGTTAACGCGCCCCGGGGGGTCTACCCCCCCCGGGAACAAGATATACACCCATGACGCAATTGCCCATCAGCGGTAGGCAGCGAATCGGTTTTTCCGAATCGGCCGCCGGCCTGCATACCTTTAATAGCACCGACCCGCAAAGCGGGACGGAAAACCCCTGGACGTTTCACGAAGCGACCGAACCGGAAGTAAACCAGGCCCTGCAGGCGGCCCGGAATGCCAGCGAGGCTTTCGCCGGCCTCGGGGGCGCCAGGCGCGCCCAGTTTTTACGGGCCATCGCTGCAGAACTGGAAGACTCAGCAGAGGCTGTAGTAACAGCCTATACCGCCGAGTCGGGCCTGCCCGAGGGGCGCGCCCGGGGCGAGCTGGGCCGTACCACGGGGCAGCTCCGCGCCTTTGCCGACCTGGCCGAAGAAGGCTCCTGGATCCACGCCCGCATCGATACCGCCCAGCCCGGGCGGCAGCCCGTGCCCAAACCCGATATCCGCAAATGCCTGCAACCCCTGGGGCCCGTGGTGGTCTTTGGGGCCAGCAACTTCCCACTGGCTTTCTCCACGGCCGGGGGCGACACGGCCTCGGCCCTGGCCGCCGGCTGCCCGGTGGTGGTGAAGGGGCATCCTATGCACCCGGCAACAGGCGAGCTGGTGGCCACTGCCATCGCCCGCGCGGCCCGCGAAACCGGCATGCCCGACGGGGTGTTTTCGCACTTGCAGGGGGTATCGCACCAATTGGGGGAATGGCTGGTTACCCATCCACTGACCACTGCTGTCGGGTTTACGGGCAGCCAGCAGGGCGGGCTCGCCCTGGCGCGCCTGGGGCAACAACGCCCTGTACCCATCCCCGTGTTTGCGGAAATGGGCAGCATAAACCCGGTGGTATTGCTGCCCTCGGCCCTTCAGGCCGGGGCGGGATGGGCCCAGGCCTATGCCCTATCGGTAACCCTGGGTACCGGGCAATTCTGCACCAACCCCGGCTTGCTGCTGGCCGTGCAAAGCCCCGACCTTGATCGTTTCGTAAACGACCTGGCCGAGGCCATGGGGAACCTCCCCGCCAGTTGCATGCTGCATGCCAACATCGCAGCCCGTTACCGCGAAGTGCGGGCAAACCTCCTGGCCCAATCCGGGGTGAGCCTCCTGACTGGCGAAAGCGAGCCCGAGGGGCCCAACCGGGTACCGGCCACCGTAGCCCGGGTATCCGGAACCGATTTTCGGGCGAATGCCCGCCTCCAGCAGGAGGTCTTCGGCCCTTTTACCCTGGTGGTGGCATGTCGCGACCGGGCCGAACTGGAAGAGGCGCTTTCGGGCCTTGAAGGTCAGCTCACGGCAGCCCTGCTTGGCAGCGACCCGGAACTTGCAGGGGCCGGTAGACTGGTTTCGATCTTGGGTGAAAAGGCAGGCCGCGTCTTGTTCAACGGGGTGCCTACAGGGGTGGAGGTGTGCCCTGCCATGCAGCACGGCGGGCCTTTCCCGGCCACTACCGATGGGCGGTTTACCTCGGTGGGCACCGACGCCATCTTGCGGTGGGCCCGCCCTGTCGCCTATCAGAATTGCCCGCAGGCGCTCCTGCCCGAAGCCCTGCGCGATGCCAACCCACTTGGGATACAACGCCTGGTAAACGGCACGTATACCCGCAAACCGCTTTAATCGCATGAAGAACTATTTTGGATCTCTGTGGCTGGCCTTTTTGGTTGCCCATACCCTCACAGGGCAGCAGCCGGCTTCGGCAAAAACCCGGCTAGATACCCTTTTGGCCCGGGTTGATGGCCACCGGCCTTTCGATTGGAAAGTGCACCCGCTGGGGGTACACACCGAAGCGCGCTACAAGGCCGATGCCGATTTCGCCTCGGCCCGGCTGGCCGAAACGGAAAGCATCCCGTCAGACTCCCTGGGGGAATCGGATCGGATTTCCCTGGAACTGCTCCGTTTTACCCTGCGGAACGAGGTAGATGAATACACCTTCGGCATGCACCTGAACCCCATACAGGCCGACCAGGGGTTCCACCTGAACCTGAATTACAACATACGGCCGCTGCTGCGCCCCGACGACGCCCGGGCCTACCTGCGGCTGCTGAATGCCATCCCGGAATTCGCCGAATCGCATTTTACGCTCATGCGCGAAGGCCTGCGGCGGGGAATCGCCCAACCGAAGGTCATGTTTGAGGGGTACGAGGCCACCTACGAAGACCACATTGTCTCCGACTACCGCCAGAGCGCCTTTTACGCACCTTTTACCTCTTTGCCCGAACAATGGGAGCAGGCCTTCCGCGACTCGGTGCAGGCCGCGGCCAAAACGGCTATCGAAACCAGCGTGGTGCCGTCTTTCAGGGCCATCAAAAAGTTCTTCGAAACCGAATACCTGCCCCAGACCCGCACGGCCATTGGTGTTTCATCTACCCCGGGCGGATCGGAGTTCTACCAGAACCGCATCAATTATTACACCACCTCTCCCGATTATACGGCCCGTGACATCCACAACATCGGCCTGGAAGAAGTGGCCCGCATCCGAGGCGACATGGAGGCGATTATCAGCGAAGTGGGTTTCAAAGGCACGTTTTCCGAATTTTTGGAATTCCTGCGCACCGACCCCCAGTTCTACGTTACCACCCCCGACGCCCTGCTTCGCGAAGCCCGCGACATCGCCAAGCGCATCGACGCCACCCTGCCCCAATTCTTTAAGACGTTGCCCAGGCGCCCGTACGGGGTATCGCCCGTGCCAGACGCCATTGCCCCCAAATACACCGGGGGGCGGTATTCCCCGCCCCGGTCTGAAACAGCCTCGGGCACGTACCTGGTCAATACTTACAAATTAGATAGCCGCCCGCTCTACACGCTGCCGGCCCTGACGGCCCACGAAGCGGTACCCGGCCACCACCTGCAGGGGGCCCTGAACCAGGAGTTGTCAGACCGCATCCCGGCTTTCCGCCGCCGCCTGTACCTCTCGGCCTACGGGGAAGGGTGGGGGCTGTATTCCGAATTTTTGGCAGCCGACATGGGCATTTACCGCACCCCCTACGACCGCTTTGGCCAGCTCACCTACGAGATGTGGCGGGCCTGCCGCCTGGTGGTCGATACCGGCATGCACGCCCTGGGCTGGAGCCGGCAGCAGGCGCTCGATTTTATGAAAGAAAACACGGCCCTTTCCCTCCACGAGATTCGCACCGAGACCGACCGTTACATCGCCTGGCCGGGGCAGGCCCTTTCCTATAAGATGGGCGAGATTACCCTGCGCAAGCTCCGCCTGGAAGCCGAGCAGGCCCTCGGGCCCAAATTCGACATCCGGGAGTTTCACGAAAAGGTGCTCGAAGAAGGCACCGTAACCCTGCCCATCCTCACCCGGCGCGTGCGGGCGTATATCGCCGCCGCCTCCAAACCCTAGCAGCATATGGCAAGGCACACTTTTACTTGTATAGACGGGCACACAGCCGGGAATCCCGTGCGGGTGGTGGCCCAGGGCGGCCCCAAACTGGAAGGCCGCAACATGGGGGAAAAACGCCTCCACTTCCTGGCCGAATACGACTGGATCCGCAAAGGGCTCATGTTCGAGCCCCGGGGGCACGACATGATGAGCGGCAGTATTTTTTACGCCCCTTCCGACCCGGCCAACGACCTGGGCATCCTATTTATCGAGACCAGCGGCTGTTTGCCCATGTGCGGGCACGGCACCATTGGCTCCATCACCATCGGCATTGAGGAAGGACTCATCAAACCGAAAAAGAAAGGGGAGGTGCGCCTAGAAACCCCGGCCGGGCTGGTGCAAATCCGCTACGGCCAACAGGGCGATAAAGTGGAATGGGTGGCCCTGACCAATGTGGCTTCCTTTATGGCGGCCGAAAACCTGCAGGTCACGCACAGCGCTTTGGGGAACCTGACCCTTGACGTGGCCTACGGCGGGAATTTCTACGCCATTGTAGATGTTCAGGACGCCTTTAAAGGCCTGGAACACTACGCGGCTTCTGACCTGATCCGCTTCAGCCGCGAACTTCGGGCCACGGTGCGCGAGGCGTACCCCGACCGGTTTGTGCACCCCGAAGACCCGAAAATCAAAGGCCTGAGCCACGTGCTCTGGGCCGGTAGCCCGCTGTCGCCCGATGCAACGGCCCGCAACGCCGTGTTCTACGGAGACAACGCCATAGACCGCTCGCCCTGTGGTACCGGCACCTCGGCCCGCATGGCCCAGTGGTACCACAAAGGGAAACTGCGCCCGGGCGAGGTCTTTGTACACGAGAGTTATATCGGCTCCCGCTTCGAGGGTCGCATCGTGGGCGAGACCCGGGTGGGAAACCAACCGGCCATTATCCCCGAGATCAAGGGCTCGGCCTGGGTACACGGCTACAACACCCTGATTATCGACGAGTCACACCCCTTTCCGGAAGGCTTCCAGGTGCTCTGAAACGGGAAAAGGACCCGGGTAACCCTGTCAAAGTTCTCTTAAACAGGGCAATAAATCGGATAATTTCGTAGTTTTGAGATCGGAATGAAGTCTTTCCTCCATAAAACCGGCGCTGCTCTGCTGGCGTTTCTGCTGCTGTTTTCCACCCTGTCTTTCAGTGTGGACATGCACTTCTGCGGCCATAGCCTGGTAGATCTTAAGCTTTTTAACAAGGCCGAAAGCTGCGGGATGTCTATGGACGACGGCCTGATGGAAGCCATGGGCTGTTGCAGCGACTACGGGGTGGTGGTGCTTGGGCAAGACAACCTGGAACTGCCTGTGCCCACAGCCCTGCAGCCACCCCCATCCTTTTGGGCGCCTGTGCAGGGAGGCCCGATTGTAGCGGCCCTTTTTGAACCCCTGCGCGAATCCTTTGTTCCATTTAAGGAATACTCCCCTCCAAAGCTCGTGCGGAACATCTCCGTGCAGCAACAGGTCTTTTTGATTTGATGGGTTAACACTTGAATGACGGCCCCGGTCTACACCCGGAGGCCCGTTCCTGTTTATACCGGTATACCCGGTTGGTTCAACTGTTAATAACCCGTCTCCATGCTGAACAAAGCCATAAAATTCCTGATCGAAAACAAGCTGGTTCCCTTACTGCTGCTTTTGCTGGTAGTGGGATGGGGGATCGTGAATGCCCCCTTCAAGTGGGAAACCGGCCTGCCGTCAGATCCTGTGCCTGTAGATGCCATCCCCGACATTGGCGAAAACCAGCAAATTGTCTTCACCGACTGGCCGGGGCGCTCGCCCCAGGACATCGAAGACCAGATTACATACCCGCTGACTTCCACATTGCTGGGCATACCGGGGGTGCGCACCGTGCGTTGCACCTCCATGTTCGGTTTTTCCAGCATCTACATCATCTTTGAGGAAGATGTGGAATTCTACTGGAGCCGCAGCCGCATTCTGGAAAAGCTGAACGCCCTGCCTGCGGGCCTGCTGCCCGAAGGGGTAAGCCCCATGCTGGGGCCCGACGCCACGGCCCTCGGCCAGATCTACTGGTATACCCTCGAAGGGCGTGATGAGAAAGGCCAGGTAACCGGCGGCTGGGACCTGAACGAATTGCGCAGCATCCAGGATTATTACGTTAAGTACGCCTTGGCCGCGGCCGACGGGGTTTCGGAGGTGGCCTCCATTGGCGGCTACGTACAGGAATACCAGGTCGATGTAGACCCGGAATTGTTGCGGCAGTACGGCATTGAGCTGGGCCACGTGGTAGAGGCTATCCGCAATACCAACCGCGATATTGGCGCCCAGACCCTGGAGATCAACCAGGCCGAATACATGGTGCGGGGGTTGGGTTATATCAAAACACTGGCCGATATTGAAAATGCCGTGGTCGATTCGGAGCGTTATGCCTCGATCCGTATTAAAGATGTGGCCCGCGTGCAACTCGGGCCCGAACCCCGTCGCGGTATACTCGACAAAGAAGGGGCCGAGGTGGCCGGGGGTGTGGTGGTGGCCCGTTTCGGAGCCAACCCCCTCGAGGTTATCGACAATGTTAAAGGCCAAATCGCCGAAATTGCGGGGGCCCTGCCCACCAAGGTACTGCCCGACGGGCGCACCTCCCAACTGACCATCGTTCCGTTTTACGACCGCACCGAGCTTATCCAGGAAACCCTGGGCACCCTCAACGAAGCCCTGAGCCTCGAAATTCTGATCACGGTGCTGGTAATCGTTATCATGGTTCTGAACCTGCGAGCGTCCGTTTTGATTTCGGGCCTCTTGCCCGTGGCTGTGCTCATGGTTTTCATGGCCATGAAAGCCTTCGGGGTCGACGCCAACATCGTGGCCCTCTCGGGCATCGCCATTGCCATCGGCACCATGGTCGATGTGGGGATCATCCTCTCCGAAAACATCGTGAGCCACCTCGAAACGAATAATAAGGCCGATGCCGGGGCCCGGCTTGGGGTTAACGAAGTGGTATACAAGGCCACTTCGGAGGTTTCCGGGGCCATCATTACGGCCGTAATGACCACCATCATCAGCTTCCTGCCGGTATTCACCATGATCGGGGCCGAGGGGAAACTCTTCCGCCCCCTGGCCTTTACCAAAACCATGGCGCTGTCGGCGTCCATTGTGGTTACGCTCTTTCTGATCCCGCCTTTTGCGGCTTATTTCTTCAAGGAACGCCGCATCGGCTCCCTGTGGCGCTTGACCTGGAACGGGGCGCTTATCGCCCTTGGGCTCCTGGGCGTCTTTTACGGATTCGGGATGGGGCTTGCACTGGTTGGCTTCGCTGCCATTGGTCTGATTGAGGTCCTTCACAAAGACAACCGCCTAACCGCAGCCTGGGCTGCCTGGCTTACCGCCCGGGTCACCCCTTTGCGCATTGCCGTTACGGTGCTTACCATCGTGGTGTTGTTGGGGGATTACTGGCGTCCCCTGGGCTTCGACCGCAGCCTCGTGATGAACCTGTTGTTCGTGTCCCTGGTGTGTTTCGCCCTGTTGGGCGGCTTCTGGCTGTTCAGGCGATACTATACCCGCATTTTGCGCTGGTGTATGCGAAACCGCCTTGTGTTCCTGTCGATTCCGGTGGCCATCGTTGCCTGCGGGCTGCTCATCATGAGCCGCACGGGCAAGGAATTCATGCCTGCCCTCAATGAAGGTTCTTACCTGTACATGCCCACCTCCCTGCCACACGCCGGGGTGGAGGAAAACAAACGCGTGCTCCAGCAACTCGACATGGCGGTAGCCGGCATTCCCGAAGTGGAGACCGTGGTGGGGAAAGCCGGACGGGTCGAATCGGCCCTTGACCCGGCCCCGCTTTCGATGTACGAGAACATGATACAGTACCGCTCAGAATACCAGCAGGGCCCCGACGGAAAACCCCAGCGGTTCAGGGTAGATGAGCAGGGCTGGTTTGTCCTTGCCGACGGGGGGAAGGTGGCCAATGCGAATATCCCTCCAGAAGGAGGCAACCCCGATAATCAAGCAGTCGATCCTTACCGGGTAGACCGCAGGCTGCTAATCCCCGACCCCGACGGGGAGTATTACCGCAACTGGCGGCCCGAAATCGGCTCCCCCGATGCCATTTGGGATGAAATTATAGCGGTCACCCGCCTGCCGGGTGTTACTTCTGCTCCCAAACTCCAGCCCATCGAAACCCGGTTGGTGATGCTGCAAACCGGGATGCGCGCCCCGATGGGGATTAAGGTGAAAGGACACGACCTGGCCACCATTGAAGCCTTCGGCCTAAAACTGGAGGAGGTGCTGAAGCAGGCAGACGGGGTGAAGGATGAAGCCGTTTTCGCCGATCGGATTGTGGGGAAACCCTACCTGCTGATCGACATTGACCGAGAACGCCTGGCCCGTTATGGCATTTCGGTGGAACAGGTGCATGAAGTGCTTTCCGTCGCCGTGGGGGGCATGCCCCTGACCCAAACCGTGGAAGGGCGCGAACGCTATTCGGTGCGGGTGCGCTACCCCCGCGAACTGCGCGACCAGCCCGAAGACCTGGCTGGCATTTATGTGCCGGCGGCAGAGGGCTCCCCGGTGCCCCTGGGCGAGCTGGTCCATATCCGGTACGAACGGGGCCCCCAGATGATCAAAAGCGAAGATACCTTCCTGGTCGGCTACGTGTTGTTCGACAAGCTCGATGGCTATGCCGAGGTCGATGTGGTAGAGAACGCCCAGGCCACGATCCTTACTGAAATTGAAAGCGGCGAGCTGGTGGTGCCCGACGGCATCAGCTACGCTTTCACGGGCACCTATGAAAACCAATTAAGGGCCGAAAGAACCCTTAAAGTCGTGGTTCCCCTGTCCCTGTTCTTCATTTTCCTGATCCTGTACTTCCAGTTCCGCAGCGCCGCCACCTCCCTGCTGGTATTCGCCGGGGTGGCTGTCGCCTTTTCAGGAGGATTCATGCTGATCTGGCTCTACGGGCAGGATTGGTTTATGAACATGAACCTCTTCGGGGAAAACCTGCGCGAGCTGTTCCACATGCGCACCATTAACCTGAGCGTGGCCGTCTGGGTGGGCTTTATCGCCCTCTTCGGCATTGCCACCGACGACGGGGTGGTCATGGCGACCTACCTGGTGCAATCGTTTCGCGAGAACCGCCCGCAAACGGCCCAGGCCGTGCGCGACGCTGTGGTCGAGGCCGGGGAGCGGCGCATCCGCCCCTGCCTGATGACCACGGCCACCACGCTCCTGGCCTTGTTGCCCGTACTTACCTCTTCGGGCCGGGGCAGTGATATTATGATCCCGATGGCCATCCCCAGTTTCGGGGGCATGCTTATCGCCCTGATTACGCTGTTCGTGGTGCCGGTGCTTTACGGATGGCGGGAAGAAATACGCTGTAATCGTTCCAGCCTGGCACCCTCGGCCGGTCCGGACCCAATTGAACTGACATGAACAAGCAACAACTGCATTTAGTGCTGGTGCTCCTGCTGGGGCTCCCCATTTCGCTCCAGTCCCAGGAAATTGGTTACTTCGTAAACCTGGGGGAAGCGAACAATCCTGAACTACGGGCCATGCGCCTGCGGTACGACCTGGCGGGGGAGAAGGTAGACGAAGCCGGGGCCCTGCCAGACACCCAGTTCGATGTGGGGTATTTTGTCCCCGAGATGCAAACGCGCACCGGGGCCCAGCGGGTACGGTTTTCGGTCCGGCAAATGCTGCCGGCCTTTGGCCAGATCACGGCCCGCGAAGCTTATGCCTCGAGTATGGCCGAGACCGATTACCTCGACTGGGTAATCGGCAGGCGCCAGTTGCGGCTGCAGATCGCCCAGGGTTATTTTAGCCTCCAGGCCCTGCGCCAGCAAATAGGCATTTTAAAGGCCCAGGGCCAGTTGCTCGATTCGTACCGTGCTGTGGCGCTGACTTCCGTGGAAACGGGCCGTGCCACGGCTGTGGATGTGCTGCGCCTGGATATCCGCAAAAGCGATGTGGACGCCCGGCAGCAGATGCTGGAGGTTGAATACAAAGCGGCTGCCTTCGCCTTTTTCAGGCTGTTGAATGCCACTCAAACGGATATGACTTTCACGGTGATCCACCTCCCGGAATCGCTGCCTGAGCCCGAATTCCCGGCTTTGGGCCCACACCCCGAGCTCGAGAAATACGGCCGGCTCTACGAGTCGGTCGTCAAAGAGGAAGCCCTGAACCGCAAGTCGGCCAGCCCGAGTTTCGGGGTGGGCCTCGATTATATCGTGATGTCGCGGTTAACCGATGTGGAGATCATGGATAACGGCATGGACATGTGGATGCCCATGGTATCCCTTTCCCTGCCCGTCTTCAACGGGGCTTACCGGTCGCGCACCAGGCAGAATGAAATCAGGCAAGCCACCCTTAAGGCCGAGGAAACGGCGCGTCGCAACCAGTTGGAAAGCCTGCTCGAAGGGGCCTGGCAGGGCCAGGTTTCGCACCGCATCCGCTATGAGGCCCAGACCGGGAACAGTATCCGTACCCGGCAGGCCATCGACCTTTTGCTGAAACAGTACGAAACCGAAATGGTCGACTTTTCAGAACTGCTCGAGATGCAGGAAATGGAATTGAACCTGCAGCTCGAGCGCGCAGAGGCCCTGAAAGGATACCTGAGCCAGGGAGCCCTGGTTAACTACCTCACTGCCGAATAGGTGGCGGGGATTGAAGACAAGTAAGTAACTCGTAAATTTAAACGTAGCTAATCATGAAGATGTATCAAACTGCAACCAACCGTATTCAAATCCTATGCCTGGCTGCCGCCACAACCTTCCTGCTGTCTTGTGGCGGGAAAAACAGTCAGCCTGCCCACCAGGCTGCCCAGCCTGAGGCCGCTTCGGCCGTAGTTCAATCCGGCCCGCAATTTGCCGATGCCGGGGTTTCGGAAGCCTGGAAACAGTACATGGAACTAAGAAAGTCGCTGGTTGAAACCAATGCCACAGCGGCTGCTGCCGCTGCAAAAGGGCTTCAGGAGACCCTTGCTGAGTCCCAGCCCGAACTCCGCGACCTGGCCGCCGCCATTGCCGGAGCGGCCGATGTGGAAGCCCAGCGCGCGCTGTTTGCGGAATTTGTCGGCAAGAGCGAGGCGTATTTTGCAGGTTCACTCAGCGGGGGCACGGTCTACAAACAGTTTTGCCCTATGGCCTTTGGCAACAAGGGGGGGTACTGGCTGAGCGATGTGGCCGTAATCCGCAACCCGTACTTCGGGGATAAAATGCTTACCTGCGGCACGGTAGCCGAAACTATTGTGAATTAACCATGAAAGAAACCTACCACATACGCGGCATGAGCTGCATGGGCTGCCGGAGCCATGTGGAGGCCGCCCTGGCAGCCGTACCAGGTGTTACCCGGGCCGAGGTAGACCTCAGGCGGGCCGAAGCGGTGCTGGAACTGGATTCGCCTGTGCCCGTAGCAACCCTGCAACAGGCCGTAAAAGGAGCCGGCGGGCGATACAGCCTGCACTTACCCGGCGAACCGGAACGTCAGGCATATCACATACACGGCATGAGTTGCAACGGCTGTCGCACCCACGTGCAGGAAACCCTTTCCAAAGTGCCCGGAGTACGCGCAGTGTCGGTAGACCTCGCCAAAGCCGAGGCGGTAGTCGAATCGGAACAGCCGATCGCTTTGGAAACCTTCCGCAAGGCCCTGGAAGCAGATGGTGGACGGTATTCGATCTACCTGCCCGGGGCACACCCGCCTTCCGAACCTGCCGCTTTATCTGAAAAGAAGGGCCCTGGTATCGGAACGGGTACCTTTTATTGCCCCATGCGATGCGAAGGGGAAAAGACGTATCCGAAACCCGGGGATTGCCCCGTATGCGGCATGGACCTGGTCGAGGAAGTATCTTTCGGGGCCCCGGCCCAAACGCAGTACACCTGCCCCATGCACCCCGACATTGTGCGCGACCAGCCGGGCAGCTGCCCCATCTGCGGTATGGACCTGGTGGCCGTTGCCCCGGAACCTTCTGCCGAGGAGCGCACCTACCGCACCCTGTTGCGCAAATTCTGGGTGGCCCTCGCCTTTACCCTGCCCATCTTCGCCATTGCCATGTCGGAAATGGTTCCCGGCCAACCGCTTTATAAGCTGTTGCCGCAAGGAGCCTGGAACTGGGTGCAGCTGGCCCTTTCCCTCCCCGTGGTGTTCTACGCCACCTGGATGTTTTTCCAGCGGGCCTACCGCTCGCTGCGCTACTGGAACCTGAACATGTTTACCCTGATCGGGATCGGGGCCGGTATTGCCTGGTTGTTCAGCCTGGCAGGCCTCTTGTTTCCCGGCTTTTTCCCGGAACAATTCAAAACCGAAGCAGGACAGGTGCACGTGTATTTCGAAGCGGCCACCGTTATACTTACCCTGGTGCTCATGGGGCAGGTGCTCGAAGCCCGCGCCCACGGGAAAACGAATTCGGCCATCAAGGAATTGCTGAAACTGGCCCCGAACAAGGCCATCCGGGTTCGGGACGGAGTGGAAGAGGAAATAGCCTTAGACGCCATAAAGGTCGGAGACCTGTTGCGCGTGAAACCCGGGGCCAAAATCCCGGTAGATGGCACCCTTACCCAGGGGGAGGGCTCGGTAGACGAGTCTATGATAACCGGTGAACCCATCCCGGTAGACAAATCCGAAGGCGACCTGCTGCGCAGCGGCACCCTGAACGGGAACCAGACCTTTTTAATGCGTGCCGAAAAGATCGGGGCCGACACGCTTCTGGCCCATATCGTGCGCATGGTCAACGAAGCCAGCCGCAGCAGGGCCCCCATCCAGAACCTGGCCGACCGCGTCTCGGCTTATTTTGTCCCCGCCGTGGTACTTATCGCCCTAATTACAGGCCTGATGTGGGTGGTCTGGGGTCCCGAACCGGCTTATGTTTACGGCCTGGTCAATGGCATTGCCGTGCTTATTATCGCCTGCCCCTGCGCCCTGGGGCTGGCCACGCCCATGTCGGTGATGGTGGGGGTGGGCAAAGGTGCGCGAAACGGCATTTTGATCCGCGAGGCAGCCGCCCTGGAGGCCCTCGCAAAAGTCGATACCCTGCTGGTGGATAAAACCGGCACCCTGACCGAAGGGAAGCCCAGCGTGGAAGCAGTGGAAGTGGCAGAAGGGGCCGACCCAACACGGGTATTGCGGCTGATTGCCAGCCTGAACCGCCCCAGCGAACACCCGCTGGCCCGCGCTACGGTGCACTATGCCGAACAGCAGGGCGTGACCCTGGAAGACGTATCTGATTTCCGGGCCGTCACAGGGAAGGGGGTAACCGGGAAGCTGGGCGGCAATGAACTCGCCCTGGGCAACACAGCCCTCATGGAAGAAATGGGCATGTCGATGCGGGAAGGGCTCCTCCAAAAGGCGGAAGGCTACCAGGCGCAGGGGAAAACGGTTTCTTTCCTGGGGGCCGACGGAGCCGTGGCCGGAATGGTGGTTATCGCCGACCAATTAAAACCGGGCAGCCGGAAGGCGATCGCTGACCTGCGCAGAAAAGGGGTAGAGGTACTCATGCTCACCGGCGACAACCCGCGCACGGCCGGGGCAGTGGCCGAATCACTGCACCTGTCCGGATTTCGGGCAGGCCTGTTGCCCGAAGATAAACTGAGGGAAGTTCAAAAACTGAAAGCGGCCGGAAAACGGGTGGCCATGGCCGGCGACGGCATCAACGACGCCCCGGCCCTGGCCGGGAGCGATGTGGGCATTGCCATGGGCACGGGTACAGATGTGGCCATTGAAAGCGCGGCCATAACCCTGGTAAGCGGCGACCTGCAGGCCCTGGTAAAGGCCCGGGTGCTGAGCACCAAGGTTATGCGCAACATCAAGCAAAACCTGTTCTTTGCGCTGGTGTACAACAGCATTGGCGTACCGGTGGCTGCCGGGCTGCTCTACCCGTTTTTCGGGGTGCTGCTTTCGCCCATGCTGGCGGCGGCAGCCATGAGTTTCAGCTCGGTCTCGGTTATCGCAAACGCCTTGCGGCTGCGCAATAGTTCCTTACACTAACAAGTCATTATGGTATCGAGAAAAACGGCAATCCTCCTTCGAAAGGCACACCGCTACCTGGGTATTTTCCTGGGGATCCAATTCATTTTCTGGACGGTGAGCGGGATGTATTTCAGCTGGACGGACATCGATGAAATCCACGGGGATCATTTCAGGAAGACAACTCCAGATCAAACCCATTTTACGGGCCTGGCGGGCGCTTCCGATTTGGGCATTGAAACCCCGATTCACCACCTGGAACTCCTTGAGATTGATTCCCGACCTTACTATTGGATCAACCACAGCCAACTGGTAGATGCCCAATCGGGGATTACCAAAGAGGGAATCACGCCCGATGAAGCCCTTGCCGTGGCGCGGAGGTATATGCTGCCGCAACTGGAAGTGTCCGGCATCCGGAAAATCGACAGTGTGGGCCCCCACCACGAGTACCGGGAGCGGCCCCTTCCGGCCTATGAGATCAGTTACCGGCACCCGGAGCAGCTCAAAGCCTACGTGGCGGAGGCCAACGGGGCCTTCCAGACCGTGCGTCACCGCAGCTGGCGCTGGTTCGACTTCCTCTGGATGACCCATACCATGGACTACCAGGGGCGGGATGATTTCAATACCACCCTGCTGCGGGCCTTTTCGCTGCTGGGCCTTATAACCGTATTGAGCGGTTTTGTACTCTGGGGGGTGAGCTCGCCCCGGCTTAAACGAGCCAACCGGCTCTTAAAATCCAAAAAATCCGTATCATGAAAAAGACCACCCTTTGGATAATCCTGGCCCTGGCCGCCGGCCTCTTGCTCGGCTACCTGGTTTTTGCCCCGGGCAAGGCTGCAGCCGACGCCCGGCACCAACACCCTGAAGACAGCGCCCAAACCGCCCTGTGGACGTGTTCGATGCACCCCCAGATTCTGAGGCCCGAACCGGGTAAATGCCCCATTTGCGGCATGGACCTGATCCCGGCCGAGGCCGGCGATGCGGCCCTGGGGCCGGAACAATTCCGGTTGAGTGCCAATGCCCTGGCCCTGGCCGATGTGCGCACGCTGCGCGTCGGGGGAGCGGCCGGGCAGGAAAACCAGACCCTGCGCCTGTCGGGGACCGTGGCGGTAAATACGCAGGCCATTTCGGTACAGGCCAGCTATTTCGATGGGCGCATCGAGGAGTTACTGGTTAATTACACCGGGCAAAATGTCGCCAAAGGGCAGCGATTGGCGACCATTTATTCCCCGGGCCTTGTGGCTGCCCAGCAGGAGTTGCTCACGGCCGGCCCCATGAAGCAAACCCAGCCCGACCTCTACAAAGCGGTGCGCAGGAAACTCCTCAACTGGAAGCTCTCCGAGGCCCAGATCGACGCCATCGAAGCCAGTGGGCAGGTGCGCGAAAACTTCCCCATTCTGGCCACCGTTTCGGGTACCGTATCAGAGGTTTTAACTGCCGAGGGCGATTATGTTTCAGCCGGCCAGCCCGTTGCCCGGGTAAGCAACCTGGGTTCGGTGTGGGCCGAGTTCGATGCCTACGAGCGCCAGCTCGACCAACTACGTCTCGGGCAGGAGGTACGCATCGAGAGCAACGCCTACCCGGGGAAGGAGTTCCGGGCGCGCATCAATTTCATTGATCCCAGCCTGGATGCCCGCACCCGCACCGTTACGGTCAGGGCTACCCTCGACAATGCCGAAGGCCTTTTTAAACCGGGCATGTTCCTTTCTGGCCAGATCGAGCTCGGGAAGGCACCTGCCTCGAGCCAACTCGCCATTCCAGCCTCGGCCATCCTCTGGACGGGCGAACGGTCTTTGGTATATATCAGGGCCGTGTCCGACCAGCCCGTTTTTGAAATGCGGGAGGTACGCCTGGGCAGCCGGATAGGGGATGAATACGCGGTGCTGGATGGGCTGCAGGGCGGGGAGGAAATCGTGGCCCAGGGCGCCTTTACCATTGATGCCGCCGCCCAGTTGCAGGGCAAGAAATCAATGATGAACCCGGGCGACGCCCGGCCTGCCGTCCAGGGCGGCTTATCCGCAGCCGGTTTCGAGGGCCTTTTGCCCTTTTATCTGGAGCTCAAAGATGCCCTGGTCGCCTCCAGTAGTGAAACGGCCGGAAAAGTAGCCGGGAAAGCGGTCGCCTTCCTCGACAAGCACCCGGAGGCCAGCTCGCTTGCAGCCATGCGGGAAGGCTTCAGCGCCCTTGCCGGTGCGAAGGACCTGGCAGGCCAGCGTGAGGCTTTCAGGCAGGTGTCTGACCTGCTCATCGGCAGTGGCCAGGGCATGGAACACTATGCCCACACCCTGTATGTGCAGTTCTGCCCTATGGCCAACAACAATAAAGGGGCCTACTGGCTGAGTTCGCAGCAGGAAATACGCAATCCTTATTTTGGGGATGCCATGCTCGGCTGCGGGGAGACCCGGGCCACCTGGGCGGCTGACTGAGCTTTTTCGTATTTTAGGCCTGATTCCTAAAATGCGAAGCTATGGCCGCTAAAAATACCACCTGGCGATGGGTTGCCTGCGGGGGGTTCTTGCTCATCCTGTTCGCGCTGTCGTGCAGGCCGGGTAATACGCCCGAAACTGCCCCCGCCGCCCTTCCGAACATCATCTACATCCTGGCCGACGACCTGGGGTACGGCGACCTGGGTTCGTATGGGCAACGGCTCATCGAGACCCCCAACCTCGACCGCCTGGCGCAGGACGGGATGCTCTTTACCCAGCATTATGCCGGTGCGCCGGTTTGCGCCCCTTCCCGCTATATGTTGCTTACCGGGAAGCATTCTGGCCACGCCTTTATAAGGGGGAATGACGAGTGGGGCGACCGCGGCCCCGTCTGGGATTACCGGGCCATGGCGCGCGATTCTACCCTGGAGGGGCAGAGGCCGCTTCCACCGGGTGAAGTATTGCTCCCGGGCCGCCTGAAATCGGTGGGATACCGCACCGGCCTGTTTGGGAAATGGGGGCTGGGGGCCCCGCATACGGCTTCCATCCCGACCCGCATGGGGTTCGATACTTTTTACGGGTACAATTGCCAGCGGCAGGCCCATACCTACTATCCGCTCCACCTGTATGAAAACGAGCACCGGATTCACCTGAATAACGACACCATTCCGCCCCACAGCGGCTTTGCCCTTACCGGGGGGAAACACGACTACGGGTTTTTCGACCAGTCAGACTACGCCCCTGATCGCATTTTCGAAGCCCTGAGCCGGTTTGTGGCCCAGGGTGGGGAGCAGCCCTTTTTCCTGTACTGGGCCACCCCCATACCCCACGTCCCCCTGCAGGCACCCGAAGACTGGCTGCACTATTACGAAGCTAAATTCGGGCCCGAAACGCCCTACGAATCGGGCGATGGCACGGGGTATTTCCCGCAGCGAAGCCCCCGTGCCGCCTATGCCGCCATGGTTTCCTTCCTCGACCAGCAAGTGGGCCGGCTCATTGAGCAGCTCAAGGCACAGGGTCTGTACGAAAACACGCTGATCCTGTTCAGCTCAGACAACGGGCCATCCTACGCCGGCGGGGCCGACCCGGAGTGGTTTGACAGTGCCGGGCCCTTCAGGAGCGAATACGGTCGCGGCAAGGGCTTTGTTTATGAGGGGGGCATTCGGGTGCCTTTGATTGCCTCCTGGCCCGGGCGTATTGCCCCGGGCTCGCGCAGCGACCACCTCTCGGCCCAGTACGACCTGGTGGCCACTCTGGGCCAGCTCACCGGTTTTGAAAACCCGGCACCTGGCGACGGGGTGAGTTTCCTGCCTACATTGCTTGGGGAAGAGGGGCAGGAAGAACATCCTTATTTATTGTGGGCCTACCCAGAGTACGGCGGGCAGCTGGCGCTGCGTACCGACCGCTGGAAGCTCATACAGCGCGGCCTGAACGATGCGGGCGACAACCCTGGGCCCGAACTTTACGACCTGCTTGCCGACCCTGCAGAGGGGCAAAACCTGGCCGAAAGGTACCCGGCCACGGTAGATAGCCTTAGAAACCTTTTCGCCCGGGCCTACCAGGTGCCCGAGCTGCCCCGCTTCCGCCTCGCCGAATGGGAAAGTCCCGAATAACTTTTGATAACTTTTGGTGTAAGGAAGCAGGGCAAAATCCTACTTTTATGACGGAATTAAAAGATTACCGTTATGTCTGAAAACAGAGAACGCATAAAAACGCTTATCCTCGGTTCAGGGCCGGCCGGATACACGGCCGCCATCTATGCGGCGCGTGCCGACCTGCAGCCAGTGATCTACACGGGGATGGAGCCCGGTGGGCAACTGACCACCACCACTGAAGTAGAAAATTTCCCAGGCTATCCCGAAGGGGTCGACGGCCCCACCATGATGGTGCAATTGCAGCAACAGGCAGAGCGGTTCGGCACAGAGGTACGCATTGGCATGGCCACTGAAGTACGGCTGAGCGACGAGCCCGGGGGCATTCACGAGGTGGTTATCGACAACGATAAAACCGTAGAGGCAGAGACCCTGATCATTGCTACCGGGGCTTCGGCCAAATACCTGAACCTGCCCAGCGAGCAGCGTCTGCGCGGGGGCGGGGTGTCGGCCTGTGCCGTATGCGACGGCTTCTTTTACAAGGGGCAGGATGTGGCCATAGTAGGCGGGGGCGATACGGCAGCCGAAGAAGCTTCTTACCTGGCCAAGATTTGCAGCAAAGTTACCATGTTGGTTCGCAAAGACGAACTGCGGGCCTCAAAAGCCATGCAGAACCGGGTCATGAGTATCCCCAACATTGAAATTCGCTTCAACACCGAAATTGATGAGGTGCTGGGCGGGCAGGTGGTGGAAGGGCTGCGCATGGTAAACAACCAAACCGGAGAAAAAGAGGAGATTGCTATTACCGGCCTCTTTATAGCCATTGGCCACAAGCCAAACACCGACATTTTCAAAGGGAAGTTAGACATGGACGCCACAGGCTATATCCAGACCCTTGGCAAGTCTACCAAAACCAACAAACCGGGGGTATTTGCCTGCGGGGACGTGCAGGACAAGGAATACCGCCAGGCTGTAACGGCTGCCGGAACCGGCTGTATGGCTGCCCTGGATGCCGAACGCTACCTGGCCGAGGTGGAAAGCCCTCAGGAAGTAGGCTAGACCCCAACCGTATGGTCTTAAAAATCAAATCCCGGAGGGTTTCCCTCCGGGATTTTTCATTAGCCCCGCCCGAAGGCAGGTTGCGCTAATTCAATTTCCTGTAATTCTCGGAGAAAGACCGGTGGCCTTCCTCGTCAATGGTAATCTGGCTGTAGGAGTTATCCCGTATGACGAGCTCGAACCGGAATTCCCGGATCGTATCCAGGGTTTCCATGAAATAGTGGTCGCCGTATTCGATATTCTCTATGAGCTCGTCGGCAGTTATGCGGTACGAACCAAAGCCGAAGCGGCCGATGGTATCGTTCGGGTCGGTTCGCGACCACATCACCTTGCCATTGTAATACATCTTGACCTGGCGGTAGCCTGCTGGCAGGCGCACCGTGTCGGCATTTTCGTTTGCGTCGTAATTGCAAAAGCTGTTGAGTTCCCAGGTGCCTTCTAGGCTGTGCATGGGTACGGGAGCGGAGGTACTGAATGCCACCGCCCCTGTCAGGGCTGCGGTCAGTAGGAGGATTCCAACCAATTTCTTCATATGACCCGGATTAAAGTTGCTGAAAAGTGTTAAAAAGATACAAAAATTTTTGTTAAATGGTAATTGCCCCCAATTAATTTAAGGGTGATCCTGAAAACCGGGCTATGGCTTACCCCTTCGATTGCAATTCGATGACTCGGGAAGCGAGTTGGTCGAGCTGCGGTAGGTTGTGTGCTGCTGTGAGCACAATGCGGCTGGGCGATGCGGCGGCTCCTTCGGCCGGGTAGTCGAAATGGGTCACTACCATTCGATGGGCGAGGAGGCCTTCTGCCAGGGCAGGGTTGCGGAAGGTCCAGACCGGGTGCCCGGCGACTTGCTGCAAGCCCTTTGCCTGCCTGATCCGTTCGCTGAAATAGGTCATGTTCTGGAGCAGTTTTTCATGTTGCCGGGTATAAAGCCCCGTATCGAGGGCCCGGGCCAGGGCGAAGACGGAGGCTGGCGGGGCCGGGCTGGCCCCGCTGAACAAGGGGGTTTGTTCCAATTCGCGAATCAACTCAGACGGGGCGAGCACCGCCCCGGCAGTTACTCCCAGGGCCTTCCCCAGGGAAGCGCAGACCAACAGCTTCCGGAAACCCAAGGTGCAAAGGCTCGCAAAGGCGCCCCTGCCATCGGGGCCAAGCACCCCCAAGCCGTGGGAGTCGTCGGCCACAAGCAGGCAGCTTGCGGCAGGCAGCCCTTTCAACGCCTCGAAAACAGGCCCCGGTTTGTGTTGGAAATCGAGGGAATCGGTAAATACGACGGCCTGCCGGTTCGGGTGGCTTTGTAAAAAGGCCTTCAGGGCCGAACCCAGGTCGCGCCAGGTAACGGCGCGGTTGGCAGCCGGAGGCAACAGGGCGGCGTGGCAGCTGGGGCCGTAAAAACAGGTATAGGGTTCGCGGGAAAAGAACTCGGTCAACAGGCGACCGGCCAAAAAGCCTGATGAAAGGGTAAGGGCCGCCTCGCTCCCGGTCCAGGCAGCGAGCTTCTGTTCGGCCTCAGTATAGGCGTCTACCAAAACATTGCCGCCCCGCGATGCGCCCCAATGGGTACCCATACGCAGGGTAGCCTCGGCCAGGAGGCCTTTGAATTCGGGCAGATGCTGCATCCCCAGGTAGGCGGTTCCCCCGAAATAGAGGTAGGGTTGCCCGCCAACCTGGAATTCCGGGCCTGGAATATGGTCGAGGCGCAATTTCACGGGAAATACCGATTTAGAGTAGAAAGAGGGGTTAGGGATTCGGGGGCCAGCCCCCCCACCCGGGAGTAAGATAGGCCGGTTAGCTGCAAATCCCTTTCATTACCCCTGGCCGTCCGGCCCTTTCCGAAAGAAAGCCCCATTTCAAAACGGCTTCAGCATCTCGACCCCTGAACCGCCCAGGGCCGGGTATACCACTAGGGCCTTCGGGGTGATGCACACCCCCCTGGCGATATCGTTTTTCAGGAGCAGGGCCCCGTCCATGTCGACGTAGTCGAGCTGGGGCAAAAGCTGGGCTATGGCCGAAATGCCGACACTCGATTCAGTCATGCACCCCACCATCACTTTCAGCCCGAGCTCGCGGGCGTGCCTGATCATGCGCCGGGCCGGGGTAAGCCCGCCGCACTTGGTGAGCTTGATGTTGATGCCGTTGTAGTGCAGGCTGCAGCGTTCTACATCCTGCTCCACGATGCAGGCTTCGTCGGCTATTACCGGCAAGACCGAATGGTGGGCTACCTGTTCCATGCCCGACCAGTTATCGGCTTTCAGGGGCTGCTCGATAAATTCCACACCCAATTGTTTTAGGGCCCTGGCATTTTCTATGGTCTCGGAGGCGGACCAGGCGCAGTTGGCATCTACCCTGAATACGGCATCGGTATGTTTCCGCAATTCACGCACCAGGGCCACGTCGTGGTCGGTACCCAGTTTGATCTTGTAAACCGGCCAGGGGCGTTCCTGCATTTTGGCGACCATTACCTCGGGGCTGTCCAGGCCTATGGTGTAGTTGGTAACGGGCAGGTTGCGGGCCTGGGCGCCCCAGATTTCGTACAGGGGTTTGCCCAGTTCCTTGCCGTAGAGGTCGTTGTAGGCCAGGTCTAAGGCGCAGCGCGCAAAATGGGATAGCCCCAGTCCTTCGAGCAGGCTGTAGAAGTCTTCGGGCGGGGTACTGCCGTGCGCCTCTATAGCCCGGCGGGCCGCTTCGATTTCCTGTTGCATGGATGCCACGGTAATGCCGTAATACGGGTTAGAGGTAGCCTCGCCATAGCCGGTGTGCCCGTTCCGCTCCAGGGCCGCTATCAGGGTGTCCTGGGCGTCGTAGCGTTCGCGCGAAATCCCGAAACTGTGCGCCAGTTCCAGTTTGTAAGGTTGCAATTTAAGTTTCACGGGGGTACTTATTTACCGGCTAATGTAAGGAATTGCCGTAAAAGTAAAACCCCCGGCTGAAGTGCCGGGGGTTACACGCTGTTTGTGATTTGATTGATGAATAACGGCTGCGTATTTAGTTTCTAAGAACGCTGCCCGAAGCCGATTTTTTGGCCTCTACGGTGGCATCCCCGCTGTAGCGTATGTCGGCTCCGCTGCTGGCGTCGGCCGTAAGCGATTCGCTTACCAAAACGCGTATGTCGGCCCCGCTGCTCGCATTGGCATAGCATACCTTTACTTCCAGGTCCTGGGCCTTGATGTCAGATCCAGAGCTGGCGTCGGCGTGCATCAGGTTGGCGCGCCCGCTCACCCGGATCTCGGCCCCGCTGCTGCAGTCGGCTTCCACCTCGTCGGCTACCAGGTCTACCTGCAGGTCGGCCCCGCTGCTGGAGTCGAGGCGGATTTTATCGGTTTCGACGGAACCCCTCACAACCAGGTCGGCTCCGCTTGAAGCGTACAGGGCGGTTACCTCAGGCAGGGTCACATAGATGTTCTTGGTGGCCCGGCCGATGTTTTTGATGGCGTGGACCCGCAGTTTCCCGTCGCGGATGTCGGTGCCGATCAGTTCGATCACGTTCTCGTCGGCTTCGACCCGGATGTTGAATTCAGGCCCCTGGCTCACAAAGACGTCGAGGCCCTCTGAGGCGGTTACGGCTGTGAATTCTTCGGGGATGGAGCGCGTTTCTTCCACGACTACCCCGTTGCCTTTTACCCCTGAGCCCCAGTTTACGTCGAGCATGCAGGAAGAGGCCAGCAGGGCCAGGATCGCAGCGATGGTTAATCTTGCTAGTGTTGTCATGATGTTCGTTTTTTGATGTTGGCGGGATAGTGCCCCGGTTGCTATTTGCTTTCAAAACTCGGCCTTTTCCAAGCCGTGGCCCGTGGAATCTGACCGAACTGTCAGATTGAGGGACTGAATTGTCAGGGCCGGGTACCTCCGTCGGCTTTGATCTTGACCCCGTCTTCGTCGATTTTCATCTGGAATTTGTCGCCTGAGTCTTTTAGGTCGATATCCACCCCGTTCTCGTCGATAATGATATGGCCATTGCCGCTTTCCCAGTCACCGGCCGGGATGTCTTCCGGGCAGTCCAGGCAGCTCAGAGCCCCGTCGGCCGCCATGCGCCAGCGGTAGTTGGCGATATCTTTCCGGTACAAGTCGCGGTCGGTGCGGGTGCGCCGGCCGATGTAATCGCGGGCCGAGCGGTCGAAGCTCAAAACGGTGCCCTGGGGCACGTAAAGGGTGAGCCGTACCAGCTGGTCGCGTACCTTGTTTTCGGTACCGGTTGTGAAATACCGGTCTAGGCTCAGGGTCTGGCCCGAAAGCGCGTACCGGTAATCGACCCTCCCTGCCCTGTCGCGGGCGTCTTCAAAGGAGCTGCCGTCGGCGTCTTTGCGGATGCGCAGGGAAGCCACGCTGTCTTCGGCCATCAATATGTCTACCAACAAGTTGTCGGAATAGAGCAGGGGCTTGTCGTTTTCGTCGTAACGGATCTTCATCCCGGCCACAATGGGGCCGGAATGCTGCAGGGCCTCGTCTTCGGTAAAGCGGATCATCAGGCTGTCGGTGCCAGCCGCCAGGGCCAGGGTGTCGCGCTCAGTTACGCTGCCCGTGTAGGCATGGGCGGCGGCCTGCTTCACGCTCAGCACGGCCAGGGCGATCAGGGCGATCAGCCAGAGCCCCAGCAGGGAGAATTTGGCGATGTTGCCGATCGATTTAAGGTTGGTAACCAAAATCTTCAGCCCCAGGTACATCAGGAAGAAGAAGGGCACCCCGATAACCAGGAACACCAACAGGGAAACAATCCAGACCGGTGTTTCGGTGGAGTTCAGCAGGCCGAGCAGGTCTACCCCGGGGATATGGACCGCGCCCACCACCCCTACGGTGAACAGGGCAATGAACAGCCCGATCAGGGTGGCCGCGCCTATGATGATCAGCAGAATGCCGATAAACTTGCCCACGACCTTAAAGAGGAAGAGGATGATGTCGCCCAGGGTGTCAAAGAACGTTTTGCCGCTGCTCTTCACCTTCTGGCCCACCTTGTCGTAATCGACGTTGCGCACCTTCTCGGCCACCTCGTCGAAGCCTTCCTTCACCTTCCGCTCGATATTGCTGATGTTGACCGGTTCACCGGTCATGTCGAGCTTCTGGGCTGTGGTGGCCGCTTCGGGCACCAATATCCACAGCAGAATGTAGGCGATAAAGCCAAACCCGGTAAAGACCCCGAGCAGGATAAAGATCAGGCGTATCCACAGGGCGTCGAAGCCCAGGTAGTGCTGCAAACCGGCACACACCCCGCCTATGTATTTGTTGTCGATATCGCGGTATAGTTTCTTCACTTTGCCGGGTGCGGCAGAGCTGCCGGTTGAGGTCGAACCCGAAGGGGTGTCAGAGAAGATATCCTCGTCTACATGGTAGTCTTCGGGCTGGCCCATGATGGCAATAACCTCGTCTACTTCCTTGTGCGTAATCACTTGTCGCTCGTTCTCCATTTTTTCGTAGAAGAGCTCGGCAATGCGTGCCTCGATATCGGCTATGATCTCATCGCTTCCTGTGGTACCCGCAAAGGAACGCTTGATGGCCTCGAGGTACCGCTGCAGCTTGAGGTATGCGTTTTCATCGATGTGAAAAAGCAGATTTGCCAGATTGATATTTACAGTCTTGTTCATCTTACTTGCTTTTTGTGTTGGTTACCAGGTTCACGGCGGTTCGGAGCTCGTCCCAGGTGGTATTCAGTTCCCTGAGGAACACCTTACCGGTCTCGGTAAGGCCGTAGTACTTTCGCGGGGGGCCCGAGCTGGATTCCTCCCAGCGATAGGAGAGGAGTCCGGCGTTTTTGAGCCGGGTCAGCAGCGGGTAGATGGTCCCTTCCACCACCAGCATCTTGGCATCCTTCAGGGTGTCCAAAATCTCTGAGGCGTACTTGTCTTCGTCGCGCAAAATGGAAAGGATGCAATACTCCAGTACCCCTTTTCGCATTTGTGCTTTGGTATTCTCTATGTTCATACTGGTTCGGTCTTAGTCCGCCGCCCTGCGGGAAGTCCCTGGGGCGGCCTGGGTTAACTGTTCGTTTGAAATGCTCATGATTCTTTGATTGATGATGCTGATTGATTGATGAATAACTCTCGGCTTTTGCTAATGCAAACTGATAATCCGGTACATGGTCCAGGCGTCGTCGTTTTGCTTCCAGACCGTCACAAACCGGCTGGGCTTCGATATCGCTTCGGGCTCTTCCCGGTTGTGGAATTTGTGCAGGCCCAGGGCAACAGCCCCAAACCCTTTGATTTCATGCACTTCCAGGCTGCCCTCCACCAGGCTGCGGGTAACCTTGCCGCAGATATTGACCCGCAGCGCTTCCAGGATTTCGGGTTTCGAAGTGCTGAGCCCTCCCTGGTCGTGGTAAAATTCCAGGGCGTCGTCAAGCAGCCGGGCCTGGGTGTCGAGGTCGCAGGTGTTATAGGCGGTAAAATAGGCAGCGTCGAGCGATTCGATCTTTTTGTAAAGCTCGGAGTCTGCCGGTACCTGTGCCAGGCTCTCGGCGATGGCACCCAGCAAAATGGCCAGCAACAAGGCGATGTGGCGCGGTTTCATCACTTGATGAATTTAATGGTTAACGGATATTTGAAATGCCCTCCTTCGTTGGTGCGAATGGTGGCTAAAATGGTGTACACGATATTTACCACAAAGAGGCCCCCGCCCAGCAGCCCGCCGATGCCCAGGGGCCACCAGAAAAACGGGAAGTCGAAAAGGTCGGGCCCGAAATTCAGGTGGAACGATTCAAAGTGGTGCGCGTCGGCCCAGTGGAAAACACCGCGGTCGAACAACCCCGGCAATGCCCCCAGGACGAAGGGGATGCTTACCATACCCACCAGCAGCCCGTACAGGAACATGCTGATCTGGAAGTTCAGCGCCTGCTTTCCGTTGTAATCCACAAAATCGGACTGGTTCCGGTTGGAGAGCCAGAGCACCAGCGGCACCAGGAACTGACCGAAGGGGATAAAGAACCTGCTCAGGGTCGAACCGTGGATCAGGGCCGAAAGGTTTCGCTCGTGTTTGGATATAGATTCTGTCATGGCATAGTTGTTTCTTATGCAAATATATATCTTAAAAAAGGTATTATGCAAAACATAGTACTAAGAATTAACATATAATTAACAATTTAAGGTCCTGCGGTTTTTTTTAATACTTTAGGGGCAAGAAACCAGCTCTCCATGAAACGATTCCCCCGACAGTTCAACACCTATATGTTCTTTAAAATTCCCTCGGCCTGGTGGAGCGGGGTTCGCCTGGAAACGATCAGCGAAACCGGGGCCCAAACCCGGGTGCGCCACAGCTGGGCTAACCAGAACCCGTTCCGCTCTATGTTCTGGGCGGTACAAGGGATGGCCGCAGAATTTGCCACCGGGGCCCTGGTGATGCATTACATACGCCAGAGCGGCCGCCCGGTATCTATGCTGGTAATTAACAACAAGGCCAATTTCTCCAAGAAGGCCACGGGCCTGGTGCGCTTTCGGTGCGAAGACGGGGCTGCCTTTAAAAAGACCCTGGGGGATGCCTTGCGCACCGGGGAGGGGCAAACCGTCTGGATGAAGGCCGTGGGCACAGACATGCAGGGCGATGTGGTGAGCACCTTCCTTTTCGAGTGGTCGATTAAGGTGAAATCCATGTCGTAAGCCGTTCAAAACCAATAGGAAAACTTCCGGATTTTTCGTACCTTCAAAAGGCCTATCCCGTTTATATGCCCTATCAACTCTCCTTTACCATTCACCCCGAATACCTGGAAGTGGAACTGCACGTGCAAATCGTGGCAGTTCAGGAACTGGACGAGGCCCTGGAGCGCTGGAAACAGGTTGCCACCCTCTGTAAGGCCCATGACAAAACCAGGGTGCTGGCCATTATGGAATTCACGGGTACCCATGGCACGGAAGTCAAATTTCAGCTGGCAAAAGGCGCCTTCGACATTGGCTGGACGCCCGAGCTCAAGCTCGCCGTGGTTATCGCCGACGACGACCAGCGCAACGAGCAGCAATTTACGGCCACCGCCATGAATGGCCTGGGCTATGAGATGAAGCTCTTCCCGAAAACCCGGCAGGCCCGCAAATGGCTCCTGGCCTGAGGGCCTGTAACAAATCGGCGGTTCCCACGACTTTTAGAAAAAACCAAGCATGAACGCACACGAGATCGATTATGAAATATTCGGGGAGGAGATGCAGTATGTCTCCATTGAGCTCGACCCCATGGAAGCGGTAGTTGCCGAAGCCGGCAGCTTTATGATGATGGAACCCGACATCAAGATGGAGACCATTTTCGGCGACGGATCCGGCAGGGACGAAGGGGTGCTGGGCAAGATTTTTTCGGCCGGTAAGCGCATCCTCACAGGCGAGAGCCTTTTTATGACTGCCTTCTACAATGTCGGGCAGGGCAAGCGGCAGGTGAGCTTTGCCTCGCCCTATCCCGGGAAGATCGTCCCGATTGACCTGTCTGAAAAAGGCGGGAAATTCATCTGCCAGAAAGATGCATTCCTCTGCGCGGCAAAGGGGGTGTCCATCGGTATAGAATTCTCCAAGCGCCTGGGCCGCGGCCTCTTCGGGGGCGAAGGCTTTATCATGCAGAAACTCGAAGGCGACGGCCTGGCCTTTGTCCACGCCGGGGGCACCCTGGCCCGGAAAACCCTGCAGGCCGGGGAGGTGCTGCGGGTAGATACCGGCTGCATCGTGGGCTTTTCCCAGACCGTAGACTACGATATCGAATTCGTGGGCGGCATCCGCAATACCATTTTCGGGGGCGAGGGCTTATTTTTTGCCACCCTTCGCGGCCCGGGCACCGTGTACATTCAATCGCTGCCCTTCAGCCGCCTGGCCGGGCGCGTACTGGCCGCTGCCCCCCAGGGCGGTGGGAAAGACAAAGGCGAAGGCAGCATCCTTGGCGGGCTGGGTAACCTGATTGACGGCGACAACCGCTTTTAAAGGCGCGTTGCTTTCATAATGTAAAA
>JBNKGM010000041.1:0-8559 GCA_050289825.1 Robiginitalea sp.
CACCATCCCGCTTCTCGCCAGGGGGTATCTGGAAAAAATAGCCTGCAGGGTCTTGCCCGTTTCTCGAGGTGTTGTGAAGTAATACGGATAATCCCGGACCAGGAATTTACGGGCATCGTAGCTGAATTCCTGCAAGACCACAACATCCGGGTTTTCTTGCTTAATAAATCCGAGAATACTGTCGCGCACAGCAAAATTTTTCCTCCGGCGGTTGAACCCAAGCGACCGGGCATTGTAACTCATGACCCGAAGCCCCCCCTCGGGAGTAGCCGGCGCAGGGGTATCGAACCGGTAGTAATTCTCAAAGGCCAGTAAACTCACGGCCAAAGCCAGCCCGGGAATGAGCAGGGCCCAGTCGCGTTGCAACAGCCAGAATATCACAAAAACTCCGTTAGCCACCCACAGCATGGGTACCAGGCTGCTCAGGCTGTCGAGGAAAGGCAGGCCTGCAACCGGCCGGTAATACAGGTAACAGGTCAGCAGCAATACTAACGCGAAAACCGAAGTGAGCCACACCATCGCTTTTCTAAGGGTTGGGAAGCGTTTCATCTATGCATCTTCTTTCCCGGCCTTGAAGAGGAAGTCCTTTTCCTCCTTCGTCAGGCTCTCATAGCCCGACTTGCTTATCTTGTCGAGGATGCCGTCGATCTTGCGCTGGCGGGTCTGCCTGTCGTAATCCACGGCCTGGGCGGGTTTGCGCGCCTCTTTGCGGTATACCGTCTTCATGGGGGCTTTGCGGGGCTGCGGTTTGAATAGGCCCCCAAGCCAGTCGAGCATGCGCGAAAAGCCGGCCCCCAGGTCGCCGCCCTGGGCCGCGCGCCGGGCGTAGAGGTAACCCAGCAATGCCCCGCCGAGGTGGGCAATGCGGCCGCCCGGGTTGTCGTTAAGGGGAATAAGCACCAGGTCGAGTACCACAAAAAAGGCCCCGATATGCCAGAGTTTCACATTGAAGAAAAAGACGCGTACCTCTTGCGTGGGCAGGTAGGTGCAGATATAGATGAGCACCGCCATGACCGCCGCCGAAGCCCCGACCAGGGGTGACTGGCTCTGGTAGAAAACCGGGAAGACGTTATAGGCCGTCAGGAAAAACAACCCGCCCAGAATGAGCCCCAGGAAATAGACGTTCACAAAGCGCCTGCTGCCGAAAAAATTCAGGAAAATGCGGCCCACATAGTACAGCATCAGCATGTTGAAGAGGATGTGCCACAGGTTGGCGTGCAAAAAGGCGTAGGTAAGCAGCGACCAGGGCTGAGCCAGGAAGTCGAAAAAATCCTTGGGCAGTTCAAACCAGCGCTCAAGCCCCCGAGCAGGGAGGTCCAGCAAAAATCCGGCCAGGCGAAAAACGATAAAAACCGCCAGGTTCACGGCGATCAGTTTTTCGGCTATGCTCAGCCGGGCGTATTGGTATCTCAGGCCTCCGCTCATCACAAATCCCAACGGTTACGGTCAAACTGGTTTCGCTTCCAGTACCACATCATCAGGAAGCCGAAGAGGGCCCCGCCCACGTGGGCGAAGTGGGCGATACCGCCGCCGAAGATGGAGTAGCCGGTTACCCCCGAGAACAGGTCGAGCGCAATCAGTGCCGGGATAAAGTACTTGGCCTTGATGGGCACGGGCAAAAAGAGGAGGAACAGCTCGCTGTTCGGGAACGACATACCGAAGGCCACCAGAATGCCGTAGATGGCGCCTGAAGCCCCTACTGCCGGGGTAAAGTACGATTCCAGCATGCGGTTCACCAGTTGGGGCGAGGCAATCTGGGCCCAGTTCTGGTCGTATTTGCCCTGGGCCAGGAGTTGGAAGATTTCACTTTCGGAACGGCCGGCGCCCACCAGAGCCTCCACACCCTGGTAAACATGGTAGTAATTCACCCCGCTGTGGATCAGGGCCGCCCCCAACCCGGCCGAGAAATAAAAGAACAGGAACTTTTTTGTGCCCCACATCCGTTCCAGGGGCGAACCAAAGGCCCAGAGGGCATACATGTTGAAGAAGATATGCATCAATCCCCCATGCATGAACATATGCGAGAGCACCTGCCACCAGGCAAAGTGCGAGTTTTTGGGAAACCAGAGGGAAAACCACTCGTAAAACTGGTCGCCATACAGGTTTGTGGCCAGGAAAAACAAGACATTGACGATCAGCAGGTGCTTGATCCCTTCGGTGATTCTACCCATGGGTATTTAGTTTTTTCTCGAGCTCCTCGAGCGGGAGCGTTACGTGTATCGGTTTGTTAAAGGGGCTCATGGCCGGCTCCTTGCAGCCAAAAAGGTCATTGACCAACCCCAGCTGCGATTCGGGATCGAGGGGCGTGCCCGGCTTCACGGCCAGGGCCCGGCAGAGTTCCTTGGCAACACGGTCTACCTGTGAAAAATCGCCTGACCCGTCGTGGCGCTGCCAGTCTGCAATGAGCTGGTCGAGTATCCCTGCCGCCTCGCTTTCGGGCACCAGCACCGGCAGGCCGGTGAGTTCAAGGGGGCCCTCCCCGGCTTCCGAAAACCGGAAGCCCAAACCGGCCAACGCTTCCTCCATCGATCGCAATATATGCATTTCGGCATGGCCGAAAGCCAGTTGCAAGGGGAAGAGCAGGGCCTGGGAGGCGGGTTCGCGACGGCTCAGGTTCTGGAGCAATTGTTCGTAAAGCACCCGCTGGTGCGCCCGTTGCTGGTCGATGAGCAGCAGGCCCGACTTGATGCGGGTGAGGATGTATTTCCGACCCAGTTGGAAGAGCCCGGCCTGGCCGGGCGACCCTGCGGCCTCTTCGTCAAAGAGCGGCTCTTGCCGCGCCTCTGATTCGATGACCCAGTCGGCGGGCTGGGGTTCGGTATCGGGTTGTGGGCCTAAACCCTCATAAAGGGCTTCCCAACCCCGCGACGGTGCAGGCCTGTAGCGGCCCGAATGCCTGGAAACAGGGCTCTCCTCTGCAAAGGGGTTGAAGTCCTTGTCTACGCTAACCCCGGGCAGTACGGCCTCCCGGTCTTTGAAATGGTAAGGGGTTTCCAGGTTCTGGTCCTGTTCGAAATCAAGCACCGGGGCAATGTTGAACTGTCCCAGGCTGTGCTTCACAGCCGAACGCAAAATGGCGTACAGGCTCTGTTCGTCTTCAAACTTGACCTCGGTCTTGGTCGGGTGGATATTGATATCAATTGATTCGGGGGGGACTTGCAGGTACAGGAAATACCCCGGGTAATTGTCGGGCTTGAGCAAACCCTCAAAAGCGGCTAACACGGCGTGGTGCAGGTAAGGGCTTTTGATATAGCGGTCGTTTACGAAGAAAAACTGCTCGCCCCGGCTTTTTCGGGCAAATTCCGGCTTGCAGACAAAACCACCTATGGAAACGATCTGGGTCTCTTCGGCCACGGGCACCAAACGGGCATTCATGCGGTTGCCGAACAGGTGGTCGATACGCTGCTTCAGGTTCGATACCGGCAATTGGTGAACCTCGTTCTCATTGTGGACCATTCTGAAGGCAATACCCGGGTGGGCCAGGGCAACCCGCTGAAACTCGTCGAGCACGTGGCGGAATTCGACCTGGGGTGATTTCAGGAAATTGCGGCGGGCCGGTATATTGAAAAACAAATTCTTGACCTGGATGGATGTGCCCTGTGGACCAACGGCTTCTTCGGTTCCCTGCATGGTATCGCCGGCAATTCGCAGGCGAGTGGCCAACTCGGCCCCCGCCTCGCGGGTGGTGAGCTCTACCTGGGCAATGGCGGCAATGGAGGCGAGGGCCTCACCCCTAAACCCTTTGGTCTGCAAGTGGAAAAGGTCTTCGGCCCGGCTGATCTTGGAGGTTGCGTGGCGGCGAAACGAGAGTTCGGCATCGGCAGGGCTCATGCCGCTGCCGTCGTCGACAACCTGCACAAGGGCCTTTCCCCCGTCCTTTACCAGCAGCTCGATGCGAGATGCCCCGGCATCGATGGCGTTCTCGAGCAATTCTTTGACCACCGAGGCCGGCCGCTGCACCACTTCGCCAGCGGCGATCTGGTTAGCCACATGGTCGGGCAATAATTGGATGCGGTTGGCCATCAGTCAGGAAAAAATATGGAAAGGTCAAAATCCAGGATGTACAGGACAAGGAGCACCAAGATAGCCAGGATAATCCAGAAACGCAGGCGCAAGTTGCGGTCGCCCCGCTGTTTTAAATCGCCCATGGCATTGCTCCATCGGGTTTTAAGCCCCCCGGGGCCCTCTGCGGTACTTCGGAACTTATCGAACTTGTGCTCTATTTTGAAGGGGTTGCCCGTTCCCTGGTCGTCGTAGTACCTGGGCCGGTACTCGTATTTTTTACTCTTGCGAAGCCTTGAAAATCGTCCCATAACCTGTGCAACCAAAAATACTCAAAATCACAGAGCAGGCCGAAGGCGGGTTCCCAAAAATTGTTAACAGCAGCCCGGACGGGGCCGATTTCAGAGGGCGGCCATCTTCAGGGCGGCAACGGCTGCCTCGGTGCCCTTGTTCCCGTGGCGTCCCCCGCTGCGGTCGCGGGCCTGGGCCAGGGTATCGTCGGTAAGTACGCAGAAAATCACAGGTACCGACTGCTGCAGGTTCAGGTCTTTGATGCCCTGGGCGGTGGCGCTGCAGACAAAGTCAAAGTGGGGGGTTTCTCCCCGAATAACACTGCCAATGGCGATAACGGCGTCGGGGCTTTCGCGCTCAATCATGCGCTTGCAGCCAAAGGCCAGCTCAAAACTGCCGGGCACGTTCCAACGCAGGATACGCGCTTCGGAAAGGCCACAGGCGAGCAGGGTATCGTGAGCACCCTTGTAAAGGGCTTCGGTGATTTCGGCATTCCACTCCGAAACCACCAGGCCAATGCGCATGGCCGAAGTGTCGGGCAGGCCGCTTTTGTCGTAGGCGGAAAGGTCTTTTCCGGAGGTTGCCATCAGCTTCCCTTTTGGGCCAGGCCGATATAGGCGTTGATTTCGCCAGCCTGGGGAGACTCGGGATAGTCTTCCTTGACCCGGGTGAAATACTCGAGGGCCTTTTCAGACTGTCCCAGGGCAAGGGCTGCAACCCCTGCTTTCTGCAGGTAAAGCGGGGTGGTAAAGTTATTGGAGTCGTGTGAGAAAGCTTTGTCGTAGTAATTCAAGGCTTCCTCGGTCTGCCCCAGTTCCATGAAGGCATCGCCAATAGCCCCCAGGCCAATGGCACCGAGAATGGCATCGTCTGACTTGTAGTCTTCCAGGTACGAAATGGCATCCTGGTAACGGTCGAGGTGCAGGTACGAAACGCCGGTGGCGTAGCGTGCCAGGTTGGCAGCCTTGGTGCCGGAGTATTCGTCGATGATATCGAGCAGGCCGTACTTGCCTTCTGCCCCGTTCAGGGCCAGGTTGTAGAGTGAATCGGCCTGGGTTTCGTCTTGCTGGGCCTGAGTGAAATACTGCATCGGGTAGAAAAGCTCCCGGTCGGCGCTTTCTTCCCTGGGCTGTTGGATAAACCGCTGGTAGCCCAGGTAGCCGAGCACCCCTACGGCAATGATGCCGATAACTCCCAGAATGTAAGTCTGGTTGCGGGCCACCCACTGTTCGGTGCGCGACGCACTGGTGTCGAGGGTGTTGAAAACTTCGGCCGTCGTGCTCTCGTGCATGGACTGCTGCTGCTCCTCTGCTTTGGTTTTCGGCTTGTGCCCCCGTTTTTTGTATGTCGCCATTTTTTGTATTATTGGTCGCGCAAAAATAAAGGTTTTATCCAAAACCTGAAGGCAATTTATTCGTTATTTTTAGATAATTTGCCAAGTTGCCCACCACCCCATTTGCCATGTACCTAAGCCGCTTATCCTTATTGAATTACAAGAATTTCGAATCGCGCGACTTTCGCTTTGACGCCAAGATCAACTGCCTGGTAGGCGCCAATGGGGTGGGCAAAACCAATGTGCTCGACGCGGTGTACCACCTGGCTTTCGGCAAGAGCTACTTCAACCCCATCACCACCCAGAATATCAGGCATGGGGCCGATTTCTTCGTTATCGAGGGCAGCTTTGACAAGGAAGGGGAGTCGGAGCAGGTGGTCTGCAGTTTCCAGCGGGGGTCCAAAAAGGTGCTCAAGCGCAACGGCAAAGTCTATGAGCGGCTTTCGGAACACATTGGGGCGGTACCCCTGGTAATTGTATCGCCGGCCGACCGCGACCTGATCGTGGAAGGGAGCGAAACCCGCCGCAAATTCATGGACGGGGTAATTTCTCAGGCCGACCGCTCTTACCTGCAAGACGTACTCGACTACCACAAGTTGCTGGCCCAGCGCAATGCCCTGCTTAAATTCTTCGCGGCCAACCACCGTTTTGACGCCTCCACCCTGGAGGTGTACGACATGCAGATGGCCGAGCTGGGGGGACGAATCCACGCCCGGCGCCGGGATTTCATGGATGAATTCCAGCCCATCTTCGCCACGCAGTACCGCGCCATTTCAGGAGGGGAAGAACCCGTGAGCCTGGGTTACGAAAGCCAGCTGCACCAGGCACCCCTGGAGCAATTGCTGCGCAGCCAGCTCGACCGCGACCGCCTGTTGCAATACACTACGCAGGGCATCCACAAAGACGACCTGCTCATGCAGATCGAGGGCCACCCCATCAAGAAATTCGGCAGCCAGGGGCAGCAAAAGTCATTCCTGATTGCCCTGAAATTCGCCCAGTTTCAATTTATGAAGGCCCAGGTGGCAGGCATGCCCCTGCTCTTGCTCGATGACATTTTCGACAAACTGGACGAGCAGCGCGTGGCCCACATCATCAACCTGGTGAACCAGGACCTGTTTGGGCAGATCTTTATCAGCGACACCCATGCCGACCGCACCGAAGCGGTGGTCAAAAAAATCCATCAGAGCTATGAATTCATCACGCTTTAAAGGTTGTGGCAGGTTGCTTGCCCTGGCTATATTGCTGGTTGTTTTCTCCTGCAGGCAGGCCCCGGGCGAGCAAGACCTGGGTTTCCTTCCCGGCTATTGGGAAATCGAGCGGGTTGTTCTCCCCGACGGGGAAGTAAAGGAATACCCCCAGGGTACCACGGTCGACTATTACCAGCTCGAGGGCAAAGAAGGCTTCCTGAAAAAATTACAGGTAGAGGCCAATGGGCGGTTCCTGGCTTCTGACGATGCCCTGTCCCTGAAGGTACTTTTCCGGGAAGACCGGTTTGTCCTTCTTTTTGAGACGGAAGCCGATTCGTGGGAGGAAGAGCTCATGGAACTGGGCCCCGACCGGCTTGTAACCCGGCACAGCAATGGCCTGCAGTACGAATACAAGCGCCATGAACCCCTGCAAATCCCCCAACAGTAATGGCCCGAAAAGATGATCAGCAATCCCTGGGAGATGCCCTGAAGTCATTCCTGAAGGCAAACGACCTGCAGAAAGGCATCGACCAGGTAAACATAGCCGAGGCGTGGAACGAGGTACTCGGGCCCGGGGTGGCCGGGTACACCCGGGCAGTGCGCCTGAGGGGCGGAACCCTGACGGTCCAGCTCAATTCCTCGGTGTTGCGCGAAGAGCTTAGTCTCGGGCAAACCAAAATTATCGCCCTGCTTAACGAGCACCTGGGCCGCGAGCTGGTAGAGCAGCTGCAACTCCAATAAAAAATCCCCGGGCAGACAGCCCCGGGGATTTAATGTATTTCATGCTTTGGTTTCCCGATCAGGAATAGATTTCCCGACCTGAGAAATGGAATGCGCCTTCGATGGCGGCATTGGCATCGCTGTCGGAGCCGTGGATGGCGTTTTCGGCGATATCGACAGCAAAAAGACGGCGGATGGTACCTTCGGCAGCCTCGGCCGGGTTAGTGGCGCCAATCAGGGCCCTGAAATCTTCCACGGCATTGTCTTTCTCCAAAATGGCAGAGACAATTGGGCCGCGGCTCATGAAGTCGACCAGCTCCCCGAAGAAGGGACGGTCTTTGTGAATGGCGTAAAACTCCTGGGCGTCACGGCGGCTCAGCCAGGTGTACTTCATGGCAACGATCTTGAAGCCGGCTGCAGTGATTTTTTCCAGGATGGGCCCGATAAAGCCCTTCTCTACGGCATCCGGTTTAATCATGGTAAACGTTCTGTTTCCCGTCATTTTCTAAAATTTTCGGCAAAAATACACTTTATTGAACCAAACCGCAACTTAATTGCGTCAACAGGCCTTCCAGGGCCATTCTGCCACCCCCACAAGCCATAAATTGGCTTTTCTGGCAGGGATTAGAAATTGTATCTTTGCCCGCATGGACATAAAAACGGCCCAACAACTCCGCCGGCACCTGGCCCATCCGAGGCGCATCGTGCTGGTACCCCACAGGAATCCCGACGGCGATGCCATGGGCGCCTGCCTGGGCATGGCCCGCTTCCTGGAACAATCCGGGCACCAGGCCCGGGTGCTTTCGCCAAATGACTTTCCCGACTTTTTAAAATGGCTGCCCGGCGCCTCCGGGGTAAGCCTGTATGAAAAGGCACAGGAAGAAGGGCGGGAACTCTTGCAATGGGCCGAATTGATCTTTACCCTCGACTTTAACACCCTCGACCGGACGGGCGAGATGGAAAACGCCCTCAAGGAAGCCCAGGGGGCTTTCATCCTGATAGACCACCACCCGGAACCGGGTGATT
>JBNKGM010000041.1:8569-28783 GCA_050289825.1 Robiginitalea sp.
TGTCTACTATTCAGACACCGCTGTGAGTTCGACCTGCGAGCTGGTATTCAATACCATAGAAGCCCTCGATGGCCTTGATAAGCTCGATACCGCCACGGCCAGTTGCCTCTATACAGGCATTATGACCGACACCGGTAGCTTCAAGTTTGCTTCGACCAGCCCCCGTACCCTGCGCGTGGCCGCCCGGCTTATGGAGCTCGGGGCCGACCACGCCGAGATACACCGACAAGTTTACGATACCAACCGGCCGCAGCGCCTGCAGCTGCTGGGCCGCGCATTGGGGAACCTGCGCATTTTGCCGGCCCTTCGCACGGCCTACATCACCCTTTCCCAAGACGAGTTGGATGCCTGCGATTTCCAGAAAGGCGATACGGAAGGCTTTGTAAACTACGGCCTGTCGCTCGATGGCGTGGTATTGGCCGCCATATTTATAGAGAACCGGGCCGAAGGAATTGTAAAAATATCGCTGCGGTCGCAAGGGGCCTTTGATGTGAATGCCATGGCCCGGGCCCATTTCGAAGGAGGGGGGCACCGCAACGCAGCCGGGGGACGCAGCGCCGAGTCGCTGGAAGAAACCGCCCGGCGCTTTGAGTCGGTCCTCCCCACTTACCAAAACGAACTCCACGGCGCATGAGCAGAGCATGGACCATCGTCGGGATTCTGGCCCTGGCCGTCTGCTGTCGCGAACCCGAAGCCCGCTGGCCGGTGGAAACGAAGAGCGGCTCTTTCCTGAAGCTTTCTGCAGAGCGCAACCGACGTTTGCTGGAGCAGGAAGAAGCCCTGATGGCTGAGCTGATAGCCCGCGACAGCGCCCACGCTTACCTCGAAAGCGCCAGCGGCACCCATTACTATTATGAAATACGGTCTGAAACCGACGGCTACAAACCCCAGCCCGACGACCTGGTAACCCTGAGGTACAACCTAACAACCTGGGCCAACGACACCCTGTACCGGGAAGAAGAAATCGGCACCCTGCGCTACAAGGTCGACAAGCAGGAATTGTTCCCCGGCCTGAGAAACAGCGTTAAACTCTTGCAGGAAGGGGAAACCGCCGTATTTTTGTTCCCCTCATCCCTGGGGTACGGCTATCACGGCGACAACGACCGGATTGGCCCGAACCTGCCACTGAAAAGCCGGCTCACCCTGCTGAGAATTGAAAAAAACACAGATACTTTACCCTCCAATCCCTGACACAAATGAAACACAGCATTGCACTTCTAGTAATGGCAATCGGTATGCTTACCGGATGTAAATCAAACCACCTGGGCGACCTGGGCGACGGGCTGTACGCCTCCATGAAAACCACCAAGGGCGACATCGTGCTGCGCCTGTACTACGACAAAACCCCTGTTACGGTAGCCAACTTTGTTACCCTGGCCGAAGGCACCAGCCCCTTCGTGAGCGAGTCTTATAAAGGGAAACACTATTACGACGGCGTGACCTTTCACCGGGTGATGAAAGACTTTATGATTCAGGGGGGCGACCCCACAGCCACGGGGACTGGCACCCCAGGCTACCGGTTTGCCGATGAGTTTGTGGATTCGCTCAAACACACCGGCAAAGGCATCTTGTCGATGGCCAACGGCGGACCGAAAACCAACGGGAGCCAGTTTTTCATTACCCATGCCCCCACCCCCTGGCTCGACGGCAGGCACACCGTGTTCGGCTCAGTGGTCAGCGGCCTGGAAGTGGTCGATTCCATAGCAGGGGTGGCTGTTTCTGAAAACGGGAACAAGCCCCTGCAAGACGTGATGATTGAAAAAGTGGAGATCATCCGCAAGGGAAAAGCCGCAAAGGCCTTCGACGCGGTGCAGATAATGACCGATTACTTCGATAAGGAAACAGCCGCAGAGGCGGCCCACCAGGAAATGCTCAGTCAGTTCGTGACTGAAATCAGTGCCCAGAAAAAAGCGGCAAAGGTTCAGCCTACTGGCCTGGCATACCAGGTTGTTACCGAAGGTACTGGCGCCAAGCCCAATATTGGCGACTGGGTTTGGGTAGAATACGCCGGGTGGATGGAAGACGGTACGCTGATCGACACCAGCCTGGAAGAGGTGGCTAAAACCTTTGGCAAGTACGAAGAACTCATGCAGATGCACGGCGGGAAGTTTGGCCCTGCACCCATGCAATACACTCCCGACTCCCAATTGATTGCCGGCTTTCGGGAAGCCTTACTGGGCATGAAGGTGGGCGACAAATGGCGCGTCTTTATCCCTTCGCACCTGGCCTATGGCGAGCAGGGCCGCGGGCCTATCCCGCCCAACACCTCCCTGGTATTCGACCTGGAAATTACGGGCATCCAGCTGGAAGACCAAAACTGAACCAATCCCGGCGGCCGATGGCCGCCGGTTTTATTTTACGGGGGGTATGTGTGCGAGGATGTCTTTGAGGAATTCCCAGAACTTTTGGGCCGAAGAGACCGAGGCCCGCTCATCGGGGGAATGCGCCCCCAATATGGTGGGCCCGAAGCTGATCATATCCATACCGGGGTAATGGGCCCCAATGATGCCGCATTCCAACCCGCCATGGCTGGCCATCACCCGGGGTTCTGACCCGAAAAGGGCACGGTACCTTGCCTGCAGCAGGCCCAGGGCGGCCGAGGAGGCATTGGGCTGCCAGCCCGGGTACTCCCCACTGGTTGCGGTTTGATACCCGGCCAGGGATAAAACCGATTCAAGGGTGCGCACCAGGTCGGCCTTGCGGCTGTCGCTCGACGAACGGGTCAGGCAGCCGATTTTCACCTGGCCCTCCCCTACCCGGAACAGCGCCAGGTTATTCGAGGTTTCGGTCTGGCCCGGAAAGGCATGGCTCATATAAGACACGCCGCTGGGCATTGCGCACAGCGCGCGCAACAGGGAGAGCTGCCCTGCCTCGGGCATTGTATCACGCGGGCATTCGGCCCCTTCCAAAGCAAATTGCAGGTTGGGCTCCACCGCCTTGAATTCGTTGCACATCTCAGCCTGTTCTTTTTCGAAGATGGCCATCAGGGCCTGGCGGGTTGACGGGTCAACGCCCAGCAGGGCAGAAGCTTCCCGGGGGATGGCGTTGCGCAGGTTGCCCCCCGAAGCCGAACCAATCCGGAAACGGGCCTGTTCCGAACAGGCGTAGAGCAGGCGGGCCAATAGTTTGTTGGCGTTGGCCAGCCCCTTGTGGATGTCCATGCCGCTATGGCCGCCCTGCAGCCCGTTCACCCGCAGGCGCAGGCCCTCCCAGCCTGCCGGCAAGGCCTCGGGCCGGTAACTGCCGGTTCCGGTTACGTCTACCCCCCCGGCACAGCCCACGTCAATTTCGTCGTCTTCCTCGGTATCGAGGTTCAGCAGCATGCGCCCGCGGAGCCACTCGGGTGAAAGGGCCTTGGCCCCGCTCATCCCTGTTTCTTCGTCTACCGTAAAGAGGGCTTCCAGGGGCGGATGTGCCAGGTCTGCTGCCTCCAGCACGGCCATAATGGCGGCTACCCCCAGGCCGTTGTCGGCCCCGAGGGTGGTACCCCGGGCCCTCACCCAGTCTCCGTCCAGGAACATGTTGATGCCTTCGGCCTCAAAATCGAAGGCTGTAGCTTCGTTTTTCTGGTGTACCATGTCGAGGTGGCCCTGCAGAACCACACCCATCCGGCCCTCGTAGCCCGGGCTCGCCGGTTTGCGGATCAGCACGTTTCCGATGGCATCGCGTTGGGTTTCAAGCCCGAGCTGCCGGCCGAAAGCCACCATGAATTCCGTGATTTTTTCTTCCTTTTTTGACGGACGGGGTACGGCATTCAGGGCTGCGAAGTGCTTCCAGATGGCGACGGGTTGCAAACGGGCAATGGCTTCGGACATGTAATTGGATTTTAAAGGCAAAAATACGGATTGGCGGGCAACCCTCCTGCCAAAATGGTTACTTTTGGCCTTATGCGCTCCCGGATCAAATGGTACCTGGCCCTCTCCCTGCCCGTCCAGTGGCTGGTTATAAGTTGGGCGGCCGCCAGCCCGCAATGGGTTGAACGGTGGTACAGCCGGGGGTTGTACCCCTATATATCCGTTTTTTTCAGGGGCCTATACGGCTGGCTGCCTTTTTCAGTAGGCGACCTGCTCTATTTCGCCCTGGGGGTGCTCGCCCTGGGGTACCTGATACGATTCGGCAAAAAGATCCGGACCCAGTTTCGGGGCTTTGTGCGCGATGTGCTGGCCGCCCTGGCGGTCTTGCATGGCACCTTTTACCTGTTGTGGGGGCTGAATTACTTCCGCCAACCCCTGAGCGAGCCACTGGGGCTTGAAGAAGCGTATACCGAGCAAGAACTCCTGGCCCTGACCGGGGAGCTGGTTTCGGAGGCCAATGCCTTGCAGGTAAGCCTTACCGGCGATACCATCGGCCCGGTGCAGGTGCCCTATTCCCGGCGTGAAATACTGGATAAAACCAAGGCGGCTTACGAGTACCTTTCGGAAAAACATCCCCTGTTTCGCTACCAGCGAACCAGCCTGAAGCCCTCCCTGTTCAGCACCCTGTTGTCGTATATGGGGTATGGCGGGTACCTCAATCCGTTTACGGGCGAAGCCCAGGTCAATGCCAGACTCCCCCTGTTCCGGTACCCGGCCGTTTGCGGGCACGAGGTCGGGCACCAGCTGGGCTACTCAGCAGAAAACGAGACCAACTTTATCGGCTACCTGGCTACCCGCCAGCACCCCGACCCCTATTTCCGGTATTCGGCAGCCACCTTTGCCCTGAGTTACTGCCTGGCCGAAGTAAACCGGCACGATTCCCTGATGCGGAAGGAGCTCACCCGGGCCCTGCACCCGGGAGTTATGGCCAACTACGCCGAGGTGCAGGCCTTTTGGGAAAAATACCAGAACCCCATGGAACCGGTTTTCAAGGCCCTGTTTAACCAGTACCTGGAAGTGAACCGCCAGAAAGATGGCATAGCAAGCTACAACCGGATCGTCTCCCTGCTGGTGGCCTACCGCCGGGAGGAAGGTGCCGCCCCTTTGCCCGGGCCGGACCAGGCTCCTTAAAAATTTGTTAAAATGCCAGGGGTGTTTAGACCACACTTCCTATTGTCCTATTTTTAGGCGGCTAATTCAAACTAACGAACTACATGAAATGGAAACTCGCGATTCCGGCCCTTCTGGGGTTGGGAATGATCGCCCATGCCCAGGACTATTTTCCGAAAAATGACGGGGTTAAGGCGACCAACGACAACTATACGGCCCTGACCCATGCCCGCATACAGGTAAGCCCTGGGCAGGTCGTGGAAAACGGCACCCTGCTGATCCGCAACGGGGTGGTGGTACAGGCCGGCACTGCCGTAAGCATCCCCGAAAACACGGTGGTGCTCGACTTGCAAGGCAAATACGTATACCCATCCTTTATCGACGTCTTTTCGGAATTCGGCATCGAGAAGCCGAAACGGGCAAATGGCTCGGGGCGCACCGCCCAATACGATGCCAGCCGGGAAGGCTTTTACTGGAACGACCATATCAGGCCTGAACAGGAGGCCGTTTCGGCCTACGCTTACGAAGCCAAGGCAGCCGAAGACCTCCGGAAGGCCGGCTTCGGGGCAGTTAACAGCCACCTGGCAGACGGGATAGCCCGGGGTACCGGGGTACTGCTGGCCCTGAGCCCGGAGGGAAGCGAGGCCCAACGGGTGCTTGACGCCGCTTCAGGCCAGTATTTCTCGTTCGAAAAAAGCGTGACATCGCGACAGTCGTACCCAAGCTCCCTTATGGGGGCCATGGCCCTGCTGCGGCAAATGCACGAAGATGCCCATTGGTACGGCCTTGGGAATGTCAAAACTACCGACCGCTCCTTGGAAGCCCTGAACCACAACAAGGGCCTGGTGCAGTTTTTTGCTGCCGGCGATAAAGACAACGTGCTGCGGGCCGACCGCATCGGCGACGCCTATGGCATCCAGTATGTGATCCTGGCCGGGGGGCAGGAATACGAGAACATTGGGGAGATCAAGGCCACCGGCGCTTCCCTGGTCGTACCCCTGAATTTCCCGGAGGCCTTCGACGTGTCCAATCCGTATGAAGCTGCCCTGATTTCCCTGGAAGATATGAAGCACTGGAACCAGGCCCCCACCAACCCAAAGGTGCTGGCCGACAACGGCATCCCTTTTGTGTTTACGCTCCAGGGGCTCAAGTCGCCCGCTGACCTGTACAAAGCAATACGCAAGGCGATGCGCTACGGCCTCAGTGAGGGCAAAGCCCTTGAGGCCCTAACCACCGGACCGGCACGCTTGCTTGGGAAAAGCGCCCAACTGGGTACCCTGGAACCGGGCCGACTGGCCAACTTCCTTATCACCTCGGGGCCCGTGTTTGACGAGAATACCACCCTGTATGAGAATTGGGTAAAAGGACAGCGCGCAGTACTGGAAGACATGGGCCGCACAGACATCCGCGGCAATTACACCCTGACTGCGGGCGGTAAGACCTTTGACCTGGAAATCGGTGGAAAAGCAGCTTCCCCTTCCCTCAAAGTGAAACGCGACACTACCGAGCTGACCTCCAAACTCAGCTACTCGGGCGACTGGGCAGACCTGAGCTTCAGCGACGGGGATGACCGCTACCGCATGGCGGCCCGCGTGCGCGAAAGTATCGACGCCCTGCATGGGACCGGGGTACTCCCCAACGGTGCTGAAATCCGCCTGACAGCGCGTAAAACCAGCACTTTTGAAGAAAAAGAAAAGAAAGACGGCGAGAAGGAAGAAACCACTCCTGTGGTGGTGCCTATGACCTACCCAAATGTGGGCTACGGTTATACCGTGCAGCCCACCCAAGAAGATGTGCTCTTCCGCAACGCTACCGTGTGGACGAGCGAAGACGCAGGCGTACTCGCAAACACCGATGTACTGGTGCGCAAAGGCAAGATCGTGCGCATCGGGAAAGACCTGAGCCCGGGCAGTGCCCGGGTGGTCGAGGCCACCGGCAAGCACCTTACCGCGGGTATTATTGATGAGCACAGCCACATTGCAGCGGTGGCCATCAACGAAGGCGGGCAGAATTCTTCGGCCGAGGTGCGCATGTCTGACGTGTTCAACCCCGAAGACATCGATATTTACCGCGACCTGGCCGGGGGTGTAACCACCGTGCAACTCCTCCATGGCTCTGCCAACCCCATCGGTGGCCAGTCGGCCATCTTCAAACTCAAGTGGGGCCGGCCGGGGTCTGAAATGCTCTATTCAGACATGCCCAAATTCATCAAGTTCGCCCTGGGCGAAAACGTGAAACAGGCCAACTGGTCGAGCTTTGACCGCTTCCCTCAAACCCGCATGGGCGTGGAGCAGGTGTACATGAACTACTTTCAGCGCGCCAAGGAGTACCAGGCCCTGAAAGATTCAGGCAAGCCCTACCGCCACGACGAGGAACTGGAAACCCTGGCCGAGATTCTGCGCGGCGAGCGTTTTATTACCTGCCACTCTTATGTGGAAACCGAAATAATCATGATGATGCGTGTGGCCGAGCACTTCGGCTTCCGCATCAATACCTTCACCCACATCCTGGAAGGCTATAAGGTGGCAGACAAGATGGCCGCCCACGGGGCGGGGGGCTCTACATTCAGCGATTGGTGGGCCTACAAGTTTGAAGTGAACGACGCCATTCCGTACAACGCCGCCATCATGCACAACCAGGGGGTAACGGTAGCCATCAACAGCGATGATGCAGAAATGTCGCGCCGCCTGAACCAGGAGGCTGCCAAGACCGTAAAATACGGGGGCATGAGCGAAGCGGATGCCTGGAAGATGGTCACTATCAACCCGGCCAAACTGCTGCACCTCGACCACCGGGTGGGCAGCATCAAAGAAGGCAAGGACGCCGACCTGGTTTTGTGGTCGGGCCACCCGCTCTCGGTGTATTCCAAGGCTGAGAAAACCTACATTGAAGGGGTTCCCTACTTTGACCTGGAGCAGGATGCCGCCTTGCGCCGCCACATTGACGAAGAGCGGAATACGCTGATCAACCTGATGCTGAATGACAAGGACGGAGGTTCCAAACGCACCCCCCGCGGACGCAGCCAGGAGCGTTTCCACTGCGACAGCATGTAATTTCCAAACCACAAAATGAGAAAACAAATGAAATCATCTTCTATAAAATGCCTCGGATTGCTGCTGCTGGCCGGGGGCCTGTTGCAGGCCCAGCAAACGCCGGCCCTGAAGCAGTCTGAACCCATCTCCATTACCGGCGCCACCCTGCACCTGGGCGACGGGAGCGTGGTCGAAAACGGGACGCTGGTCTTTGAAAACGGCACCATCTCTGCCCTGGGCCAGGGGGTAGCCACCCGCGGTCGGGTGATAGAGGCCACCGGCAAGCACGTATACCCGGGCCTGATCGCTCCTTCACGTCCGCTCGGGCTGGTCGAGATCGACGCCGTGCGCCAGAGCAACGACGACGATGAAATTGGCACCCTGATACCGAACGTGCGCAGCCTGATTGCTTACAACGCCGAATCTAAAGTCGTGGAAAGCATGCGGCCTAACGGGGTGTTGCTGGGGCAGGCCACGCCACAGGGCGGTACCATCTCGGGCACCTCGTCCATCGTGCAATTCGACGCCTGGAACTGGGAAGACGCCGCCGTCAAGACCGACGACGGCATCCACCTGCACTGGCCCAGCGCCTTCCGCCGCGGACGCTGGTGGATGGGGGAGCCCGCCGGCATGCAGCCCAACAAAGACTACGCCAAGGAAGTGCAGGAAATCCTGGATTTCGTTGGCAATGCCAGGGCCTACGGCCAGGGCGCCAGCGTTCCGGTAAACCCGGCCTTTGCAGCCATGCAGGGCGTTTTTAACGGCAGCCAGCACCTCTATGTATACGCAGACGGCCAGCGCGAAATCGAAGACGCCGTGGCCAGCCTCAAGGGGGCCGGCCTGCCCAAACTGGTACTGGTGGGCGGCTACCAGGCCTACAAGCTTACCGACCTGCTCAAGCAGCACGAGGTGCCTGTTTTGGTCAATGGCCCGCACAGCCTTCCTGAGCGGGACGACGATGATTACGACCTGCCGTACAGGCTTCCGAAACTGCTGGTTGATGCCGGCCTGCTGGTGGGCATCCAGAATTTGGATATGGCCAACTTCCAGTCGCGCAACATGGCTTTTTACGCCGGGCAGGTGGCCGCTATGGGCCTCGACCGGGAAAAGGCCCTGCAACTGGTTTCGGGCAATACCGCCAAAATTCTTGGAATTGACGCTCGTTACGGCACCCTGACCGAGGGCAAAAGCGCCACCCTGTTTATTTCTGAAGGCGACGCCCTTGATATGCGCACCAATCAGCTGACCCACGCCTTTATCGACGGGCGGGAAATCTCCCTGGAAACGCACCAAACCGAACTCTGGAAAAGGTACGCCGGCAAATACGCCGGGCAGTAACCGATTTAACTCCTATCTTTGAAACGGAACAGGCCCGACCTGTTCCGTTTTTTTGCTTTTCCATGCCGGTTTCGAAACACATCAGCAGCACCCAAAACCCCGAGGTACGCCAATTGCAGCACTGGAGCCAGAAGGCGCGCGACCGCCGCAAGTCGGGCTTCTTTGTACTGGAAGGCCTGCGCGAATTGCGCTTGGCCCTCGAGGGGGGTTACAGGGCCGAAACGCTCTATTTCTGCCCGGAAATTTTACCCGAAAATACCCTGACCCAATTACCCGGAACCCAAGGGATACCCTTGGTAAGCCTGAGCCCCGAGGTGTACAGCCACCTGGCCTACCGGGGGAAAACCGAAGGGGTCATTGCCCTGATGCACGCCCGCGAGCACCGGTTGGAAGGCCTGGCGCTTCGGCGGGAAGACCCGCTTATCCTGGTTGCCGAGGCACCGGAAAAACCAGGCAATATTGGCGCCCTGCTCCGCACGGCAGATGCAGCCGGCCTCGACGCCGTTATTATTGCCGACCCCAATGGCGACCTTTACAACCCCAACGTGATTCGTTCGAGCGTGGGCTGCCTCTTCACCGTACAGGTGGCGGTTGCCTCCAGTGCCGAAGCCATTGCCTGGCTGGGCGGGAAGGGTATACGTATTTTTGCCGCCAGCCTGGAAGGGGCCGTACGCTATGACGCCCCGAGCTATCTTGGGGGTTCAGCCATCGCCGTCGGCACCGAGGCCACAGGCCTCACTCCTGCCTGGACCCGGGCGGCCGAGGCGGCCATAAAAATACCCATGAGGGGGGCTATAGATTCCATGAACGTCTCGGTTGCAGCTGCCATCCTGCTCTTCGAAGCCTGCCGCCAGCGGGGCTTCGGGCCCTGAGTGAGGGCCTTCCGACGAACGGCCGCCGTTTATCGGAATTCTTGGGGCCAACCCAAAAAAATGGCTATTTTGCCAACTTGTACATACTTGAACCATGAGCTCCGAAGTACTTTTTTATTGCATCCTGGGTATTTTAATCCTGCAATTTGCGGTGGAATCGGTGTTGGATTACCTGAATGCCCGCCGATTCGGCTCACCCCTGCCTGAGGAGGTCGCGCAATTGTACGACACCGAGGCCTATGCAAAATCTCAGGACTACAAGAAGACGAACTACCGCTTTGGGCTCTGGTCGTCTTCCTTTTCCCTGGCCCTGACCCTCGCCTTCCTGCTTTTCGGCGGGTTTGGCTGGGTAGACGCCCTTGCAGGAAGCGTAAGCGCACACCCCCTGCTCAGGGCCCTGGTGTTTTTCGGAATACTCTTCTTGGGCAGCGACCTGCTCGGCATGCCCTTCAGCTACTACCATACCTTTGTCATTGAAGAGCGGTTCGGATTCAACAAATCTACCCCCGCCCTTTTCCTGGCCGACAAGCTGAAAGGATGGGTACTGGCGGCCCTGTTGGGCGGAGGCCTACTTACGGCCATCATGAGCTTTTATGAATGGGCCGGGGCCGGGTTCTGGGTATACGCCTGGGGATTGATCGCCCTTTTCACCCTGTTTATGAACCTGTTCTACAGCCGGCTTATCGTGCCTCTGTTTAACCGGCAGGAACCCCTGGAGGAGGGGCCGCTGCGCGAACGCATAAAGGATTACGCCCGCGCGGTAGGGTTTGAGCTGCGGCAGATCTTCGTAATCGACGGTTCCAAACGGTCTACCAAGGCCAATGCCTATTTTTCCGGGTTCGGCAGCCAGCGCCGGGTTACGCTTTACGATACACTGCTTAAAGACCTGGACGAACAGGAAGTAGTGGCCGTGCTGGCCCACGAAGTGGGGCATTATAAACGAAACCACATCCTGATTAATCTGGCCGCTTCGGTAGTGCTAACCGGGGTAACGCTGTTTGTGCTTTCCCTTTTTGTGAACAATCCCGAATTGTCGCTGGCCCTGGGGGTTGAACAGCCCAGCTTTCACGCCGCCCTGTTGAGCTTTGCCCTGCTGTACAGCCCCATTTCGGAACTGACAGGGCTGGTGATGAACTTCTTTTCGCGCCGTTTTGAATTCCAGGCCGACGACTACGCCCGCGAAACTTTTGCGGCCGCCCCCCTGATCAGCTCGCTGAAAAAACTTTCGCGAAACCACCTGAGCAACCTTACCCCCCACCCGGCCTACGTGTTCGTGCATTATTCGCACCCTCCCCTCGCGGAGCGCATCCGGAACCTGCGATCGACCTGAAGGAACAGAAACAAGCATCCCCGGGATATACATTGCCTGGGGAAACGGATTCGGGACCCGGGGGATAAATCCCCATCCCCCCCTGTAAATTAAGATACCCCTACCCCCTGCAGTTTCAAAGCAGGTTTACGCCCATTTAATTGCGTATCTTTAATCGGCCCCAGATTGAAATAACCAGGGCTTTGCTATTTCCCGACCAACTGAAAGCCCCATGCAGGCCGCTCAAAAACTACTATTGCTCAAACTGCTCCACACCCTTATCTGGGCCTTTTTCGTGGGGGTGATCGGCTATGTGATCTACAGCGGCATTGCCGACCGAGTTACCCCCTGGACCTGGATCGGCATCGGCCTGGTAATCGGGGAAGGCCTGGTGCTGCTGCTCTTTAAAATGTTCTGCCCGCTCACGGTGCTAGCCCGGCGGTATTCCGATTCCCAGAAAGACAATTTCGATATTTTCCTCCCAAACTGGCTGGCCAAATACAACAAGCTCATTTTCACTGCCCTATTCCTGGTTGGCCTGGTGCTGATACTGATACGGGTTTTTGCGAGCCACGGGGCCTGAAAGCTGATGACCCAATTTCTGGGGAATACCAGCAAAGTTATTTTTCAGTACATTTAGCTTACCCCATTTCGCCCTGCCCTTTTTTATCAGACCTGCTGACTGCTGAAACATGAGCACATGAAAGCCACTTCCTATTTCCTGTTAACCGGGGCCTTGCTAAGCCTTGCCGCCTGCCGCACAGAACCCGCAGCCGAACCAGGCGCACAGCCCATTGTTGTCGCCCACCCTGTTTCAGCTTCTTACCAGCCCGCCCGCTTTGACAGCGTCGACCGGGCCGGGAAAATCCGCGGCCTGGCCCCTGAATTCCAGCGGCTGATCGAAGGGCACGCCCAGGACAGGCACATCCCCGGCATTGCCTACGGGGTAGTGGTCGACGGGGAGCTGGTTTTTTCCGGCGCCACCGGGCTGCTCGACCTCGATTCCAAAATCCCGGCCTCCCCTGCCTCGGCCTTCCGCATTGCCTCCATGAGCAAAAGTTTTACCGCCATGGCCATTTTGAGGCTACGGGACGAAGGGAAGCTTTCGCTTTCAGACCCGGCCGAAAAATACGTGCCCGAGATGGCCGGGCTGGAATACCTGACCAGCGACACGCCGGTAATTACGATCGAAAACCTGCTGACCATGACAGCCGGTTTCCCGGAAGACAACCCCTGGGGCGACCGGCAGCTCGACGAGCCCGACTCCATGCTCACCGGGTTAATGGCAGAGGGGATTGCCTTCAGTAACCCGGCCTCCTTTGAGTTCGAGTACAGCAACACGGGCTATGCCTTGTTGGGGCATATCATTTCGGTGGTTTCGGGCCAGCCCTACCAACAGTATATAACCGAGCACATACTCAAACCCCTTGACATGGAGCACACGGTTTGGGAATACGACAGCGTACCCGCCGAACAGCTGGCTCACGGATACCGGTGGGAAGACGAACAATGGAAGCCCGAACCCATGCTTCACGACGGGTCCTTCGGCGCCATGGGGGGCCTTATTACCACCATCGAAGACTTCAGCAAGTACGTGAGCCTGCACCTCTCGGCCTGGCCGCCCCGCAGCGGGGCAGACAACGGGCCCGTGAAACGCAGCAGCCTGCGCGAAATGCAGGCTCCCAGGTACCCCCGCCTGTATGCCGGGGGCCGCGACTGGAAAGGTGAACCCTGCGCGGTGCTGAGCGGTTACGGGTACGGTCTGGGCAGCACCACCTTTTGCAACGGGGTGCGGCTGGTCTCACACGGGGGCGCCCTGCCCGGTTTTGGCAGCAATTATGTGTTTTTCCCGGAATACGGGGTGGGCCTGATGGCTTTCGGCAACCTCACCTACACCTCGCCCTGGCCCCTTCAGGAATTTGAGAAACTGCTTTTTGAGAACCTGGCCCTCCAGCCCCGGACCCTGCCGGTTTCGGCCACCCTGGCCGAGCGGGGGCAACAGGTGGCCGAGTGGGTCCGCAGCGGAGATTCCGGTGTGGAAAGCGGGTTAATGGCCGAAAATTTCTTTATGGATTTTTCGCGCCAGCGCCGCCGGACCGAAATCGAGGCCATTTTGAAGCAGGCCGGCCCGATTGAATCGGTAGAGGCCCTGGTACCGGAAAACCAGTTGAGGGGAAGCTTTAAAATGAAGGCTGCCAACGGGCAGGTCTCGGTCTTCTTCACCCTTACCCCCGAGCGGGATGCCAGGGTACAGCAACTGGATGTCAGCTTTTTACCCCACGCTTCGGGTCAGTAGCACAACCCAGGCAGGTTACCGGCGGAAATACCATGTTGGAGATCCGGAATTTTGTCAGATATTCGGCCCGAACTCCAGCTTGTAATCTGCCACCCCATGACCGCCCGTTTGCGCCCGCAGCCCGCCCTGTTTAAAAACCTGACTGTCCAGATCTTTGTCGCCATGCTGCTCGGGGCCGCCCTGGGCATTTACGTGCACCGGCAATTCCCGCCTGAGAGCGCCGCCTCTTTCAGCGACCTCATCAAAATACTGGCGACCGTCTTCATTCGGCTGGTACAAATGCTGATCGCCCCCCTGGTGTTTACCACCCTGGTTGTGGGCATTGCCAAATTGGGCGATGTGAAGGCGGTGGGCCGCGTAGGGGGCAAGGCCCTGCTCTGGTTTTTTTCGGCCTCCTTCATTTCGCTGCTCATTGGCCTGTTCCTGGTCAATACCACCCAGCCGGGGGTAGGCCTCAACCTGGAAGGGGTAGACTTATCTGCGGCCTCTGCCGTTACCGATAAAACGGAACACTTTTCGGCCCAGAATTTCATCACCCACATCTTCCCGAAAAGCATCGTGGAAGCCATGGCCACCAACGAGATCTTACAGATCGTGGTGTTCTCCATCTTTTTCGGTCTGGCTGCCGCCTCGATAGGCGACTACACCAAACCGGTGGTTTCGGCCCTGGAAAAGACCTCCCACATTATCCTGAAAATGGTCAACTACGTGATGATGACTGCCCCCCTGGGCGTTTTCGGGGCCATTGCGGGGGTATTCGCCATCCGCGACATCCAGGACCTGCTGTTTACCTACGCCAAATATTTCGGGGCTTTTATGCTTGGCATATCGAGCCTGTGGGTCGTTTTGTTGCTGATCGGGTACCTCTTCCTGAAACGGCACATGACAGCCCTGCTCCGGCGCCTGGTGAGCCCGCTGGCAATCGCCTTCGGCACCACCAGCAGCGAGGCGGTTTTCCCAAAGCTCACCGAAGAGCTCGAACGCTTCGGGGTGAAGAACCGCATCGTCTCCTTTATGTTGCCTTTGGGGTATTCCTTCAACCTCGACGGCAGCATGATGTACATGACCTTTGCCAGCATCTTTATCGCCCAGGCCTATGGGGTGCACCTCGACCTCGGAACCCAACTTACGATGCTCCTGGTCTTGATGCTCACCAGCAAGGGCATTGCCGGGGTGCCACGGGCCAGCCTGGTGGTGGTGGCAGCTACCTGCGGCATGTTCGACATCCCCGTAGAGGGCATTGCCCTGATACTGCCTATTGACCATTTCTGCGATATGTTCCGCAGTGCCACCAATGTGCTGGGGAATGCCATCGCCACTTCGGTGGTCGGGAAATGGGAGAAAGCGCTGGATACCTGACTCCCTGCATCTCTCTCAATTTTTCGCTACCTTTAGGTGGGAGCGAATCCCTGCCGAAGCCTATGAACGACCCGAAATTGCCTGAGCTTACGCTCGCCTTCCTCGACCATGTGGCCATCCGCGTGGCAGACCTGGAGCGCTCGGCTGCCTGGTATGCAGAAGTACTGGGCCTGCAACGGTACCAGCTCCCGGAGTGGGGCCCCTTTCCCTTCTTCATGCTGGCCGGTAAATCGGGCGTCGCCCTGTTCCCGGCCAATCCCGATCACCCTGCTCTTGATCTATCCTCCCGGAACGTCAAAATAGACCACTTCGCCTTTCAGGTAACCCGCGAAAATTTTGACCTGGCCCTGCTTCGCTACAGGGCCCTGGGTCTGGAATTTGAAGTTAAGGACCACATTTACTTTCAGTCGGTCTATACCAGCGATCCCGACGGGCATACGGTGGAACTCACGGCCCTGATGGTGCCGGAAGAAGAATTCTACAAAGCATCGGGGTGAGGCCTGGCAATTGAACCATGCACCCGGAGCATAACCATCAATAACCAACTGCCATGAAAAGATTCACATACATGAGCCTGGCTGCATGCCTGCTCTTCCTGCTGGCGCAAGCCTCGTGCAAACAGGCCATACCGGAAACGGGGTACGTGGCCGTGGAAGGCGGCAAAATCTGGTACCAAAGGGTCGGGGACGGCAATGGCACCCCCTTGTTGGTGCTCCATGGGGGTCCGGGAGGCAGGAGTTGCGGCATGGTGCCGGGGTTTTCCCTCCTGGCGGAAAACCGGCCCGTGATTTTCTACGACCAGCTCGGCTCGGGCAACTCCGAGAGGCCCAATGACACCACCCTCTGGAAGACAGAGCGCTTTGTAAGTGAAATTGACGACCTGAGGAAGGCCCTGGGCCTGAAAGAAATCCATATTCTGGGCCATTCATGCGGCAGCACGTTTGTGATCGAATACCTGGTATCCAAAAAGCCAAAGGGCATCAAATCAGTCATTTTTTCAAGCCCGATGATCAGCACGCCCGACTGGATAGCCGATGCCAATGTATTGCTGGCCGAATTGCCGCCTCACCTCCGCGACACCATCACCAAGTACGAGGCCCTGGAGGCCTACTCGGCCCCGGCCTACCGGGCCGCCACCGACTCCTTTTACGCCCGGCACCTGGTTCGAAAGGAGTGGCCCTATAAATCGCCTGCCTGCGAGCATTCAGGCCCCGGGAATGATTCCATCTACAACTATATGTGGGGGCCCACCGAATTTACCGCCACCGGAACGCTTTTGAATTTCGACCGGACGCCCGAATTGCCCGAAATTGAACAACCGATCCTCTTTGTGGCCGGCCAGTACGATGAGGCGCGGCCCGAAACCATGTACCGGTATCAGAAGCTCGCCAAAAACGCCCAGGTTGCCATCATTCCCGAGGCGGCGCATTCCACCATGGTCGACCAGCCCGTGAAAGTGGCTGAAGCAATCAATCGATTCCTGAAGCAGGTAGAATCGAATTGAGCAACCTGCCTCGCAGAACCCTCAACAATCCGTTTCGGTGTATGGAAAGAATCCCCTGCTGTAAAACAAGAAGCCGCTGCCTGGCCCTTCTGATAGCCCTGCTGGCAGCCGGTTCAGGGTACGCCCAGGTGCCTGCCGGCCCGGTCTCGGGCATCGAAATCAGGGAGGTATGGGTTCCCATGTCAGACGGCGTTACCCTGGCGGCCGACCTGTACCTGCCGGCCGATGCCCGTAAAAAAGATCGCTTTCCGATAATCCTGGAATACCTGCCCTACCGGAAAGACGAGGGTCGCGGCCATCGTTTCCCGCTCTATTCCTATTTCGTGAAGCACGGGTATATCGTGGCCCGTGTAGATATTCGGGGCACCGGGCGCAGCACCGGAAAACTGGTAGACGGAGAATATTCCGAACAGGAACAGCTCGACGGGCTGCAAGTGATCGACTGGCTTTCCAGGCAGCCCTTTTCATCGGGTAAAGTAGCCGTAATGGGCATTTCCTGGGGCGGTTTCAATGCCCTGCACCTGGCCATGCGCAGGCCCCCGGCCCTGAAAACCATCATTTCCCTGATGTCTACTGACGACATTTACCAGGACGACGTGCACTTCATGGACGGCATTTTGCATGTGGACGCCTATGAAATCGGGCAAGACCTGGCCAATATCCTTCCCGGGGCACCTGATTACAAAATCGACGAGGCGTATTTCCGCGACCGTTTCGACACGGAACCCTGGTTGCTGAAGTACAAAAGGCAGCAGACCGACGGCCCCTTTTGGGACCGGGCCTCGCTGAATACCGACTACAGCCGCATAGATGTCCCCATCTTTGCCATCGGGGGTTGGTACGATGGCTACCGCGATTTCATACCCCGTATTCTGGAACATGCCGACGTGCCCGTTAAAGCCCTGCTGGGCCCCTGGAACCACACCTGGCCCAACTGGGCCAGCCCCGAACCCGCCATCGAATGGCGGGAATCTGCCGTGCGCTGGCTCGACCACTGGCTCAAAGGAGTCAACACGGGCATCCTGGAAGAACCGGCAGTCACCTATTACCAGCGCGGTTGGCATGCTCCGGGGGGCGACCTGCCTGAAATTCCGGGCAGCTGGCGCACTGCCCAGGCCTGGCCGGCAGGCCGCGATACGGTGCTCTACCTCAACCCGGAACAGCGCCTCGGTGACCGGCCGGCAGCCCTCTCGAACACCCTGCAGTACAAACCCACCGTCGGGGTGGAAGCCAGCGGTTCGGTGATGTGGTGGGGCGACTGGGCACCCGACCAGCGGGCCGCCGATGTATACAGCCTTATCTATGATTCCAGGCCGCTGTCTGACAGCCTCGAAATCGTGGGCTTTCCGAGGGTAGCGCTCCGGGCCTCTTCCACGGCCCCGGCAGCCCATTTTATTGTCCGCCTGTCGGATGTGGCCCCCGACGGCCGGGTAACCCAGATAACCGGGGCAGGTTTCAACGCCACACACCTGTACTCAGCAGAGCAGCCGCAGGCCCTTGTGCCCGGCAAGATGTACGACATTCCCATCGAATTACACGCCACCTCCTGGACCTTTCAGAAAGGGCACCGCATCAGGCTCTCGGTAAGCAACGCCCAATGGCCCATGTTCTGGCCTACGCCCTACCCCATGAGCACCACGCTCCATTCAGGGGAGGCCGCCCCTTCCCTGCTACGCCTGCCCGTGGCACCAGAGCGGTCGACAACCCCCCCAACCAGGCCCTTCCCAAGGCCGGCTATAGACCCTGAACTGCCCGGGTATGAATCGCTGGCAGCCGAAACGGGGTCGGGCTTTGCCGAGATTCGCGAAATTACCCGAAACGAACGAACCCTAACCACAACCGTGCTCGCCACCAATTCGGGCAGCGACCGCTACCCCTGGGGCACCGTGCATTACACGGAGGCCATTACCCACCAGGTAGGCGACTATACCCCCGCTGAGGCCCGGGTAGAAAGCACCTATACCACCACCGTGGAACTGCAGGGACGAAGCCTCACCTTCACCGGGATACTCGAGTTCTCAAGCGATTTGGAAAATTATTACTACCGATACACCCGCAGGCTGGAAGAAAACGGTCGTCACATCCGGGAGAAACAGTGGGAAGAAACCATTAAAAGACAGTAAGATCATGCAGGAAGCCCTGAAAAACCCGGCAGTAGACGACTACCTGGCTGGGGGATGCGGCCGCTGTGCTTTGGGGGGCACCCCGGAGTGCAAGGTGCACAACTGGCCCACTGAACTGAGTCAACTCAGGCGCATCGCGCTGGCCTGCGGCCTTTCCGAGGTGGTAAAATGGCGCGTGCCCTGCTACACCTTCCAGGGCAAAAATATTTTGATGCTGGCGGCCTTCCGGGACTACGCCGCGATCAGTTTCTTCAAGGGGGCCCTCATGCAAGACCCCGAGGGGCTGTTGCAAGCCCCCGGGGATAATTCGCAGGCGGTGCGGTATATGCCCTTTACAGATGCTAACGCCATCGTCGGGCACGAAGCGGTTATAAAGGCCTATGTATCGGAAGCGATACTGCTTGAAAAGGCGGGGCGGAAAGTGACGTTTAAAAAGATCGAACAACACCCCGTTCCCGACGAGCTGCAGGCCCTGTTGGAGGCACGGCCAGACGTAGAGGAAGCTTTCGAGGCCCTTACCCCGGGTCGCAGGCGCAGCCACATGCTCTACATCGCCGGGGCCAAACAGGAACCAACGCGCCAAAGGCGGGCCGAACAGTGTGCCGACAAGATCCTAAAGGGCAAGGGGTGGTTGGAGCGGTAAGGGACTATATGGGGCATAACTCCTTTTTTACCCTTTTCAGTCAACAAAAAACTTGGGCGTTGCCCATGCGATTTTTATGTACATTTCACCCTCATTCCCTAGCTATGAAATTCGGCCCAATCTTGCTGGCTGGTCTGTTCTCTTTGCAGGCCGCAGCCCAATGGACCGGTACCTATAGCGGTACCGTTAACGGCGACGCCGTAACCCTTACACTTCAGGAAAACGGGAGCCAGGTGAATGGCGAACTCCGGGATTCCCAGCAGACCTACCTTGTGGCAGGCCTGAGTGCCGGCGGCCAACTTTCGGGAAAGGTCAGGGCACGCGAATACGACCTGGTTTTCGACCTGGAAGCCCAACTCGATGGCGACCAGCTAACCGGACAAATGCTACTGGACCATGCAGGGCAAACCGTGGAGATTCCGCTACTTTTAAGTCGGGATGCAGACGGGCACGGGACAAATGCCAATGCCCAGGTTTCAGCCAGGTCCCTGCCCTTCCCGCCCGGTGCCGAGCACCCATCGTCCCTGTGCGCAACATGGACCCAGAACGAGTCGTACAACTCGGGGCAGGGCGATGCCTTTATGGGGGCCAATTTCAGCCAGTCCATGACCTTTTTGCCCGGGGGCCGGCTGGCCGACGGGGGCAGCAGCGCTTCCATGAGCGGTTCGAACTATTCCGGCCAATCGAGCGGGGAGGCCGCTGGCCTGTTGGAAGGGGTCGGCTGGTTTGCCCGGGGTAACCAGCTCTACCTGCTGGTTTTTTATGAGGGCAACT
>JBNKGM010000042.1:0-28294 GCA_050289825.1 Robiginitalea sp.
CATGGTGGCCAGCACCGTGTATATAAACAGGGCATCGAGCTCGATGCGGCTTCGCCCTTCCCGGTCGAAGATCCGTTTCATGATGTACCAGCCCACCACGAAGGAGAGAATCCAAAGAAGGTTGTAGTACTTGATCTGAAGCACCCCGAGTTTGAAAAGGGTGTCGTCTGGGTTCCAGGTAAAGCCCAAAAAGAACATAAATGGCATTTTGTGGCTAAGATACTAAAACCAGCGCCCCCGGAGGGGCGGCAAATTCCAAATTCCAAGCTCCAAATTCCAAAAAAGGTGTGAAATAAGGCGCCATCAGGGAACCGGGTCGTAGCCCGAGCCACCCCAGGGGTTGCAGCTGGCGATTCGTTTCAGGGCCAGCCAGCCTCCTTTTAGAGGCCCATGTTTCTGCAGGGCTTCTACGGTATATTGGGAGCAGGTAGGGGTATATCGGCAACTGGGTGGGGTAAGTGGGGAAATAAAACGCTGGTAAAACCGCACCATAGCGACCAGGGGTCGTGTAAGCAGGCGGCTCAGGCGGTTTTGGGCCATAACGGCGGTTTTATCAATAGGTAAACGTAGTGCCGTCCTTCCCGTCTTTGAGCTGGATACCCAGGCCTGCCAGGGCATCGCGGATGCGGTCAGAAGTGGCATAATCCTTATTGGCCCGGGCCTGGTTGCGCATCTCGATGAGCAGTTCCACGCTGCCCACCAGTTTCTTGGTCTCCATCCCGTCGCGACGCCCTTTTTCAAGGCCAAGCACGTCGTAAACAAAACCTTCGAAGGTTGCCTCGAGCATTTGCTTGTCGGCAGCCGCAAGGGTCTGTTTCCCGTCGCGCACCAGGTTAATGGCCTTGACGGCCTCAAAGAGCTGTGCCACCAGAATGGGGCTGTTGAAGTCGTCGTTCATGGCGTCGAAGCAGCGTTGCCGCCATGCCTTAACGTCGAATTCGGAGGTTTTTCCGGTGGGGAGGTCAGGGAGCTGGTCCAGGGCCTCCATCAGGCGCAAATAGCCTTTTTCGGCAGCCAGCAGGGCCTCGTCGCTCAGGTCCAGGATGCTGGTGTAATGGGCCTGCATCATAAAGAAGCGTACCACCGAAGGGGTGTACGCCTTGCTGAGAAGCGCGTTATTCCCAGAAAAGATTTCGCCGGGCAAGAGGTTGTTGCCGGTCGATTTGGCCATTTTCTTCCCATTGAGGGTAAGCATGTTGGCGTGCAGCCAGTACCGCACCGGGTCGTGGTCGTAGCAGGCTTCGGCCTGCGCGATCTCACATTCGTGGTGGGGGAATTTAAGGTCCATGCCCCCGCCGTGGATGTCAAAGGTTTCTCCCAGGTACTTGGTGCTCATAACCGTGCATTCGAGGTGCCAGCCCGGAAAGCCCTCGCCCCAGGGCGACGGCCAGCGCATGATATGCTGGGGTTCAGCCCTTTTCCACAGGGCGAAATCTTGTGGGTTGCGCTTTTCGTCCTGGGAGGTAAGGTCGCGCGTATTGGCGATCATGTCTTCCAGTTTGCGCCCGCTCAGCTTGCCGTAGGTGTGGTCTTGGTTGAATTTGACCACATCGAAATACACCGAGCCGTTTTTTTCATAGGCAAACCCCTTGGCCAGGATTTCCTTGATGAGTTCGATCTGCTCCACGATATGTCCTGTGGCAGTAGGTTCAATGCTGGGCGGGAGCAGGTTGAATTGCTGCAGAATGCTGTGGAAGTCGAGGGTGTATCGTTGCACTACCTCCATGGGCTCGATCTGCTCGAGGCGGGCTTTCTTGGCGATCTTGTCTTCGCCCTGGTCGGCGTCGTCTTCAAGGTGCCCGGCATCGGTGATGTTGCGCACATAACGCACCTTGTAGCCCAGGTGGCGCAGGTAGCGGAATATGAGGTCGAAAGAGATAAAGGTGCGGCAATTGCCCAGGTGCACGTTGCTGTATACGGTGGGCCCGCAAACATACATGCCCACATTGCCTTCATGCAGGGGTTCGAATACTTCCTTTGCTCCGGTGAGGGAGTTGTATACCTTCAGGGTCTGCTCCTTGTACAACGCCATGGCTTGCGGCCTTAAAATTCGGTGTCGAGGTTAATGTAATCCAGAAATTCGCGGCGCAGGGCCTCTTCCTTCCCGAAGCGCCCTCCGTATTCGGCCGTAACCGTGCTGCTGTCTATATCGCGAATGCCACGTGAATTCACGCAAAGGTGCTTCGCATCGATCACGCAGGCCACATCTTGGGTGCCCAGGACCTTTTGCAATTCGCGAACGATCTGTATGTTCATGCGTTCCTGCACCTGGGGGCGGCGGGCGAAGTAGTCCACGATGCGGTTCATCTTGGAGAGGCCTACCACGGTGCCGCTCGAAATATAGGCAATGTGCGCCCGGCCCACGATGGGCAGCAGGTGGTGCTCGCAGGTACTGTAGACGATGATGTTCTTCTCGACCAACATCTCCCCGTACTTGTACTTGTTCTCGAAAGTAGACGACTTGGGCCGGCGATCGGGGTGCAGCCCGCCGAATACTTCCCGTACGTACATTTTGGCAACCCGGTCGGGAGTCCCTTTCAGGCTGTCGTCGTTCAGGTCGAGGCCCAGGGTAAGCATGATCTCGCGCACGTTTTGGGAGATGCGATCAATTTTTTCGGCGTCGCTCAACAGAAAGGCGTCCTCCCGGAGGGGTGTCTCCTCCGAGCCCGAAAAGTGGTCGTCTCCAAGGCCGTCGTGCGAGGCTTCCAGGGCAGAGTCGATTTTCATCGGTTCGTGATTTTCAAAAGGCAAAGATATACATAAAATGGCACTTTATGGCCCGAAAACACGGCTACACAACATAAATTCGCCCACCCCGCCCCGCCTGTATAATTTAACCCTTCTCAAAACCCGCTATGCGAATTTCAAGGCATCTGAATCGCTATCTGACCGGCTTGCTGCTCTTGGGGGTGATGGGTCTTCAGGCCCAGGTTTCCCCAGATTGCGGCACGGCTGTGCCCATCTGCAGCAACACCCCGGTAAACGGTGGCACCACGGGCTTCGGGGTAGACGATTTCGGCGGGGCCGGGCAGTCGGGTTGCTTGATATCCACCCCTAGTACCGGCTTTATTGAATCGAATTCGGCCTGGTACCGCTTCCGCACGGGGGCAGCGGGCCAGCTGGGCTTCAACATCTCGTTCGACCCGGCCGAAGACTGGGATTTTGCACTTTATCAAGCCTCAGATTGCAACAGCCTGGGCGACCCGGTTCGGTGCAATTTCTATGACAACCAGGAAATGGCCTCCTATATGGGGGTGGGGGAAAACCCTACGGGAAACACGAGTACCTACCAGTACGAACCCTGGCTCAACGTGCAGGCCGGGGAAGACTACTACCTGCTCATCAACAATTTCAGCAATACCAATTCGGGCTTCAGCATCCAGTTTTCAGGGCAGGTCTTCGTGACCAACCCTTTCGACGCCCTCGACTGCTCCATCGTGAGCAACCTGCTCGGCCCGCCGGTGGCGGCCTGCCAGGGCGATGCGGTGCCGCTTGATGCCACTACCACAGGTGCAACCGGTTACCTCTGGTTCGCCGATACCGGCTCGGGTTTTGCATCCATTCCGGGCGAAACGTCCCCCACCTACACGGCGACATCCCAGGCCATTTACCGGGTGCAGGTAAGCCTGTCTGATGGCTCGACCCTCATCAGCGACGTGCAGATCGGGTTCAGCCCGATTCCGGTAACCAATCCCCTGGCCGATGAGGCTTCGTGCAGCGGGCAGGGCGGGCTTGATCTGGGCACCAAAAACGCAGAAGCCCTGGGCGTACAAGATCCGGCCGCTTTTAGGGTGAGCTACCACGGCAGCGCCGCCGATGCTCAGCAAAATGCAAACCCCCTCCCGCAAAATTACGATCCCGTCCCCGGCACGTATACAATCTATGTGCGCACCACTTCCCTGGAAAATCCGCAGTGTTATGATGCTGCCGAATCGTTCCGGTACGACGCCGTTCGAGAACCCATCCTGGATTTTCCGGAGGTGGAGCTGCTCTGCGAAAATGCCGCGGGGGTAAACATTGGTCCCCTGAATGCCGAACCCGGGGTAACCTACCGTTGGAATACCGGCCGGCAGGCCCACCGCATCTCGGTAGACCAACCGGGCGTATACACCCTAACGGCCACCGCCCAGGGCGGGGGCATTTCCTGTCAGAGCGTCCGTAGCGTTGAAGTTCGCATTTCTGAGCCGCCGAGCATTTCGGAAATCCGTATCGAAGACATGCAGGTCGACAACCGCGTAACCATCCTGACTACTACAGCCGGCGATTACGAGTATGCCCTCGATGCCGGTTTGTTCCAGGCCAGCCCCGTTTTCGAGGAAGTGCCGGCCGGCACGCACCAGGTCTATGTGCGCGACCTGCAGGGATGCGGGCGTGTAACCGAAACCATTACCGTGGTGGGCTACCGGCCCTTCTTTACACCTAATGGCGATGGGGTGAACGATACCTGGCAGATTGTGGGGATCCAGAACCTGGACCAACCCGAAGTCTATATCTTTGACCGTTACGGGAAACTGCTCAAGCAGCTTGACCAGTCGAGCGCCGGCTGGGACGGCACCTTTAACGGGCAGCCCCTTCCCGATACCGACTACTGGTTTCGCCTTACCTACCTCGACACAACCGGCCAGCGGGTGGAAGCACGTTTTCTGAGTGCCCATTTTGCCCTGAAACGCTGACCGCTCTATTACTTAACCATTGGTCGAGTAATGGGCAAAAACTCCGGAAAGGGCATACTAAATCGGGGGCGTTCGAGTTATACTATACATTAATTCGTGTCCCTTGTCTATGAGAAACTACCTGCTATGGCTGGTCGGGCTGCTTTTTTGCGGCTCTTGGCTCCAGGCCCAGAGTTCTCCAAATTCGCCTGACTGCCGCAGTGCCATACCGGTATGTGCAGATACCACCTATTTTACCTTTAACGACGGCAGCGGTGATGTAGACGATTTTGACCCTGATGTGATAAGGCAATCGGGCTGTCTGGAAAAAGGGAGCATTGCCTCGGCCAATATCGAGCACAACACCTCCTGGTTTGTGTTCCGGGCCGGCACCGGCGGCACTATAGGTTTTGACATTCAGTCCCTTCCGGGCGCCACGGGCACCATTACGGCCGAATTTGATTTCGCCCTGTACGGGCCTGATGTGGACTGCGCCGATATTTCCAATGGCACGGCCCAGCCCATCCGCTGCAATTACGAGGTAAACAATACCGCGTTCACCGGAGTTGGCGTTAACCCCGAAAACGGCCAGAATGGGGAGCCGTCCCTGACCGGCAACCAGAACACCTACGACGAATGGATTACCGTTGAGCCCGGGGAAATGTATTACCTGCTCATCAACAACTACAACACGAATTTTGACGGCGACCCGGAGCCCTTTTCGCTCACCTTTACGGGCAACTCGGTAAACCAGGACCAGCAAAATGCCCTGGATTGCACGCTTCGGGACGAGTTCCTCGGGTTAGACATCGCAGCCTGTGAAACTGATCCTCCCATAACTTTGACCGCCTTGAATTCCCCGGCAGGCCCCGACATTGCCTCGGTGGTCTGGACCGTCGATTACGACGACGATGGGGTCATCGACGCCACCCTGCCGGGCGGCGGCATTTTCGGGGAAGAGTTGGTGGTCTCAAGCCCGAATTCGGGCCGCTATTTTGTGGAAATTACGCCCAATACAGGGCCGGTAATCACCGATGATATCCTGATCACCTTTTACGGGGAGCCTGTCCTGGACCGGGTCGACATCCTTGACGACCTTTCAGACAGCAACAACATCGAGATTTTCGTGCAGGGCAACGGCGATTACGAATACGCCATAAACGGGGGCGAATTCCAGGACGACCCGGTTTTTCGCGACGTGCCCCCCGGCATCAATACGGTGGTGATCAACGACAAGAACGGCTGTGGCACCACCGAGCCCATTCCCTTTTTGGTGGTTGGGTACCCGAAATTCTTCACCCCCAACGGCGATGGCCTGCATGAGACCTGGCACATTCTGGGCATTGAAACCCTCACAGACCCGGTTGTCTTCATCTTCGACCGGTATGGCAAGCTGCTCAAACAGATCGACGAGACCAGCCTGGGGTGGGACGGCACCTTTAACGGGCGCCCCATGCCCTCCTCCGATTACTGGTTCCGCCTGGAGTACAGCCGCGACGAGCAGGGGGTTGTGGTGGCCAACCTGGTGCGGGCGCACTTCACCCTGAAGCGGTAGGGCCTGAGGCGGAATGGCCTGTAAAGTACGGAGCTTTCCGAACCTGATTTCCCGTCTTTTCCGATTCAGCAGATACCGCAAGCTGATTTCAGGATAGCGCACGCCCCACCTCCCACCCAAACTCAAATTAACATCACGGCCTGCACCCTCCAAGCAGAAAACCCCAGGTTCCTGAATGGACTCATACCGGGGGAAACATCCCCCTGCCCCCAGGCAATCAAGCTAGCCGGTAATCCCGCAATTTCCCATCATGAACCCCCTTTGCAAACGGCCAAACAAAAAGCCCCACGAGGGGGCTTTCCGGTATTTCTGAGTTAATGGCGTTTAAAAGTTGAGGGTGTAGCTCAGGGTGTAATAGTGCTGTACCCGGTTTACGGCGGCGTCGCTCAGCCCTCCGTCAAAAAGGGCCTCATTGGTGTCTTGTTCGCTCCGGCTGTAGGCAAAATCGAGGCGGTTAGGGCCGAAGGTGTAGCCCAGGCCGCCGGAATAGGCCTGCAGGTCGCCCCAGGAAGCGCCATTGGTGTAAGGGCTTTGCTGGAAGCGGTATCCGCCCCTCAGGCTAACCCGTTCTACCCGGTATTCCCCGCCCAGGCGAAAGGTTGAAACCCCACCCAGGTTTGCAGCCATATAGGCATTTTCGGTACTGAAGCTCGGGTCGGAAGTGGGCCTCAGTTCGGCCTTGGAAAAATCCTGGTAGTCGTAATCCAGGCTTATCAGGCCCGACTTGCCAAAGATAAAGGCCAGGCTGCCCGTGTATTTGGCGGGGGTGCGGATGGTATACTTTCCAAAGAGGTTCACGACCCCGAAATTGATGTCTGTAATGTCGGGGTTCTTGTCGATAAAATCGGTATTGGCCCGTTGGGAAAAGTCGTCGGTTAGCTCGTACCAGGTAGGCGACTGGTAGGCGGCCCCCAGGCGCACATTGTCATTTACTTTGGCAATGGCCCCCAGGTTAAAGGAAAAGCCTGTTCCTTCGGTGTGGAGGAAGCTGTCGAAGCTCGATGCCTGTATGGCCGAACCCGAGTCGTACCCCCGCTCGTCGAGGTAGCTGACCCGCTCGTACAACACCCCGTGGAAATTAAGGGAAGCGCCCAAGTACAGGTTTTCCTGGTACTGCCCGGCAATATTCATGGTGAATTTGCTGTTAAAGCCGTTAGTCAGCTGGCGGTAGTCCTGGTTTACGCTGCTGTAGCTGGCGTTTGAGAAATAATCGGTATTGGCGTCATCATCGGGGTTAACGGGGTCGATAAAGCCGGCCTGGAAGCCCAGGAAGGCCTGCTGGTCGGCAAACCCCAGGCTCGAGCCGATGTCGAGGTAAGCATCGACAATGGTTTCGCCGTTTTGAACGCGCAAGGGCCCGAGTGGCACCCCCTGGGCGAAATTCAGGAAATAATTATCCAGCCCGATGTTGGTGTTGCCCACCACGCGGAATTCGTTGTCGAAATTATCAACCAGGTCGTAGTTGATGCTCAGGGCCAGTTTTTTCCATTCGGCACCGCTGGCATTCTTGAAGACGAAGACGCCTCCCACCTGGTTCAATTCGGTCGAGCTCATGTTGGTGCCTGTAAAGGGCCCCGAAAAAGCCCCCCCGTTTTGACGGTTGTATACCCCTCCGGTAATGGAAAAGGTGCCGTTTTCGAAGACGGCCGACCCGGCCGGGTTCACGTTCAGGGCTGAGAGGTCGCCGCCCAGGGCTCCAAAAGCCCCGCTCATGGCCTGGTACCGGGCTGTTCCGTGGGTTTCTTCGAGGCCGTAACGAAGCACGTCCTGTGCGATTTGAGCGCTGCCGGCGGCGCATACCCCGAGCAGGATGAAAGTGAAAATACGTTTCATGTTAGATGCTTTTAAAGTATAGGATGTTGCGCTGGCTCACTAGTTGCTTCGCCCGCCTGAACGTCCGCCGCCCGAACGTCCGCCGCCCCCGGATGACCGGCTGCCGCCGCCTCCGCCGCTGAAGCTGCCCCCGGAAGACCGGCTGCCGCCCCCGCTGGAGAAATTGCCTCCCGAAGACCGGCTGCTTCCGCCACTGCTGCGGAAACTACCGCCAGAGGAACGACTGCTGCCGCCGCTGCTGCGGTAGCTGCCCCCCGAAGAACGGGACGGGCTGCCTGAACTGTAGTTGCGGTAGGTCCTTCCCGAAGTGCTTCCGGAGCTGCGGTAGCTGCCCGGGCTCTGGCCATAAGTCGAACCGGAAGAATAGGTGCGGCCGTTATTGCCGCTTCGATCGGGGCTCGTATACCTTTGGGTGCTGCGCCCGGCCCCGTCGTAATAATAGGGGGTACGTGAGGTGCGGCTGCTCCTGTAGGCCTGGTTGCGGGCTGCCGCATCGGCATTTACCCGGCTGCGGGCCGTACGGGCGCTGGCATAGCGGTCGCTGCTGCCGAGGTTAGACCTGCTGCTGCCCAGGTTAGACCGGCCGCTGTTGGTCCGGTAACGGCTCGAGGAGGCCGTGGTAGCGGCGTAACGGCTGCCCTGCAGGTTTTGGGAACCCCGGGTGTAATAGCCGCGCCGGCCGCTGTTGTAGCCGTAGGCGTAATTGCGGTAACCGTAGTAGGGGTAGCCCCATCCGTAGCCGGGATAACCCCAGCCATAGTAGGGATAACCATAAGCGTAGCCGTACCCGTACCAGGTATTCCAGCCCCAGCCCCAGCCGTTCCAGCCCCAAGGACGGTTCCAGCCCCAGCCGTAGCTATAGGCCCATGGACTATACCATCCGCCATACCAACCATTCCCATACCAGGGGTCATACCAACCCCAGTTGTTCCAACCCCAGTTGTTGCCGTAAACATTTACCGTAACATTACCGCCCTGGTCGCCCCAGCCGCCGTAGCCCTGGTAGTCGTTGTCATAGGCCAGGTAGTCGTTCGGGTCGCCGAGCATGCTGTCGCGTGCAACGCCCAGGCTGTCTGAACTTCTATAGGAATCGATGTCGGTAAATACCTCGCTGTCGAGTACCTGCCCGAGTTCCTGGGCCCGTTCCCCGAAATAATTTTCGTAGAAATCACTTTTTTTCTGTTCGGCCTGGCGGCGCGGCGCCTGCTCCTGACGGGTCACAACCCCGTATTCGGAGCCGCTGCTGTAAATTCCGTCGTTGTCGTAATAGGAAGCCTGCTGGTACGAACCACAGGAGGCCATCAGCAAGCCGATGAGCCCTGCAAAGGCCGTGTACCGGGAATTGGTGGGGTTTGGCGATAAAGACATGACAGCAATTTTTATTTATTGTTGAACATACTAAAAAATAATTAGTTTTGACCAATTATTTCGATGTATAGCAGTACAAGTACTGTGCCAAACACCATTCGATGAGTAAAAATTTGACGAAGCGCAGCGAGGACTACTCCAGGTGGTACAATGAGCTGGTGGTAAAAGCAGACCTGGCTGAAAACTCCGGGGTACGGGGTTGCATGGTAATTAAACCCTACGGCTATGCCATCTGGGAAAAGATGCAGGCGGCCCTGGACAAGATGTTTAAGGACACGGGCCACCAGAACGCCTATTTCCCGCTCTTTATACCCAAGTCGTACCTGAGCAAGGAGGCCAGCCATGTAGAGGGCTTCGCCAAGGAATGTGCGGTGGTGACCCACTACCGCCTTAAAAATGCCGAAGACGGCAGCGGCATTGTGGTAGACGAAACCGCCAAGCTGGAGGAAGAGCTCATCGTGCGGCCCACTTCGGAAACCATAATCTGGGATACCTACCGCAAGTGGATTCAATCGTACCGCGACCTGCCCTTGCTCATCAACCAGTGGGCCAACGTGGTGCGGTGGGAAATGCGTACCCGCCTTTTTCTGCGCACGGCCGAATTCCTCTGGCAGGAGGGGCACACCGCCCACGCCACCGAGGCCGAGGCCATAGCCGAGGCCGAGGTAATATTGGGCGTCTACGCCACTTTTGCCGAACAGTTTATGGGCGTACCCGTAATCAAGGGCACCAAAACCCCGGGCGAACGCTTTGCCGGGGCGGTGGAGACCTATTGCATTGAGGCTATGATGCAAGACGGGAAGGCCCTGCAGGCCGGCACCTCGCATTTCCTCGGCCAAAACTTCGCAAAGGCTTTCGATGTGAAGTTCGACACCAAAGAGGGCGGCCTCGATTACGTATGGGCTACTTCCTGGGGGGTTTCTACCCGCCTTGTGGGTGCCCTGATTATGACCCACAGCGATGATAACGGTTTGGTGCTGCCCCCGAAGCTGGCGCCGATCCAGGTTGTGATTGTGCCCATTTACAGGGGCGAAGACCAGCTCGAGGCTATCAGCGCCAAGGTAAACCCCGTTATGGAGCAACTCCGGGCCAAAGGCATTTCGGTAAAATACGACGATCGCGACACCCACAAACCAGGTTTCAAATTCAATGAATACGAGCTTAAAGGAGTGCCTGTTCGGCTGGCCATTGGCCCGCGCGATTTGGAAAACGGCACCCTGGAGCTGGCGCGCCGCGATACCCTCGAAAAGGAAGTGGTGCCCATGGAAGGCATAGCCAACCGTATCGAGGCGTTGCTCGACGAGATACAGGAAGCCATTTTCAAAAAGGCTGAAGCCTTCCGCGACGCAAACATTACCGAGGTAGACAACTACGAGCAGTTCAGGGAAGTCATCGAAAACCAGGGCGGGTTTGTATCGGCCCACTGGGACGGTACCCCCGAAACGGAGGAGCGGATCAAGGACGAGACCAAGGCGACCATCCGCTGCATCCCGCTAGATCCGAAAGCCGATCCGGGGCGCTGCATAGTTACCGGAAAACCATCGCCTTACCGGGTCCTTTTCGCCAAGGCATATTAGGTGGAAAAAATCCCGGAAGGGTGTTGTACTGGTGAAAAATAATTGTATTTTTGCACCTGCCTTATCGGAAGGTATGTTTGGCTATTGGAAGTGTGCCTGGGGCAACAACCGATAGCCGATTGAAATAACGGCCCGTTCGTCTAGGGGTTAGGACGCCAGGTTTTCATCCTGGTAACAGGGGTTCGATTCCCCTACGGGCTACAAAATAGGTCAATGATAAGGTTCCGTGACGGAGCCGAACAAGAGTAAAGAATATGGCAAATCACAAGTCTGCATTAAAACGCATCCGCCGGAACGAGGCAGTACGCCTGCGCAACCGCTATCAGCACAAAACAACCCGCAACGCGATCAAGAAACTGCGTCACGAGGAAGACAAGAAAAAAGCCGAAGCCCTGCTGCCTTCTGTGGTAAGCATGATCGACAAGCTGGCCAAGCGCAACATCATCCATTCCAACAAGGCGGCCAACCTGAAGAGCTCCCTCATGAAGCAGGTGGCTCATATGTAATCTGCCCGCTTTAAGTAAACATGAACCCGGCCCTGTGCCGGGTTTTTTGTTGCCCCGCGCCGGCCTACCTTGCAGGCAGCCGGACACTCCTTTTTCCGCATCCGATATGGGCCGGCCCTAAATTAGGTGAACAGGCAGGCCGATGACCTAAATGGGCAGCGTCTTCAGAAGGTAAAACGCTTCCTGCCCCAAAGGATACCATTTTGATTTCACTAGTTTAAAAAGGCCCGGAAGGGCCGCATGCGTAAAAAGCCCACGATTATACAGCCGTACATGGCGAAGATAAGTCCCTGAAGCAGGAAGCGGATGACCACCGGGTCTGCAAGCTGATACAGGCTGTTGTAGTTGCGGATTAGCGTGACCGGGATAAACCCGGTGTAAAACAGGGCCAGCCCCAGGCTCACCCAGGAGAGCAGGTCGCGGTCTGAAAACAAACGGCCCGAACGTTTTTTGCGGTGAACCAGGTACAATACAGAACCCAGCACCAGCACAGCCGACCCTGTGAGGTACGACCACAGTTGCATTTCGAACTGGAAACTTTGGAGCTGCGAATTCAGGGCGCAAACGAAAAGAAAGCCACCGGCACTGGCCAGTATCAGGTTCCGGTGGCTTGTCTTTTGGATAACGCGGTAATAGACCTGTACGAAGTACACGGTAAACAAAATCAGATAGATGTTATAGATAAGCCAATTGTAATTGCGAAACAAGTCATTCACAAAAAGGCTTATCTCGTTATACTCAATGGTCAGTATTCCCAGGATTTCCGTGGCCAGTGTATACATCAGCAATACCGGAAAATAGCGCATTGGGGTATCGAAATACCTGGGGTACCGCCACAACGCGGCTAGTACGGCAAGCAGATATACCGCCAAAAACGGGTATTTCAGCAGGAGCCCCGGGAACCAGTTTTCCATAATTTTTCTTCAGGTTAATTCAATTCCAGGGGGGCGGGCCCGACCCCCCAAAGTTCAATATCAGGCTCTTGCTGCCCTGCAAGCTGGCCGCAGCCGGCAGGAAGGAGGCTTCGGCCCGTTGGCCGGGTTGCTCGTTCAGCCCCATCCCCTTGGGTTTCCAGGGCTGCAGGTCCATGCTCAGGTAGGCCGGTTTATCCCCGTCAATATAGAGCCCGTATTGGGCCCCTTCGACCTCCACGGCCGGGATCAGGAATACGGAATTCTGGCGTGGATGATTGAATTGGGGGTCGTCGGGGTTATTAGACAGGTACACCCGCAGGGTGCTTATGTCGGCCCCGGCCCGGGCTGCTTCTTGTTCGATATAGGCCATGTACTGCTTGATTACCTGGTAGTCAAAAGCCACGTACCGGGCCACCGGAAAGCTGTCTTTTATGCCTTTGGCAAGATTGATGGAATCTTCGTAATGCCTGATGAGGGTGGCCCGGCGCTGGTTGTAGGTAGCGTAGTACTCGCGGGCGGTTTCCAGGGAAATGATCTGCTGTGGGGCCGCAGTTTCCCTCGTGGGTTCGGGTTGCTGCTCTTGTTTCTCTTGCTGCCCGCAGGATGCCACCAGCAGGAAGGCGCAGCTGAGGAGCAACGGCTTCCATCGATTTTTCATGCGATTCATGGCGCTGGGTTTAAGGTTACGGAAAAATCTGGGGGACATTCGTTTTAAATGTACTACAAATTTTGGAAGGCTAGCAACCCAGGGCTAAATGAAAAAACCCGGCGCGGGGCCGGGTTTTAAATGATAGTAAAAGCCTTGTTATTGGCTCATCGTCATCAAAAACTCCTCGTTGGTGCGGGTCTGTTTGATGCGCTGTTCCATGAATTCCATGGCCTCGATGGGGTTCATGTCGGCCAGGTACTTGCGCATAATCCACATCCGCTGCAGGGTATTCTCATCCAGCAGCAGGTCGTCGCGACGCGTGCTCGAGGCCACCAGGTCGATAGCCGGGAAAATACGGCGGTTCGAGATGCGGCGGTCGAGTTGCAATTCCATGTTGCCGGTTCCTTTGAACTCTTCGAAAATTACCTCGTCCATCTTGGAGCCGGTTTCGGTCAGGGCCGTGGCGATGATGGTGAGCGAGCCACCATTCTCGATATTCCGGGCGGCACCGAAAAAGCGTTTCGGCTTGTGGAGGGCATTGGCGTCGACACCTCCTGAAAGCACTTTTCCGGAAGCCGGCTGTACGGTGTTGTAGGCCCGTGCCAGACGGGTGATGGAGTCGAGCAGAATTACCACGTCGTGCCCGCATTCCACCAGGCGCTTGGCCTTGTCGAGCACGATGTTGGCCACGCGTACGTGTTCTGCTGCTTCTTTGTCGAAGGTAGAAGCCACCACTTCGCCCCGCACGTTGCGCTGCATGTCGGTTACCTCCTCAGGGCGCTCGTCGATGAGCAGGATTATCTGGTACACCTCGGGGTGGTTGGCAGAAATGCCGTTGGCGATGTCTTTCAGGAGCATGGTCTTACCGGTCTTAGGCTGGGCCACGATCATCCCGCGCTGTCCTTTCCCGATGGGCGAGAACAGGTCAATAATACGGTTTGAAATATTGCTCTGCTTCTCGGCCAGGCGGAATTTTTCCTTGGGGAAGAGCGGGGTGAGGTGCTCGAAAGAAACACGGTCGCGCACCACGGCCGGGTCAAGGCCATTAATCTTGGTAACCTTGATAAGCGGGAAATACTTCTCGCCTTCCTTGGGAGGCCGTACGGCCCCGAGCACGGTATCGCCGCTCTTCAGCCCGAACAACCGAATCTGCGATTGCGACACATAAATATCGTCGGGAGAAGAGAGGTAGTTGTAATCAGAAGACCTCAGGAATCCGTAACCGTCAGACATGATATCCAGAACACCTTCGCTCTCGATGATGCTGTCGAATTCGTATTCGGGCTGTTTGTACTTGTTGCGCTGGTCTTTGTCAAAGTTGCCGTTTTTGCGATCTGAAGCGTGTTCGCCGGCTTCGCGGGGTTCTTTCGGCCCCTTGCGCTCCTTATGTGGTTGCTCTTTGCGCTCTTTGTGCTGTTGCTCTTTGCGCTCGCGGGGTTCTTTATGCTCGCGGGGTTCTTTCTGTTCGCGGGGTTCTTTCTGCTCTTTCTGGCGGTGCTGGCGCTGCGGGCGTTGCTGGCCCTGGCCTTCGCCGCCTTCCTGGCGCTGTTGGCGCTCTTCGCCCTGGGGCGCCTCGCCTTCGGCTACAGGCGTTTGCGGTTTGTCTTCGCCGTTGTGCTGGGGACGGGGGCGGTTACCGCCATCGCGGCGGTCGCGGCCCCTTTGGGGTTTGGGTCCGCGTGCGGGGGAGGGGGCTTGGGCAGGTTCGGGGGTGTCCTGTTTTTGTTCGCGTACGGCAGCCGGGTTGCTGGCCTGCAGGTCGAGGATCTGGTAAACCAGGTCCAGCTTCTTCATGGTGCGGTACTTGGGAACGTTTAAATCTTTGGCAATGTCTTGAAGCTCAGGCAGCTTCATAGCCTTAAGTTCGGAAATCTCAAACATGAATGAGTTCAAAAAAAGTTATACGATGAATCCTAAATTCAGTACGATTGAAGAAATGTTATTCGGATAAAGCCAGGGACTGAACTCCTGTTTTGGTAGGTGCTATAACTAATAACGTTGCAAACCTACGAATAAAATTCCAATTTCGATGCCCTGTGGCTGTTAAATATGCCGACATCTACCCGTCGAACCCCTTTAAAATAAGAGCGTTGCAGTCAATGAACCACAAGCGTGCAGTTTTTGCCGGAAAGGCTTCGCCAAAAACACGAAACACTGTATTTTTGTCGTCCAACGACAGGTTCGGTTTTACCGGATACCTGTATACAGGCAAACAAGCCTGAACGAAATCCAAGATTGAACCTGGAGATTGGGCAATTAGCGAATTAGCGAATCAGCGAATTAGCAAATTAGCACATTGACACATTAGCACATTAACCCATGCTCCAACGCATCCAAACGGTTTATATGTTGCTGGTGGCCCTGGCCGCCGGCCTGCTGCCGTTTTGGGCTTCGCTTTGGACCGATGCGGCCGGCGCTCCGGTCTTCGCCCGGGAAATCGTATGGATTTCCCTGGCTTTCTACGCCTCGGCCCTGCTCGCATTGGTAGCCATCCTGCGTTATAAAACCCGCCAACAACAGTTCGTGCTGAACCGCCTGAATATAGTGTTGAACCTTTTTTTACTAGGATCTTTCGTGTACCGGACCCTAAATCTATCTGGAGAGACTTCGGTTTCTGAGAAGGGTATTGGGCTGCTCATCCCCGTGTTTTCTATCGTTTTCCTGGTCCTGGCCAACAGGGCTGTCAAACGGGATGAGGAGCTCGTAAAATCTGTGGACCGGTTGCGGTAAGCCTTTTATCTTAGTAGTATTAGTGCGTTGACCCCGGCAGAAGTGCCGGGGTCTTTGCATTTCAGGGGTCCGGCTGTTGGCAGGGGCAGTGGGCAGTAAGTAATTCACAAATTGGACAAGGGGAAATCCCCCATCCCCCAGGGATCAAGGTAACTCCTTCCCCTGCAACTTCCGATCGGCAGGCAGGTTCCGGATGCGTCTGAGCAAGGAAATTAGGACTGCGGGCCTTCAAGTTCACGCTCTATGGCTGCGATGAGGCTTTCCAATTCTTCGATGACCTGGGAGTAAACCCTGACCCCGCGTGCCCGATTATAGATCAACTGGGAAAGCATGTTCACGAATTGGTTGTCAGCCTTCATGGCCTCGAAATCTACCGGGGCGACCCGCACCGAACCGTAAATCGCTTTGGGATCCATCGGGTCAGTAAGCACCGGACTGCCATTTGCTTGCGAATCAAGTTCCTCGTACTCTATGTACTTATTCAGGAGGCTTGTCTTTACGGTGGCTGCGAAATCCCATTCCATGCGATCGTAGTCTTCTGTAAGGAACACAAAGGTCCTGTCGTACATCGAGATGATCCGTTCTTTCAGGCTGTCGTTCTCGATGACTTCCAACCCCTTGTTTTTCAGGCTTTCATAAGCCGTGCCCGTGATATACGGGCTTGACCAGTTTTCCAGGTGCAGACACAGGCTGTCAATGGCCGGCGAGGCAGGTTGGTTTTCCCTGATTGCCCGCATCAGACGGCGATATTCGTCTAGTAACAGGCTGTTCTGGTTATAACCAATCTGCAGTTCCCGGAGGTTTGCCTCGAGATCTTTGGAAAGGTCGCTCAGCAGCCCGGCTTGCTGGGTGCGGAACTTTCGATCTTCGTTCCAGTTGTTCACCTGAAGGGCCAGCAAAATGCCGATGACCACCAGCAGGATTTCCCCGAGCGCATATAGCAGGTAGCGGGTGAGGCGATTTTCGGCAAGCAGGCGGTGGCGCAATTTTCTGAATATGGGAAGCATAGATGGTAGGCAGATGGCAGTAGCAGTAGTCAGTTAAAGGGGTTCCAAGTTAAAAGTCGCATGTTGGGATAGTACCATTGCGACCCCAACCCCATTTTCAAATATTCAAATTGCCAGATTTCAAATTACTCCTGCACGGCATACACGGTCAGTTTCTCCGTCTTGTTCTTCAGGGCAATTTCACCCAGTCTTTCGCATTTGAAAGACTCTTTCACTTGCTGGTAGCACGATTCGGCGATCAGGATCTGGTTGGGGCCGGCCGCACCCTGCAGGCGGGCCGCCACATTAACCGTATCCCCGATCACCGTGTAATCGAGGCGTTTCAGGCTGGCCGAGCCAATGTTTCCGGAAACCATTTCCCCGCTCTTAATGCCGATGGAGACCTGGGGGCGGTAGTCGAAGCTGCCCACCCTTTCAGGCAGTTTGTTGATCTGCTGCCGGATCGCAAGGGCTGCATCTATGGCCCGGTCCAAGTGGAAGTCACCCCTGAAGACGGCCATGATGGCGTCTCCCATGAATTTATCCACGTAGCCTTCCTGGGCGATGATCTCCTTGACCATGGCGTCGAAATAGGCATTGAGCATATTGACCACAAGCTCGGGCGGGGCCTTCTCACTGATGGAGGTAAACCCGCACACATCGATGAACATGACGGTCGCTTCGATGTTTTCACTGGCGGTAATATTCGACTCGAATTCATGCCCTCCCATGAAATTCAGCACGTTTTCGTCCACGTACATCCTGAGGATGTTGTTTTCCTTGATGGCCCTAAGGGTATCGCGGATCTGCCGCACATGGGTCAGGGTTTTCTCCATGGTGATGGTCAGGTCCTCAAAGTTGATCGGCTTGGTCACAAAGTCGAAGGCCCCCCGGTTCATGGCCGTGCGAATGTTGTCCATGTCGCCGTAGGCCGAAACGATCACGGCCTTCAGCAACGGGTTCAATTCGTTGATTCGGGAGAGGAGGGTGAGCCCGTCCATCTCCGGCATGTTGATGTCGCTCAAGACCAGGTCTACTTCGGGTTCGGAACCCAGTTTTTCCAGGGCCTCCCGCCCGTTATAGGCAAACACGAATTCGTATTCGTTGCTGCGGATCTGTTTGCGGAATTTCTGTTTGATGAGCACTTCCAGGTCGGTCTCATCATCCACCACCAGTATCTTGGCCATCAGTTCAAGGTGTTAAGTTTTTCTTTCAATAGATTGAAATCCAGGGGCTTGGTTAAAAAATCATTGGCCCCCAGGCGTTCGGCCGTGGTCCGGTTCTGCTCATCCCCATAGGCCGTTATCATCATCACCACGGGCGGCGGGGTTTCGTATTCGGTGCGGATCCGCTCCAGCAATTCGAGGCCCGTCATGCCGGGCATGTTGATGTCAGAAAGTATTAAAACCGCCTTTTGCTGCATGGAATTCATCAAGGCCAGGGCTTCTTCCCCTGAGAAGGCAAAGTGGAATTCGATTTCCCCATTGCGGATCTCTTTGCGGAAGCGCTGCTGAAAGAGGATCTGTACGTCGCGCTCATCGTCTACAACCAGTATTTTCATGGTGTCTGTTTTTGCTTGCTCAAATTTTAATTCCTACCGCGGCAAAACTACCCTAAAGGTAGTGCCTTTTCCTTCTTCTGAAGACATGGTCAATTCCCCCCCATGCCCTTTGGTCACTATATCGTAGCTCATGGACAAGCCCAGCCCCGTGCCCAGCCCGGTGGGCTTGGTGGTAAAGAAGGGTTGGAAGATCTTGTTCTTGATTTTGTCGGGGATGCCGCCCCCGTTGTCGATGACCGAAATTTCCACCCCATCAGGATTCTTTCGCGTGCGCACCGTTACTTTGGGTTCAAACCCTTTCGGGGCTTGCTGCTTTTTCTCGCTCACGGCGTGGAAGGCATTGGTGAGCAGGTTCAGCAAGACGCGCCCGATTTCCTGGGGTACCACCACCACCTCTCCGACGGAATTGTCAAAATCCGTTTCCATGGCCGCGTTGAACGATTTGTCCTTGGCCCGTAAACCATGGTAGGCCAGGCGCAGGTACTCATCGGCCAGCTTGTTGAGGTCGGTGGGTTCTTTTTGCCCGTCGCTGTGGCGGCTGTGCTGCAGCATCCCTTTCACGATGCTGTCGGCCCGTTGGCCGTGGTGGGTAATCTTCTCCAGGTTTTGCTTCAGGTCTGCGGCAATGGTTTTGGCCTCGTTTATTTCACCCCGGTCGAGTTCTATGTTCATTTCGTCCACCAGCTCGGTGCTTACTTCGGCAAAGTTGTTCACGAAGTTCAGGGGGTTCTGGATCTCGTGGGCGATGCCGGCAGTAAGCTCGCCCAGGGAAGCCATTTTTTCGGACTGGATCAATTGCGTTTGGGTCGCCCGGAGGTCCTCCACAGATTTGTTCAATTGGGCGGTACGGTGTTTGACTTTTTCCTCCAAAATCAGATTTTCCTTTCTGAGTTTTCGTGCACGGTATTGAACACTGGTCCCGACAACCAGGAGAAATGCCAGAATATACAAGAGCCAGGCCCACCAGGTATTGGTCCAGTGGGGTAGAATGGTAAAACTGAAGGTTGCCGGCTGACTCCAAATACCATCAAAGGATCGGCTGCTGACCTTGAAAGTATAGGTCCCTGCGGGAAGATTTCGATAGTTTTTACTGAAGGGTTTATCGGTAATCTCACTCCATTGTGTATCGAATCCTTCCAAAAAATACCGATAGCGCGCTTTGTCCCTGTTGGTTAAAAAAGCCCCGGTAAACTGAAAACTTAAATAGTTTTGTTCAAAAGGGACCTTGAGGTTCGCAGGCAGGTTAAAATAGCCTTCCAGGCCATCCCATTGGATCATGTTTTTTTGAAGCCACCCGTGTTCCTCGGGGAAGTTGCCGGAAAGATAAAAGGTGTCTTTTTGGGCACTGTACAAGGTATCCAGGTTGGGATACTTTTGTCGGATTATCCGGTCGTCGCCAAAGTGTTGATACTGGTCGGCAATGGTTATCCCGGAAATAAAGGGCATCCGGGAAGTAGTATCTGCTTTTGGAATACTGGTAATGGTAAGGGCCTGGGTTTCGATTCCCCACCACAGCTTGTTGTTATAGGCCATAGCGGAACCCGCATTAAAATCGGTATAGATCAGCCCTTGTGCCTTCCCGAAGGATTTAATCGTATAGGAGAATGGACTGGAAGCAGTATCATCGGGCCCGGGGCTAAATACCGTTAACCCATTTCCCGTGCCGGCATAAATATCCCCGTTGCTTTCATAGAGGGTATAAACCGATGGATCGACGAGCCCATTATCCGTGGAAATGGAGGTTAAAATATCCTTTTGCTGATCGGCGATCAGGATTCCTGATCGCGTGGCGATCCAAAGCCTCCCCCGGGCATCCTGTAAAAAGGCCCCTCCGTTTCGCTTGCTTGTTTTGCCGCCCTCCATCAATTGGGAGATGGTATTCTCGGCAAGATTGATGATGTTGATACCCGCATCGGTGGCCACCCACATCTGCCCCTGATCATCTTCCCATAGCTCCCAGACGATATTTCCAACCAACCCGTTTTTATTGGTTAGCAGCTGAAAGGTGTTGTTTTCCAAATCAATAACTTCAACACCGCTGTTTTGAAAGGAGCCGGTCCAAATCCGCCCAGAGCTGTCGACCAAACTCGACGCAGGGAATGGATTGTTCAGGCCCTGTGCCCGGGTAATTGTTGTAAGGGTCTGATTCTTTGGGTCGAAAACCGCCAGTCCCATTCCCGGGGCGACAATCAGATACGCGCCGCTGGGCATGGGCTGAATGCGGTAAGAAATCCCGCCGCCTTTGGTTAATTCTAATGCGGCCTCAATTTTCTTAATGTTGTTTTGTTGCGGGTCATAAATATCAATTCCCTGTCTTGAGCCGATCCACAGGTGGCCCTGCTGATCTTCAAAAAAGCTCCAGACATCCGGCCCGCTGAGCCCATCGGTTGCGGTAAGGAAATTGGGCATTAGCCCTTTGGTATCCATCAAATTCAAGGCGGTACCGGTGGCGATCCATATTTGCCCCTGCCTGTCCAAATAGGTGGTGTTTACCTGGTCGTCGCTTAATCCCTTTCCCGTATTCAGCCATTTGAGCGTCTGATCGACCGGGTTATAAATAGGGAGGCCCGCATTGGTAGACATCCATACATTCCCGGAATCGTCTTCGGTAAAATGAAAGACCGCCATCCCGATACCCTGGTCCGCCCCCAGGTGTTGAATCGTTCCCTCTTGCCCATCCACAATCAATACCCCATCTGCTCGGGTACCGACCCAGATCTTATTTTCGCCATCGCTGAAAAGTCCCGTAATTGGAGACAGGGAACGGCCGTTCCATTCGTTATAAAAACGCATCTGCCCTTTGTCATAATCGAGAATAGCCAGGCCGATGGTTGAGCTTACCCACATTTTTCCGGACCCGTCTTCAACAATACTTCTGGCATTGGTATTCTCAGGCGATCGCAGGGAGGCAATATGACGAAAGCTGTCATCTTTCGGATTTACGATGTATATGCCATTTCGTATGCTTCCAATCCATAAAAGCCCCCTGCTGTCCGGGACCATGGTGGTGCCCGCATTAAAGTTGAACTCCTGATTCGAAAAAGTTACCTGGTGGACTACCTCTGCCTTTAAGTCGAGGACATAGATTCCTTTTTGCGCCGTATAGATCCAAATCCTGCCTGATTCATCTTCGAACATGCTGGCTACCGTTGCCAGGGCGCCGGTAAAAATCGGGTCGATGAAATTGTAAATTTCCAGGTATTCCCCATTGAACCTGCAAAGTCCCCGGTCGGTGGCAAGCCACATCATGCCATGGCTGTCTTCCATCAAGGCACTTACCAGATATCCCGGCAAGCCTTGGTCTTCCCCGAATTCGAAGATTCCTACCGTGGCATTCTTATTAATTTTCGGTAAACCAGCCTGTACCCTCACAGGGGGTTCAAGCATCGCCGTTTTAAAGTCGAGGGGACTGACAGGGAGGTCCTTTACGGGGATCAAAGTGTCGGGTAGTCGCTCAAAATCTATGCTTCCGTCCTCCACGGGCATCGGTAGCGGAGAAAACCCATCCGCGTAAAAGGGTTTGGCCGGCACCTTTCCCAGGGCTACTTTTTTTACCACTGGTGGGCTGAAACGGGTCGAGTCATTGACAAGCCATTCTATTTTTTTGGGTTCGGTAAAGGAGAGGGGCTGGCTTTCCGGACTAACAAACTCCGTTTCCGTAACAGGAAAAGCAACATTTGGTTGGTTTCGATTGCAGGAAAAAGCAAGCATGAACACCAGGAAGGCGCCCAAAACCCGAAGTGATTTTAAAAATGGACTTAAACTCATAAATTCTCAGACTTGTTTATATGGGTTTGAAACCCCTTATTATCCTCTAAACCTCTTCCCCCGGAAAAGTTTCACACGTACACTTGTGTTGCCATGTCAATGTATTCCGCATGCTATGGCTACACCCAACAGAGCTAGGCAGGCAAGCTAAGGGTAAATTCTGTTTTTTCATTTCGTATTGATTTAACAGTGAGGTAGCCTCCATGGCCTTTGGTTACTATGTCGTAGCTCATACTCAGGCCCAGCCCGGTGCCCTGCCCGGTGGGCTTGGTGGTAAAGAACGGCTGGAAGATTTTGTCTTTTAGGGTGTCGGGAATGCCGATCCCATTGTCGGAAACGTCCAAAAGTACCCGATTCCCTTCTTTTTTGGTGCGTACCGTCACGGCGGGCACATACCCCTTTTCGCCCTGCTTTTGCCGTTCCTGAACGGCGTGGAACGCATTGGTCAGCAAGTTCAGCAGCACCCGGCCAATGTCCTGGGGTACCACCTCCACATTCCCTACAGATGGGTCAAAATCGGTTTCCAGGGTGGCGTTGAACGACTTGTCTTTGGCCCGGAGGCCGTGGTAGGCCAGGCGCAGGTATTCGTCGGCCAGCCGGTTGAGGTCGGTGGGCTGCTTTTTGCCATCCCCGCTGCGGCTGTGCTGCAGCATGCCTTTTACAATGCTGTCGGCCCGTTTGCCGTGGTGGTTTATTTTTTCGAGATTCTGTTTCAGGTCATCGGCAATGGCATCTACTTCATCGTAGTCTTTCTTTTTGATTTCTTCCTTCATCTCTTCTATGAGCTCCTGGCTAACCTCCGAGAAGTTGTTCACGAAGTTGAGCGGGTTCTGGATTTCGTGGGCAATGCCGGCGGTGAGCTCGCCCAGGGAGGCCATTTTTTCGGCGTGCACGAGTTGCCTCTGGGTGTGTTGCAGCTCGGCCAGGGCGTCTTCGGCCCGCTTTTTCTCTTCCTTGAGGCGTTGCAGGTCAAGCCGCGCCTGGGTCAGGTCCCTGAAGCGGGAATAGGCCAGGGAGAACACCGAGGCAGCCCGTCGGAGCAACCGCCAGCTTTCATTCGACAAATCCCCGTCGGTGGCCACCCCTATGGCGCCATGTGAGAATTTGTACAAATGGTAGGTGCGTTCGGGTATCACTTCCCCGTAGTACCCCCTGAAGGGCTCTGAATTTGCCTCGCAATAGTCGATCCATTCCCGGCGATGCTCCCCTTTCATCACAATGGAAACCTGCTCGGCGTCTGATTCGTAGAACTGCAGCATTTCGCGCCCTACCCAGGTATCCTTCAGGTCCAGTGCAAAATGGTCGGCTACCATGATCTTTTCCTGTTCGCGTATGTCTTTGATGGCATACCAGCATTCGGCCTTGCGCGCTTCCTCATCGTTGATATAGATGCTGCAGGTCTCCAGTTCCTCCACCCCGAGCAGGCCCATCTCGCCGCGCAATACCTGGGCCACCTCCTTGAGCTCTTCGGGCTGTTGCATGGCCATGGCCCGGGCGCGTACCCGCTCCAGGGCAGTTTCCATTCTGGCCTCCCTGGCCTGGGCTTCCACTTTTTTCAAATCGAGGAAGCGGGTGTGGGTTTGCTGGAATACCTTCCCAAAACGTCTGAGAATGCTGTTATCCTCCTCCGAATAGGGAGTTCCGGAAAAGTTCTCGATATAAAGGGCTACATCCTCTTGTAATACGGTGGAAGCGGCCAGCCCGGGGCAACTGAAATAAAAGTCCATGGCTTCCTGGGTTACCCCGGGGATATGAGGTAACAGCTTCTGATAAAAGCTGTTCTTTTCTTCAAAGTTCAATTGCATGGTAAAGAAATCAGTTCCGTTTTTCTTTGCCTCCGTAAACTGCCGGTCCCAGGGTAAATCCAGGTAGGGAACGTTGATCCTGGACGGGATATCCTGGTTGTCGGCGACCCAAAAATTCCAATCCTGCCCGGGGCTGTAATCCACCACAATGCCGGCGTGTTCTGCATGGATATTCAAAAGTGCCAGTTGATCAAAAATAACCCGAATGACCTCCTTCAGTTCTTCACTCGTTTGCATGGCCATTGACCGCGATCGTACCCGTTCCAGGGCCGTTTCGATCTGGGCTTCCCGGGCCTGGGTTTCCGCTTTCTGCAGGTCGAGGAAGCGGGTATAGGTCTGGTCAAAAACTTTGGCGAACCGTTGAAGGATCAGCGCCTTCTCCTCCGAAAGGGCTTCCGGACCGATCACTTGCAGGGCCCCGTTTGAAAAGTATGCCGTGGACAGAATGACATAGGGCAGGCTTCTCATGACTTTTTTTGCCTCGGCGGGCACGTTTTTGAAACCTGTTTTGGCGAAGGAGATTTTTTCAAAGTCTTTTTTGTCCTGCCCGGAATACTCATAGACAACATACCGCTCGCCCTGTTTCCACGGATTTAAGAGCGCTTCATAATAGGGATGGTCCAGGTAGGGAACGTGATAACTGACCGGATAAATGTCTTTGGTAAAGCCGGAGACCCAATAGGTGGAATTGCCGGTTTCTTTGTCAAGAATGATGATGTTGCAGGCATTGGATCCAAAATCGAGCCGATGCAATTGCTCGTTGATCACAAGAACCACTTCCCGAAGTTCGTCGCTGGTTTGCATGCCCATGGTACGGGCACGCACCCTTTCCAAGGCTGTCTCAATCCGGGCCTCCCGGGCCTGGGCTTCGGCTTTCTTCAGATCGAGAAAACGGGTATAGGTTTGTTCGAACACCTTGGCGAATCGATTGAAGATGTCATGAGCCTCCGGTACGGCCTCCCGCGTGATGAACAGCAGGTACCCGTATTTGAAGTAAGCGACATGGTCTATCTGATAGGAGGGAAAGGAACCATTGGTTTCTTTGAGTTGCCTGAGTACCTCTCCCACCACTGGGAGCGTGCTCATGTACTCATAGTGGGCGATGCACGCATCACCGGCTATTTCCTTTACCAAAAGGGTTTTCCCTCTTTGCCGCCCTTCGAAATACTCTTTGAAAATTCCCTCCCTTGGAACCGTGTAAGTGGGCAACAGGCCCGCTTCGTTCCCAAACCATTCGATGGAGTCATTTTCCCTGTAAATATTAAAGGCACACCCCCATGTTTTGATCCCCAGGCCCCGCACCTCCCTGTCTAGCAGGTGGGAGGCCTCGGCCAGCTCGTCGGAGTGCTGCATGGCCATGGTGCGAGAGCGGACCCGCTCCAGGGCAGTTTCGATCTGGGCTTCCCGCGCCTGGGCTTCGGCCCTCTGCAGATCGAGGAAGCGGGTGTAGGTTTGTTCAAAAACCTTTGCAAAACGTTTTAATAAGAATGCAGATTCGTCTGGCAACTCCCGATCCGATACCAGCTCAAGATAGCCCATGGAGTAAACGGCGCAATGAAAAAACGTCGGATCCGGCATGTTTTTTAAGAAACGATCGACCAATTCTGTTCTCTCGGCAATTGGAAAAACAAAGTTTTTATGGTTCTCGAATGCGACGCCACCGACTTTTACCGAGAATAAAGCCTCCCCTGAAAGCCACTTATCATAGATTTCCTGGAGAACCTCGTCCCCAAGAAGCGGCATAATGGATTTTTCAAGGGCTTCCGATTCCGTTTGGGAGCCCCATACGATTTGTTGATTATTGGGCTCATCAAAGACGACTATGGAAGCCACTGAAAACTCAATGACTTGCAATTTTAATAACTCATTGTAGAGTACCGTGGCCACTTCTGCAAGTTCCTCACTGGAATGCATGGCCATTGACCGACTTCTGACGCGTTCCAGTGCCGCTTCGATCTGAGCCTCGCGGGCCTGAGCCTCCGCCTTCTGCAGATCGAGGAAGCGGGTGTAGGTCATGTCGAAGACCTCGGCGAACCGGCGAATGATCTTTTTGTCTTCAGGTGTGGGTTCCGATTCCGAAAAGAAGTATAGTCCCCCGGCTCCAAAGGGCGTATAATGGTAAAATTCCCGCTCCAGAGAAGCGGATTTTCCGATTACGTCTTCAGAAAGGACAAAATCGCTTTTCGATACAATCTTGTAATAGTCTGCGAGTTCATTCCCTTCTAAGACGTATGACAAGGGTTTTTGGGCTCTCCAGGCCTCAAAAGTAGCAATGAGCATGGGGTGGACCGTAAGGGAGGTAATCCCGGTTGCCAGTTCTTTTTCCCCATCTTTTCCCACCACGGTGGTCCAGAGTTCGCAGTCTCGGGTCTCGGCATTGAATATCCCAATGCCGCTCCGTCCTATGGAAAGGTCGAGTTTTTCTAACTCCTCAAAAACGATCGTCGTGCTCTGGACCAGATCGTCACTGTGTCGCATGGCCATCGCCTGGGCCCGCACCCGTTCCAGTGCGGCTTCTACCTTGGCTTCCCTTGCCTGGGCTTCCGCCTTCTGCAGGTCCAAAAAGCGCGTGTAGGATTGATCAAAAACCTTTGCGAATCGTATTAATAGGGATGCAGATTCTTCGGCTAACTCGCGATCGGCCATCAACTCCAGATAGCCCATAGAGAAAACAGCGCAATTAAAGTAGGTTGGATCTGGCATGTTTGCTAAGACCCGATCCTCTAATTCTGTTCTATCGGCGATTGGAAAAACAAAGTCATTATGATTCTTCAACGTTATCCCACCTACCTTTACAGTGAAAAACGCCTCCCCCGAATGCCATTTATCGTAGAGTTCCTGCAGGATTTGATCCCCTAGAAGGGGCATTATGGACTTTTCAAGGAATTCGGACCCCGTTCGGGCACCCCATACAATTTGTTGATTATTCCGCTCATCAAAGACGACTATTGAAGCATCTGAAAAAGCACCAAGTTCCAATTTTAGCAACTCATTGTAGAGTACCGTGGCCACTTCTGCAAGTTCCTGGCTTTTATGCATGGCCATGGCCCGCGTGCGCACCCGTTCGAGGGCGGCTTCGATCTCGAGCTCACGGGTGCGCTCCCTGATCTTGGCTTCCAGTTCCTCGTTTTTCCGCTTGAGGCCTTCCATAGGGAAAGCTTCCTCTTCGGCTATATCCGAATCGGGGGTGGAACCGTGGAAATGGACAACTTTCCAATGCCCGGCCCTTTTTTCGACCAGGGTAGTAAGCCTGACGTGCAAATGATGGTCGATGGCTTTCATGTGCATGTCGTACTCTTCCACGATCAGGAAAAGGGCCCCGCTGGCCAGGGTTTTTTCTGCAACCGGCGTATTAATGATTGAAAATTCCTGCCCGAGCAGCTGTTCGGTCTGCATACGGGCCATGTTCATCACCCCTTCCAAAGAATTAAAAGTCTCATGGGCGGCTGTACCATACCCCAAAAAGTCGGTATCGATGAGCCCCGGCAATTCTTCCAGGGGCCGGTTGCCGAAAAGGGCATCGACCATCCCGTCGTAAACCGAACGGGCTGAGGTGGTATCTATGGGGGGCATTTTTTTCATTAGCTGGTCAGGATTATGACAAATTCGGTTCCTTTTCCTTCTTCCGATTCCACCGAAATGGACCCCCCGTGGCCCTTGGTCACAATGTCGTAGCTCATCGAGAGCCCCAAGCCGGTACCCTCTCCCGTGGGTTTGGTGGTGAAGAAGGGCTGGAAAATTTTATCCCGGATGGCCTTCGGGATCCCGTTGCCATTGTCTGAAACCGAGACCACCACCTGCCTGTCTTTCCGGAGGGTCCTGAGCGTGACGGTGGGCACGTAGCCGCTCTGGCCTTCCCGGGTTTTCTGGTTCACGGCGTGGAAGGCATTGGTCAGCAGGTTGAGGATTACGCGGCCGATGTCCTGGGGCACGATGCTGACCAGCCCCACTTTCGGGTCAAGGTCGGTTTCCAGGGTCGCATTGAACGATTTGTCCCGGGCGCGAAGCCCGTGATACGCCAGGCGGAAATATTCCTCGGCCAGGGCGTTGAGGTCGGTGGGTTCTTTTTTTCCATCGCTGCTTCGGCTGTGCTGCAGCATCCCCTTTACGATGGCATCGGCCCGCTGGCCGTGGTGCACGATTTTGACCAGGTTTTGGGTCAGGTCGCCGGCCAGGGCCTTTACTTCCTCCCAATCCCCTTTTTGCAGTTCTTCCATGAGCTCTTGCAACAGCTCGGTGCTCACTTCCGAGAAATTGTTGACGAAGTTGAGCGGGTTCTGGATCTCATGGGCGATGCCGGCGGTCAGCTCGCCCAGGGAGGCCATTTTTTCGGACTGGATCAGCTGGGCCTGGGCGGCCTTCAGGTCGGCAAGGGCCTTTTCCACAGCTT
>JBNKGM010000043.1:0-28267 GCA_050289825.1 Robiginitalea sp.
GCTCCTCCCCGCAGGGCTATGCCTCTGGATGGCATCCTGCGGCCGGCAGGGACCCAAAGCGCCCCCGCCTGTGCCAGTGGAAAACCCGGCACAGGGTAAAATCGGGGTCATCTTCGATACCGACGCCAACAACGAACTCGACGACCAGCACGCCCTGGCCTATTTACTCATGAACGGCCCGGTATTTGACCTGAAGGGGATTACGGTAAATGCCACCATAAACGGGGGAGGCATCGAGGGGCATTACCGGGAAGCCGAACGGGTGCTCCAGCTCTGCAACCTGAATGGCAAAATCCCGCTGCTGAAAGGGGCCGACGGCAACTTTCCGGAGATTTCTGCCGTATTCGACCCGGATCACTTCGACGGGCAGCAGGCGGTAGACTTCATCGTGGAGCAAACCCGCACCGATTCGGTGGTGTTGGTTGCCGTGGGCAAACTCACCAATATTGCCCTGGCCCTCAAAAAAGACCCAGGCATGGCCTCCCGCACCCGGGTGGTTTGGCTGGGCTCGAACTACCCTGAACCCGGAGAATACAACCAGGACAACGATACCGCCTCAGTCAACTACGTGCTGCGCAGCCAGATCCCTTTCGAGATGGTTACGGTACGCTTTGGCCGGCCCAGCGGAACGGCAGCAGTCTATGTGACCCAGCAGGAAATCAATGCAAAAATGCCCGGCCTGGGGCCCCGTGCCGAATTCCCGGTAACCGGGCGCCACGGCGGCACATTCGAGACTTTTGGGGATTATTCGGTGAACCTCTTCGAGCACATTGATTACCATTCCGACCCGCCTTCGCGACCCCTTTTTGATATGGTAGCCGTGGCTGTGCTGAAAAACCCTTCCTGGGGGCAAAAGCGGCAGCACCCGGCCCCGGTCCTGATCGACAACCAATGGCACGAACAACCCGGCAACACGCGTCAGATAAGCATCTGGGAGTATTTTGACCGGGAAGCCCTGCTGGCCGACTTCTTCCAAAGCCTCTCAGACCCACGCCTGGTATCAACCCCGCCCCAGCCATGAAAAAAGTAGCCGTCATAGGAAGTTCCAACACCGACATGGTGGTGAAGACCTCTCGTTTTCCGGCGCCCGGGGAGACCGTGCTGGGGGGCGAATTTTTTGTATTCCCGGGCGGAAAAGGCGCCAACCAGGCGGTGGCCGCAGCACGGATGGGGGCCGACGTGCGTTTTTTCTGTGTGCTGGGCGACGACAGCTTCGGGCAACAGGCCCGGGAGGGCTACACCCGGGAGGGGATTCGCACCGATGCCATTTTAATTGAACCTGCCACGGCAACAGGCGTAGCACTGATAACGGTAAACGAAGCGGGGGAAAACGAAATTGTGGTGGCCCCCGGGGCCAATGCCAGGCTTACTGCAGAGTACCTTGCGCAACAGGCCGAACGACTGCAGGAAGCCAACATTGCCCTGGCCCAGCTCGAAGTCCCAATTGCCGCCATCGCCTTTTTGGCCCGGTTCTGCAGGGAAAAGGGCATTCCACTCCTGCTGAATCCGGCCCCGGCCCAACCCCTTGACCCCGGGTTGCTGCAGGGCCTGTTCGGCATCAGCCCCAATCAGTCGGAGACCGAAAGGCTTACCGGTATCAGGCCCGACAACCCGTCAACCGCAGCAAAAGCGGCAGGGGTGCTTCGCGACCAGGGTGTCGAACACGTGGCCATTACTCTCGGTGCAGACGGGGTGTTTTACCTGGGACCTGAGGGAAAATTCCAGTTAACCCCGCCCCGGGTGAAAGCCGTGGATACCACAGCCGCCGGAGATGTTTTCAACGGCGTGCTGGCCTCGGGCCTGGCCGCCGGAAACAGCTGGAAAGAGAGCCTGGCCCTGGCAAACCGGGCGGCCGCTTTCTCCGTGACCCGCATGGGCGCCCAGGCTTCAGCCCCATACCTGAAAGAACTCGAACTCTAAATCGGAATACAAGATGTTTGTAATTGATCAATATCCTGTCGCAGTCCTATTCTGCATCATCACCATGCTGGCCTGGGGTTCCTGGGCCAATACCCAGAAACTGGCTTCCCCCGGCTGGCGATTTGAACTTTATTATTGGGACTACGTACTGGGCATCGTTCTGTTCGCGGCAATACTGGCTGTTACGGCCGGTAGCCTTGGTGTCGAAGGCCGCCCTTTCCTGGTCGACCTGGGGCAGGCCAGTTCAGAAAACCTCGGCTCGGCATTTCTGGGAGGGATCCTTTTTAACGCGGCGAATATACTCCTGGTAGCCGCCATAACCCTGGCCGGCATGTCGGTGGCTTTCCCGGTCGGGATTGGCCTGGCCCTGGTAATCGGGGTGGTGGTCAATTATATGGACACCCCGGTGGGCGAGGCCGGGACCCTCTTTACAGGGGTGGCCTTGGTGGTACTGGCCATCGTGCTGAATGCCTGGGCTTACAAGCGGCTTGCCCAGGTGCGGGAAAAAGTGCCTGCCAAAGGATTGATTTTAGCCGTGGTGGCCGGCGGCCTGATGGGCTTGTTCTATAAATACGTTGCCCAGTCTATGTTTCCCGATTTTACCCAGCCCCTGACCGGTAAGCTAAGCCCCTACTCAGCCGTTTTTATCTTTTCCCTGGGCATTCTGGCCAGCAACCTGGTCTTCAACACCCTGCTAATGCGCAAACCGGTGGAAGGGGCTCCCGTCCGGTTTAGAGACTACCGGCAAGGCGGGCCACGGAACCACCTCATGGGCTTCCTGGGCGGGATGATCTGGTGTGTCGGCATGTCATTCAGCATTTTGGCTTCCGACAAGGCTGGGCCGGCCATTTCCTATGGCCTCGGACAGGGCGCCACCGTGGTGGCCGCGCTATGGGGGATCTATATCTGGAAGGAATTCAAAGGGGCGCCCAAAGGGGTTACTAATATGCTCCACGGCATGTTGCTCCTCTATATTGCCGGCCTGGCCCTGATTGTTTTGGCCCGTTAGTCTTGCAGGCCGGAACCGAAAATTGAGCTTGCCTTTAAATCGCAGGGTTTTGTACCTTTATATAAAATTTTAAATCATGCTTAAAAAGAAGGTCGAATCCGCCCTGAATGAACAAATCCGCGTGGAAGCTGAATCATCTCAGATTTACCTTTCAATGGCTTCCTGGGCCGAGGTCAAGGGCCTGGAAGGCATTGCCCAATTCCTGTACAAGCATTCCGATGAAGAACGGATGCACATGCTCAAAATATTCAAATTCGTTAACGAGCGAGGCGGGCATGCCATCGTATCAGAACTCCCGGCCCCCAAAACCGATTTCGGTTCGTTCCAGCAATTGTTCCGCCAATTGTACGAGCACGAAATCATGGTGTCGGAGTGTATCAACAACTTGGTGCATACCACCCTCGAAGAGAAAGACTACGCCACCCATAATTTCCTGCAATGGTTCGTGGCCGAACAGATCGAGGAAGAAGCGCTGGCCCGTACCATCCTGGACAAGATTGACCTGATCGGAAACGACAAGGGGGGGCTCTACCTCTTCGATCGGGATATCCTGCAATTAACGGCAAACAGTGCCGCCGATCCGGGCGCTGCCTAGTCTGTTAAATTTTATTTAGATTTATTATAAATTACTACCTTTGGCAGTAGCTTCTGCCATGGGTAAAAAGAAAACAGCCGAAAAGGAAAAAAAGGCCGCAAAATGCCGGGCTAAACGACTGCAAATGCTGTCTGTCACCTGCTGTTCTCCCAAAGGCTGCAAATCGAAATGCTGCGAGAAGTATACCCGGTGCGAAACCAAACGCTGTAAAAAGTGTCCCTGCCACGACCTGCTTCAAACCCTTCAGGAAACCAGATTATTAAGTGAAGTAGCCTAACTTTTTGGCAGTTACTGTTTGGTGGCCGTGGGAACGATGCCTCCCGCACTTGTGTATTCGGCCGCAGCGTCCGGGCCGAATTGGATGTAATAGGAAGCCTGCAACCAGTAGTAATCACCGTGCTTGCAAGTAGACCCGCACAACGGGCGGTGGGCCGCATAGACCTCGTGCTTGGCATCCAGGTAGTGCCGGAAGGCCTCGGGCTTCTGACTTAACAGGGCCTGTTCAAAGGCCCGCTGATCATTCCAGTAATCCAGTTCATCCGGTTCTGCAGAAAAGTGTACTGTTTGTTCGTATACGCCGTCGGCATGGCCCATCCTGGAAAAAAAGCCGCCCTCGTCCTTTTGTGCCCACAGCCAGGTGGGGCCCATCAGGAAACAAAACATCGCTATGTACAAAATCGGGCGCATCAGGCAGCTTCTTACTGAGTAGGACGAATTGCTTCCCCTTAAGTTACAGCCAGTTGCGCAATTTTTGCAAAAAAAGAGGCCAGTAGCCTCTTTTCACGGTCAAACGTAAGAAAGTACCTATTTGCCCAGCAGGAGCAACTCGGTACAGCGCACTTCGGTCACATACTTGCGTTGTCCTTCGGCCGTGTCGTAGTGCCTGTGGATCAGCTTCCCTTCCACGGCCACTTCCCTTCCTTTATTCAGGTAGTTCTCGGCAATTTCGGCTGTTTTTCCCCAGGCGACCACCTGGTGCCATTGGGTATCGGTTACCTTTTCGCCTTCCCCGTTTCGGTAGGTTTCATTCGTAGCCAGGGAAAATCGGGCCAGTTTCCCGCCTTTCTCCAGGACGGTTACTTCCGGGTCTTGCCCCAGGTTGCCAATCAGTTGTACTCGGTTCCTCAATGCGTTCATGGATCTCTTTATTTGTTTGAATTGAATTCGCCTTGCCGGGGTATGTCCCCGACTTTGCAAACATAGGCGCCAGCCCGGCCGATATTCGGTTGGCAAACATTTGTATTCGTTTGTAAACACATCACTGAATGGCTCTTGGTCTGCAAGAATTGCGCACCTCTCAAATGAAGGCGACCCATGGAAAAACAATTGAATTATGCGTATCTTCCTTTCTCATTTTACAACCAACAAACCCGACATGAAACGACTCTTCTTGCTGGTGCCGGCTCTGCTGCTGTTCACCGCGCCGCTCCGGGCACAGGATGCCGCACAGGTAGCGGCACAAATCGAAAAGGAAGCCACTGAAAACTCGCAGCTACAGGCGCTTGCCCACCAGCTTATGGACGTAATCGGCCCCAGACTCGTGGGAACCCCCCAGATGCTGGCCGCCCACGATTGGGCTGTGGCCACCTTTGCCGGGTGGGGCATAGATGCCGCCAACGAACAATGGGGCACCTGGCGGGGCTGGGAGCGCGGCATTTGCCACATCGACCTGCTGGAACCGCGTCAGGTAAGCCTGCACGGCCGGCAGCTGGCCTGGAGCCCGGCCACCCCGCGCAAGGGCATTACAGCCGGGCTGGTTGCCCTGCCCGAAGTGGCAGACTCCCTGGCCTTCACCCGATGGCTCCCGCAAGTAAAAGACAAATGGGTATTGGTCTCCATGTTACAACCCACCGGACGGCCCGACGAGAACTGGGAAGAATTCGCCACCCCGGAATCGTTCGAAAAAATGAAGGGCGAACGGCAAGCCCTGGAAAAAGCCTTTGACGACAACCTGAGAAGGGCTGGCTACACCTCCCGAAACCTCAACAAGGCCCTCGAGGCAGCGGGAGCGGCCGGCATCTTGCAATCGCGCTGGTCCAGCGCTTTTGGCGCCAACAAGATCTTCAGCGCCAACACGGAAAAAATCCCCATTATTGACCTTTCCCAGGAAGATTACGGCCTGGTTTACCGGCTGGCGATTAACGGCGACCAGCCACGAATCAAAGTGGTCGCTGAGTCAAAGGAACTGGGGCGGGTGCCCACCTTCAACACCATTGCCCGCATTCCGGGCACCGAACTGCCCGATGAATATGTGGTGCTTTCAGCCCATTTCGATTCGTGGGACGGGGGCACAGGGGCTACCGACAACGGCACGGGTACCATCACCATGATGGAAGCGGCCCGCCTGCTTAAAAAAGTACTGCCCAACCCGAAACGCACCATCCTGATCGGCCTCTGGGGCAGCGAGGAGCAGGGACTGAACGGCTCAAGCGCCTTCGTGCAGGACCACCCCGATGTGGTATCAGGACTGCAGGCCTTGTTCAACCAGGACAACGGCACCGGCAGGGTGGTCCAGATTTCCGGCCAGGGCTTCCTGCACGCCTATGAATACCTCGGGAGATGGCTGGAGGCCGTTCCGGACACCATTACCCGCCATATCGAAACCACCTTCCCGGGCAGCCCGGGACGCGGGGGCTCCGATTACGCCTCCTTTGTGGCTGCCGGAGCGCCCGCCTTTTCGCTGAGTTCCCTGAGTTGGAGTTACTGGAACTACACCTGGCACACCAACCTGGACACCTACGACAAAATTGTATTTGACGATGTTCAAAACAACGCCATCCTCACGGCCGTGCTGGCCTATATGGCCAGTGAAGACCCCCAGCGGACTTCCCGGGAAAAAGCCGTGCTCTCTACCGACCCGAGAACCGGAGAACAACGGCAATGGCCCGAGCCCAGGGTCCCCGAACGCGAAGGCGGCAAAAACGACTGATTGACCCGAAACGAATAACCCACCCACAAACCCATTCCCGATGAAAGCAAAACTCCTTTTGCTCGCTTTATTGTTGACCCTCAGCGCCCAGGGGCAGCGAAAAAAGGCCAAAGCCCCCGAACCCGTTTTGAATGACAGCCTTTACCAGGGGTTGCAATGGCGCAATATCGGCCCCTTCCGGGGTGGCCGCGCTGTAGCCGTGTGCGGGGTGCCCGGCCAAGCCGGCACCTTTTACATGGGCTCCACCGGGGGTGGGGTCTGGAAGACCAGCGACGGAGGCATTCGCTGGGATAACGTCTCCGACGGCTTTTTCAAGACCGGCACCGTAGGCGACCTGGCCGTGTCGGCTTCCAACCCAAACGTGGTATTGGCGGGCATGGGCGAACACCCTGCCCGAGGGGTGATGACCTCGATGGGAGACGGGGTGTACCTCTCGCGCAATGCCGGCAAAAGCTGGGCGCATATTGGCCTGGGGCAGAGCCGTCACATTTCGGATGTAATCATACATCCCGCCAATGAGAACACCTTCTATGTGGCGGTTCAGGGCGCCCAGTACGGGGCAAGCGAAGACCGCGGCATCTACCGTTCAACTGACGGGGGCAAAAGCTGGGAACGGGTACTGTACTTGAATGCCAACACAGGGGCTTCTTCCCTGAGCATGGACCCCAACAACCCCCTGGTGCTCTATGCCGCCTTCTGGGAACACCGCCGCAAACCCTGGACCATGGAGTCGGGCGGCCCCAATTCGGGTCTCTACAAGTCAGAAGACGGGGGCACAACCTGGAAAAAACTCAAAAAGGGCATTCCTGAAACTTTTGGCAAAGCAGGCATCTCGGCTTCAGGGGCCCGGGGAGGCCTCGTATATGCCGTGCTGGAAGCCGATGGCGACAAGGCCGGGGTTTACCGCAGCGACGACGGGGGCGACTCCTGGCAACAGGTGAGCAAAGACCGGATCAACGTGGCGCGTTCCTGGTATTATATGGAAATATTTGCCGACCCGGTCGACCCCAACAGGGTGTATGTGCTCAACGCCCCTATTACCCGTTCCATTGACGGGGGAAAAACCTTCCAGCCCCTATCCTCTCCGCACGGCGACAACCACGACTTGTGGATCGACCCCTCCAATAACAACATCCTGGCCAACGCCAACGATGGGGGGGCCAACATCAGCTACAACGGCGGGCAGACCTGGAGCACCCAGGAAAACCAGCCCACCGCCCAGTTTTACCGGGTAATTACCGACAACCGCTTCCCCTACTACGTTTACGGGGGGCAGCAAGACAATTCGGCCATCGCCATCGCCAGCCGTACGGGCGGAGCCGGCATCGACTGGAAAGACTGGTATTCCGTGGCCGGGTGCGAGAGCGCCTACCTGGCCTTCGACCCCGACAATCCCGAGGTGGTGTATGGCGGTTGCTACCAGGGAATCATTGAGAAATGGATGGCCGCCACCCGCGACGCCAAAGAAATCAAAGAATACCCGGAGCTCTCCCTGGGCAACCCGCCCAACCGGCACCGGTACCGCTACAACTGGAATGCCCCCATCATTACAGACCCGCACGACCGGTCTGTTATCTACCACGGGGGCAATGTGGTGTTCCGTTCAGGCGACCAGGGACAGAGTTGGGAAGCCATCAGCCCCGACCTGACCCGGAACGACCCGGCCCACCAGGGGCCCGGGGGCCTGCCGTTTACCAACGAGGCGGCCGGGGGCGAAAATTACAATACCCTGATGTATCTGACTGCCTCCCCCCACGAGCAAGGCGTTTTGTGGGCCGGCAGTGACGACGGGCTGGTGCACCTGACCCGCGACGGGGGGCAGAATTGGGCCAATGTTACGCCTCCGGGCATGCAGGAGGGCATCGTGAATAGCATCGAGGTTTCGCCCCACGACCCGGCCACTGCCTATATTACCCTGATGCGGTACAAGTTTATGGACCTGACGCCCTATGTGTATAAGACCACCGATTACGGGCAGCATTGGACGCTCATTACCACCGGCCTCGATGACCCCAACGGCTTTCCGCGGGTGGTACGCGAAGACCCGGTGCGGCCCGGACTGCTCTACGCAGGCACCGAAACCGGCCTGTACCTCTCTGTAAACGGGGGGCAGCGGTGGGAGCGATTCCAGATGAACCTGCCTGTGGTGCCCATTAACGATTTGGGCTTCAGAAACAACGACCTGATCGCCGCCACGGCCGGCCGGGCCTTCTGGATTCTGGACGATTTGTCGCCCGTGCAACAGCTGGCCGGACAGGAAAAAAGCCTCAGCCTGGTGCGCCCACGCGACACCTACCTGTTCAGCGGAGGCTCGCTCGACAAGTTTGAACCGGGACTCGGCCAGAATCCGAAATCGGGCGTGCTACTCGATTACTTCCTTGCGAAGGATGCCGATTCGGCCCAGATAAAACTGGAAATCCTCCAGGAAGGTCGGGTGCTGCGCACCTACTCCAATCAGGCCCCGAAAGACTTTAAATCGTGGCCGGGAGGCCCTTCCAAACCCGAAGTGCTGACCTCGAAAAAAGGCCTGAACCGCTTTGCCTGGGACTTCAGGCGAGAGTCGTTGCCCGCGGTTAACGGGGTGTTTGTTTACGGCGACTACAGCGGTTCAAGGGTTGGTCCCGGCACCTATACGGCACGGCTTACCCTCGATTCCCTTGAGGTGAGCCAGGAATTCCGGGTCGTGGCCCGGCCCGGCCTGGAGGCAACCCCTGCCCAGTTCGCCGAACAGCAACAGGCCCTGGTCCAGATCGAAGGTGCCATACGCGACATGCACGAGGCGGTGAACCAACTTCGCTCGGTTCGCGACCAGCTGAAGGGCTACAAGGGCCTGCTTGAGAAACAGGAAAAGGCCAAACCCCTGCTGGAAAAGGGAGATGCCCTGCTGGACCGCATCAAAGCCTGGGAAGAACAACTCATCCAGCCCGATCAGAAGACCTTTCAGGACGTCATTAATTTCAACAACCGGCTCAATGCCGAACTCATGTATTTGAAATCGTACGTAGACGCCCCTCTGCCGGAACTCACCAAAGGGGCCCGGGAACGCCTGGGCGACCTGCTTGACGAATGGGCTTCCCTGGCCAAAGAGCGAGATGCGATCGTCAACGAGGAAATGCAAGGGTTTAACCAGCTCTACCGCGAGCTGGACCTGCCGGCCCTTATAATGGATTAGGGTAACATGGATTTCTTTACTGATCGTGAATTTCAGGGGGCCGACCTACCTTCGGGACGCCTTGAGAAGGGTTCGTACGATTCGTGTACCTTTTTCGGCCTCGACCTTTCGGGGAGCTATCTGGACGGGTGTCACTTCCTGGACTGCGAATTCCACGATTGCAACCTGAGCAACGCCAACATTGGCGGGGCCGAATGGAATGGGGTGCGTTTCAAGGGGTGCAAGATGGTAGGGTTGCGTTTTGAGAGCTGCGGACAGTACATTACGGGCCTCAGTTTCGAAAATTGCCAACTCGACTTTTCCTCCTTTGCCGGAATTGAGATACCGGGAACCCTGTTTAAGGATTGTTCGCTGCGGGAAGTTGACTTTTCGGAGGCCGGATTGAGCCGGGCCGGGTTTGCGGGTTGCAACCTGGAGCGGGCGAATTTTTCGCAGACCAACCTGGAGGGTGCCGATTTTACCTCGGCACACAACTATTCCCTCGATCCGGAACAAAATCGGGTGGGCAAGGCTCGTTTTTCATTGGAGGGATTACCGGGCCTGCTCGGCAAATACGGGATCCTTATCGAATAACACCGCACTTGAAAGGAAGTTGTCTGGAATGCAATACTGAATACAGGGGGCGTACCGACAAGAAATTCTGTTCGGACCACTGCCGCAATGCCTATCACAACCGGTTGAACCGCGACAGCAACAACCTGGTGCGAACCGTCAACAATCGCTTGCGGAAGAATTACCGCATCTTAAAGCACATAACCGATGCCCCGTGCAAGGGCCCGGTTCGGCGCACCCAACTGGCCGACCTGGGCTTCGATTTCAACACCATAACGCGCATCAAAGCCGCACACCCGGGCGGGCCCTGTTATTGCGTGTACGACCTGGGCTACGTTTCCCTGGGGGAAAATGCCGTTGAAATTGTGAAAACAACCTGAATTCAGGTGTTGAAGCGGTTTACTTATAGTTGTGTGAGGAGAGTTTCAGGGCTGCCACAACAATATCTTTCCGGCTGATTTGCCCAACCAAAAGCCCGTCTTGCATCACCGGCAAACGGCGCCGGTTATTTTTGTGAAACCGTTCTGCCGCATCGAAGATGGATATGTTGTGGGGTATGGTTTCCACGTTTTTAGACATAAAGGCTTCCACACTTTTATCAAGGATGGGTTGGTTGAAATAGCGGCTCTCGGAGATCTGCTTCATACAATCGGCCTCAGAAACAATTCCGACTAAAAATCCGTTGTCGTCCAGCACCGGTCCGCCCGAAATTCGATTCTTTGCAAAAGATTCCATCACCTGTAAAATAGACTGTTCCGGGTGGAATGTTATCAGGTTGCGGGTCATATAATCAGATACCAGTATAGGGGCGTCGTACTCCTTTTTCGACACTTCCTTGGCCCTTCGGCCCATAAAACTTTTGATTCCCATGGGTCATGAATTAGTAGGGTGAATCTCTAAATATATCAAAATTCCTTCAATTCCTTTCACATTATTTTAGCAAACCCTAACAACCCTTTAATTTTTTATATTTTTAGATGCCATTTTGATATCCCCAATGAAACCCAGTATTTCTGTTGCTTCCTTCCTGCTCCTGCTCTTTTTCACCTATCTGGCATTCCACGCCGCCATGCCGGTATACCGCCCCGACGCCAACCTGCCCAAATCGGGTTTTTCGACCGACCGGGCCCTGGAACAGCTGCGCAGGATTACCCAAAAGCCCCACGGGGTAGGCTTCCCTGCCCATACCGAAGTTCGCGATTTTATTCGGGGCGCCCTGGAAGAGATGGGCTTGCCGACGAAACTCCAGACCGGGTACACCGCAGGCGATTGGGGAAACCTCAGTAAGGCCGAGAACATTGTGGCCCGCATCCCGGGCCGGGAGCCCGGGAAAGCGCTGTTGCTGCTCTCCCACTACGACAGCAGCCCGCATTCCTCCCTGGGGGCGAGCGATGCAGGGAGCGGGGTAGTCACCATCCTGGAAGGGCTGAGGGCCTTCCTTTCGGAAAACAAACAGCCCAAGAACGACGTGATCATCCTGATTTCAGACGCCGAAGAACTCGGCCTTAACGGGGCCGACCTGTTTGTGAACAGCCACCCCTGGGCCCGGGAAGTAGGCCTGGTCCTGAATTTCGAGGCGCGGGGAAGCGGGGGCCCCGGGAACATGCTTATTGAAACCAATGGGGGCAACTCCGGCCTGATCGATGCCTTTACGGAGGCCGCCCCACCCTATCCGGTTGCCAATTCCCTGGCCTACAGCATTTACAAAATGTTGCCCAATGATACCGACCTTACCGTATTTCGCGAAGACGGCGACATCCAGGGCTTCAATTTTGCCTTTATAGACGACCATTTCGACTACCATACCGCCCTGGATTCGTGGGAACGCCTCGACCGCAATACCCTGGCGCACCAGGGCAGCTACCTGGTAGCCCTCCTCTCCTATTTCAGCGAGGCCGACCTGTCGACCCTGAATAGCCCCGACGATGCGGTGTATTTCAACCTGCCCTTCCTGGGCCTTATGCATTACCCGAATACCTGGATCTGGCCCATGTTCGCACTGGCCCTGTTGCTGCTGTTGACTACCGTGATAACCGGGGTACGCAAAGGAACCCTTACGGCAAAAGGCATGGCCTTCGGCCTGTTGCCCGCCCTGGCGGTATTGGGGGTGAACGGGGTGCTAGGGTATTTCGCCTGGCCGGTGCTGAAGGCCGCCTACCCGGCCTATGCAGACATCCTCCACGGCTTCACCTATAACGGCTACCTTTATATTGGCGCCCTGGCCGCCCTGGCCTTTGGGATCGGTTTCTTGGTGTACAGCAAAGTGCGCAAATGCAGCCCGGCAGATGCGCTGGTTGCCCCTGCCGTGCTATGGCTGCTGCTCTGTGGGGCGTTGAGTTGGTACCTGCCGGGAGCAGCGTTTTTTATTCTGCCGGGCTTTGCCCTGCTTGCCTCCCTGCTCATTTTGGTGGTGGAACCCCGCCCCAATCCCTATTTATTTACCATGCTGGGACTGCCGGCCCTTTGGATTTTCGCGCCCTTTGTAAAAATGTTTCCGGTTGGGCTCGGCCTCAAAATGCTGGTGGCTGCCAGCCTGTTGAGTAGTTTCCTTTTCCTGTTGCTGCTCGGCATATTCCTGCAATATCCGCAACGCCGGCGTTTCGGCTGGCTGGGTCTCGTGGTGGGGATTGGCCTGCTCGCCGGGGCACACTGGACCAGCAGCTTTAGTGCCGAACGCCCCAAACCCACCAGCCTGTTGTATGTGCTGAATGCCGATTCGGGCCAGGCGCATTGGGCCACGTATGAAAAGGTGCCTTCTGACTGGACACGGGCCTACCTCGGCAGCAACCCAACCGATGCGGCAAGCGCAAATGGGCTTGCCCTGAGCAGCAAATACAGCACCGGCTTTTCGTTCCTTTCCGAAGCCCCGGCCAAGGAGGTACTACCTCCCGAATTTTCGGTTAGCCGGGATACGGTTGTTAAAGGCCAGCGCCTGCTCACTTTTGAAATAACCTCCCAAAGGCCCGTAAACCGGCTCGAAATCTTTTCCAGCGACACCCCGATTGACCGGGCCGTGGTCAATGGGATACCTTTGTCGGAAGAGTACCTGAAGCGCCGACGGGGCGGAAAACTGATCACGCATTTTGTGAGCGGGAACGACCCAACCCGGATCGAAATGGCGTTCCCGGCGGGAAGCCCCCTGGAACTCACCGTCTATGAGGCCTCCAACGACCTGCTGACCAACCCGCTTTTCAGCGTACCCCCCAGGCCTGGTGACCAAATACCTATGCCATTTGTAGTAAATGATGCCATCCTGATCATTAAATCGCTCCGCTTTGAATAGGACCATCGGCGTACTGGGCTGCGGGTGGCTGGGCCTGCCGTTGGCTTTGGAATTACTGGCAACCGGGAACCGGGTGCGGGGCAGCAGCACCAGGCCTGAAAAGGTTTCGGCCCTGGCAGCCCGCGGCATTGAGGCCTTTCAACTCGAACTTGGAGCCAAAGGCTTCAGGGGAGATATTGCAGGCTTTCTGCAGGGCCTCGATGTTTTGGTTTTCAATATTCCACCCGGGCTTCGCAGAAATCCCGATAACGACTATGTGGGCCGTATCGACCACCTGATGCAGGCCATTCGCCAGGCGGCCCTTCCCCGCCTTATTTATGTGAGCAGTACTTCGGTGTACGGTCGGTTCCAGGGTGTGGTAGATGAAACCGTACTTCCCGTGCCCGATACGGAAAGCGGCCGGCAGTTGCTGGAAGCCGAGGCCCGCGTCTGGTACGATCATGTAAGCCGGTCGACCCTTATCGTAAGGCCCGGTGGGCTGCTGGGACCCGACCGACACCCGGCAACCATGCTGTCGGGCCGAACGGGGCTCACGGGGGGCAGCGACCCGGTAAACCTGATTCGCCTGCACGAGGTGGTGCACCTGCTCAGGCTGGCGCTGGAACGTTCTGATTGGGAAGGCCTGGTCAATGCCGTACATCCGGAGCACCCTGAAAAGTCAGTCTTCTATCGGCGCGAAGCTACCCGGCTGGGCCTGGAGCCCCCTTCGTATTCAAACGAAACTACAGAAGGCCAGGCAAAGACCGTGGTGAGCCGCTATGCCCGGGAATTGAAGACGGTCTTCACCACCTCCATTTTCGGCTGAACCGCCCCCTTTCTTGGAAAAATAACGTAATTTTGCGCTCGGATAAATCCATGGCGATGAGAAAACTAGCTTGTTTGGCCGTTTTGCTAACGGCAGGTGCCCTCCAGGCACAGACCCCAGAATCACTGAAGAAGCACTTTGAAGATTACTACTTCCAGATGCGGCTGCAGGGCGATGTACAGGGCGTGATCAATGCCCTGACCCATCTGAATGTCCTGGAGCCCTCCGTACCCCGTCGCGACACCCTGGCCTATATTTATGCCAATAATGAGATGCACCTTCAGGCCCTGAACCTGTTGGGCATCGAACTCAACCCAGACGATTCTGACCTGGCCCTGCAGGTCAAAGCGCTTTCCCTGAAATCACTAAACCAGCCCAAGCGGGCCCTCGACCAATTCCAGCAACTCTTCAAACGGACTCCTAACGCTTACCTGGCCTATGAGATGGCCGACCTGAAAATTCAGCTGGGTGAGAATGCCGGGGCCCTGCTCGACATCGATTACGGGGTACAAAACGCCACGGACGATATGAAGTACGCCTTCTACGAACGCCAACAACCCTACGAAGTGCCGCTGAAGGCCGCCCTGATCCACCTGCGGGGCCTGGCCCAATACGGGATGAACCGGAACAATATCGAGAAGGCCCTTGCCAGTTTCGATGAGGCACTGGCCCTGGCTCCCAATTTTAACCTGGCCAGCCTGAGCAAACAAGCGCTGGAAAGCCGCAAGAACGCTCCCGAGAACCCGGAAAACCAGAACTAGCCTTTAGTTTTCAGGTAGCATAGGGGCATCTTCCGGGCTGCGCAGCAGCTCCCTGAACCCTACGGCCACCCCGTTGCTCCAGCCAAACCCGTCCTGGGTTGGGTACTCGCCTCCGCCCGAAAGCAAGGTGGTATCGCGCACGTTGTATTTTTCGAGCATTTTGCCGGTGTCGCGGTACACCTTCTGATTGAGGGATACCCACCGCGACATGATTTGCCGGGCCTCCTGGGTATACCCGTACCGCAGCAGCCCGCCCACGGCCATCCATTGCAGGGGCGCCCATCCGTTGGGGGCATCCCATTGCTGGCCGGAAGCCTTCAGGGTGGTAACCAGGCCCCCGGGGCTCAAAAAATCGTCCATGAGGCGCTGGCGCACGGCCGACGCCTGACTGGGAGAAGCCATGCCAAAATACAAGGGAAATACCCCGGCCAGGGTAATTTCATGGCTGGCGACCCGGTCGTGGAAATCGTAGTCTACGTAAAAGCCTGATTCCGGGCTCCAGAGCAGGTTGTTAATCGCGGCCTGACGGCGGGATGCCCGCTCGGCCATTTGGCCGGCTTTCGCATCTTGCCCCTGCGCCCTGTAGCCCTCTGAGAGCAGGTTTTCCATAAAGAACAGGAGCGCATTCAAATCGACCGGCAGCAACTCGGTGGTCTGGGTGGTGGCAAAGGAACCTTCTTCAGCATACCAGCGGCTGCTGAAATCCCAGCCCGAAGCTGCAGCGGCACGCAAATTGGCATACAGGTCCTCTTTTTCGGCCTCTGTGGGCAGCTCTGAGGCCAGCTCCACATCTTCACGGTATGATTCGGGGCGGGGGCTGCGCCCGCTGTCCCAATAGCGGTTCATCAGGGTACCTCCCTCTAGCCGCACGACACGCTGGGCAGCCTGCCAGGGTTCGAGCCCTTCTGCCCCGTCCATCCAGTAGGCGTATTCCTTTTCGAGCTGGGGAAAGTACCGTTGGAGCAAGGTCTGATCCTGTCCCGCCAGCAAGTCTACCATCAGGCTGAAAAAAGGGGGTTGGGAACGGGTGAGGTAATAATCCCTTGTACCGTTTGGTATAAATCCTATGGAGTCAATCAGGTGTCCGAAATTGGCCAGCATGTTCTCTGCCAGTTCGGTACGCCCGTCGGCGACAAGGCCGAGCATGGTGAAATAGCTGTCCCAGTAATAAATTTCCCGAAACCGACCGCCCGGTACAATATACTCCTGTGCCAGGGGAATACTGGAAACTCCGGCCGAGGCCGGGAGGGGTTCCCGCTTGAGAACATCCCACATTACCCCGATATGGTCGAACATGGTACGGGAAGGATCTGTTTGAAAATCGGCGTGGTAGGCAGGCAGCGGCTCGAAGTGTTCACTCACGAAGGCTTCGAGGTCAAACCCGGGCACCTCGCGCTGCTCCAGATAGAGTTGCTCGAGCTCGGCAAAGGGCCGGTCGCGTTCCATATCGACAAAGGTTTTGGAATCGGGAAATAGCCTGGAAAGTTGCACATCGCGAAACAGTTCGGTATCGTAGAACGTCTGAGCGTCTGCCGCCACGGGGGCCGGTTCGGTCTTACACTGCACAAGCAGCAAGACTGCCGCGAAAGCCTGGGCAAGCCCAATCTTTTTTCTCATGGGTTAATGGGTTACGGTTTCGGAACGAAGCAGCGATTGCCGCATCAGGCTGTCTTTTTCCTTTTTCAATCCGATGGCCTCCTGGATGGACTCGTTGGGTACCGTCAGGGAAAGCACATAATGGGCGATTTTCCACCCTTCAGGGGTTTTGACTGCGACCCCAGACCCACGGCACAATTGCATCCAGGTGTCGAGCAATTCGTCAAACCAGGCCAGCTGCCCGTCGGGGCTCAGGTAAATGTGCCGCTCCAGGGCCTTGAAATCCCAGGCCTTGCCGCGGTCGAAGTACGGTTTTGAAAATGCCATAAAGGCTTCGCGGTCCCAATTCTCGGAGGCATCGGTACCGATAAACACCGATCGCGGGGCCATGGCCCCGAAGTAAGCATCGTAATCGGCTCCGGCGGCTGCCAGGTGCCAGGAGGTGAGCAAGGCATCGACAGCTTCCTTTTCGGCTTGCTGGGCCCGTGCTCCGAGGGAGAGGCAGATCAGTGCTGCCAGTAGTATCTTATTCATGGTCAAATAGGGTTGGATCGAGGTTTTCGGCTGCCACCCGGTTGAGTTGCTCGCGGAAGGCATTGTACGCTACCATAGCCTGGGCGAGGGATTCCCGGGGATTGAGCCGGTAGTGGAGGTCGGCCTGTGTTCTTTGCAGGAAGGTCCTGATTACCTTCAGGCGGCTTTTTACCGACGGGCGGTTGAAGGTTACCGGAAATTCGGAAGTCTCCAACTCTCTGCAGGCAACCACGAGTTCTTCGAGCAGCAGCTCAAGCTCTTCCCTTTCCTGGGTGCGGTATACCGATTCCATGCGTTGCTGGAGGTTGGCCAGTGCGGCCCAGCCCTGAATACTATCCTGCACCTGCGCACTCAGGGCCAGGGTGGGCGGGAGTGGCACGGAATCCTGCCCGGCGTTCGGGAGCGATTGGTTCCCGGCCTCAGGGGTTTCCTGCCGGCAGGCCGTCAGCAGCAGTATTCCCAGCATCAATCCAGACAAAATACGCATAAGGCGAATGTACAAATTTTACAAAGAGTTATCTTTACGCCTACAAGGAATTAAAGCGCATTCGAATGCCCAAAAACATACTGATTGTTGGTGCCTGCGGACAAATTGGCACCGAGTTGACCCTGGCTTTGCGTTCCCTCTACGGCAAAGATCGGGTTATAGCCAGCGACATAAGGCACGGGGGGAGCGAACTGATGGATTCAGGGCCCTTTGAGATACTGGATGCCACCGACCAGAATGCGGTAGAAGAGGTAGTGGCCCATCACGGGGTAGACGAGATCTACCTCATGGCAGCCATGTTAAGCGCTACAGCCGAAAAGTTCCCCGACCGGGCGTGGAACCTCAACATGAATTCCCTGTTCCATGTGCTCCGCCTGGCCAGGGAACGCAAGATCTCCAAGCTTTTCTGGCCATCCAGCATTGCCGTTTTCGGGCGTACTACGCCCCGCGATAACACCCCCCAAACCACCATCATGGAGCCGGGTACGGTGTACGGAATCAGCAAGCAGGCCGGGGAACGCTGGTGCGAGTACTACTCCCGAAAATTTGGCGTGGACGTGCGCAGCCTGCGTTATCCAGGCCTGATCAGCTGGAAGACCGAACCGGGCGGGGGCACCACCGACTACGCCGTGGAAATATTCCACGAGGCCCTGAAACACAATGCTTACACCTGTTTCCTGGGTGAAGACACCCGTCTGCCCATGATGTACATGGACGATGCCATAAGGGCTACCATTGAGCTGATGCAAGCCGACGGAGACTGCCTGGGGGTGCGTTCATCCTACAACCTGAGCGCCATGAGCTTTACCCCGGCCGAACTGTCCGAGGCCATACGGGTACATCAACCCGGCTTCAAAATAGCTTACGCCCCCGATTTCAGGCAGGAAATAGCCGAGTCGTGGCCCGGCAGCATAGACGATACCGAGGCGCGGGCCGACTGGGGCTGGAAGCCCGAATTTAACCTGGAACGCACCACAGCCGTGATGCTTGAAAAATTGGGGACTCGCGTTTAAAGGGTAATTTCGCCGGGTTGCGGGTGGTATTTGAGCTTTCGTTCGATAGCCCGGATCATTTGGTCGGCAATATCTTTACCGGTAGCATTTTCAATGCCTTCCAGGCCTGGGGACGAATTCACTTCGAGCAGCAGGGGCCCCTTGTTTGAACGGATAATATCCACACCTGCCACTACCAGGTTCAGCACCTTGGCAGCTTTGATGGCCAGTTTGCGTTCTTCAGAGGTAATCTTGATCTTGGACGCGCGGCCGCCCTGGTGGATGTTTGCCCGGAATTCCCCTTTTTCGGCCTGGCGCTGCATGGAAGCCACTACCTTCCCGTCGACCACGAAACAGCGGATATCCTGCCCGTTTGCCTCTTTGATGAACTCCTGCACCAGAATGTTGGTTTGCACGCTCTTAAAGGCGTTTATTACGCTTTCAGCAGCCTTGTTGGTCTCGGCCAGCACCACCCCTTTCCCCTGGGTGCTTTCCAGCAGTTTAATAATCAGCGGGGCCCCGTTTACCATTTTGATCAGGTCGCGGGTGTCGTTGGGCGACTTGGCGAAGCCGGTAATGGGGATGTGGATGTCGTGGCGGGCGAACAGCTGGGAGGCGTAAAGCTTGTCGCGCGACTGGGTAATGGCCTCGGCCGAGTTCAGGCAGTAAACTCCCAGGTAATCGAACTGGCGAATCAGGGCGCACCCATAAAAGGTAACCGAGGGTTTAATCCGGGGGATAATGGCATCGAACTCATTGAGGATGTTCCCGCCCCGGTAGCGGATCTCGGGCGAATTGGCATCGAGCTTCATATAGGCGAGCTCCACATTGAGGAACACGATTTCGTGCCCGCGGGCCTCGGCCGCCTCCATAATGCGCTTATTGCTGTACAAGTTCGGGTTACTCGCGAGCAGGGCAATGCGCAACCCGCTTTTTTCATGGATAAAGGGCGCGTACTTCCGGATAATTTCGGCTTCGGTAAACCCGCTTAAGACAAAACTTTGTGCCGGGTCTACCAGGAACCGTCCCGAAAGGGCCTCCCGACCAAGGAGCATGCGGTATTCCATGGTGTCGCGGTTGGCCAGGGTGAGCTCGATTTCGAATATTTGGTCCCCCAGGCGCAACGGGGTCTTGATAACCAACCTTTCTTCGGAGATACCCGATGAACTCTTCACGGTGCGACGGGTTACCAGGCGTGCTTCGCAGCGCAGGGCGATGCTCCGGTTTTCCTGGAGGGGAAACACTTCGAACTGCACCCACTCCTCCCCGTGTTTCATCACAATTTTCAGGTTGGTGGCCTGAATGGAAGAGGTTTTTGCGCCAGAATCGACGCGGGCTTTGATGGCTGGTATGCCCAGGCCTTCAAAAACGCACCATTCCTCGCTGCCGATAACTTGTTGTGAACTCATAGTACAGGTTGCAAAGGGCCGGATGCCAGGCCGGCCGGTAGCGTTTCTCAGTCTCTGCGGAAAACGTCGGCGGGTTGGAGGAAGTGCTTAAACTCCACCATGTAGCCGTTGGGGTCTTCCACAAAAAAGGAGCGGTGGGCCCCCGCATGACCCTGCAGGAAAAGCGAATTCACGGGCAATTCGAGCGACAGGCCCTGCAGGCGCTTGAGCAAATCTTCCCACTGTTCTCCGCTTACCAGCACCCCAAAATGAAAGGCCGGCAATACCGCCTCTTCAAACTTGTACGATTTGTACTGGAAATTGAAGACCCCCGATTGGATGAAGGTGATTTGGTTGCCGAACAAGTCAACATCTACCCATTGCGTAGACATGCGCCCCAGGGTTGCCCCCAGCGTTTCGGAATAGAACTTTTTCGTGGCCGAGACACTGATGCAGGGCAGGGACAGGTGAAAGGCGGCTTTTGGCATAATTATATGAAGGGTTTACATATCGGAATCCTCGTCTTCTTCCATTTCGATGTCGGGTATATTTTCTTCCGGATCATCGTTCTGGAAATCATCGTAATCGTCCTCGTCGTAATTTGCCATAGTCTTTTCGAGCTTGGCACTGATCTTCACCAGGTATTTGGTGTCGTCTGTAGACACCTCAACAGCTTCAATACGTTCGCCCTGGGCATTGCGGAAGGTCACAATCTGGTCTTCGTCATAGCCATCGGGGAATTTCTCCACCAGAAGCTTAAGAACCTCGGGGGTAAGCTTCTTAAAATCTACAATGACACGCTTCTTATTATCCATAGGTTACATGTTCAAAAGATAGGCAAAAATTAAAGGTGCAACAATAGTGGCATCGCTTTCAATAATAAATTTCGGAGTGTCGATTCCGAGCTTTCCCCAGGTGATTTTTTCGTTCGGCACGGCACCTGAATACGACCCGTAACTGGTGGTGCTGTCGCTGATCTGGCAAAAGTAGCTCCAGAAGGGGGTATCGGTGCGCTCCATGTCCTGGTACAGCATGGGCACCACGCATATCGGGAAGTCCCCGGCAATACCGCCCCCGATCTGGAAGAACCCTATCCCCTGCTTCGAATTGGCGGTATACCAGTCGGCCAGGTAGGCCATGTACTCAATACCCGACTTCATGGTAGAAGCCTTGAGCTCGCCCTTGAGCACATAAGAGGCGAAAATATTCCCCATGGTACTGTCTTCCCAGCCCGGGCATACCAGCGGGAGGTTCGCTTTGGCAGCGGCGTACATCCAGGAATTCTTGATGTCAATTTCGTAATAGGGTTCAAGTACGCCCGAAAGGAGCAGCTTATACATGTATTCATGGGGGAAATACCGCTCCCCGGCATCGTCGGCCGCCTTCCAGAGCTCAAAAATATGCTTCTGGAGCCGGCGGAAGGCTTCTTCTTCCGGAATACAGGTGTCGGTAACCCGGTTCAGCCCTTTTTCGAGCAGGTCCCATTCTTCCTGGGGGGTCAGGTCGCGGTAATTGGGGATGCGCTTGTAATGGCTGTGCGCCACCAGGTTCATGAGGTCTTCTTCCAGGTTGGCTCCGGTACAGGAAATAATGTGAACCTTATCCTGGCGGATCACTTCTGCGAAAATCCGGCCCAGCTCGGCGGTGCTCATGGCCCCGGCAAGCGACACCAGCATTTTAGACCCGCCATTGAGCTGGTCTTCATAGCCCTTGGCGGCATCGACCAGTGCGGCGGCATTGAAATGCCGGTAATAATGCATGATGAAATCGGAAATGGGTCCTTTTTTGGCAGTCATTTTATTGGTGTTTGTTGCTGTGGTGTTCTACGGGTGCTTCCTGTCGGGCCTCCCCGGTTTCATATCCCAGAATGCGCAAGTGGTCTTCGGCCCGCTGCTGCTCGCTGAAAACCGAGACATGCAGGGCTCCCGAGGCGTCCCGGTCTACCAAAAGGTGTTTCGGGTGCGGGATGAGGCAGTGTTGCAGCCCCCCGTATCCGCCGATGGTTTCCTGATAGGCCCCGGTATTGAAAAACCCGATATACAGGGGTTTGGCAGAGTGGAATTTAGGCAGGTAAATGGCATTCATATCCTGCTGGCTGTTGTAATAATCGTCGCTGTCGCACGTAAGCCCGCCCAAAAGCACCCGTTCATAGGAATCGTTCCACCGGTTGATGGGCAGCATGATAAAGCGTTTGTTGATGGCCCAGGAATCGGGCAGGGTGGTGATAAACGAGCTGTCGATCATGTTCCACTTCTCCCGGTCGTTCTGTTGTTTCTGGTACAATACCTGGTAGAGCGCACCCCCGCTTTCCCCTACGGTAAAACTTCCGAATTCGGTGAAAATGTGGGGTACATCTATGTCTTCCTCCTCGCAGGCGATCTTGATCTGATTAATGATCTCGTCGATCATATACTCATAGTCGTAGTCGAAGGTAAGGGAGTTCTTGGTCGGGAAGCCCCCGCCGATATTCAGACTGTCGAGGCTCGGGCAAAGTTTCTTGAGCCGCACGTACACCTTGAGACATTTGCTCAATTCGTTCCAGTAGTAGGCGTTGTCGCGAATGCCCGTATTGATGAAGAAGTGAAGCATCTTGAGCTCCACCTTATCGTTGTCCCTGATCTGGTTTTCGTAGAACGGAATAATGTCTTTATAGCCGATCCCCAGGCGGGAGGTGTAAAATTCGAACTTGGGCTCCTCTTCAGAGGCGATGCGGATGCCCACCTTGAACGGAACCTCGATGCTTTCGTCAAGCAGGGAAAGTTCCTCATAATTGTCGATAATCGGGATGCAACGGCTGTGGCCCGAATTGATAAGCCCGGCGATGTTATCGATATAGGCGGCCCTTTTGAACCCGTTGCAGATCACGTAATTGTTGTTGGTAACCAACCCCTCTTCTTTAAGCCGCAATACGATGTCGATGTCGAAAGCCGAAGAGGTCTCTATGTGGATGTCGTTTTTAAGCGCCTCCTGGAAGACGTAGTGGAAATGGGAACTCTTCGTGCAGTAGGCGTAGAAGTATTTACCGTCGTATTCGTGTTTCTCCATAGCCCTGGCAAACCACGTCTTGGCTTTCTGTATGTTCTCGGAAATCTTGGGCAGGTAGGTGAATTTAAGCGGACTGCCGTATTTCTCGATAAGTTGCATCAGGGGAACACCGTGGAACCGGAGCCCGGTTTCGTCCAGGTCAAATTCCTCGGTGGGGAAATAATAGGTTTGATCGATCAGATCACGGTACGTAATGTTCATTTTGTGGATTCTTGCAGATTACAAAGTGACGATACTCCCTGGCCCCACTTCTATTCCCGGCAATCCTTACCTGTCATTTCGTCTTTATGGGTTCGGCTGAACCGACCGGGGCCCTGGCTAAACGGGTGCAAATGAAATTAAAAATATCAATAAAAAAACCAAATTCCAGATTTTTTTTGGGCCGGGGCTGCAGAGGCGCTCAGGTCCCGGTTTTAAAGGCCCCGGACATCTTGTTTCGCCCCGTGAAAAATATCGTAAATTAGAGGTGCCGAAAACAATGCTCAAATGAAAGGTTTGCATCACACCTCCGTTTTCTTCCTGCTCGGTTTCCTGTTGGCCGGGCTGCCCCTGTCTGCCCAGCCTGAAGCCGGGGTTTACCTGGCCGCCGAAAAAGGGGAACAGGGCACCCGCCACTTCCTGCTGTTGGTCTCAGAAAACTACCTGATCCATTCCGTATACGACTCAGGCCCGGCCCATTTTATCAGCACCATGGGCGGGTTTTACCAAAGCGACGGCGACAGCCTGCACATCGCCCTCGAATTCAACTCGGCTTTTGGGGAAACGGGGGAAAAACAGCAAGATATAAGCTATGGATATACAGATGGTCACCTGGTCCTCAACGGCAATTCAGACCGTTTGTATACTCAGGAGCCCGCCCTGTCGCAACCCCTTGACGGGGAGTGGCTCTTTGCCGCCCGAGGCCCCGATACCGGTCAGGAGCGCCGGGGGAACGAGAGCCCGCGAAAAACCCTTAAATTTTTGAAAGACGGTTATTTCCAATGGATTGCCTACAATACCGACACCCTGGAATTCTTCGGCACAGGGGGCGGGCGATATGCCGCCGACAACGGTACCTATACGGAGGTAATCCAATTCTTTTCGCGCGACGATTCGCGGGTGGGGGCCGAGCTGAGTTTTCAGTTTGAACGCCAGGGAAATGACTGGCACCACACGGGCAACAACAGCCGGGGCGAACCCCTTTACGAAATCTGGGCGATTCGCAACTAACTCGCCGATACTTTACACACTTACGGCCAGTCTTTCAAGTCTAAACTGCCCATGTTTCAAACAGGCTTCATGAATGGCTACACGGCCTGGGAAAAAACGTTGAAATGGGCAAAAAACCGGATGAAAAAACGGCGTGAAACGTCGCGCAAAAAGCTCAACGACAACACCTTGCCATTCACCTACAGCAAACCCCGATTAGCCGCTCCGGGGCTTTTGGCCTGCCCTTTACACGCTAATTTTGGCTCAAATTATTAACCTTTTGATCCTTGTTAGCATGAAAACCAATCGCTTTGTGAATGCGTATCTGAAGGTGCTGATCGCCTTTCAGGGTACTGTTTTGTATTCAGTTTGCTATATGTCGGTAGTATACCATTTCGGCATTCTGTAAGACCAGAGGCTCTACTCCTGTCTTCTAATTCCCGGCTTTGGACTGAAAGTCAGACTTCCCCCCACGTTTTTCCAACAACCGAATTGACCGGATTTCGATCCCTTTGTCGAGAGGCTTCAGCATGTCATACAGGTTCAGGGCAACTACGCTGGCCCCGTGCATGGCCTCTACCTCTACCCCGGTTTTGTAGTTGGTCTTTACCGTTATGCGGATGCGGATTTGCAAGCCGTCGATATTGTAGTCGATAGCGGTATACTCAATGGGGATGGGATGGCAATCGGGCAAAAGGTCAGGGGTTTTTTTGACCCCCAGCAACCCGGCAGCCCGGCTCATTTCAAATACATCTCCCTTGGGCACACGCTTTTCTTCGATGGCCCGAATGGTATCGGGACTACTGACTACCACGAGCGCCTCTGCAACAGCCGTTCGCAGCGTATTTTGCTTGTGTGTAATATCTACCATGCTAGCGGTTTACTTTCCAGCTGTATGAGCGGTCGGCGAAGAGCTCGCGTCCGAAGACCGGCAATTCCTTCTTGATGCGTTCCACCACCTCGCGCAAACCTTCAAAAGCCGCCTGGCGGTGAGGGGCCGACACAAATACGAACAGGCAGATACCGCCCGTCGGCACTTCCCCCAGGCTGTGGTAAATATGCATGCAGCTCAGCTCGAATTTGGCAAAGGTCTCTTCCCGTATTTCTGTGATCTTTTCCAGGGCCATTTCTTGGTAAGCCGTGTAATCAATCCCCGTAACGGTTTGGCCGTCGATCACATCGGCCCGCACCTGCCCCAAAAAGATGTCGTGTGCCCCAATACCGGTTTTCGACTGGTGTTTGGCAATCGATTCGGCGATGAATTCGGGGGCAATCGCCCCGGGCACGAAAAGGGTCCGTTTTTTGGTTTCTGCCATGAAATAAAGGTCTTCCGGCTAATGTACGCAACATTTGGCAGAATTCCCGTGGCCGGCTACCCCGTGAACAAAACCCCTCGCGGGTAGGACGAAATAAAAAGTATTCATAAATTCGCAAACCCTTTCGGGCCCCGTAGTTCAATGGATAGAATAGAAGTTTCCTAAACTTTAGATCCAAGTTCGATTCTTGGCGGGGCTACAAATAAGCACCCAAACACCCCGGCCTTCGCCGGGGTGTTTTATTTCCTAAGGGCCGCGTAGAAAGCTCGCTTTCTTAAGCGGGCAGAAGGAAATAAAACCCGGGGTTGCGAAGCAAGAACGGTGTTTGGGTATTTTCAGCATGAGTACCATTCAAGAACAACGAGCGCAGCGAGTTATCTCCTGGCGGGCTGCCTAAGTCAATTCATCGGCCTGTGAAGAGAATAAAACCCGGGCTTGCAAAGCAAGCCCTGAGTTTGGGTATTTTCAGCCTGAGCCCCATGCAGGAACAGCGAGCGCAGGCGAGCTATCTCCTGGCCAGCGTTTTACTTTTTATTTGAAAACCAATAAATCATTTTATCTTTGCATCCGCATTGGCTCCGTAGTACAATGGATAGTATGTGGGTTTCCGGTACCCAAGATCTAGGTTCGATTCCTAGCGGGGCTACAAATAAGCACCAAAACACCCCGGCGTACGCCGGGGTGTTTTATTTTGAGGCCCCGCGTAAAAAGCTTGCTTTTTTAAGCGGGGGCGAAAAATAAAACCCGGGCTTGCGGAGCAAGAACGGTGTTTTGGTATTTTCAGACTGAGCCCCATTTAGGAACAACGCTGTACAACAGCGTTATCTCCTAGCGAATCTCCCAAGTAGAAACGAAAATAAAACCCGACTTGCGCCAGCAAGCCGGAGTTTTGGTATTTTCAGACTGAGCCACCCTTAGGAACACCAACCCAATCTACGAACCCGGCTGCCTGAACAAAACAGCAATGACAATAAATCCTATCCCGGTGAGGCCAGGAGGGAGGGCCCCCAATTGAAAAGAGAGGTAAATCATGACCAGGGCTAAGACCACTAGTAAAATCAGTAGTATATTTCTCATATCGTGCTTTTTAGAAGCCGTAATGGGGCAGTTAGCGGCCGAAATTGAAAACATCCTATTTCCTTCAAGATACCACTTTTCCAGGAGAATAGCCTGACGGGGATAGTGCCGGGAAGGTTTGCGAAAATGGGACGACAGGGCTGAAGTAAAACCCGGGCTGCGGATTCTATTTTTTAAAGATCTCAATGCCCTTGATCCAGAAGATATCAGACTCAAAGAACTTTAATCTGGTGGGGAACGGACGGTCCGAAAGGGACCGGGGTGATTTGAACAGGAAGTGTGCCTTGGAATTCCCAAAGTCGAGGGTAAATTCCTCGTTCAGGTCCTTTTCCCGGTCGGTGAAAAACAGAACCTTTTTATCCTGAAATATCCAGGTGCCCTGCCCGTATTTATGCACCTCTTCGGGTATGCCAAATTTTTCGCTCGACCTTGAATGGGAGTGGAAGCTGAAAGTGCCATCCGGTTTCAGTGTCAGATTGTACTCTATGAGCCGACTCCCTTGGCTTCCCAATTGCCGGTGGTATTCTCCCACCATCGCCTCTGCTTGCGAAAACGCCGGAAAACAGAGTAAGAACAAAACAACAATAACGGGCAACTTCTTGATCATGAGAATCAGGAAGCAAAATCCATTCCAAATATGGGGCATCCCCCTCCGCCCGGTAACAAGGTAGTCCCAACCTCTGCAAAATCATCGCACAAAAACTGCCCAATAGGCAAATCGCATTTACCAAATTCCCAGTTCTTAAAAGATAAAATTCCCGGGTTATCGTATTGGCCGTTCTTAAGTCTTCTGCTGCCTCAGCAAAACGGCAATCACAATAAATCCAACCCCGGTGGTCAGCCGGGGAAGTCAAAAACATCAAAAATAAGGCTAATATAGTGCCGCGTACTGCAAGTTAATTGCAGTAACGGAGCCATGCCTCGCATAATTAAAGTGCCTTAAAAGGCTTTAAAATAAGTCTGGGTGCGTACAATTGGTACGGGTAGATTTTTATCGGACCTAATATCAACTTCCAAAGATTCATTTTACGTTAAACAGGAATATTTCCATTCATACAGACTTTACTACTGATTACGGTTTTCCACACCCAACTCCCTGACCATTATCATATTTTAAGGTCTATTGCGAGGCTACATTTAGGCTTGTTCCCTCACTATAGATTGATCCAGTTTTGAATCTGAGTTTTAAACACTAAACCTAATAAGACAAGATGAAAAGGTCATTATTACTACTAATTGCTATTTGCTTATTGATATCCAAACCAATGAGATCGCAAAACGATGGTGCAGCAGCATTAGCGGCTGTGGCAGGTGCTGCAATTGCTACGGGGATTGTACTTTCAATGGATCAAATGAAAGAACAAGCTGAACTAACTGCTACAGAATGGCTTTTGACGAATCGTCCGGAGTTCGACAGTTTTGAGTTAAAAACCCTGGATTTTGATGGAAAGAAGGCCAAAGATATGTCCACCACAACAGCCATTAGTTTTACTATGCAAGAATTTACACCTGCTGATGATCCAATTCTGGATGGTAAGAAGTTTGTTCTATTGGGTTTTACTAGTTACGGATGGATTAATGATTATGGGATTGACTTTAATAAGATAAAATGGTTCTT
>JBNKGM010000044.1:0-26230 GCA_050289825.1 Robiginitalea sp.
GAAATCCTGGAGCTCGATGTAGCCCGGAAGCTGGTTCGGGTGCAACCAGGGGTTATACGCGATGAACTTAACGCCTTTTTGAAACCCTACGGTTTGTTTTTCGGGCCGAACACCTCCACCTCTAATCGCTGTATGATCGGGGGGATGGTAGGGAACAATTCCAGCGGCACCACCTCGATACGCTACGGTGTTACCCGCGACAAGGTGGTTTCGCTCCAGGTGCTCTTGGCCGATGGCAGCCCGGTGGAGGTGCGGGCATTATCACCCGACGAATTCCAGGCCAAAATGATTGGCGATGGTCTTGAAGCGTCTATTTATAAAAATATACATAAAGAATTATCAGATAGCGCAATACAAAAAGAAATACGCTCAGAGTTTCCCAACCCTGAAATCCACAGGCGCAATACGGGTTATGCGGTAGACGCCCTGCTGGAATCAGCGGTTTTTTCGGAATCGGATACCCCCTTTAACCTGGCCAATTTGTTGTGCGGCAGCGAGGGTACCCTGGCCTTTACAACCGAGATAACCCTGGCCCTGGATACATTGCCCCCGGCCAACGCCGCCATGATTACACCCCATTACCATACCCTTGAGGCCTGTCTGGCCGATGTGGTGCCTGCCATGTCGCACACGCTCTATGCCTGTGAGATGATGGACAAGGTTATCCTGGATTGCACCAAAAGCAATCGGGAGCAACGCGAAAACCGGTTTTTTGTCGAAGGAGACCCGGCGGCCCTGCTGATGCTGGAAGTGCGGGACGAAAACCCCGAACGGCTCAAGGGTAAGGTAGAGGCCTTGCTCGAAACCCTGAAACAATCGGCTCTCGCTTATGCTGCCCCGGTTTTGTGGGGAGAAGATACCGTGAAGGCCGAAAACCTCCGCAAGGCCGGTTTGGGCTTGCTGGGCAATATGGTGGGCGACCGCAAGGCCGTGGCCTGCATCGAAGATACGGCGGTGGCCCTGCCCGACCTGAAAGATTTTATAGGGGAATTCTCGGGGATAATGAAAAGTTACGGCCAGCAAGCCGTTTACTATGCCCATGCAGGGGCCGGGGAGTTACACTTGCGGCCCATCCTGGACCTCAAGAAATCAGGAGACGTGAAGCTTTTCAGGAGCATCACTACCGATGTGGCGCGACTTACTAAAAAATACAAAGGCTCTTTCAGCGGGGAGCACGGCGATGGGATTGTCAGGGCCGAATTCATCCCGTTGATGATCGGCGCTAAAAATTACGAGTTGTTGCGCCGGCTCAAAGCAGCTTTCGACCCGGCAGGAATTTTCAACCCGGGGAAGATCGTCGATGCCTTCCCCATGGACCGGTCCCTGAGATACGAGCCCGACCGCAGGGAGCCTGAAATTGGTACTTTGCTCGATTTCTCAGACAGCCAGGGCATACTGAGGGCAGCAGAAAAATGCAACGGAAGTGGCGATTGCCGCAAGTCTCATACCATGCCCGGGGCTATGTGCCCGAGCTACCAGGCCACCCGAAACGAAAAGGACACCACCCGGGGCCGAGCCAACACCCTGCGTGAAATGCTCACCAATCCGAATGGAGCCAACGCTTTTGATCGGCCCGAGCTGAAAGAAGTATTCGATTTGTGCCTGAGTTGCAAGGCCTGCGCACGCGAATGCCCGAGCAATGTGGATGTGGCCACCTTAAAGGCCGAATTCAATTACCAGTATCAAAAGAAAAACGGCTATTCGCTCAGGAACAGGCTTTTTGCATACAATACCCAAATCAATGCTTTAAACAGTAAGATAGCCTGGCTGGCGAATGGGATATTGGCTTTTGGCCTCACGGGCGGGTTGGTTAAACGTCTGATAGGCGTAGCGCCGCAACGTCACTTGCCCCGGGTGGCCCGTGTCGATTTTGACCGGCATCTGAAAGGATTGCAGCAAGGGCGCCAGGCGAGCGGACCCGCTGTGGCCCTTTATATCGATGAGTTTACACGCTACCTCGACACCCGGCAGGCTATCGATGCGATGGAGCTCCTGCACGGGCTCGGGTATGCGCTGCGCCTGTATTATGGAGAAAGCGGCCGGACCTTTATTTCCAAGGGCTTTTTGGAACAGGCCAGGGCCCTTGCGCAAAAAAATGCCCCCTCCCTTGAGGCCCTCGCCCGCGAAGGCGTGCCCCTGCTTGGGCTCGAACCTTCGGCAGTACTGACCTTTCGGGATGAATACCGCCGTTTCGGTTTGCCCGAACAGCAGGCTGAGGCCATTACCAACAATGCTTTTTTAATTGAAGAATTCCTGGCCCGCGAGGCCGCTGCAGGCCGCATACGCCCCGACCAGTTTACCCGGGAAAGAAGGGAGGTGAAAATTCACAACCATTGCTACCAAAAAGCCCTGTCTGATCAGAAGGTAACCTTTGATGTGCTGAACCTGCCCGAGAATTATCAGGTGAGCATTATAGCCTCGGGGTGCTGTGGCATGGCCGGCTCCTTCGGCTATGAGCGCGAACATTACGAGGTGAGTATGCAAGTGGGCGGCTTGAAATTATTCCCGGCCATTGCCAAGAGCGACCCAGCCGTGATCCTGGCGGCCAACGGCACCAGTTGCAGGCATCAGATCCAGGACGGAACCGGAAGGCAGGCGCGCCATCCGGTGAGCATCCTCAGGGAAGCGTTACTCGCCTGAGCCTTCGTGGGGTATATCCCCGGGAAAAGGGGTTTTACGGTCTACGATGGAGGCAATCAGTTCTTCGATATTCATATCTTTCAGCTCTTCGTCTGCATGGAAAGGGGAGAGTTTGTCTTCACTGTAGTGGTATAGTTTCCAGCGTTTGAAAGCGTATTCCAGGGCCGTCAGGTTTTCGACCCAGTCGCCGGAATTCATGTAAAGCACGCGTCCTTTCCGGGTTTCGACCCATTCCTTCTTAGGGCGGTGGATATGTCCGCAAACCACGTATTCGTAGTTGTTTTCGATAGCCCGCCCGGCTACCGTTTTTTCAAAATGGCGAACCTGACGCAAGCCCTGCTCCCCGAGGGAATTGATACGACCCGATTTCGAAAAACCGGGTCGGCCCAGGCAGGCCAGCAACCCATTGTACAGCCGGTTTGCCCGCATGAGCAGGCCATAGCCGAAATTTCCCAGCCGGGTGAGCCATTTTGCAGGGCGCGGAGCGAGGTCAAAAACGTCCCCGTGAAAGATCCACGCCTGTTTCCCGTCAAGGGGCAGAAGAAGTTTGTTCCGCACCTGAAAATTTCCCAGGGTAGTGCCGCTGAACCGTCGGAGCTTCTCGTCGTGGTTGCCGGTAATGTAATACACCTGTGTGCCCGAAGCGGCCATGCCCAGGATTTTTTTCAGGACCTTGGTATGGGAAGGTGGGAAGTAGTTTTTATCGAATTTCCAGAGGTCGATGATGTCTCCGTTGAGTACCAGGGTGGCTGGTTTTATGCTGCTCAGGTAGGAGAGGAGTTCTTCTGCATGGCAGCCGGTGGTACCCAGGTGCACATCTGAGATTACCGCAACGTCAATGGTCCGTTTTTTCAAGGTAGGGGAATAAATTTGGACAAAATTAATACCCAGGGGTATTTATGTCGTATCGGCTTAATGATCAATAAGCTATCATTGGGTTAAGCAAGGATTAAGCAAGGCTTCGGTTTGTTAAGCCATTATTAGCTGGGGGAGTTTTGGTTAACAAATCGTTTCGGGGTACCTTTGGTTTTCTGTAATCAAACGGCTAGCGCCTAATTTTACGTGCCATGGCGGGTAATACTTTTGGGACAGTTCTGAGGTTGACCACCTTTGGGGAATCGCATGGCAAGGGACTGGGCGGCGTGCTCGACGGCTGCCCGGCCGGCCTTAAACTCGACCTTGACGCCATTCAGCTCCAACTGGAAAGAAGGCGCCCCGGCCAATCGGCCATTGTTACCCAGCGCAAGGAGGCCGACCAGGTAGAATATTTCTCCGGGCTGTTTGAGGGGGTAACCACCGGAACCCCCATTGGCTTTCTGATTCGGAACCAGGACCAGAAATCACACGACTATTCCCACATTGCCGATTCGTACCGCCCTTCCCACGCCGATTACGTGTACGACCAGAAATACGGTTTTCGTGACTTCCGCGGCGGGGGCCGTAGTTCGGCCCGCGAAACGGTGTGCCGGGTTGTCGGCGGGGCCATTGCACGACAACTGTTGCCCGGGGTGCAATTTCAGGCCTATGTTTCCCAGGTAGGGGATTTGAGGCTTGAAAAATCGTACACCGAGCTCGACCTTTCCCTGACCGAATCAAACGACGTGCGTTGCCCCGACCCTGAAATGGCGGCCCGCATGGAAGCCTATATCAGACAAGTGCGCAAAGCAGGCGACACCATTGGCGGGGTGGTGAGCTGTGTGATACGCAATGTTCCGGTGGGTTTGGGCGAACCCGTATTCGACAAGCTACACGCCCGCCTGGGGCAGGCCATGCTGTCGATCAACGCCGTAAAAGGCTTCGAGTATGGCAGCGGCTTTGACGGGGTACGTATGAAGGGCAGCGAGCACAACGATTCCTACAACCCCGACGGCAGTACTAAAACGAATCACAGCGGGGGCGTACAGGGGGGTATCAGCAATGGCATGGATATTTATTTCAGGGTGGCTTTCAAACCCGTGGCAACCTTGCTGCAGGCCTATGAGTCCATTGACAAGGAGGGCAACCCCGTACGGGTGCAGGGCAAAGGCCGGCACGACCCCTGTGTGGTGCCCAGGGCCGTGCCCATCGTGGAAGCCATGGCTGCCCTGACGCTGGCAGACCTGTGGCTACAAGCCCGCCTGTCCAAATTATAAACTGACCGCTTGGGGGTTTTAAGGCCAAAATAGTATCTTCCGGCCTTAAAGACGTTCTTATGAAGAAAATTGAATTGCACTGGCAAATCCTCATCGGCATGTTGCTGGGCATCGTTTTCGGCTTTGTGATGACCTATCCGTCCTGGGGTTCTGGCTTTGTACTGGACTGGGTAAACCCCTTTGGGACCATCTTCGTAAAACTCCTGAAGCTGATCGCCATCCCCCTGATCCTGGCGTCGCTGATCAAAGGGATTTCAGACCTGAAAGACATCAGTAAATTCAAGAATATCGGCTTGCGTACCATAGCGATCTATATCGTTACCACCATTATTGCCATCACCATCGGGCTGGTTCTGGTAAACGTGCTCCAACCCGGGGAGGGCATTTCGCAGGAAACCATTACCCAGCTCACCGAAACTTATGCCACCGATGCCAATGTTACCTCAAAAATCGAGGAGGCCGGCCGGCAAACCGAAAGGGGGCCGTTGCAATTCCTGGTCGATATGGTGCCCGACAACGCCTTTCGGGCCGTAAGCGACAACGGCCTGATGTTGCAGGTCATTTTCTTCACCATCTTCTTCGGAATCTCCATGCTGCTGATCGGGGAACAGTATGCCAAACCCCTTAAGGATTTTTTCGACGCCCTGAACGATGTGGTCTTGAAAATGGTCGACCTGATCATGCTTTTCGCTCCGTATGCCGTGTTTGCCCTGCTGGCCAATGTTGTGGTCTCCTCGGGTGACCCTGACCTGCTGCTCGCCCTGCTCAAGTATGCAGGAGTGGTAGTGATGGGGCTGCTGCTGATGATTGTTTTTTACAGCGTGGTGGTTTCGACCTTTACCGGCTACAACCCCTTCTCGTTTCTGAGCCGAATCAGCCCCGCCCAACTGCTAGCTTTCTCGACGAGTTCCAGCGCAGCAACCCTGCCGGTTACCATGGAACGCGTAGAGGAACATATCGGGGTAGACAAGGAGGTTTCGAGCTTTGTGCTACCGGTGGGCGCCACCATTAACATGGACGGCACGAGCCTCTACCAGGGGGTTGCCGCTGTTTTTATTTCGCAGGCACTTGGCTTCGAATTGACTTTTGGCGACCAGCTCACCATAATCCTGACAGCCCTGCTGGCCTCTATTGGGTCGGCGGCCGTGCCGGGCGCCGGCATGGTCATGCTGGTAATCGTACTGGAATCCATCGGCTTTCCTCCCGATAAACTGGCCATCGGCCTGGCCCTCATTTTTGCGGTCGACAGACCGCTCGATATGTGCCGTACGGTGGTTAATGTAACCGGCGACGCCACGGTGTCTATGCTTGTAGCCAAATCGGTAGGGAAGTTGGGCAAACCCCATCCCAGGCATTGGGATGACCATCTGAATGAAGTAAAGGGCCCGAAAAACTAAAGGAACTTTTTCCCGAGCTCAGGGGCAGGCACCATGCATTGGTCCTTTTTTCCAAACCAGCGGTAGCGGTTGCGGGCCACCAGGTCGTATACCGCATCGCGCAAACCCCGGGGCATCCACCCGCACAATAAGGGCATCCAGCCATATCCGCTCAGGTTGCGTGCAATCTCAAGGGCTGCGTCCGATTTGACGTAATAGGCCTTCCCCGGGTCGATCAGCACAATGGAATCGACCTGGCTGGTGTCGATGTGCCTTTCCCGGCAGAGCTGTTGTCCCAACTCGCTCTGCAGGGCTGCAAAGCGGAAGCGGTCGCGCCGGTCGCGCCGTATCACAAATTGCACGGCTCCGTTGCACAGGTTGCACACCCCGTCGAAGAGGATGATTTTTTGGCCGGGTTCCAGGTTCATGGGGGCAAAGATAGAGCGTAATTGGTGAACTTGGGCCTCAAAGCGATGCCAGGAATTCAGACAGCTCGGTTTCCGCATCGGGCCACAGCTTCTGCTTCTGCCTATATTTGGATTTCAAAACGCAGTCGGGCAGCACGTTCAGGGCTGCACCAATTTCGTAGGGGGTATGGTTTATGCTCCGGAAGGCAGGCAGCCTGGTTTCCTTTTCGCTGATACTTTCTGCCAGGCTTTTGAGCTTCTGGTCAAAGTCGTTGCGCCCCTGGGCAGTATCAGTCTACTTGTTATTTCCCTTTGGCTGCTTCCACCAATTCAAGCTGGTCTACGCTAACCTGGGTCGTGAAGAGGCCGTAATTCACAATGGCCTTGTTTTTTTCCAGGCTGTCGATAGTGCCCACGGCCTTTCCGTCGGGCATGCGAACCCGGTCGCCAACGCCCAATACCGGTTTGGGCTTTTTCTTTTCTTTGACGGCCTCCCTTTTCAGTGCAGCCGCTTTCTGTTTACGCACCACTTTTACTTCCTGTTGCAACTCCTTTTCAATGGCTGCTTTACGGGTCTTCTCTTCCTTGACCTTTTTGGGGGCCGCCTGTTTGCGCTTGCTGTTCTCGGTTTCCACAATGCGGATAAGTTCCGAGATGAGCGGTCGCTTCTTCTTGTCCCGGAAATACCGTTCGGCTACCTGGTCTACCTTGGTGCCCAGGTAAATCATGCGCTGGTGATAGTCGTAGAGTTCCTGATACCCACTGAGTTTGTTGCGCATTTTTTCATTGAGGACTTCAAGGCGCTGGGCTTCTTCCCGGGCTTTGCTCTCTTCTTCCTGCAGGCGGCTCCCGGTTTCGGCCATTTGCCGCCGCTGTTTCTGGAGCTTGGCAATGCTTTCGTCAAACCGCACCTTGGCCCGGGCCACTTTTTTCCTGGCCCGGTTAATCAGGTTATAGGGGATTCCGTTCTTCTGCGCCACTTCAAAGGTGAACGAGCTGCCAGGCTGCCCGATTTCGAGCTTGAAGGTGGGTTCAAGCGATTGGGCATCAAACAACATGTTGGCGTTGGTCGCGCAGGGCAATTCGTCAGCCAGGGCTTTCAGGTTGGCATAGTGGGTGGTTACCACGCCGAACGATTGCCGCTCGTAAAAGGTTTCCAGGAAGGTCTCTGCCAGGGCACCCCCCAACTCCGGGTCGCTCCCGGTCCCGAACTCGTCGATCAGGAATAAGGTGCCAGGGCCGCACTTGCGCAAAAACCGGTTCATGTTCTTCAACCGGTACGAATAGGTGCTCAGGTGGTTTTCAATAGACTGGTTGTCACCAATATCGGTCAGTATCTGGTCGAACAAGCAGCAACTGCTTCGTTCGTGTACCGGGATGAGCATGCCGCTCTGCAGCATTAATTGCAGCAAACCGATGGTTTTCAAGGTGATGCTTTTCCCGCCCGCATTGGGCCCGGAAATAACTATAATGCGATGCTCGGGGTTGAGTTCGATGGTTTGCGGCCAGGTCTTTTCAGAGCGGGCCCGGTTGTTCAGCAACAACAGCGGGTGATAGGCTTCCCTGAGGTAGAGCTGGCGCTCCTGGTTTATTTCGGGTAAGACCCCGCCCATTTCACTCGCGAACCGCGCCTTTGCTGCCGAAAGGTCAATTTCGGTCAGGACCGTCTGATAGGATTCGAAATCGCTTATATACGGCCTCAGGTCGTTGCCAAGGGCTCGCAATATTTTGCGGATTTCTTCCTGTTCTTCCAGCTCGAGGAGCTGGAGCTCACGACTGTGCTGCAGGGCGGCCTCCGGTTCGATAAAAACAATGCTCCCGGTTTTGGAAGTGCCCAATACGCTGCCTTTAACCCGGCGGCGATACATTGCCTTTACGGCCAGGACGCGGCGGTTCTCGACCACAGATTCCCGGATCTCATCAAGGTAATCGGCCTTCTGGCACGAGGCCAGGGCTGCGTTGAAGCTCTGGGTAATGGCCCCGCGCACCTTTTGCATGGCCCGGCGAATATATAGCAAACTATCGGAGGCATCGTCCCGAACCGCCCCGAAACGGTCTATTACCGCCCCGATGCGCGCCGGAATGGTTTCGTGATACTCTGCCTGCTGAACCCAGGCCTCCAGGTTCGGGTAGTACTCCCTGTATTTAGCGAAGTAGCGCTGCTGCTCCCCGATTCGCTGGGCCAGGGCAGCAAGGTCGCGAAAGGCTTCAAGGGGCAAAATGCTGTTTTCGATTCGAAGCAGGCTCAGGGTTTCATCTACCGGCTCAAACCCGTGGTTGGGTATGCGGTTGTCTTGTTCGAGAGACCCCAGGTATTCGCGGGTGCGGCCCAGGGATGCCATCAGAGTGGCTTCATGCCGGAAAGGGGCAATATCCAGGGCGGCCTCCTTCCCGGGGTCGGTGAGGCAATATCCGCTCAGTTGCCGGAGTACCTCCGGGAACTCTAAATCTTCCAGCGTTTTCGGGCTTAACTTTCTCACAGTCATTTCAACCGGGCAAAGGTACGCAATGTGTCTGATTTCAGGATGCGGGTTCTAATAGCATTGTGGGGTTGGAAAGAGGTTTGGAACAAGCAAAATTTGTACCTTGTGCCAAAGGGATGCTGCGCGCTCCCAATCATCTTCCTTCCTATGGAGATTAGCGAGAAATACGCCCCTGAAATATGGGACAAGATATGCCGGCTGCCATTCATGGTCGCCATTGGCATGGAAGGTGCCGGCCGGAGCGGACTGGCCGGTTCGGCCCGGGAACGCAAGGCCACCCTCCTGAGCATTGTGTCGGCTCGTGCCGAATTCCCCGGAAACCCGCTGGTGTGCGCCATTGTTCCGGAACAGGAAGCAGAGCAGGCGCTGTGGGTGGTAATGCAAAAGCACGATGCGGCCCTGGAATTCCTGGCCAACTCGGGGATCAAAACCTCTGCAGCCCTTTGGGATCGTATAATGGAGTGTATTCAGGAGGTGTTCCCTATAATTGCCAAGCGCGAAGCCGGGCATACCATAGGCGATTTTATGACCTGGCTTACCCAAATAGCCGAAAAGGTGGCTGTTGCTGCCAAGGAAGGCGATTTTCTGGGAATAGGGGGCACGCGGTTCAGCGAGCTGGAGAAGACGCATTTCAGGCGCCTCAAGGCGGCCCTCAAGGAATATGACAAAAAATCTTGAGGGATACTGGCAGACCTATGGAAGTTCGGATTAATCCGTCTTGGAAACAACTGCTGCAGGGCGAATTTGATAAACCCTATTTTGGGCAGCTCGCCGAATTTGTGCGAGAGGAATATACCCGGAACACGTGTTACCCCAAGGGATCGGAGATTTTTGCCGCTTTTTCGCATTGTGCCCCCCACGAACTCAAGGCAGTGCTGATAGGGCAAGATCCCTACCACGGGCCCGGGCAGGCCCATGGCCTTTGTTTTTCGGTACGAGACGGCCTTTCGCATCCACCCTCCCTGATCAATATCTTCAAGGAAATTGAAGCAGATACCGGTTCTCCATATCCGGAAAGCGGCAACCTGGAGCGCTGGGCCGAACAGGGGGTGCTGTTACTTAATGCCACCCTAACGGTGCGGGCGAACCAGGCAGGAAGCCACCAGAACAAGGGTTGGGAAACGTTTACCGATGCCGTGATAAGTCGCTTGAACGAGACCCGGGAGGGGCTGGTGTTTCTGCTTTGGGGCGGCTTTGCCAAGCGCAAAACCGGGTTAATCGACCGGGGGCGCCACCACATTCTGCAATCGGGCCACCCTTCGCCCCTAAGCGCCAACCGGGGGTTATGGTTCGGAAACCGACATTTTAGCCAGGCGAACCGTATTCTGGAGGCCCGGGGCAGGCAGCCCATCCTTTGGTAGCTTTCAGGGGAGGCAGACCTCCGCAGCGCCTATAAGGTTTTTCAAAAGCTTTAACTCAAGTAGTGTATCAGACACTTTATCAATGTCTTTGCTCTTAATTTGAGTCTGGCTCCACCGGGTCAGTTTCAGCCATTCCCTTACGGCAGCGAGCTGTTGCCCATAGCGGTTTGACAGGGCGCGGTCTATACTGGGTATCTCCCGGAATTCGACCGTGTGCAGATTAATGATTTGCAAGACGTGGCTTACCAGCCTGGCGTGCTGCTTGTAAAAGTCGCGTCGGCAGGCGATCACAAAACAGGGCCAGGGGGTCGGGCAAACGTCCAGCCTGTTAAATACTCCGGAATCTACCAGGGGTTGTGTGGTAAAACGCTCCCACATGAAATAATCGGCCGTACCGTTTTGCAGGGCTTCCACGGCCCCATCAATTGTTCCCACAACCTGAAATCGCAGAGCCGATAAATCCCAATTGTGGTTTCTGGCGTGAACATAAGCCATCAGGTGGCTGCCGCTCCCGTACCGGCTAATGGCCGCAATGCGCCCCTTCAGGTCTTCGGGTTTACGACAGGAGCTCTTTGCGTCTACATGAATGCCCCACAGCAGGGGAGTGGCGATATACCCTTGCACGATCCCTGCTGGCAGGCCTTCAGCAATGGCCTTAATCACCCCTTCCGTCAGAATTACGGCCATGTCGGTTTCGCCGGTTCTGAGCAGGTCGCACATTTTCCCTGTGCCTTCGGGCACGTCGGTCCATTGCAGGTCTATGCCCCGATCGTCAAAGGCTCCCTCTTCGAGCGCCATAAGCCAGGGAAAGTTGAAGTGCTCGGGCACCCCGCAGATACGAACGGTTGCAGGCATGGTGGTCGGGAGTTGATTAAGACCTGACCAGCCGCTCCAGCGCGTAGCGGATCATCCGGTCGATAGTTTTGGTGGGTTCTTTGGAAAAAGCGCCCTGGGCACGGTTGGCGATAATGCAGTTCAGAGATGATGCCGCATGTCCCATCAGGGAAGCGAGGCCAAAGATGCCCGCGGTTTCCATTTCCATATTGGTGATGCGAAGGTCTTCATAGCGAAAAGCGCTAAGCCGGCTCAACAACTGCGGGTCTTCAGGGGCTATGCGCAACCTTCTGCCCTGAGGGCCGTAAAACCCGGGGTTGGTGGCGGTAAACCCGCGAACTACCTGCTCAGAATCAAGACGTTCGTTCAGCTGCATATCGGCCGTAACCACATAGGGGACGGCTTTCATCACCGACCAATGCGTCTGGTCCAGAAATGCCAGTTGAATGTCGGCCCGTTGCACCCATTCACTTTCGTAATAGTGCAGCAGGCCGTCGAGCCCTATGGCGTAATCGCTCAGCACCACGCTGTCGACCTCCACATCGGGTTGAAGGGAACCCGAGGTGCCGAGCCTGATGAGCTCCAGCTTGCCTGGTTGTTCCAGGAACTGCCGATTTTCCAGGTCAACGCTTACCAGGGCATCCAGTTCGTTGAGTACGATATCGATATTGTCGGTGCCTATGCCTGTCGAGATCACGCTGATTCGGCGGCCATCCAGCGTTCCGGTATGGGTGATGAATTCGCGCTTCGATTTGGTGACCTCCAGGGCATCGAAATACTTGGATACCATAGGCACGCGGCCCGGATCTCCCACCAACAAGACTGTCGGGGCCAAATCCTCGGGCCTGATGTTGAGGTGGTAAATGGAACCGTCCTTGTTCAGGATGAGTTCGGAGGGTTCAAATGCCATGTCAGAGCTTTAAGATCCGACCGGCCTCGGTATTGTAGAGGAAATTGTATTTCAGGGCTCCGCCCAGATAGGCTTCGCTGTCGCGGAGGGTAGAGTAGTAATTGGCTTCGTTGTTGAGAATTTCCTGTCCTTTCTTGCTGAGGCGGGTTGGGTTGAAGGAGCTGAATAAGGGGCGCAGAGAGGTCAGGATGCGTTGGTACTGGGAGTCGCCGAAGCCGTACCAGCCCTGGTTCGAAAGGAGCGTCTGCATCAGCACTTTTTTGGAGGCGGGTTTCTCCTCGGCAGCAATTTGCAGTACCCGGTTTTCAACCGCATTCAGGCCATTTTTAATGGTCGGAAAACGTTTGAGGTGGGCCTGGATGGAAGGACCCAGGTATCGGAACTGGTAATTCTTATAATCCGTTAGGTTTTCGAGCCGAATCGGATTATCGCTGCAGTACAGCTGCCAGACATAGTCTGCGAATTCAATATCGTCCTGGCTCAGTTGCACCCGGTTGCGGTACAAGTCGTTAATCTGCTGTTCGCCAAGGTCGCCGAGGCTATGAAAATTGCCATCACCCGACTGGTCCCCGCTACAGGCCAGGGTAATTTGGGCATGGCGACGGTGGGTTTTCAGCCAGCTGATGACCGCCAGCATGTTGATCTGACAAAAAAGATCGTACTCAAACCAGAGCACGATCTCGTCTTGTTGTTTGTGGTTGCAGAGTGAACGATATTCTTTAAGCGTTTTCTCGATAAACCACGATTTGCTGACATTGTAATTTTTATGGAGAAAATCGAAGCGGGTTTTCCAGAAAGATTCACTGCCCACGTTCGTTTCGGTTTTTCCTTCACACAGCATTTCACGCCAGGTGATGATATCTCCCTTGTACTTCAGTTGTTGGAGTCGTTGGGTAAACGCATCCCCATTTGTGATATGCAGCTGGGAACTCATTTGGCTTAGTCGTTTGGGTTTGGACCTCCTAAGGTAACATTTCACCGATATATTACCAAAAATAATTCGGAGCCCCTTGAGCCCCCGAACGAATTACCCACCCACGCGCTTTACACTAAACCCCATTTCTTTGAGCAATTGCATGATGCGGTCGCGATAATCGCCCTGAATGATGATCTGCTCCTTTTTGAAGCTGCCTCCCACGCTTAATTCCCGCTTGATCTTTCTGCTCAACAGGGCAAAATCGGCATCAGCCCCGGTATAGCCTTCCAGAATGGTTACCGGCTTGCCGTTGCGTTTCTCGTATTTGCAGAGGATAGGCGCCTCCTGCATCCAGATTTCCGGTTGCTGCTTTTCGTGTAGGGGGTCTTCCGGCACATGGTCGGGAAAAAGGTTTTTAAGTTGGTCTTGCAGGTCCATTTCGGCTTATTTTTTTACCAAGCCCAACTCTACAAGCCGTTCGTGCAGAAATTCCCCGGCGGTTGTGTCTTCATACAGCTTCGGGTGCTGCGCATCCACGCAGTGCTCCAGGCAATTCAGCGGCATGGAACTGATGGGGTGCATAAAGAAGGGGATGGAGTAGCGCGAAGACCCCCAAAGTTCCCTTGGAGGGTTCACCACCCTGTGGATGGTGGATTTTAGGCGGTTGTTCGAAAGGCGCGAGAGCATGTCGCCCACATTGATCATCAGCTGGTCGGGAGCCGCAATAGCGTCGACCCACTCGCCTTTGTGGTTTTGTACCTGCAAACCGCGTCCGTGGGCGCCCATAAGCAGCGTGATCAGGTTAATATCGCCGTGGGCGGCCGCCCTAACCGCGTCTTTGGGTTCTTCCAGTATGGGAGGATAGTGGATAGGTCTTAAGATGGAATTGCCATTTTTTATGAATTCATCGAAGTAATTTTCGGGCAATTCCAGTCTGATCGCGAGCGCCCTCAGCACGTAAAGTGCTGTTTTTTCCAGCATCTTATACGTTTCCCGGCCTACCGCATTGAAGGCGGGGAGTTCTGAAACCATAACATTTTCTGGGTATTCCCGGGCCAGGGCAGGGTCGTTTTCCACATACTGGCCGAAATGCCAGAATTCTTTGAGGTCGCCTGCCTTCCGGCCTTTGGCGTGTTCCTTCCCAAAGGAGGTATACCCCCGTTGCCCGCCTATACCGGCAATCTCGTATTTGGCTTTTACCTCGAGGGGCAGGTCAAAGAACCGCTTTACCTCGGCATAAAGCGACTCAACCAGGGAATCGGAGAGAAAATGCCCGCTCAGTGCCACAAAGCCAATATCCTCAAAAGCGTTGCCGATTTGTGACACAAACCGGGCTTTTCGCGCAGGGTCGTCTGAAAGGAAGTCGCGCAGGTCTACACTGGGGATTTGACTCATCACTTTAAAAATTTTGAAGGATTCAAAGTTAAAAATTATTAGGCCACCTTGGCGCCTTATACGTAGATTTGTGCCACAAAACGCAAGCCCGTTACCTCCTATGCCGGAACCCGTTCTTGATTTTGAAAGCTACAAGCTGCCCTTGCAGGAGTCGTTGATGCTGTACAAGCGCATGTTGCTGCCGCGGCTTATTGAAGAGAAAATGCTGATTCTGCTGCGCCAGGGTAAAGTGTCGAAATGGTTCAGCGGTATCGGACAGGAAGCCATTTCGGTAGGGGTCACATCGGCCCTGAAACCCGATGAGTACATCTTGCCCATGCACCGCAACCTGGGGGTCTTTACTACCCGAGAAGTGCCCCTGCACAGGTTGTTTGCCCAATGGCAAGGCAAGGAAAGCGGCTACACACACGGCCGCGACCGGAGTTTTCATTTCGGTACCCAGGAACACCGCATTGTGGGGATGATCTCCCACCTTGGGCCGCAATTGGGGGTGGCAGACGGCATCGCCCTGGGTGACCAGCTCCAGGGACGGAAAAAAGTTACCGCGGTCTTCACAGGCGAAGGGGCCACCAGCGAAGGCGATTTTCACGAGGCCCTCAACATTGCTGCCGTCTGGGACCTGCCGGTACTGTTTTGTATTGAAAACAACGGCTACGGCCTTTCGACCCCCATTTCCGAACAATTCCGATGCGAAAACCTGGCCGATAAGGGCATCGGTTACGGCATGGAGTCGCACATCATTGACGGGAACAACGTGACTGAGGTCTATACCCGTGTCAGCGAATTGTGCGAGAGCATGCGCCGCAACCCCAGGCCGGTGCTGGTCGAATTCAAGACCTTCCGGATGCGCGGGCACGAAGAAGCAAGCGGCACCAAGTATGTACCTTCTGAGCTAATGGAGTACTGGGCCTTGCGCGACCCGGTTGAGAACTACGCGGCCTTCTTGCGCGCCAGCGGACAACTCAGCGAGATCCGGGAGGTAGGCTACAAGAAGGAACTGATGCATCAAATCAACGAGGCCCTCGACCTGGCCTTCGCCGAAGAGTCGGTAACATTTGATCAAAGCAAGGAATTAAATAGTGTCTATAAAGACTTTGTATATCAAGAGGTTAGTCCTTCTGAAAAAATATCCGAAATTCGTTTGGTAGACGCCGTTTCCCAGGGCCTGTCGCAATCTATGGAACGCCACGAGAACCTGGTAATACTCGGGCAGGACATTGCCGACTACGGGGGTGTTTTCAAGGTAACCGAGGGTTTTACCGAGAAGTTCGGCCGGGAGCGGGTGCGCAATACGCCCATCTGCGAATCGGCCGTGGTTTCTGCAGCCATGGGCCTTTCAATCAACGGCATGAAAGCCGTTGTGGAGATGCAATTTGCTGACTTCGTCAGCTCAGGGTTCAACCCGGTCGTAAACTACCTGGCCAAGGTGTACTACCGCTGGGGACAGGAAGCCGACGTAGTGGTGCGCATGCCCTGCGGGGCAGGGGTAGGGGCAGGGCCTTTCCATTCCCAAACCAACGAGGCCTGGTTCACCAAGGTACCCGGCCTGAAGGTAGCCTACCCGGCTTTTCCAGCCGATGCAAAGGGCCTTCTCGCCACAGCCATCAATGATCCGAACCCCGTTCTTTTCTTCGAGCACAAAGCGCTGTACCGCTCCATATACGGTGCCGTACCCGAAGATTACTACACGCTGCCGTTTGGTAAAGCAGCCCGCTTGCGAGAAGGCAGTGCCATGAGCCTGGTCACCTTCGGGGCTGGGGTGCATTGGGCCCTGGAAGCGCTTGATAAATTGGGCATGACAGATGTAGACCTGCTCGACCTTCGCACCCTGAGCCCGCTCGACTGGGATGCCGTATTCGCCTCGGTACGCAAAACGGGAAAAGTGCTCCTGTTGCAGGAAGACACACTTTTTGGGGGAATTTGCTCTGACCTTGCCGCCCAGATTGCCGAACATTGCTTCGAGTCCCTCGATGCCCCGATACGCCGTGTGGCTTCCCTCGAAACTCCGGTGCCCTTTGCACGAAACCTCGAAGCCGGTTACCTGCCGCAGAAAAGGCTACTGGAGGCCCTGCAGGAACTGATGCGGTATTGAGGCCGGCCCGGGCCCTCAAAAAAAATTAGGGAAGCGCCGACTTATTGCGGCCTGGCATAGGCCAAAATTGCCCCTGATACGTATATAGTTTCATAACTCCAAATCGAACGATTTATGAAACATTACTTCCTGTTGGGGCTGGTTATGGCCCTGGGTCTTCAGTCCTGTTCCACAACCCGTGCGGTGCGCGACCAGCGCGGCATGATAGACGGCAGCTGGACCCTAACCGACCTTTCTTACGAAAACAACCAGGGCGCTTTCCAGGCCACCCTCTTCAACGATGCCGATGCCATCTGTTTCGAAGGCAGCCGGTGGCAGTTTTTGAGCAACAACAGCACCGGCCACTACACCATTACCCCCGGAAGCCTCTGCACAGGAGGAGATCGGTACATCCGCTGGTCGGTTATCGAACGCCCCGAGAGCTACAACTCCCAGCTCCAATTCAAGTTTACCGATGCCAAATTCAAAGATATTGGCAGCGGAACCGGCTACCGGCTCACCATCGAATCGCTAACAGCCTCAGAAATGCGCCTGAAATCAAATGTGCAGGTAAATGGGGAGCCCCTGAGTATTATCTATCAATTTTCAAAAAATTAATCCATGAAACACACCATCATCAAAACCTTTAGCTGGGTGCTAATCCTAAGCCTGGCCGTGGGCTGCAAACCCGTCCAAAACGCCAACAACAAGCAAAAAGGTGCCGTAATAGGCGCCACCGGCGGAGCGGTGATCGGCGGGGTTGTCGGCAACAATGTCGGGAAGGGCAATACGGTGCTCGGCGCCATTATCGGCGGAGTTATCGGCGGTGTGGCAGGCGGTTATATAGGTGATCGCATGGACCGGCAGGCCGAACGGATCGAAGAAGAAGTACCGGGGGCCGAGGTAACGCGGGTAGGCGAGGGGATCAACGTAACCTTTACCGAAGAAGCCGGGGTGTATTTCGACACCAACAAAGCCGATGTAAAAGGGACCTCTGCCGCTACACTCGACCGCCTGGCAGGGATCTTCCAGGAATACCCCAAAACCGTGATTCTGGTTGAAGGACACACCGACAGTGCCGGCTCAGACGAGTACAATATGGACCTGAGCCGCAGACGCGCCCAGTCCGTAGCCAATTACCTTATGGCAAAAGGCGTAGACGCAAACCGCTTTACCGTGAAATGGTACGGGGAAGCCCAACCCCGGGCCGATAATGCCACCGCCGAGGGGAAGGCCAAAAACCGCCGTGTCGAACTGGGTATTATTGCCAGTGAGGCCCTGAAGGATGAAGCCCGTCAACAAACCAAAAATTAAGCGTGCGCACCCTTGATCCATAGCAAAAAATCCCGGCCTGGCCGGGATTTTTTATTTGTAAAGCAGCACCTGACTTCAGGCGCGGTTTTTCAACTTGTCTTTGCGTTTGCGCAACTGGCGCTCCAGGTCATCGCAGGCTTCAGCTATGGAGGCTTCGAAGCCCCCGTGGCTGGCTTCTGAAAAGAGAAGGGGCCCCGGCACGCTAAGGCGTATGTTGCAGATCATTCCGGTGTCGGGGCTTGAGGTGTTTTCCTTTTTGAAAAGGACCTCGGCCCGCACGATGAAATCATACTTGTCTGCAATTTTATTAAGCTTTTGCGTGGCTAAGGATTCCAGGCGCTCACTGGCTTTCACCTGGTCGTAGTCGAAGTGGATATCCATGGTAAAATTCTTTTTCTTAAAGATACGCCGGGTGCCGTCAAATTCCAAATAAACCGGGAGTGCCCCAGACCCTTACTTCCGGGGTTCGGCATGCCGGGAAAAGTTAATGAAAGCTTATAATTTGGTAATCCGTTGGTTAAGACGTCCATATAAGCCAGAATAATCGTAAATTACTTACAGAACCACCGTAATTCTCCGCGTCATGACAGCCATGCTTCACGAAAATACCTCCAGGCGGGGCCGGGTAGTGGGCCTCGAGCGTCTTAAACGCCTGTTAAGCGAGACGGGCAACCTGCGCAGAATGCTGATTTCGTACCGGTATGAACCCACCACAGAACGGTTCTTCCACCTTCGGGAGGCCCTCTGGGAACGCCTTAATTCCCTTGAAGGGCGTTGCAGGCAGATATTGGGGGGAGCCGGCCGGGAAGGTGAATTTGCTGGGCTAGCGGGCCCTCACACCCATGAATTGTACTCCGAATATTCCCGACTCGAGGGGGATACCTGGGATTACCTAAGGGAAGTTCGGGGTTAATTAAGCCTCTGCGGGAGGGTCTTCGGGGCCGTTTTCGGTTTTTTCCGGGATTGCCAGGGAGGCAACTATTCCCCCTGTCAGCGAAACCACAATTACCGTGAGGGAGATCCATTCCTCGACGGGTATTTCATGCGAAAATAGCATCTTCAACCCCACAAACGCCAGGATAACCACCAGGCTGTAATTGATATACCGGAATTTTTGCAACATCCTCGAGATCAGAAAATACATGGAACGCAAGCCCAGAATAGCAAGGATGTTCGAACTGAAGACGATAAAGGGGTCGGCTGTAATGGCCAAAATGGCCGGGATGCTGTCCAGTGCAAATAGGATATCGGTGAGCTCGATGATGATCAGGGCCACAAACAGGGGTGTGGCCATATTCACCCCCATACGCTTCACAAAAAAGGCGTGCCCTTCGGTATGGCTAGTGAGGGGAAATACCTTTTTAAGTTGCCTGAATACCAGTGATTTGTGCGGGTTGAACTGGTGCTCGGCCGAATGTGACATACGGTAAGCTGTATAGAGGAGAAAAACACCAAAGACGTAGATGATCCAGTCGAACTGGTTAATGAGCGCCACCCCGAAAATAATCATGAGCCCCCGGAAGACGATGGCCCCCAAAATTCCCCAGAATAAGACTCGGTGCTGATACAGGGGCGGGATTGAAAAGGCCGAGAAGACAACGGCAATTACGAAGACATTGTCAATGCTTAGGGTAAGTTCGATAAGGTAACCCGTTATGTACTTCAGGGTGGCCGTGCCGGGGGTAAGGCCGGTTGGGTTGTCGGTTAACCCGGCGTCAAAGAGCCAGTAGATTACACCGCTGAAAGACAGGGCGACTGTAACCCAGATGGCTGTCCATATAGCCGCTTCCTTGGAGCGGATGACATGGTCGTGTTTATGGAATACGCCCAGGTCAAGGGCCAGGAATACGATTATGATGGCAATAAATGCAACCCAAATCCACATGGGGAATATCTAATTTGCGATAAAGATAAGAATCCGTCTCATTCGCTACGTTACACGTTTCACCTGATTTTTTCAAACCGCCAGGGTCGCATACCTATAATAGATCTAGACCGGAAAATTTCGTTCGCGCAGGCGGTACCGGCTGTAAGCCAGCAATGCCAGGGAAATAAAGCCGCAACAGAGAAACCCGATAAACAGCGGCAAGGCCGAATCGGTTACGAAATGCCCGATCCAGGTACTCAGGGGCACCGACATCAGTGTGGCCAGGAACAGGGTAATGGCCGCCCCGACCCCGGCAATATGCCCCAGGGGTTCCATAGCCATGGAACGCAGGTTGCCAAATAGGAAACCCACGGCAAAAAACTGCAGGCCCAGAAACACCATGAACACCCCAACCGGTGGATTTTGCCCATTGTTGAAAAGCAGGACATAGGTCAGCGAAATAAGCGTAAAGGCCACCATGGCCCAGCTTATCAGCTTCTGCATCCCGAATCTAAGCACTAGGCTTCCATTCAGGAAAGTGGCCGTGCCTATGGTAATGGCCAGCCCGGCAAATAAATAAGGGAAAAGATCGGGAAGCCCGTACTGCAAATCAAAGATTTGCTGGGAGGTGCTCAGGTACACCAGGAATGATCCGTTAACCAGGCCCCAGATAAAGGTAAAAACCATGGTGCGCCGGTAGCCGAACACTTCTTTGAAACCGTCTACGATCATCAGGGCCCTAAAGCCGTTTCGCTTTTCCAGGGGCAGTGTTTCGGGCTGCCGCCTGTAAAACCAGAAGCAGACCAGTAGGCTGAATACCACCTGGGCGTAAAAAATAGCCTTCCAGCCCCATATGTCCAGGATCCATTTCCCGATAGCCGGCGCAACTACGGGTACCAAAATAAACACTACTGTCACAAACGACATAACACGCGCCATATAATCGCCACTAAAACGGTCGCGTATCATGGCGACACTAATGGTGCGCGGGGCCGAGAGGGAAGCCCCCTGCAAGACGCGACCAAGCAACATCCACTCCATGCTGCTGGCCATCACGCAAATAGCGCTGGCGGCAATAAAAAGCCCGAAGCCGATATAAACGATGGGTTTCCGACCCACGCTGTCAGACACCGGCCCGAAAATCAACGGTCCCGTGCCCATCCCCAGGAAGAACATGATAATCAGTTGCTGGTTGGTTTCAGGGTCCCGGTTTCCCATGGCCACCCCGATGATGTCGAGGGCAGGTAACAGCGCATCGAGCGAAAGGGCCACAATCGACATGAGGGCCGCCATCAGCGCGATAAATTCGGTATGATTCTGGGGTTTTTGGTTCACCGGCCAAAAATAGGAGATTCGTTGTAAGGGCTGGTAGTTATCCCGGGTGAAATACAGGGTTCATGGCTGATTAAAAAGCGTTAAATACGTAACCCAGAAGCCAATAGAGAATGATAAATACGACAATAGTGCCAATGCACCCGCATTTGCCACCGCCGATTTTTTTAGCGCCTATACCTGCAATTATGGCGCGGACCAGGTTTTTCATGGTGTAGTATTTAATGGAAAGATACACCAAAATCAGGTTATATCCGGTTTTGGCTCCGATAAGGATCAGGGGGTGCGATACTGGCCGCATTGTCGTATCTTTCAGAAAAGTTCTCGACCCATGAAAATCCGCATTGAAGGGAATTCGGTACGGCTGCGCCTGGGAAAATCAGAGGTGTCAAAGCTGGCCACCACCGGCCGGGTCGAAGAAGCCACTCCTTTTCCCGACCTGCAGCTGAAATACCGCCTGCAACTGGAACCGGGGCAGGCGGGCATGACTGCCCGGTTTGGCCCGGACGGCATTACGGTAGGTCTGCCCGAGGCCTGGGGGCTGGCCTGGCCCGAAGAATCGCGGGTCGGCTTTGAGGGCAGTGTATCCCTGGAAGGCGGCCAGGTTCTTCAGTTGCTGGTCGAAAAGGATTTTATCTGCCTCGACCGCGACCCCGCCAAACAGCCCGATCAGTACCCGCACCCGAAAAAGGGGAAGAACTAGCCGAATCCTAGGGTTTCCCGCGTGCAATAAAAGGCTTTACTTTCCGGCTCCCGGAAGGGAATAGCGGTACACCAGCCTGAAACTGAAAAACGTCCCGTCTTTTATCGATTCGTTCAAGGGGGTGCGCGGGTCGTTGAAGAAGATATTCATGAAGGAAAAGCGAACCGTGTCTTCAGCCTCATAAATTCGGAAACTGCGAAAAAACGAATAGCCGCCACGCACAGCAAACAACAGGGAAGGGGTAAGGGGATATTGCAGGTACACGCTCAGGTCGTTCGATGCCCGCTGCACGTACGATTTGCCCCAAGGATCCATATCGATCGCAAACGAATTGCCGAGCCCGTCAAAGGCGAGCCCACCGCTCAGTTTGGAGTGGAATTTAAAATTGAGGTCGGCCCGGGAGGGCATCAGGGCGTTAAATTCCCATTTCCCGTTGGGAGAGCGGTAGAAGTAGGAGACAAGGGGTACGAGCAGTGTGCCTTGTTCTTCCGTGTTCAGGTAAAAGCCAAAGCCCCAGCTTCGGGTGGGGCTGATTTTGCGCTGAAACAATTGGGCGGTGCCGAGCTGTAAGGCCTTGCGTTTCTGGTCGAAGGCCGACGAAACCCGGGGAAACAGCACGTGAGTAGAGGTCCAGCCGTTACCGTGGTTTAGGTTTACCCCAGCCTGAAGGGCGTAGGTGTAAAGCCCGATCTGCTCTGACTGCGGGGCGGGTTCCAGCCGGTTGATCAGCCCTGTTAGCCCGGTTAATAGGGCAGTGTTTTCACTTAAAGGGACAGGTAGTAACACATTCAGGTCCAGGGTCGAAAGCTGGGTATATCCATTGCCTGAGTCGTATCCGGCCGACGCGGTGCGGCCGTAGATCAGGGTAAGCAGGTCCAGATAATCCTGGCCCTGAGCGAAAGGGGCGACCAGCAAAAACAGCGCCGAGAAGAATCTTCTCATGGAAGGGTTTGAATACGGACGGAAGTTACAATTTTAACCCGTTTTCTTGAGGCCCTTGTTAATTGCGCTTTTAAGGTGCAAAAACAGACTTCCTGCCAGCCCTGGCGCATGAGGTATGTAACAAAACCGCCCGGCCAGAGTCAAACAGATATTCCAAAAAATATTCAGAATGAAATCATTGCGAATTGTTTGCCTGCTGCTAGTGTGTTCCCTTTCCCCAAACCTGCGCTCCCAAGGGCTGACTCCCGGGCAATGGCAGGAAGACCTGCGATTTTTGCAGCAGGCAATCCACCAAGACCATCCCTTCCTTTTCAAGAAAATTGATGAAGCTGCTTTTGACGCATCGGTAGAAAGGTTGTACGGTGCCATCCCGAAACTTCAACCGCATGAGATCATGGTTGGCCTGGCCCGGATAGTCGCTTCCTTTGGCTATGGCCATACGGTTCTGGGCTATTGGGAGGGCAAAGTGCCCTTCCACGAATTGCCAGTGGTGCTTTACCATTATGATGATGGGATTTATCTACAGGGCGTGCATCGCGAGTACGAGGCACTGGCCGGGGCCAGGCTCCTGGGTATCGAGGGAATGCCGATCGATACGGTTTTGGCGCGCATGCGGCCGGTGGTGCCGGCCGAAAACGAGATGTTCGTGAAAGCATACGGTATCCACTATCTAACATATCCGGAGTTTTTGCACGCCCAGGGTGTTATCCCCACCTTAAGAACCGAACTGACCCTGCAGCTCGAAAAAGAGGGCAAAACTTTTGAAGCCCCCGTTCAGGCCGTGCCGTCGCAGCGGTTCCCCAGGCAATACGGCATGGTGGTGCCCGGGGAAGAATGGGTAGAATCGCGCGATTTGTCGCAAACGCCCCTGTATCTCAAAAACCTGGATCGCATCTATCATATGGAATATTTGCCCGGCCAAAAGGCCCTGTATGTGCGCCAGAGTCAGATCATGGACCAGGAAGGGGAAGACATCCCCACATTTTATGGTAAGGTTTTCGACTTTATCGATAAAAATGATGTTGAAAAACTGGTTTTGGACCTGCGACTCAACGGGGGCGGGAACAATTACAAGAACAAACCGGTTGTAACCGGGATTATTCGTTCTGAAAAGATCGATAAACCCGGAAAATTCATGGTCATCATCGGCAGGCGTACCTTTTCGGCCAGCATGAACCTGGTAAACGAACTCGACAACTACACAAATGCCGTATTTGTGGGGGAGCCCACCGGCGAGAACGTGAATTTCTATGGCGACAACCGCCCGGTAACCCTGCCCAATTCGGGCATAAACGCCTACGTGTCGTTCGCCTGGTGGCAAGACAAGCCCCAGTGGGAAAACGCCTCCTGGAAAGCCCCCCATTTATCAACGGGTATGACCTTTGAGCAGTACCGCACCAACCAGGACCCGGCCTTGGAGGCAGCGCTCGCTTTCAATGACACAACTTTTATCTCTGATCCCATGGGCCATCTGACAGGGCTCTTTACCAGCGGGGAGGCAGAAGCCGTGCCCGCAGAGGCGGCCCGGATGATCTCCGACCCCAATTACCGGTTCTTCGACTTTGAAGTAGAATTTGATAAAGCAGCAGATAATCTTCTTAACAGCAAACAGTTAGATGAGGCATTGTTTGTAGCCGAAATGAATGCAGGTTTTTTCCCGGAATCGGCCCGGGTCTGGCTCAAGAAAGGGGAGGTGCTCCTTAAAAAGGAACAATTCCCCGCCGCCTCAGAGGCCCTGAAGAAAGCTGTTTCACTCGACCCGAACGGAGTCGAAGGGCAAAAGGCTTCAGAACTCCTGCGGTCTTTTTAAGGCCCGTCCCGGCGATAGGTCGTTATTTCAGGAAGTTCATCCGGGAATCTTCGCGCCCGCCTGTGGGAACCCTTACATTTCGGGTGAGAACAACTTTTTGAAAATGAAACGCATCTTATTTGTAGGTTTGTGCTGTATCGGCCTGTCGGTCTGTGGGCAGGAAACGCCCCAGCTCGATGCCCTGGTAGCGGCACAACAACATCCTTCGCCGGCATTGCCGGCTTACGCCCCGAACTTTAAAAAACAGGATGCAGCGCGCCGCGACCGCCTCGAATGGCTCAAGGCACAGGTAGATACCCTCGACATCCCGGAATCGAAACGGTACCGCATTATGCGCGACCTGTATCGCGGCAAAGAGGTGCACTGGCTGGAGAAATACCGATTATCAGCCCAGCCTCTGGGCGATTCCCTTCCGGGCAGTTTATAGTGTAGTTTTCACAATAAATTTAGATTTGGATGGTCTATTTGGCGCAATCTTTGAGGCATTCCTCCCAAAGCGAGGAAGTCATGTTAAAACGGAACCGCAAGCTAATCTGGCTAATCCTGTACGGGAGCTGGGTAACCCTTGTAATACTGCTTTTAGGAGGTTGCAAGGCCCAGGAGCCGATACCCCCGCAAAAGCAAGCCCAACTGCAAGCCCTGGCTGAGGGGCAAAATTTCACTTTCGAAGCCGATTTTGCCAACCCGCAGACCTCCAAGGCGTATATGAGCGCCGCCAACGCCACCGTTGCCCGGGCAGGCGGGAATACCCTGAGCCGGATTAGCCTGCAAGGGGAGGGGTACTTCCTGAAAATCAGCGGCGGCAAGGTAGAGAGTCACCTGCCGTATTACGGGGTGCGCGACAATTTCTCCGAACCGGGCAAAATCGAGGGCATCGAACTCGATACCGAAATCGAAGAGCTCAAAATCAGCCAGAAAAAGTCGGGGGCCTACCAGATGACTTTCTATGCGCGTCAAAAAACGGAGCGCTTCCAGCTTACGCTAGACCTGATGGCCAACGGGAAGGCCAACCTGGCGATCTATAGCGGCCAGCGCGACGCCATTCGCTTCGAGGGCAGGAGCGCCCCAAACGAATAAGGGATACTAGCCCTAATTTCACTGAAAATGAATTACTTACGATAATTTTCGTATATTAGGAGAAACACAGACCCTGTGAAACCTGTTTCGATTCTCTTATCTGCATGCGCCTTGCTGGTGGGCGCCGCTTCCTGTCAGGCACCCCAGGCGGCTGTAAAATCGACTGACCAGGCCGTGGCGACAAAGAGCTACCCTCTCAAAATAGCCTTCCAGGCTGAATTTGCTGATTCTCCGCCGCCCATGGGCCTGATGTCTGCGGGCCGGGACGGATACCTGCAAAATTGGGGCCGTCAAAGCAACATGCAGGGCCAGGGCTATTTTATGACGCTTGAAGGCAATACCATCAATGCAGACCTGCCGTATTTTGCCCCACGCGACCTTTTCCGGGATGTATATGATGAACCGGGAATTGTCATGGACGACAAACTAATTGAGAATATAACGTTTGTACGGTCTGCCGATAATCGGATCGTCTCCCTTGAGTTTGACGTGCGCCGCCTGACGGAGCGGTTTCATATTCGCCTGGTAATCATGCCCGATAAACGGGCAATCCTGACCCTGAAGAGCCCGCAGCGCCAATTTGTCCGTTACGAGGGCACTGTAGCTTCATTGTAGACAAGATAAAAAGAGGGGATATTTAGTTGGGGTTATAAAACATCT
>JBNKGM010000045.1:0-25513 GCA_050289825.1 Robiginitalea sp.
CAGGCCGCGCCATTGCAGCCGTTGCCAGTTGTAGCCGTTGTCGATCTGCACCTCCCGGAAGAGCTGCCGACCCGTGTTGCCCCCCACGTGCCTGACGGGGATATTCAGCAACTGCCGTCCCCGGTCGTTGCAGATGTAGCAGCGGTTGCGGTACGTCTGTTTCTGGTAGTTGTCCCAGGCCTCCCAGCGCACCTCGCCCTGGGCCAGACAAGCCATGGTCAGGCTGGTCGGGAAATAAGCGGGGTGCAACAAGACCTCCATGGGCAAATCAGGCCTTTTGTTTTTTCCGGCGGCGACGCACGACATAGTCGATTACCAGGTAGGCGGCCAGGGCCACCAAAAAGTGTCGGAAATAGGAACGTGGCTCGCCCGAACCCCCGACCGTGGTAAAAACCCGGTCCCAACGTGGTTTCCAGTTGGCCATGCCCTGGTTGAAGTTGTCGAAGCTCATCCAGATGAATACGGGTTTGCCCACAATGTGGTTGGCCGGCACGTACCCCCAGGCCCGGCTGTCTTCGGAGTGGTCGCGGTTGTCGCCCATCATCCAGTAGTAATTCTGGGAAAAGGTATACCGGTCGGCGGGCTGCCCGTCTACCATTACCCGGTTGCCCGACACGCTAACCGTATGCCCTTCGTAATCGCGGATGATTTTCTTGTAAAGGGGCAGCGTTTCGGGGGTGAGGGCTACCTGGTCGCCCTTCCCGGGAATGTAGATGGGGCCGATATTGTCGTAATTCCAGGGATAGCGCCCAGGGTCTTGGGGGAAGATGTTCACCCCGGGCACCCCGGCAGGTTCTATGAGTTTTACGATGGAATCCACGCCCGATACCGACCGGAGCTTCTCTACCATTTCGTCAGTCAGGGCCACCTGCCGTTCGCGGGTCGATACTTCCCTGATCTGGCTGATGCCTGCCTGGCGCACTACCTCTAGGGGCAGGCCTTCTGAAGGGGTGAGCAGGGCCACCTGGCCATTGGCCGGTTCGGCCCTGTAGATATAGGGTTGCAGCAGCCCCAGTTGTTGCGGGCTGGCGCCCTGCAGCAAATAGGTGCGCACAAATTCATTGGCGCCTACTTCCTGAAGCCAGCGGGTGGATACCCCTTTCTGGGCGTATACGGTGTAGTCATACATGGGCCGGGCCCGGTCGGGCAGCTGCAGTTGTTTCCCATTGATATATACATATCCGTCAATAACCTGAAGCGAATCGCCAGGTACCCCCACACAGCGTTTTACATAATTCGATTTTTTGTCGATGGGCTTGTCTACACGCGATTCGGCCCGGAAAAACTGGCGCACCGTATCGGCCGGCCAGCTAAAAACCACCAGGTCGTTGCGGTTTACCTGCTGGAAGCCCGGCAGGCGCATATAGGGCAATTGCGGTTTTTTCAGGTAGGAGCGGGTGTGCAGCACCGGCAGGGTATCGTGCACCATGGGGGCTGCCAGGGTGGTCATGGGCACCCGGGCCCCGTAATGGAATTTACTGACAAACAACAAGTCACCAACGCGCAGGGTGCGCTCGAGCGAACCTGTGGGGATAACATAGGGCTGGATGAAATAGGTGTGCACCAGGGTGGCGGCCACCACGGCGAAGACGATGGAACTTACCCATTCCCCCGAGGCCGATTTGGGGTGCAGGTCACGGTTTTCGACATACTGCACGTCTAAGGCATAGTTGACGTAGTAGATATAGAAGCCCAGGGTGAGCAACACCAGCCAGGTGTCGGCGAGCTTATTGCGCCCGAAGCTGCGGATGGTTTCCACCCACACCACGGGGAACATGAGCAGGTTGATAATGGGAATAAACAGCAGCAAAACCCACCAGCGGGGTCTGCGGATGATCTGCAGGAGCACCAGGGCGTTGTAGATCGGCACGGCGGCCTCCCAGGCTTTGCGGCCTGCCTTTACGTAGAGTTTCCAGGTTCCGGCGAAGTGGATGAGTTGTACGGCCAGAATAAAGAGAAGCCACTGCGTATAGTCCATATCGTTTTTTTTCAAATAACGCCCAATGCGGGCGTTTGGTTACACGGGTTAACGGAGGTTTAACACATCTCGCATGCCGAACACCCCTTTTTTGCCAGCCAGCCATTCGGCCGCCACCACGGCCCCAATCGCAAAGCCCTGCCGGCTGTGGGCGGTGTGCACCAGGTCAATCCGGTCGACTGCTGACTGATAGCTCACCCGGTGGGTGCCCGGGGTATCGCCCACGCGTTTCGAATGCACGGGAATCTCCCCCTGGCCGGCCGACTCCATGCGCCAGGCTGAATAGGAACTGTTGGCTATGATGCCTTCGGCCAGGCTGATGGCCGTGCCGCTGGGGGCGTCGAGCTTTTGGGTATGGTGAATTTCTTCCAGTTCCACGGTGTAACCCGTCGCCTTTTCCATGAGGCGGGCCAAATAGGCATTTACTTCAAAAAACAGGTTTACCCCCAGGCTGAAATTTGAGGCGTAAAGAAAAGCGCCGCCGGTTTGCCCGCATAGGGCGCAAGCCTCGTCGTACCTCTCGAGCCACCCGGTAGTGCCGCTTACCACGGGTACACCGGCTTTCAGGCATCGCGAAATGTTGTCGAAGGCCGCTTCGGGGCTGCTGAAATCGATGGCCACTTCCATGGCTTCGAAGGGAGCCGGGTCTTCAGGCCTGTCGATGCGGGCCGCAATCCGGTGCCCGCGCTCCCCGGCGATCTGTTCGATCATCCGTCCCATTTTGCCGTATCCGAAAAGTCCGATATTCATGGGGTTTAGAATCGTATATGCAGGGCCAGGCCGTAATTCGGGTCCCGGCTCAGGGGGTTCACATCCAGGTAGGGTTGCATCTTCAGGCTCAGGTCTTCATTGACGTTGTACTGCTTTAGGTGCGCATCCACGTTGGCGTCGATAATGTTGAGGGCGTACAGGGCAATGGTGATGAGCAGGGCCAGGTCGCGGTCGCGCTGGTAGCGCTCCTGGGCATCCTGCAGGGCCTCGTCCGAGAGGCCGGGGGTGGTGGGGGTAACCCCATCGTCTTTGTTCAGGTCCCAGAACTCGTCGTCGGTAAATCCGGCAAGCCGCCTTTTGTAAGCGGTACGGGTGCGCTTGTACAGGTCGTTGTTGTGCATGTAAGCGTAGGTGCCGGTGCCTATGGCCCCCCAGACAATGGGGACCTTCCAGTAGCGTTTGTTATAGGCTTGCCCCAGGCCCGGCAATACGGCCGAATAAAAGGCCGCCCGACTGGGCGCAAGCGGGTTGATTTCCTGCTTTTCTACCTGTTCGAAGCGGATGCCCTGTTCGGCCATGCGGCTTTTCAGCGAATCGGCCCCGGTAGGGGCAGGGGCTGGATCCTGCGACAAGGCCGTCTGGCACAGGCCGCAAAGCAAAACCAGAAAAAGGGTCTTACGCACCGGTGATTCTTTTTTTCAGCCTGCGGAATTCTTCCCTGTTGTGAAACGGGATCGTGATTTTTCCCTTCCCGGCCCCGGATGCCTGAATCTGCACCGCGGCGTCGAGGAAGTCTTTCAGGTCTTCGAGTCCGGCCTCGGCGAAATCGGGCAGGGCAGCAGCCGGCTTACCAGATTCCTGTGTTTTTCCGTTGCCCTTCTCGTGGTACGACCGCACCAGGGCCTCGGTTTCCCGCACCGACAGGTTGCCTGCTACAATTTTTTCATAGATGTCAAGCTGGTCGCCCCGGTGCTCCACATTGACCAGGGAACGTCCGTGGCCCATGCTGATAAAGCCGTCGCGCATGCCGGTCTGGATAATGGGGTCGAGCCGCAACAACCTCAGGTAATTCGTGATGGTGCTGCGCTTTTTGCCCACCCGCTGGCTCAGCATTTCCTGGGTGAGGCCGATCTCGTCAATCAGGCGCTGGTAGGAAAGTGCGATCTCAACCGGGTCGAGGTCTTGCCGCTGGATGTTTTCGACCAGGGCCATTTCGAGCGATTCCTGGTCGTTTGCCAAACGGATGTATGCCGGAATGCGCTCCAGGCCGATCCGCTGGGAAGCCCGGTACCGTCGTTCACCCGATACCAGCTGGTAGCGGTTGAAGCCGAGCTTGCGCACCGTGATGGGCTGGATCAGGCCGAGCTCCCGAATGGATGAGGCCAGTTCTTCGAGGGCTTCCTCGTTGAAATTGGTACGGGGTTGGTTCGGGTTTACCTCGATGCTGCCGAGGTCGAGTTCCACAATGCTCCCCACCAGCTTGTCGGCGTTCTTGTCAGAGGCCGATTGGATGTCATTCTCAGGATCGCTAAGCAGGGCCGACAGACCGCGGCCCAGGGCCTGTTTTTTGGTTGCCTTTGCCATTATACCACCTGTCTGTTTTTCTGGAGCAGTTCATGCGCCATGTTCAGGTAATTGGCGGCCCCTGTGCTGCTCGCATCGTATTTGATGATGCTTTCCCCGTAGGAGGGGGCTTCGCTCAGGCGCACGTTGCGCTGGATGATGGTGTCGAACACCATATCGGAGAAGTGTTTCTTCACCTCTTCCACCACCTGGTTCGACAACCGCAGGCGGGAATCGAACATGGTCAGCAGCATGCCTTCTATATCCAGGTCGGGGTTGTGGATCCGCTGTACGCTCTTGATGGTATTCAGCAGTTTGCCCAGGCCCTCGAGGGCGAAATACTCGCACTGGATGGGGATGATGACCGAATCGGCCGCCGTCAGGGCATTTAGCGTAAGCAGGCCCAGGGAGGGGGCGCAATCGATCAAAATATAGTCGTATTGATCGCGAATGGCCTCAATGGCGGCCTTGAGCATGTATTCGCGCCGGTCTTTGTCTACCAGTTCGATCTCTATGGCCACCAGGTCGATGTGGGCCGGGATCAGGTCTACATTGGGGGAATTGGTGGGGACGATGGTATCGGCGGCAGTACGGGTATGCTCCAGGAGCTGGTAGCTGCCCATGGTCACGCTGTCCACATCGATTCCAAGGCCTGAGGTCGCATTGGCCTGGGGGTCGGCATCGATCAGGAGGACCTTTTTTTCCAGTACACCCAGTGAGGCAGCCAGGTTTACCGTGGTGGTCGTTTTTCCGACCCCGCCCTTCTGATTCGCAATAGCAATTATTTTGCCCATTTTTCAGTTAAGTTAGGGGCTAAAAATACGATTATTTGGCTACTCAGGAAACGGAACTTGTTAACATTAGGTGAATAACTCAAGCCCCTTAAAGGGGCGTTCGGGCCCTGTGGGTCAGGGCTTTCCGGGGGTCTTCGGCACCTTTGGGTGCTTTATTCGCCGGCCCGGAGGTTGTCCAGTATTTCGATAGCGGCGTCGCTGATGCGGGTGCCGGGCCCGTAAATGCCCGTTACCCCGGCCTGGTAGAGAAAGTCGTAATCTTGTTTGGGAATAACCCCGCCCACCACCACGCGGATGTCGGGCCGGCCCAGTTCGGCCAGTGCCCCGATGAGCTCGGGGACCAGGGTTTTATGCCCGGCCGCCAGGGAAGAAACCCCCAGCACGTGCACGTCGTTTTCCACGGCCTGCTTGGCCGCCTCACCCGGGGTCTGGAACAGCGGGCCGATATCCACATCGAAGCCCAGGTCGGCATAGGCGGTGGCTACCACCTTGGCGCCCCGGTCGTGTCCGTCCTGGCCCATTTTGGCAATCATGATGCGCGGCCGCCGGCCTTCCTCCTCGGCGAAGGCGTCGGAGAGCTGCCGGGCTTTTTCAAAAGAGGGGTCTTGCTTGATTTCCTTGGAGTACACGCCTGTTATGGATTGCACCTGGGCCCGGTGCCTGCCGAACGCCTGTTCCATGGCATCGCTGATCTCGCCCAGGGTAGCCCGCAAGCGGGCCGCTTCTATGGCTAAAGCTAACAAATTATCGGCTTCCCCCACTGCCGTGCCTGCCTGTTTCCTTTGGGCTGCAGCCGACAGGGCCTGCAGGGCGCCTTCCACGGCGGCCTTGTCGCGACTCTGGCGCACGGCCTCCAGCCGCGCTACCTGTTGCCGCCTCACCTCGGTGTTGTCTACCTCCAGAATCTGGAGCAGGTCTTCCTCCGGGCTCTGGTAGCGGTTCAACCCCACGATCACATCGCGGCCCGAATCGATGCGCGCCTGTTTGCGGGCAGCCGCCTCCTCGATGCGCAGCTTGGGAATGCCGGCTTCGATTGCCCGGGTCATACCCCCATGGGCCTCTACTTCTTCGAGCAGCTCCCAGGCCTTTTCACACAGGTCGGCCGTGAGCCGTTCCACGTAATAGCTGCCGCCCCAGGGGTCTGCCGTACGGGTAATCCCTGCTTCTTCCTGCAAGATAAGCTGGGTGTTGCGGGCTATGCGGGCCGAAAAATCGGTCGGCAGGGCAATGGCCTCGTCCAGGGCGTTGGTATGCAGGCTTTGCGTGCCCCCGAAAACAGCGGCTGCCGCCTCTACCATGGTGCGGGCCACATTGTTGAAGGGGTCTTGTTCGGTCAGGCTCCAGCCGCTGGTCTGGCTGTGGGTGCGCAGGGCCATCGATTTGGCGTCTTTCGGGCCGAAGGGCTCGACCAGGCGGGCCCAGAGCATACGCCCGGCACGCAGTTTGGCGATCTCCATAAAATGGTTCATGCCGATACCCCAGAAAAACGACAGGCGGGGGGCGAAGTCGTCGAGCTCAAGGCCGGCCGCCAGGCCGGTGCGGATGTACTGCAACCCGTCAGCCAGGGTGTAGGCCAGTTCCATGTGGGCCGGGGCCCCGGCCTCGTGCATGTGGTAGCCTGAAATGCTGATGCTGTTGAATCGGGGCATATACCGGCTGGCGTAGGCAAAGATGTCGGCCACCAGTTGCATGGAGGGCCCCGGGGGGTAGATGTAGGTGTTGCGCACCATGAATTCCTTCAGGATGTCATTCTGGATGGTACCCGAGAGTTGTGCGGGCGCAACGCCCTGCTCTTCGGCCGCCACAATGTAAAAGGCCATGATGGGGATTACAGCCCCGTTCATGGTCATGGAAACCGACATGCGATCGAGGGGGATCTGGTCGAAGAGCCGCTTCATGTCTTCTACCGTGTCGATGGCCACGCCGGCCTTCCCCACATCGCCCACCACACGCGGGTGGTCGCTGTCGTACCCCCGGTGCGTGGGCAGGTCAAAGGCTACCGAGAGCCCCTTCTGCCCGGCAGCCAGGTTGCGCCGGTAAAAAGCGTTGCTCTCTTCGGCAGTTGAAAACCCCGCGTACTGGCGGATGGTCCAGGGGCGCTGCACATACATGCTGCCATAGGGCCCCCTCAGAAAAGGGGGGGAGCCTGCGGCAAACCCCGGGTGAAGCAGCCCTTCGAGGTGTTTGGGCCCGTAGTGCGGTTCCAGGGCAATGCCTTCGGCGGTGACGAAGCGATCGGCCGCCTGGGCCGCCTGGATACCGGGGCGAATCGTGTCGTCCCAGCGAAGCTCCTGAATTTTAGCGCGGTTCATCCTTCAGTCGATTTTGTTCATAAGCTTCGGTAAGCCTCCGCAAGGGGAGGGGCTCCAGCAGCGTTTTTCCGCCCCTTTTGGGTGGGCCTGGAAGCTGGAGTTCGTGCCGCATCCGGTCGGCCGGGTTCGGGTAGCGGTTGCTTCCCACCAATACGCGGTTGCCGGCATCGAAGGCCGCCTGTTCGCGATTGGCGCTTTCCCGTATCTTTTTCTGGATGTGGTGCGCTTTGAGCTGGGCCAGCAGTCCGCCCCCGGCTTCGAGGGTTTTGAACAAGTCCAGGGCCTTGCGCCCGAGCTGGTCGGTCAGGGTTTCAATGTAAAACGAGCCATCGGCCGGGTTGGCTACCCGGTCGAGGTGGGCTTCGTGGCGCAGCAGCAGCAACTGGTTGCGCGCAATCCGGTCGGCAAAGGCATTGGGTAAATGATATATCGCGTCGTAGGCCCTGTTGCAGATCAGGTCGGCTCCCCCCACGGCGGCAGCCATGCACTCCAGGGTGGTGCGCAGCAGGTTCGTATTGTAATCGTACAGGGTTTTGTTGCGCAGGCTGGGCAAAGCCAAAATGCGGCAGCCGCCCCCCAGGCCGTACGATTGGGCCAGGAGCGACCAACCGCGCCTGAGTGCCCGTAATTTGGCAATATCGGTAAAATAATCGCCCCCCAGGGCCACCCTGAAGACAGGCGTGCCTGACCAGCCCTGCCAGGCCGGATTCCCTTCGGCCCGCAGCTGGTATTCATGGGCGTGCGCCAGGGCGTAAGCCAGCTCCTGCACGGCATTGGCGCCTGCCTGTTGGTAGGTATCGACCCCCACCTGCAGGTTGAAGGTAAACCCGTTGGCCGTCGCACGCGCAGCCGCCTGGGCCAGCCCGTCCAGATCGGCCTCCATGCCCCGTTTCCAGTTCCCGGTTGCAGCCAGCTGCCCAATCGGGTCGGCCAGTACCAGCCACTCTGAGCCCGCCCCCGCAGGCATAGGGTGCCAGTCCAGGGCTTCGGGGTCTGTGGCCAGCAGCCAGACCTGGCCGGGCCAAGCCCCCTGAGAGGTAAGCCATTCCGGCCATTGCCGGGTATCTGCCCCGAGGGTGGCCACCCAGGCGTCTGAGCCCCCTTCCAGGGCCTCCGCGGCTTGCTGCCCGGGGGCAGGCCCCTGCGGGTCTATCAGGGAGCCGATTTGCCAGTTAGTAGGCCCGGGAATGGGCAGGGGTCCGCCCTCGGGCAGGTCTTCCCGGGTGTAGAAGGGTTTGGTGCGGTAGCCCTCGGGTGTAACCGTGGTCAGCAGGTCGTTGTAGTCGCCCCCCTTGAGGCCGGCCTGCAGCGCGAGCTTCCATTCCGCAGCCGAAACGGAGCGGAACCCTTTGAACAGTTCATTGGTCGTCATCCTGCTTCTGTTTGAGGCTGTCTTCGTATTCGATGATGTATATTTCCTCGTCGGGCTTTTTCAGGTAGTACTGTTCGCGCGCGAATTTTTCGAGCTCCCTGGGGTCGGAAAGGGATTCGATTACCTCCCGGTCGTGGTCAATCTGCTGGCGCAGGAATTCCTGCTGTTGTTCCAACTTTTTGATTTCGCGCCTCAGCTCCAGGTGAATGAGCAGGGAATTCTGGTCGAAGAAAAGCATCCAGACTAAAAATATGGTGAGCACCAGCACATACAGGTTGCTGGCAAACTGGAACCACTTCTTTTCTCGCAGGCGTTTCAGGAACATGCTCAGAGGAGTTTATCGGCGATGATGGTGCGGACAATGTCGACAGCTACCGTATTGTACTTGTTGTTCGGGATGATGATATCTGCGAATTCCTTGGTGGGCTCAATAAATTCGGCGTGCATGGGTTTGAGCGTGCTCTGATAGCGCTCCAGAACCTCAGAGAGGTCGCGCCCGCGCTCCGAGATATCCCGTTTCAGGCGCCGAATGAGCCGCTCGTCCGAATCGGCGTGCACGTAGATCTTGATGTCGAACAGGTCGCGTATGCCCGGGTGGCTCATGATCAGGATGCCTTCCACGATCATGACCTTGCGGGGTTGGGTCAGCACGGTTTCACTGGTGCGGTTGTGCTGCTGGAAGGAATACACGGGCTGGTGCACTGCCTGCCCGGCCTTTAGCTGCTTCAGGTGGGTTTCAAGCAATTCGAAGTCAATGGCTGCCGGGTGGTCGAAATTGATCCGGCAACGCTCCTGGAACGGGAGGTGAGAGAGGTCGCGGTAGTAGGAATCCTGGGAGAGGATGCCCACCTCGGCTTCGGGCAATTCGCTGGTGATCTGCCTTACCACGGTGGTTTTCCCGCAGCCGGTTCCACCTGCTATTCCAATGGTCAACATGCGATTGCTTTTACGCAAAATTACACATTTAGGGCGTTTTCCGGGTGCAAAATCGCCCGGAAGTCCCGGGCGTGGCAACCGCTGCCGCATTCCTGCCAAATTCACGGGAAAAATTCGGGGAATGGCCCGCGGGTTTCCCTGTGAAAGGGTTAATTTTAGAAACAAATTTAAACGCGTCGCCATGAAACCTGCTCCTTTCAAAGCCCTTGTAAACGATACCTGGTCGCTTGAGTTGCAGGCCCGGAAGGCCGAGGCGATCGACTGGGTCGAAACAGGCCCCGGCGCCTACCACGTGTTGCGCAACCAAAATCCCTTCCGAATCGAAGTTATAAAGGCCGAACCCGGCCGCAAGCGCTTTGAGGTACGCGTAAACGGGCGAACCTACCGGGTGTCGCTGGCCGACGACCTTGACCAGCAGATCGAGCAAATGGGTTTCCAGAAAAGCTCGGCCCAGAGCGTCTCCCGAATCGAGGCGCCCATGCCGGGCCTTATCCTTGCGGTACACGTAACCCGGGGAGACACGGTGAAGGAGGGAGACCCCTTGCTGATCCTGGAGGCCATGAAGATGGAAAATGTCATTCTTGCCCCCCGCGACGGCACCATCAAACAGGTACCCGTGCAAAAAGGAGAGGCGGTCGATAAGAAGAGCCTCTTGTTGGAATTTGAAACCTAAACGCGATCGAATCATGCAAAAAATACTGGTAGCCAACAGGGGGGAGATAGCCCTGCGCGTAATGCTTACCGCCCGCAAAATGGGTATTTCCACTGTGGCGGTATATTCTGAGGCCGACCGGGATGCGCCCCACGTGCGCTACGCCGACCAGGCCGTCTGCATCGGGGAGGCGCCCTCGAGCCAATCGTACCTGAAAGCAGACCGCCTGGTAGAGGCGGCTCTTGCTCTGGGGGCCGATGCCATCCACCCGGGATACGGGTTTTTGAGCGAGAATGCGGCTTTCGCCAAACAGGTAATGGAAGCCGGCCTGATCTTTATCGGGCCCGGGCCTGAGGCCATTAAAACCATGGGCGACAAACTGGCCGCCAAGGAGGCTGTGAAGGGGTACGACATTCCCATGGTGCCGGGTACCGACCATCCGGTTGACCAACCCGAAGAAGTGCTTGAAGTGGCGCGCCGCATCGGGTTCCCGATCTTGATCAAGGCCGCCGCCGGGGGCGGGGGGAAGGGCATGCGCATCGTGACCCGCGAATCCGAATTGAAGGAGCAGATCAAACGGGCCATGAGCGAGGCCGAATCGGCCTTTGGGGACGGGTCGGTCTTCATTGAAAAATACCTGGAATCGCCCCGCCATATCGAGATACAGGTGCTGGCCGACCAGCACGGCAATACCGTCCACCTTTTCGAGCGGGAGTGCAGCATACAGCGCAGGCACCAGAAGGTGGTCGAAGAAGCGCCATCTTCCCTGCTTTCTGAAGAAGAACGCGCTGCCATGGGCCAGGCTGCGGTAAATGTGGCTCGTTCCTGCGGGTATGTGGGGGCCGGCACGGTCGAATTTTTGATGGATGCCCACCGGAATTTTTATTTCCTGGAAATGAATACGCGCCTGCAGGTGGAACACCCCGTTACCGAGCTGGTGACCGGGAAAGACCTGGTTGAACTGCAGATTCAGGTGGCCCGCGGGTTGCCCCTGCCCTTTGCCCAGGACGAGCTGCGCCTGCAGGGCCACGCCCTTGAGCTGCGGGTGTATGCAGAAGACCCCCTGAACGATTTTTTGCCTAGCGTTGGCACCCTGGAGCGATACCGCCTGCCTGAAGGCCCCGGCATACGGGTAGACAACGGTTTTGAAGAAGGCATGCAGGTGCCCATTTACTACGACCCCATGCTGGCCAAGCTGGTTACCTACGGTGCCGACCGCCCGGCTGCCATTAGGCGCATGCGCGAGGCCATTGCCGCCTATGAGGTGGAAGGGGTGCAAACCACGCTGCCTTTCGGCGATTTCGTATGCAGGCACCCGGCCTTTTTGAGCGGCGACTTCAGCACCCATTTTGTAAAGGAACACTTCCGCCCCGAACTGCTGCTGCGCGATTTCGAAGAAGAGGCTACCCTGGCGGCAGAGGTGGCCCTGCGCCTGTACCTTCGCGAAATGCGAACCCTGAGAACCAACCAATCCTGACCCATGGACAAAAAGACAGTAGCCCTGCAAAAACGACTCGAAGAGGCCCAACTCGGCGGGGGACAGGCCCGCATCGACAAGCAGCACCGACAAAAGAAACTGACGGCCCGAGAGCGCATCCGCTACCTGCTCGATCCGGCTTCTTTCGAAGAACTCGGGATTTTGGTGACCCACCGCGCCACCGAGTTCGGGATGGACCAGCAACAGGTGTACGGCGACGGGGTAATAACCGGGTATGGCACCATCGACGGGCGCCTGGTGTACGTCTTCGCCCAGGATTTTACTGTTTTCGGCGGCTCCCTTTCCGAGACCCATGCCGAGAAGATCTGCAAGCTCATGGACCTGGCCGTAAAGGTGGGCGCCCCCCTGATCGGCCTGAACGATTCCGGCGGAGCCCGCATCCAGGAAGGGGTGCGTTCCCTGGGCGGCTATGCCGATATTTTTTACCGCAATGTGCAGGCCTCGGGGGTTATCCCCCAGCTGTCTGCCATCATGGGCCCCTGTGCCGGGGGGGCCGTATATTCCCCGGCCATGACCGATTTCATCTTCATGGTGGAAGGGACCAGTTATATGTTCGTTACCGGCCCCAACGTGGTGAAGACCGTTACCAACGAATCGGTAAGTTCGGAGGAATTGGGCGGGGCCTCTACCCATGCCGTCAAATCGGGGGTGGCCCACCGCACCTCCCCAAACGACGTGGCCTGTCTGGACGAACTGCGTGCCCTGCTGTCGTACCTGCCCCAGAACAACCGGGAGAAACCTCCCGCGGTGCCGTTTGAACCCGGGGAAGAATGGAGCGATGCGCTTACCGGCCTGGTGCCGGAGAACCCGAATCAGCCGTACGACATGAAACAGGTGATAGCCGGCATCATTGACCCGGAAAGCTTTTTCGAGATACACCGCGACTATGCCGAAAACATGATTACCGGCTTTGCCAGGCTGGGGGGGAGATCGATTGGCGTTATAGCCAACCAGCCCCTTTCCCTGGCCGGGGTGCTCGACAGCGACAGCTCGCGCAAGGCCGCACGCTTTACGCGTTTCTGCGACAGCTTCAACATCCCGCTCTTGGTGCTTGTTGACGTCCCGGGCTTTCTGCCGGGCACGGACCAGGAATGGCACGGTATCATTGTGCACGGGGCCAAATTGCTCTACGCCCTGAGCGAGGCCACCGTACCCCGTATTACCCTGATTACGCGCAAGGCTTACGGAGGCGCCTACGACGTGATGAATTCCAAACACATCGGGGCCGACCTGAATTACGCCTGGCCCAGCGCCGAGATTGCCGTGATGGGGGCCAAGGGGGCCAGCGAGATCATTTTCCGCAAAGAGATTGCCGAGGCCCACGACCCCCAGGCCAAACTGGCCGAGAAGGAAGCCGAATACGCTCAGGCTTTTGCCAACCCGTACGGGGCTGCCCAGCGCGGTTTTATCGATGAGGTAATTTTGCCGCGGGAAACACGCCGCAAACTCCTTAGGGGCTTTGCCAGCCTGGAACACAAAGAGGTGGCCCAGCCGAGGAGGAAGCACGGGAATATCCCGTTGTAGTCAGGGCAAAAGGAATGTCTTTTGGCTTTTGGAAGCGTTTGGCCGGGGTGGCCCACCCCCGCCCGCCCTATGGCTTTAAAATAGGCGCCCGCCCTGCAATGGGCTATCACCGGGCAGAATTACAACAGCAGAATTTTAGCAGGATAATTGGCCCGGGGAACTATCCCCTCGCCCCCAGTCGAACAAGTTAATGTCGCAGGCTGCAAGTCGCAAGCGGCAACCCCAGCGTTCAATACGATCAGGAACCGCTATCCCGGTAATGAATAGTTGGAATTACGGCAAATACACCACCCCGCTGCACGAATCGCGCGAGGCCCCGGTAACCGAAGCCAGCACGTTGGTCTCCCCTTCCAGGCGCAGGGCACCCAGCAAGGCAAATACCAGGGCTTCCTTATAGCTGACCAGCTCGGCATCCGGAATAAGCCATTGCACGCGATCACCCGATTTTTGCGCCATCAGCTCCATGAGGTACGTATTGAATGCCCCGCCCCCGGTAACCAAAACCTGGACCGGGGAAGTTCCAGACAGCTGGCTTACCTGTGCGGCAACCTGTCCGGCAATGTGTTCCGCCCCGGTGCGCAACTGGTCGGCCGGAGAAGCCGGATGGGCTTCCAGCAAGGGCAGGATGGAGGCCGAAAACCACTCGTATCCGGTCGACTTCGGGAAGGGTTGCCGGTAATAGGGCAGGGCATCGAGGGCCTTTAGCAGCTCAGGTATAACAGACCCGCTACGGGCCAGTTGCCCGCCCGCATCGTACTCCTTTCCGGCTTTGCGGCTCAGGTGGTTCAGCAGCATGTTGGCGATGCCGGTGTCGAAGGCGATGCGCCGGCCTTCCTGCTCAAAGGAAATATTGCTGATCCCGCCCAGGTTCAGGCAAAAGTCGTAGTTGCCGAACAACAACCGGTCGCCGACCGGCACCAGGGGTGCCCCTTGCCCGCCCAGGGCTACGTCGAGTGAGCGGAAATCGCCAACTACGGGGAGTTTACAAGCCAGGGCCAGGTGCTGGGGGCAGCCCAGTTGAAAGGTAAAGCCCCGCTCGGGCCTGTGGTGAACGGTATGCCCGTGGCTGGCCACCGCCTCGGCCTTTGCCCCGAGCCCAGCCAGGAAACGGGCCGCCTGCCGCCCCAGCCAGGTGCCGTACTCGGCGTGAAAGGCCAGCAATTCAGGGGCCGGGAATTGAATGGAAGCCTCGAGCCGCTCCCTTAAGGCAGGTTCGTATGAAAGGGCCTCGGCAGCCAGCATCCGGTACGACCAGCCTGCTGGTTTCCGGGTCAGTTCGACCAGGGCCAGGTCAAGCCCGTCGAGGGAGGTGCCCGACATCATCCCGAGGATGCGGTATTGCTTCATGGGGTATCTGTATTAAGGGGCACCGCCAGCCGGCCCGGGGCCGGGAGTGTCCCCAGAAAATGCAGGGCTGCGGCTTCCTGGAAGGCCGGGAGGGGCTGGTAGGCGATGGTCACCGATTTGGCACAACCTATGGGAAGTACTTCCAGGGCATAGGGGTTTCCAAAATGGTAGACCAAAACATCGCGTTGTTCGAGAAGCCTGCCGATGGCCTGCCGGGCCGGCTCCGAAATACCGAAGCAATTCGGGGGTTTCAGGCTGGGCGGTGCCAGGGCCAGTACCACTTTTTGCTCGGGGGGGAGGGGGAAGGCTTCAGGGCTTTGGCCGGTCAGGTCCCAGTCGAGGATAGTGCCGGGTTTGGCTTCTCCTTCGAGCAGGTCTTCAAACGGGCGGGTGGTTGCTCCGCAGCCAACCATGCCGAATTCCGCATTTCGAAAATGACTTGCCAGGGCTGGGTGCCCCACCAGGGCGGTCAGGCAGTTTTGGGCCAGTTTCCGGTTGAGTGCCTCCGGGGTGAACCTGGGGCGAACCGGTTGATTTTTAGTGCCGAATACCGCTTCCTTCAGGGCCCATACCCGCCGAAAATGCATTTCCAGAACCGCAGGGTCTGATTCCTGTACGATTCGGTCGAGGGCCTCAGGAATGTCTTCTGCAAAACAGAGCAGGTCGTTGCCGGCCTGATGGGCGCGCAGGGCAGTCATGCCGGGTTCCGTTTCTCGTTTGCTCACGGCGTGCATGTTCAGGGCGTCGGTGATCACCACGCCTTCATACCCCAGCGCTTCGCGCAACAAGCCTTGTATGATAGGCCGGGAGAGGCTGGCCGGTGCACCGGTAGGGTCCAGTTCTGGCACCGACAGATGGCCCGTCATTACCGCAGGTACCCCGGCTTCGATAAGCCGGTGAAAGGGGATGAGTTCTTCCCCTGCTAAGGCCTGTTTCGATTTGCGCAGCACCGGCAGGGCCAGGTGCGAATCGGTAGCCGTGTCGCCGTGGCCCGGGAAGTGCTTGGCACAGCCCAGCAGGCCACCGTCGCGGAGGCCCCGGAAAAAGGCCACGGCCTTGCCAGCCACAGCATCCGGGTCACTGCCGAAGGAACGGTAGCCGATCACCGGGTTTTTGGGATTGGTATTGCAGTCAGCCACCGGGGCCAGGTTCCAGTGGATGCCAGCTTCCCGGCAGTCGGCGGCCATGCGCAGGCCTGTCTGATAAAGCAGGGGGTCGTCGTCGTCCAGGGCCCCCAGGGCCAGGGCATACGGATAATGGGGGGTGTGTTCCACCCGCATGGCCAGGCCCCATTCAGCGTCGATGGCAATGAGCAACGGGAAGCGGGCGGCTGCCTGATAACGGGCAATCAGCGCCTTTAAGGTACCCAGGCTGTCGGGGTTGAACGGGATTTCCTGCTTCCCTTCGAAATTGGTGGCAGCGCTGGCCCGGCTGTGAAAAAAGCACAATCCGCCGATGTTGTGGTCCTGTATCAGGGCTTCCAGTTTCCGGATTTCGGCTTCGCTCTCGTTGATGAAAGCGGCGGGCATGAAAAGTTGCCCGGCCAGTTCTTTTGGGACGAGCTGGTCGAGCAGGGCTTGTGCGGTGGGGAATTCAGCGGGCATGGTTTTCTGATTTTTTGCCGTATTCGGCCGGATAGTTGATCTTTTGAAGCAATACGAAGACTGGCAAAGCCGCCACCACCACCCAGACAAAGAACCCGCCGTACCCCAGCCACTGCTGGATGTAGCCGCTCAGCATGCCCGGCAGCATCATCCCCAGGGCCATAAAACCGGTAGCCAATGCGTAATGGGCTGTTTTGGAAGGCCCGTCGGCCAGGTAAATCAGGTAAATCAAAAAGGCGGCAAAGCCAAAGCCGTACCCGAACTGCTCCATCACCACGGTGGCCACAACGGCCCAGGTCTGGTCGGTGGCCGTAAGGGCGAGCAGGGCGTACAGGGCGTTGGGCAAGTTTAGCGCCAAAATCATGGGCAGCATCCACTTGCGCAGCCCGTCTCGGGAGATCAGGATGCCCCCTAAAATGCCTCCGGCCGAGAGGCAGATAACCCCTACTGTGCCGTAAATGGTGCCTACGGCTTCCGTGGAATACCCGAGCCCGCCGGCTTCGGCTTTATCGAGCAGGAAAGGGGCCGCCATTTTGACCAGCTGCGATTCCCCCAGCCTGTAGGTGAGGATAAAGGCCAGGGCCCACCCGATCTGCGGCTTGCTGAAAAAACTGCGGAAGACCTCGAGGAACCCCGCAGGCTTTTCCTGGGGCAGGCCTTCTTCGTAGGCCGGGGTGGTGAAATAATTGGCGACGGTGAGCCCGAGCATGAGCAGGGCGGCTGCTGTCAGGGTTACAGACCAGGCGCGGGCCGGGTCGCCGTATTGCCTTTCCAGGAAACCGGCCAGGATTACGATAAGCCCCTGCCCGGTAATCATGGCCAGGCGGTAGAAGGTGCTGCGCATGCCGACGAAAAACGACTGTTTCTTCTGGCTCAGGGCAATCATATAATAGCCATCAGAGGCGATGTCGTTGGTAGCCGAAGCAAAGGCCGCCATCCAGAAACAGGCCAGGGAGGTAACCAAAAACCCGCTGGTAGGCAGGCTCAGGCCGGCTCCCAACAGGGCGGCCGAGATTAGCAGCTGTATGCCCAAAAACCACCTGCGCTTGGTACTGCGCAGTTCCACTATCGGGCTCCAGAGCGGCTTGAGTACCCAGGGGAGGTACAACCAACTGGTGTAGAGGCCAATTTCGGCATTGCCGACCCCCATGTTCTTATAGAGGATGACCGAGACCGTGACCACCAGCACATAGGGTATGCCCTGGGTAAAATACAGCGTGGGAACCCAGGCCCAGGCCCGCCTGTCTTTTGGGATCATATGTGGCAATTTGCCCTAAATGTATGAAAATAGGGCTGGAATTGCGCCGGCTTCTTTTGGGCCCTACAGGAAGTGGTGGCGTACAAACCCCTCCATGGCCTCGTATTCGGCCATGCCCAGGGCGTTGTACTTGCGGGCGGTCTGCTGGTTGCGCTGTTCGGCCCGCTGCCAGAATTCCCGCTCGTCGCTGCCGGGAAACATGGCGCTGTCTTTCTGAGACTGGTGCTTGAAGATGGCGCTTTTTTTGCGGTCCATGTCTTTCGGCCCGATCGGCACGGCCATCTCCATGTCGGCGATGTCCCATTCCTGCCAGGCACCCCGGTACAGCCACACATAGCAATCCTGTATCCAGTCGGCCTTTTCTGCCTTGAGCCGCTCCAGGGCCTGGAAGATGATGTTCAGGCAGACCCTGTGGGTGCCGTGCGGGTCAGAAAGGTCGCCCGCCGCGAAGATCTGGTGGGGTTTTACCTTTTGCAGCAGGTCGTAGGTAATCTGGATGTCGGCCTCCGTGGCCGGTTTCTTCTTCACGGTGCCCGTTTCGTAGAAGGGCAGGTTCTGGAAGTGGGCGTTGGCCTCGGGCACCCCGCAGTAGCGACAGGCAGCCAGGGCTTCCCCTTTGCGGATCAGGCCTTTGAAAGTCTGTATCTCGGGGCTGTCTACCTCGCCCGGCTTCTTGTTGGCCAGGAATTCGCGTACCTTCCGGATCTGTTCCTGCAGCGTTTCGTTGTCGTGACGTACCTCGCGGGCAAAGTCGAGGAAGCGGATGACCTCGTCGTCAAAGACGGCTATGTTGCCCGAGGTCTGGTAGGCCACGTGCACGTCGTGACCCTGGTCGACCAGGCGCAGCAGGGTCCCGCCCATGGAGATGACGTCGTCATCGGGGTGCGGGCTGAAGATAAGGCTGGTTTTCGGGTAGGGGTCGCGCCGCTCGGGCCGGCTGCTGTCGTCGGCATTGGGTTTGCCGCCCGGCCAGCCGGTTATGGTACGCTGCATGGCGTTAAAGACCCGCAGGTTTATGTGCTCGGCCGAGCCCACTTCGGCTACCAGGTTCCCCATCCCGTATTCGTTGTAGTGTTCGTTGGTGAGTTTCAGGATGGCCGTATTGAGTTTTTCAGACAGCCAGATGGTCGCGCGTTTGATCAGGGCGTCGTTCCACTGGCACTCGGAAACCAGCCAGGGCGTGGCTACCCGGGTCATGCGCGAGGCGGCAGCCAGGTCGGTAATTACCTCACAGTTGGGGTGGCGTTGCAGGAAGGTGGCGGGCACCGATTCCCGTACTTCGCCTTCGACGGCTTGCCTGATGATCTCTGCCTTGCCCTCGCCCCAGGCCATCATGATGATGCGCTTGGCGGCCAGAATGGAGCCAACCCCCATGGTGATCGCCTTGGTGGGGACGTTTTCAAGGCCGAAGAAGTCGCTGGCGGCATCGAGGCGGGTAACCCTATCGAGGCGCACCATACGGGTGACGCTGTTCAGGGATGAACCGGGTTCGTTGAAGCCGATATGGCCGGTGCGCCCGATACCCAGCACCTGTATGTCAAGGCCCCCGGCCTTGCGTATCTTTTGTTCGTATTCCTTGCAGAAATCGCGCACATCTTCTTTGTCGAGGCGGCCGTCCGGTATGTGCATGTTCTCCTTCTTGATGTCGATATGGTCAAAAAGGTGCTCCCGCATAAAACGCACGTAGCTGTGGATGGAATCGGGCTGCATGGGGTAGTATTCGTCCAGGTTGAAGGTGATTACATTTTTAAAGCTGAGCCCTTCCTCTTTGTGGAAGCGCACCAAAAAATCGTACACCTTGATGGGGGTCGACCCCGTGGCCAGGCCCAGTACGGCTTTTTTGCCCTGTTTCTGGCGCTGCCTGATCAGCTCGGCGATTTCGTTGGCCACGTGGAAAGAGGCTGTTTCTGAACTGTCGTAAATCTGGGTCTTGATCTTTTCGAAGCGGCGTGATTCATCTTCGATCGGGATTCCGGCTGGGAAGGCGGGGGAGGCAATTGCTGACATGCGTGTGTGCGGTTATGGTTTATGAAGGCAAATATAGTAAGAATTTCTATTTTTTGCTGTTTTTTGCAATCTCACATGCAATTATATGCAATATTTAACTTTTTAATAAAATAACATGTCAGGAAACGGCAAGTAGGGGATTTTGTTATCTTTGCTTCAAATTGCCCCTTCATGCTTAAGGAAGAACGCCACCGGATCATCCTGGGGGAGGTAGAACTCCACAACCGCGTTTTGCTCACCGACCTCGCCGATATCCTTGAGGTTTCGGTCGACACGGTGAGGCGCGATGTCAAGGAACTCGATACCGAACAAAAACTCCGCAAGGTACACGGCGGGGCCGTCTCCCTGGGGTTTGTAAGCCCGGCATCCACCGGTGGAAACACCTATGCCCTGGAAGAAAAGCGGGCCATCGCTGCCAAGGCGGTTCGCCTGCTGCGGGACGGGGCGGTCATCTTCATCGACGGGGGCACCACCTGCCTCGAACTGGCCCGTATGATCCCCGAAAACCGCTCCCTGACCTGCTTTACCCTGAGCCTTCCCGTGGCCCTGCAGCTGCTCAGCAAGCCGCGGGTAGACGTTATTTTGATTGGGGGCCAGCTCTCGCGGGAGTCGCAGATCTGCACCGGGGCCAGCGCCGTGCACGCCCTCGCCGATATCCGGGTAGACTACGGCTTTATCGGCACGGGATATGTAGACGCCCTGCATGGGCTTACCGAGTTTGACTGGGAGGTGGTGCAGGTCAAAAAGTCGGTGGTGCAGGCCTCCCGTAAGGCCGTGTTGCTTTGCATCTCCGAAAAACTGAATTCCCAACACCGCTACCGCACCTGCGACATCAGCGCCATCAATACGTTAATAACCGAATTGCCCCCGGAGCACAACCTGCTCAATTCGTTCCGGGACCGCGACATCCATTTACTCTGATATGCCCGACTTCCAGAAAATCACGGAATCCCCTTCCCTCCACGACAGGCTCGAATCGCTCGACGTGGCGTCCCTCCTGCAAAAAATAAACGAGGAAGATCAAAAAGTAGCTTTGGCGGTCAAGGCCTGCATCCCGGCAATTGCGCGCCTGGTAGAGGCCCTGGAACCGCGTTTTCTGAGCGGCGGGCGGCTCTTCTACATCGGGGCCGGAACCAGCGGGCGGCTGGGCATTCTCGACGCTTCTGAAATTCCGCCCACCTACGGCATGCCCCACGACCGGGTGATCGGCCTGATTGCAGGGGGCGATAAAGCCATCCGCAAGGCGGTGGAGCACGCCGAAGACGACCCCGACCAGGCCTGGAAAGACCTGCAGGCACACGGCATAGGCCCCATGGATACCCTGGTGGGCATTGCCGCCTCGGGCACCACGCCCTATGTGTTGGGCGGCATACGACGGGCGCGGGCCGAAGGCCTGCTCACGGCAGGTATTACCAACAACCCGGGTTCGCCCCTGGCCGAGGCGGCCGAGGTCCCCATTGCCATTGTGGTGGGCCCCGAATTCGTGACCGGCAGTACCCGCATGAAGAGCGGCACCTCCCAGAAACTCGTGCTGAACATGATTTCCACCGCCCTGATGATCCGCATAGGGCGGGTACAGGGCAACAAGATGGTGCACATGCAGCTCACCAACAACAAGCTGGTAGACCGGGGCACCCGCTATTTGGTGGAAAGCCTGGGCTTGTCGTATGAAGCGGCCGGGCAGGCCTTAGCGACCTACGGTTCGGTCCAGAATGCCCTTGAAGCGCTGGGCGGCAGTACCCGGCCGGCCCCATAACGGGGCACAGGCAAAGCTTATTCCGCCGGCACCAGGCGGTAGATACCTTTCCCTTCCACAGCCATGTATATATAGCCATCGGGGCCCTGGCGCACGTTTCGGACCCGTCCGGTACCCTCGAGCAGTTTTTCCCGGTAGGTAACCTGCCCGCCTTGCAGTTCCAGGCGTTCCAGGTATTGGAACGCCAGAGAGCCCACCAGCAGGTTGCCCTGCCAGGTCGGGTAGCGGTCTGAGGTTACAAAGGCCATGCCGCTGGGGGCGATGGAGGGCACCCAGTAGTAAAGGGGTTGTTCCATGCCTGGCATTTCGGTTTTGTCGGTTATGGGGGTCCCGTCGTAATTGATGCCGTAGGTAATCACCGGCCACCCGTAATTGGCGCCTTTGCGGATGATATTGATCTCATCCCCGCCACGGGGGCCGTGTTCGTGCGTCCAGATGGCGCCCGTAAACGGGTTTCTTACCATCCCCTGCGGGTTGCGGTGCCCGTAGGAATAGACCGCATCCAGGCCATCTGCGCCCACAAAAGGGTTGTCGGGGGGGATGCTCCCGTCGTCGAAGAGCCGGTATACCTTGCCGCCATCGCGGTTGATATCTTGCGGGTTTACGTCTCGGGCGCCCCGTTCCCCCACGGTAAAATAGAGGTAGCCTTCGTCGTCGAATTCGATGCGCGAACCGAAATGCTGCCCGCTGGTGGTGTTGGGCTCGCATTTGTAGAGCACCTGCAGGTCAGAGAGGGCATCGCCCTGCAGCCGGGCCCTGGCCAGGGCCGTATGCCCGCCTTCGCCCGGGCCGTCCTCAGAGGCGTAGGTCAGGTAGAGCCAGCCGTTGTCTGCAAAGTTCGGGTGGAGTTTCAGGTCTAGCAGGCCGCCCTGCCCGTTGGCATAAATGGCGGGAAGGCCGCTGATTTCTGTTTTCACCCCATTTTGGAAGCGGATGAGCCGTCCTGCTTTCTCGCTGATCAGCAGGCTGCCGTCAGGCAGGAATTCCAGGCCCCAGGGGATGCTGAGGTCTGAGACCACCAATTCGGCCTGCACCGCCGATTCTGACGGGGTGTTTGCCTTGTTTTCCGGATCCTGGGCACAGGAACAGGTAGTCATTACAACGAAAACAGCCAGCTTGGCAATACTATTTCTCATAGGCCATCGTTAAAATTATAGATTTTATGGTTAAACGGGCACGAGTGCCTAAAGTTAAAGAGATTTTATACGTGTAAAAAACTACGCCAGCGAATATTCGGATCCCAAATCGCGTCTATTCCAGCCACAAGACCACTTAACCTATGCTCCCGAAAAATACAAGGCATCGTTGGTATGCCCTGTTGATGCTAGTGGCCACTATCGTCAGCACTTCGGCCCTTGCAGGCGGTCCGGTCGAAAGGTGGATTTCCAAACTCACCACTTCAAGGAACACCGCAGCCGATTTTGCCCCAGCCGAAGCATCCCGACCGGCTGAAGACGTGGCGTCGCATACGTTCGCCCCCGACGAAGCTGCCTTGCTGTTCGCAACCATCATCCAGAATTCCGACCAGGAGGTAACCTGCAGCGCCAACGGATTTACCGTTGCGCGCTTTAACCTCTGTGGCGATTTCGACGACCGCATCATCTCGGTCAGTGGCAGCCATAGCTCCTACCAGTGGCAGCAATTGGTGCCAGGCGGCAGTTGTACCTTCGACGTAAACCAGGACTGCCCGGCCATCATAGGAAGCGCCTGTAACCCGTACTGGCAGACCGTGGCCACCTCCTCTACGCTAACCCTCGACGCTTCAACCATCCCGGCTTCCAGCGGGGCCGAGTTCCGCGTTCGGGTAGACGGGGGCGTATACTATTACTTCAAGGTCAAGAAAAGCACCATTACCCAGACCTATGTAAAGCGCGATTATATCTGCGGGGTTCCCGGCCGCATCCAGGTGACCAACCTTTCCAGCGCTTACGAATACAGCATTAACAGTGGCAGCGGCTTCGGCCCCTGGCAGGCCTCTCCCATCTTCGGCAACCTGAACCCGGGCACCTACGTGGTGAAAGCCCGCCTGCAGAACACCCCCAATACCTGCGAATACCCCTACGAGCCCATTGTGATCAGCCAGCTCGACATCGACATCGACGTTACCTTTAACGATGCCCAGTGCTTCGGCGACACGGGTAGCATTACGGTAAACGTGAACAATGTTCCCGGCCCGTACAAATACACCCTGCTCGACTCCAGCGGTGTGCCCCAGGAGTTTACCACCTTTATCCCCAACAACCCCTACACCTTTTCGGCCGTAGGGTTCGGCACGTACAGCGTTCAGGTCGAAACCCAGCAGTGTACCGGCGATCCGGGCAACGGCATCCCGCCGCCCCAGCAACCCCTGGATGTAAACGGCAACCCCATCGTAATCGGCAACGGCCTGGTGGCCCTCTCGGCCTCTACCGAGGTAAATGAAAGCCTGAGTGCCGACCCGGTCTGCGGCGCCAACGACGCCGACATTATCGTGCGTACCTCGGGCGGGGCACCCCCCTACACCTTTACGGTGAGCGACGGGGGGAATTCTGGGGGCTCCTACGCCACCCAAACTACCTACAACGTTACCACGGCGGGCACATACACTTTCTTTATTACCGATGCCAACGGCTGTACCATTACGGCTACCGCCAGCGTGGAGGAACTCACCCCCCCGGTGGTAACGGCCTCGGGTGCCAACGGCGACTGCAGCCAGGGTGCGCGCATAACAGTACAAGTAGTGGATGCCAAAGGGTACAACCTGCAGTTCCGGGCCACCCCGGCCGACCCCTGGTCGTCTAACCCGGTTCTTACCGTGCCCACGGGCACGTATAACCAGATACAGGTGCGGTACCAGCAGGGTGCCTTTAACTGTATCTACACCATCCCCACCAGCATTTCGGTAACCAATGTGGGCGCCATTGTGGGGAATGCCGTAAAGATACAAGACCGCCTCTGCAACGGCTCCGGCGGGGTAGACGGGGGCATCATCCAGTTCCAGGGACCCTATTCGGGGGGCTCCGGAGGAGGGTATACCTTTAGCATCAACGGGGTGAATTTCAGCGCCCAGCAAACCTACACCAACCTCGCCCCGGGCACCTATACGCCCATTATCCGCGACTCGGGTGGCTGCCGCCTGGCCCTTACGCCCATTACCATCAACGACGTAGACCCGCCGACCGACCTGACCTTTGCCCAGAGCACCATCAATTGTGCGGCAGGTACCTCTGACGTGCAGCTGACCCCCACCAGCAACTTCCCCATAGTGTTGTATGAGGTCATCAGCCCGGTGGCCATCAACAATGGCGGCAGCGACACCTTTGTGGGGCTGAGCGTCAATACCTCCTATACCTTCCGCATTACCGACGCCAACGGCTGCCGGTACCAGGAAAGCTTTACCCCGGCGGTGATCAGCACCATCCGTGCCCGTATCAAATCGGGAGGCGATACACGGGTGTGCCCGGGCGCCACCGATGGCTCAGCTACCTTTATCATCGACGGCTTTGCCAATGGCTATACCTACAACATCAACGGCGGGCCTGAAAGCCCTGTACAGACCGGGGCCGAGGTATCCCTGCCGCCTTCAGGGGCCGGCACCTACACCATTACCGTAACCGATGCCGATACCCAGTGTACCGATTCGGCCAGCATCACCATCCAGGAGCCAGCCACCCCGCTGGCCCTGACCGGAAGCATTACGGCCATGAGCTGTGCAAACGGCAATACGGGACGGGTGGTGGCCACCGCCTCGGGCGGTTGGGGCACCTACCGCTATAGCCTGCAAATGCCCAATGGCTTTGTGAGCGGGCCCAAGACCAGCCGTACTTTCGGGAACCTCACCCAGGGCGGGAACTACATCTTGTCGGTGATCGATGCCGAAGGCTGCACGGCCACGTTCAACTTTACCCTGACCCCGATCGATCCGCCCACCCTTAGCCTGGATGCGGCTTCATCCGATTTCTGCTACGTACCTGGCATCGGGGCCACCCTGCAAGTGACTTCTACGGCCGGTTCGGCCGCCCTGGGCACCCACCAGTACCGCATCAACGGAGGCACCCTGCAGGCCAGCCCGGTCTTCGCCGGCCTGAGCCCCGGGAATTATACCGTTGAGGTAGTAGACGGCAATAACTGTTCGGCTTCAATCAATGCCACCATCAACCCCCAACTCAGGGTAAACCTGAGCCTGGCGGCCGAAATTCCCTGCGGCGGGGCCGACGGGGGC
>JBNKGM010000046.1:0-24365 GCA_050289825.1 Robiginitalea sp.
CAGCTTGTTGACGCGGGCAAGGGGAGGGGTTGGCGCACTGGCCGGTGCCTTGAACCATTCGGCCAGCTCAAGTATCAGCCCCGAATCGGGGAGGGGTGCCGGGATGGGGTTGATGAGCCCCCCGGTGCGTGCGCTGGTATTGCGTTTTTCCGCCTCTGAGAATTTGTGGATAAAGCCGAGCAGGTGCTCCAGGTCGTCTCCGGCAATTTGCGGGAAGGCCGGCATGTAGAGCTTGTAGCGGCTGAAGAGTTCGGCAGCCCGCTGGTCCCCTCCCTGTATCATGGCCGTGGGGTTGTGCAGGTAGGTTGTGAGCCATGCCTTGCTGACCTGAGAGGTGACCCCGCTCAGGGAAGGGCCGATTTCGGCCCCCGTAAAATTGTGGCAGCTGGCGCAGTGGGTGTTGAACAGCTCCATCCCGTGCTGGACAGACAGTTCGTCATCGGCGTACTGGTCAGCCGGGGCTTTGGCCCGGGCGTTCTTCCCCGGACTTTCAGCCTGGCAGGAGGCAAGGGCCAGCAGCCCGCAAATTGCGGCGCCCAGCAGCAGCGGTGGAACGTGGTTTTTTCGTAAGTTCATACCAGGTTACGATCGCGTCAAGCCCCGAAAGTGGCAACACTGCCGGTAAAGATAAGATTTTAGCCCCAGCAGGCCGGAACAGTGCGGAACGGGGAGCCGGATTTTTGTTTTTATCCTTGTTTCATAACTCCTTTTCCGGGAATTGATAACCACAACCAAACCACCATCATGAAATACTGGCTTACCACTGCCCTGTTGCTCTCAGCCCTTTTGGTAAGGGCTCAGCTCACCGTTGAAAAAACCTGGGTCGAAAACCGGGCGAACCCCCGCGGCGTTACCGCGCAGGCACCGCGACTGACCTGGACGCTGGCCTCCAAAACCCGGGGCGATGCCCAGACAGCCTACCAGGTGCAGGTGGCGGCCTCGCCCGACGCCCTGAGCCATGGTAAACCCCTGGTCTGGGATTCGGGCAAGGTCGATAGGGGCCATTCGGTGCACGTGCCCTATGCAGGCCCGGCCCTGGAAAGCGGCCGAACTTATTTCTGGCAGGTTCGCACCTGGGATGCCCGCGGCAAGCGCTCGGGATGGGCCCCGGCAGGTTACTGGCAAATGGGTCTGCTCAACCCGGAAACCGAGTTCGCCGCCCAGTGGATCTCACCGGGTAGCGAGGCAGATACCATCAACCGGCCGAGCCCGTATTTCCGCAAGGAATTCCAACTCGATAAACCCATCAGTAGCGCCACGGCCTATATCACGGCTCACGGCATGTACGAGGCCCGGCTCAACGGACAGCGCATAGGCGATGCCTACCTTTCGCCCGGCTGGACCAGCTATGAAACCCGCCTGCAGTACCAGCAGTACGATGTTACCGGGCTGCTCCGGGAAGGGGCCAATGCGGTGGGGGCCGTGCTCGGCAACGGCTGGTACCGCGATTACCTGGCCTGGGGCGATAGCCGCGACCATTACGGCAGCGATATATCCCTCTTGCTGCAACTCGACATTGCCTATGCCGACGGCACCGCCGAACGGGTGGTCAGCGATGGCAGCTGGGTTGGCCGCACGGGCCCCATCCTGAATTCGGAGATCTACGACGGGGAAACCTACGATTCCACCCTAGAATTCCCGGGCTGGGACACAGCCGGCTTCGACGACGGCGCCTGGCAGCCGGTGCGGGTAGGGAGCTTTGGAAAGGCCAACCTGATCGCCACCGAAAACGAGCCCGTTCGCAAGCATGAAACCTTTAAGCCGGTGGAGGTGATCACCACCCCTCAGGGGGAAACCGTGGTCGACTTTGGCCAGAATCTGGTGGGCTGGGTGCAACTGAAGCTTTCGGGGGCCATCGGGCAGCAGGTGTCCCTGCACCACGCCGAGGTGCTCACCAAAGAAGGCAATTTCTATACCGACAACCTGCGGGCAGCCGACCAGCAGGCTGCCTACATCCTGAACGGGGATGCCAACCAGGTGCTGGAGCCCCATTTTACCTTCTACGGCTTCCGGTATGTTAAGGTGGAAGGGTTTACCCCTTCTGCCGATAACATGACCGCCATTGCCCTGTATTCAGACCTGGAGCAGACCGGCTCCCTGACCACTTCAGACCCCTTGCTGAACCAACTGCAGCACAACATCCAGTGGGGGCAGCGCGGCAATTTCCTCGACGTGCCCACCGACTGCCCGCAGCGGGACGAACGCCTCGGCTGGACGGGCGACGCCCAGGCCTTTTTCCGTACGGCGGCCTACAACCGGAACGTGAATGCCTTCTTCTCAAAATGGCTCAAAGATCTGGCGGCCGACCAGCTCGACAACGGCTCGGTGCCCTTTGTGGTGCCCAACGTGCTCGGCCCCCAGGCATCGGGAAGTGCCGGATGGGCAGACGTTTCCACCATCATCCCCTGGGAAAGCTACCTGCTCTTCGGCGACCGGCAGCTGCTTGAAACCCAGTATCCGAGCATGAAAGCCTGGGTGGAGTACATCCGCTCGCGCAGTTCGGGCAACCTCTGGAACACGGGCTTCCACTTCGGCGACTGGCTTTTTTACCGCCCCCACGACGACAACGACGGTCGCTCGGCCGTTACCGACAAATACCTGATCGCCCAGAGTTTTTACGCCTATTCAACCGAGCTGCTTTTGAAAGCGGCCCGGGTATTGGGCAAGACCGAAGACGAAGCGGCCTATGCGCACCTGCTGGAGGAAGTGAAAGAAGCCTACAGGCGCGAATACCTGACCGAATCGGGCCGCCTGGTCTCGGGTACCCAGACCGCCTACGTGCTGGCCCTGCAGTTTGACCTGCTCCCCGAAGCCCTTCGGGAGGCGGCCGCTGAACGCCTGGTCAACAACATAAAGGATTACGGCTACCACCTGACCACCGGCTTTTTGGGCACGCCCTACCTGGCCCACGTGCTGAGCCGCTACGGCCATACCGACGTGTCCTACCGCCTGCTGATGCAGCGCTCGTACCCCTCCTGGCTGTACCCGGTTACCATGGGGGCCACCACCATTTGGGAGCGCTGGGACGGCATCAAGCCCGACGGCAGCTTCCAGGTGCCTTCCATGAATTCGTACAACCACTATGCCTACGGGGCCATCGGCGACTGGATGTACCAGCATATCGCCGGCATTCAGGCCCTTGAGGATGGACCGGGTTACCGGCATTTCCGCATTGCGCCTACCCCCGGGGCCGGGCTCACCCACGCCTCCGGGAGGCTGCAGACCTATTACGGCGAAATCGGCAGTGCCTGGGCCTTTGAAAACGGCCTTTACGCACACCGGGTACAGGTGCCCATGGGCACAACCGCCGTATTCGTAATGCCTTATGGCACTTATGAGGCCATTCAGGAAGGGGGGCGCCCCCTTGGCCAGGCTAAGGGGATCCGCCGCCAGCCAGACCAGGACGGTAGGGTGGTTTTGGAACTCGGGCCGGGCAGCTATTTCTTCGAAACAGTTGCCGAGGTTAGCCATCTGGGGGAGGAAAAGCAGGAATAGGCGGTATGCCTGCGTTAGAAAACAAAAGGGATTTAATCCGTAAAATAGCCACTATGAAAGACATAAAATGGAGTCAGACGGCCCTTTCGGCCTTTGCCCTGTGCATGGCCGTAAGCCTTTGTGGGCAACCAACAGCCTATGAGGTAATTTCCCTCCCGTCCAAACCCAACCTGCCGGGTATGGGGTGGGAAGGGGGAGAGCGCACCCAGATTTCCCAATGGGACGGCCTGCCCACCGTTTCCAATGTGTCTGAGCCTTCCCTCACCGCTTATTTGCCGGAAGCCTCCAGGGCCAACGGCACGGCCCTGATCATCGCCCCCGGGGGCGGCTTCCACACCCTGAGCATCGACAATGAAGGCCGGCATGTGGCGGCCTGGTGTGTCGAAAACGGCATCGCAGCTTTCGTGCTGCGTTACCGCCTGGTGCCCACCGGGGAGAACCCTGGCCAGGAATTCATGGCCAAATTGCAGGGCGGTCGGGAGGAAATGGACCGGGCAATGGCACCCTATATCGATCTGGCCAAAGCAGACGGGCTGGCCGCCATCGGGTATGTTAGGGCCCATGCAGCCGATTACGGGGTAAAGCCCGACCGCGTTGGCATCATCGGCTTTTCGGCCGGGGGCACCCTGGCCGGGGCCGCGGCCCTGGAATACACGGGGGCAGCCGACCGTCCCGATTTTGCAGCCCCCATTTACGGGGCCATGCACGTACTCGACCTGCAAAGCGTCCCGGCATCTCCCATGCCAGTGTTCCTCACCGTGACTGGGGATGACTTTTTCGGGTTCCAGGCCCAGTCTATCGCCTTCTTCCAGGTATGGAATGCCGCCAAACTGCCGGTGGAGTTACACTTGTACGAGCAGGGCGGGCACGGCTTTGGCATGCGCAAACAAAGCCTGCCTTCAGACGCGTGGATCGATGCCTTTCAGGCCTGGCTCGGCTCGCACGGCTTTCTCGACCCGTAAGCTATAGGGTTGTGCTTCAACACAAAATGGGAATAGATTGTGAAATTTTTCCAAAGATTAGCCCGACAGGCCGACAGTTTTTATTTTACTGGGAAATCTGCCGTCGGCACAGCACGGCCTGATAAAAATTTCATTGCGTTTATTTCCCGGGTAGCCTGTAATCCCTGGATGAGTTAGCTTGAAGAAGGCCCCCTCGGGGCCTTTTTCTTTTCGGTCGTCCCTAGTGGAAAATTGATGCGGAAACCTTACCTTTCAGCTACCATGCGCCACTTCGCCCTTTTGCTTTTGCTATCGCTTTCAGCGCCCCTTCTCACGGCCCAGAAACACCACGGGTATACCGAAACAATTCCTGGGACGGAACTTCAAATTGTCATGGCGCCCATCCCTGCGGGGACCTTTGCCATGGGAAGTATGCCTGAAGAAGCCGGGCACCGGCCCGAAGAGGCCCCCGTGCGCAGCCTGGAGGTTGACGCCTTCTGGATGTCTGAAACCGAAATCACCTGGGAGTTGTACCAGCAGTACCTGAACCGGCCCCGCGGCCCCGCGGCAGCTTCGGGCGAAACCCCAGAAGCGGATGCCCGCTCGGGGGAGACCGTCAAAATCGAGACAGATGCCGTGTCGGGAGCTACCCTTCCTTACGTGGATATGAGCCTGGGCATGGGCAAGGGCCCGGGCCTGCCGGTGGGCAATGTGACCCGCAAGGCCGCCGCCCGTTTCTGCCAGTGGCTTTCGGCCCAGACCGGCCACTTCTACCGCTTGCCCACCGAGGCCGAATGGGAATACGCCGCCCGGGCCGGGTCGTCTGGCCCGTACTTCTTCGGCAGTGACCCCGATTCCCTCGGTGCCTACGCCTGGTATGCTGAGAACAGTGGGGGCCGTTACCAGGAGGTTGGCCAGAAAAAGCCGAACCCCTGGGGCCTTTACGATATGCTGGGCAACGTGGCCGAGTGGACCCTCGACGGGTACGACCCGGCGGGTTATGACCCGGCCATGGGGGCGTACAGCCCTGCCCAAAGCGAATACCCCGGGGTGCTTAGGGGGGGAAGTTTCAAATTCCCGGCCGAGGCCTTGCGATCGGCCGCCCGACTGCCTTCCGACCCCGTCTGGAAGCAGCGCGACCCGCAGTTCCCGCGAAGCAAGTGGTGGTTTACCGATGCGCCCTTTGCGGGGTTCCGCATCGTGCGCCCCCTGCATCCGCCTCCCCCTGAAGACTATGCAAAATACTGGGACGTACCCTAGATACCAATAACCCATTAAACCGAACGAGACATGAAAACCAACGAATCGCGCAACGCTTCCCGCCGCACGTTTATCCGAAATAGTAGCCTGGCTGCATCTAGCCTGGTTTTGCCCTCCCTCGAATTGGGGGCCATGGGCCGCGTTTTCCAGGACCGGAAACTGAAACTGGCCCTGGTGGGCTGCGGCGGCAGGGGTACGGGGGCTGCCAACCAGGCCCTGGAGGCCGACGCCCAGGTAGAACTCATAGCCATGGCAGACCTGTTTGAAGACCGCCTTAATTCCAGCTTTGGAAACCTGATGGAGAAATACCAGGGCAGCGGGCAGATGAACGTGCCGGATGCGAATAAATTCGTCGGCTTTGACGGCTTCCGCAAGGCCATTGACCTGGCCGATGTGGTGATTTTGGCCACGCCTCCCGGCTTCAGGCCCTACCACTTCGCCTACGCCGTCGAGCAGGGCAAGCACGTTTTCATGGAAAAGCCCCTGGCCACTGACGCCCCGGGTATCCGCAAGGTGCTCGAAACGGCCCGCTTGGCCGATGCCAAAAAACTAAATGTGGTGGTGGGGCTGCAGCGGCGCTACCAGGTCAATTACCTGAAAACCCTGGAGCAGCTCCAGGCCGGGGCCATCGGCACCATCCGTTCGGGCCAGGTGTATTGGAACAACGACGGGGTATGGGTGCGCCCGCGCGAGGCCGGACAAAGCGAGCTCGAATACCAGATGCGCAACTGGTACTACTTCAATTGGGTATGCGGCGACCACATTTTGGAACAGCACATCCACAATATTGACGTGGCTAACTGGTTTATCGGGCAGTACCCGGCTTCGGCCCAGGGTATGGGCGGCCGCCAGGTCCGCACGGGCATCGACCACGGCGAGATTTTCGACCACCACTTTGTGGAATACACATACCCGGGCGGGGCGGTGGTAGCCAGCCAGTGCCGCCACCAGCCGAATACCATGAGCCGGGTGGGCGAAATGTTCCAGGGCACCAAGGGGGCCGTTGAGACCAACGACGCCGGGGTGGCCCGCCTGTTCGACCTGGATGGCAAAGAAACCGCCACCATCAGCAACCCCGAGGGGCACAACCCCTACCAGGAAGAGCACAACCGCCTGTTCGCCTCCATCAGGGCCGGGGGGCAGATCAACGACGCCTACCACGGGGCCTACAGTACCCTCACCGCCATCATGGGCCGCATGGCCACCTACAGCGGGCAGGTGGTCACCTGGGAGCAAGCGCTGAATTCCGATTTGCGGATTATGCCCGAAACCGTAGACTGGAACACGGTACCCCCGAGCCTGCCCGATGCAGACGGGAAGTACCCCATCCCCACCCCGGGGGTTACCCGGGCCGTCTAAGGGCGAATCTGAACCGGGTTTTCACCCGATTGCAGCGGATACGAGCGACCCTGCCACTGCAGGGTGCCCTCCAGCCCTTCGGGCAGGGTAATGTGGCCGCTGAGGTCGCCCTTCCCGCTGGCTTCCCACTGTACTTCAATGGTTCCCTGCGGGTGGGGTACCTGTGCCTTCACAGATTTAAGCCCGTTCAGGTGGGGGTCGATAAGCACCTTGCCAAAGCCGGGAGCTGCCGGCTTTACGCCGCAGACCAGGGCCAGGAAATGGTACAGGGGCGAGGCGCTCCAGGCATGGCAGTCAGAGCGGGTCGGGTCGGGTTCTTCGGCAAAGGTGGTCAGGCCGTTGTCAAGCATGGCCTGCCAGGGTTCAAGGGTCGACAGGTACTGCTCTGAAAGGCCTGCCTGAGCCATGGCTTCGGTTCGGTAGAACGAAAAATAGTACGTGGTATGTGCCATGCCCCGGCCTTCAAGTACCCGGCGCATAATGGCGGCCTGTTCTTCTGGCGGGGCCGTATTGGTAAGCACCGCCAGGGCATTGGTATGCTGGCTGAAAAGCTTTTTTTCCGGGGTGTCTGCAAACAAACCCTTCTCGCCGTCCCAACTGGTGGCTCGTACCGCTTCGCGCAGGGCCTCGGTACGCATGCGAAAACGCCGGGCCTGTCCGTCAAAGCCAAATGCTTCGAGCAAGGGTGCGGCTTTCTGCAAGGTGTAGAGGTATTGCAGGCTAAGCAGGGCCGAATGCCCGTCTCGCGCCCCGGGCGGTACCCCGCCCTGCCAACCCTCGGCCTCAACCCAATCCACAAAGTTCCACCACTCCATTGGCCCGAGCAGGCCCGTGGCGTCGATGTGGCGCTCGTACCATTCCAGTACGCTCAGTATTTCGGGAACGAGGCTTGCCACGGTTTCCCGGTCTGGGGTAAGCATCCAATAGTCGTGCAGCATGGTAATCCAGACCAGGGAAAAGGGCGGGATCAACTGGGGATCGTAGCTGGGGTAACGGCTCTGGGTCAGCCCGAAGGGAAATTTGGAGTCGCGGTACGATAACAATGCGTTTTTGAACAGGCGCGTATCGCCCGAAACATAAGTGGAGATCAGGCACTGGATGCGGGTGTCGCCGGCGTACTGCAGCTGTTCGTAGTAAGGGCAGTCGAAGTAGTTCTCCCCGGCGCAGAGCCGTTGGGTGCGCCAGCCTACCTCCCAGATCGGGCCGAGCTCCTGCCGGTCAGACTGGAAGGCTGCCTTTTCCTTCAGGGGGTAGCCGGTGAAGCGCGACCGGAAGTCGTGGAGCACCAGGGGTTGTCCGCCGGTTTCAACTTTCACCTGCACATAGCGGAAGGTCCGCCACCACAGGGTCTCGAAGGTGCGGTCGTTGCCCCCGTCGGGGTGGATCATATCGCTGCCGCCTTTGATGGTCTTGCCGTCCACCACGTCGCGGTTGTATTTTTGCCCGTCTGCCGCAAAGAGGCTCTCGGCATAGGTGATGCTGATCTGCCCCCCGGCCCCTCCCGAATAAGCGAGCTCGGGGTAGGCGTTGGTCAGGTGCCCCTGGTCGAGCAACAGGACCAGGGTGGTGTTGGCCGGTACTTCCACGGAGGCCTCACCCTGAAGGAAGGCTTCTTGGACTGCGGGCCCCTCCTGCCTCCGGATGGCTTTGAAGCGCTGGGGCCGTTCTTCCATCAACGGAATGGTACGGGGCACAAGCACGTGGTCGGAAATCCCCCCGTAACGCTCCAGGCTCAGGGTAGGCCGGCCCGTTTCACCCTCCCGGGCGGGGACAAATCGGGTCTCATAGGCCCCGGGCTGCATCCAGTTCCACAGGTGGGCGTAGGCGTTGAATTCTTCTCCGGGCCCCACCACGTAATAGGCGTTCAGGTCGGTGGTAAGGGGGGTGTAGGCATCGTCCCGGAACACCTTCCACCCGCTGTTGGTATCGGCCACCCGCTCCGCTTCGGTATTCCCCTGCAAAATAAAGCCGGTCTTTACGGAGTGCTGGGCCACGGGCCGGTAGCCGGCAAAATTCCAGACGGTGGACGACACCACATTCTCGCCGGGGCGCAGGTAAGGGGCCAGGTCGAGGGTTTCATACCGCCAGTTGAGCCGGTCGCCCCGGGCCGGGCCGAAAGTAATATACTGCCCGTTCACGTACAGCTTGTAGCGGTTGTCGGCTGAGACGTGTACCACGAAGGTCTGGGGCGATTTATCCAGACGGAATTCCTTCTTGAAATGGTAGACCCCGAATTCCCGCCCCTGGTCATCGGGGTGCGAGATCCATTTGGCGGTCCACTGGTGGTACAATTCCGGGTTGATCCAGTCAAAGGCCTGGGAATTTAAGGCATGCGGCAGCGGCATGAGCAGCAGCCAGGCGAAGAGGCGGAGGAGGTTTTTCATAGGAAACAGGTTGGCGGGCCGAATTTCGGCCCCTTTAAAATAGCTTTTTTGTTTAACTTTCAGGGCCTTTGACACCCCGAACATTTTCGGGTGACCGGCCAAGGGCCGCAACCCGCTAAAACCAACCCGTTATGAATCACCTGAAAAAGAGTACCCTGGGGCTATTGGCCTTTGTAATCGGCGGCCTTTGTGCCCTTCCTGCCCAAGAATTGAACAGGGCTGAACCCCAGGCCCTGGGCTTTTCCCAGGAGCGCCTCCAGCGCCTCGATGATGCCTTTCGGCGCTATGCCGAAAACGGTGACCTGCCGGGCGGGGTTATTTTACTGGCCCGAAAAGACCGGGTGGTTTACCATAAAGCCTTCGGCTATGCCGACCCGGCTGTAAAAAACCCGATGCCGGCCGACGCCCTTTTCCGTATTGCCTCCCAGACCAAGGCCCTTGTAAGTACCGGCATTATGCTGTTGCAGGAAGAGGGAAGGCTGCACATTGGAGACCCGCTTTCGCGCTTTATTCCCGAATTTGAAAAAACCACCGTGGCAGTCGCCAACCCCGAAGGGGGGTATGAGGTAGTTCCCGCGGAGCGGCAGATTACCCTGCGCGACCTGCTCACCCACACCTCGGGGATCGGTTACGGGTATGGGGTGGCCGCCGATGCCTGGCAGGCAGCCGGCATTCAGGGTTGGTACTTTGCCGACCGGAAGGAGCCCATTTTAGCGACGGTGCGCCGCATGGCGGCCCTGCCCATGGAAGCCCAGCCGGGCAGGCAATTTGTCTACGGGTATTCCACCGATATACTCGGGGCCGTGATCGAGGTGGCCTCGGGCCAGCCCCTCGACCAGTTCCTACGCGAACGCCTCTTTGAGCCCCTGGGCATGAACGATACCTATTTTTACCTGCCTTCCGGGAAGGAGCGCCGTTTGGCTGCAGTATTCAACCCCGACGACAGCGGTCGCCTGAAGCGGGCCCCCGAAGGACCCGGCATGGATACGCAGGGGCAGTATGTTTCAGGCCCGCGCACGAGCTTTTCGGGCGGGGCGGGGGTGGTGTCGAGCGCGGCCGATTATTACCGCTTTCTGCAGATGATGGAAAATGGGGGCGAGCTCAATGGGAAACGCCTGTTATCGCCCCGCACGGTGGCCCTGATGACCACCAACCACCTGGCGCCCGAGGTCGGCTACAGCCGGGGGCAGGGCTTCGGTTTGGGCTTCAGCGTGGTTACCGATACGGGCCAGCGGGGCACCTACGGATCTGAAGGCGAATATGGCTGGGGGGGCGCCTACCATTCCACCTATTGGGTGGACCCGCAGGAAGAGCTCATTGTCGTGTATTTTACCCAGGTGCGGCCCGGCCCGCGGGTGGCCGATCATTCCGTCTTGCGGAATCTGGTGTACCAGGCCCTGGTAGATTAGGCTTTCGCCACCCAGTATTTGCCCAGCCGGGATACGAGCTTTTCCACGGTCAGGCCCTGAGCGATGATGGAGAAGATGACCACCACATAGGTGACCACCAGGAAGAGTTCCCGGTGCATGTTATCGGTCAGCCCCAGGGCCAGGGCGATGGAGATGGCCCCGCGCAGGCCGCCCCAGGTCATCACCAGGTGGGTGTGGGGCACAAAGCCCAGCCGTTTCTGAAAGAATTGGATGGGCAACAACAGCGACAGGTGCCGGCATAGCAGGGCGATGGGGATCATGAGCAGGCCCGCCAGCAGGTATTCAGACCGGTATTCGAGCACCAATATCTCCATCCCGATCAGCACGAAAAGCAGGGCGTTGAGCAATATATCGATGAGTTCCCAGAACTTGTCCACATAGGTCTCTACCGTCTGCGACATGGCCCGGCTGCGGGCCGCGGGTCCGCCGACCATCAGGCCGGCCACCACCATGGCCAGGGGGCCTGACACGTGCAGGTACGAGGCCAGTGCCATGCCCGTCATAACCGCCGCCAGGGTAAGGATGACCTCGATGGCGTAGTCGTCTATGGCGCTCATCATACGGAAGGTGATATAGCCAAGTCCCATGCCCAGCAGCAAACCCCCGAAAACTTCAACGGCAAAGAGTTTTAGGATCCCTATGACCGAGATATCTGCCTCCGACCCGGTGGCCAGGCTATAAAGGGTCAGGAACACGACCACGCCCACCCCGTCGTTGAACAGGGATTCCCCGACGATCTTGATTTCGAGCTTTTTTGGGGCCCCGGCTTTTTTCAGGATGCCCAAAACGGCGATGGGGTCGGTGGGGGAGATCAGGGCGCCAAAGAGCAGGCAGGGCAGCAGGCTAACCTGCAGGCCGAGCAGGGGCAGCAGATAAAAAGTGGCCCCGCCGATGAGGAAGGTCGAGACCAGGACCCCGAAGGTTGAGAACAACACTACGGGCCATTTCTGTTCGTTCAGCTTGTTCAGGTCGGTGTGCAGGGCCCCGGCAAACAGCATGAACCCGAGCATGTGGTCGAGCAGCACCGATTTGAAATCAATCTGGGAGATAACGTAGCGCTCGGCGATAAGCAGGCGGGAGTCAAAATAGCTCAGGGCAAACACCACCAGGGTAAAGGCGATGGTGATCACGGTGAGCCCGATGGTGTTGGGCAGTTTTAGAAACCGGGTGTTCATGTATCCGAACAGGGCAGATACCAGAACCAGCAAGGAGGCGATGGTAAAGTAATCCATAGGAGGTGGGTTGGTGTAGGTTAAATCGATCCGGGGAATGCCCCGGAGATTTCCCCCAAATATATAAAAGCCTTTCCAATGCGCCGTTTCATCCTGTCTATTCCGATTTTAAACATTATTAACAGTCCATGCTTGCGCAACTCCGCGGTCTGACCTAGTTTTGTTCCCCGAATAAATCAGGCTTTGAAACGATTCGGATCCCTGTTGCAGCTCTTCCTGCTGGTCTTCGGCCTTACGGCGCACGCCCTGGCCCTTGACCCGACGGACGCCTCACCAACAAGCCTGCTCGAACGTATTTCGGGAGCCGGAGAGGCACAGCCAGATGGGTATACCACCCGGCCTGAGGTTGTCAAACCGGCCGACTTTTCCAACGAAAAACCCCTGCCTGCCCTAACAGGGCCCTTCGAAAAGGAGGAAGAAGAAGAAGTCAGGGCTAATGGGGTTTCCCATAAAATCATTACCACTTCAGGCAGCGGTACGTCTGCCTTTTTTTGTGCCCACAACCGGCCAGAGCCGGTTCTGGACGTTCTTTCGGCCCCCGGTCTATTGGGTGTTGCCGCAGGTGTGGCTACTACCCCCAGGCACATCCTGCACCAGGTTTTCCGCATTTAATAACATCTGGCCGGCCCACAGCCCGCTGTAAAACCAATCCGGCCACCCGTCGGGCAGGCCCTCCTGCCGCATAAGCCCGTTGCCGTCCTCGGGGCCGTGCACTGGCTACCCCCTTTTTTTGATTGAACCAATCCATTTTTAAATAATTAGTAATGAGGAAGACCCTTCCCCTGTTTATCGGCTTGTCTGCATTGTTATTGTGCCAGGCAAGCTGCTCGTCCGAAAAGAAAGAAAAAGCCGAGGAAACCAAATTCCTGGTCACCAGTCCGGTGTACCGCGATACCTCCATCACCAAAGATTACGTCTGCCAGATCCATTCCATCCGCAATATCGAGCTGCGCGCCCTCGAAAAAGGGTATTTGCAGCACATTTATGTCGATGAGGGGCAGTTTGTGAAAAAAGGCCAGCAGATGTTCCACATCATGCCCAACGTGTATCAGGCCGAACTTCAAAAAGCCCAGGCCGAGGCCCAGGTAGCCGAAATCGAGTACAAGAACACCAAAATGCTCGCCGACGGCAATGTGGTATCGGCCAACGAGCTGGCCATGTCGAAGGCCAGCCTTGAGAAGGCCAGGGCCGAAGTGGCCCTGGCGCAGACCCACCTGAGCTTTACCGATATCCGCGCCCCCTTCGACGGCATTATGGACCACCTGCACGTGCGGGAAGGCAGCCTGCTCGACGAGGGCGAACTGCTCACCACCCTGTCAGACAACTCCCAGATGTGGGTCTATTTTAACGTGCCCGAGGCCGAGTACCTCGATTACATGACCCTTCTGGGGAAAGTAAACCGGCAGGAAGTAGCCCTGCTGATGGCCAACGGGAAAGAATTTGACCAGCCCGGTGTAGTAGAGACCATCGAAGGGGAGTTCAACAACCAAACCGGCAACATCGCCTTCCGGGCCACCTTCGCGAACCCCACAGGCATGCTGCGCCACGGTGAAACCGGCAGTATTTTGATGCAGGTACCCCTGCCGCACGCGCTCCTCATCCCCCAGAAGGCCACCTTCCAGGTACTCGATAAAACCTATGTTTTCGTGATTGACAAAGACCATGTGGCCCACCAGAAGGAAATTACCATCGCAGCCGAGCTGCCCCACCTCTTTGTGGTGAAGGAAGGCCTGTCTGACAAGGACCACATTTTGTTGGAAGGCATTCGGATGGTCCGCAACGGTGGCACCATCAGCCCCAATTTCGTGGAGCCTGCCAAGGTATTGTCTAACCTCGAGTTGTACGCCGAGTAATGCCGGCCAAAAAAAGATTCCATGTTTAGTAAATTCATAAAAAGGCCGGTTCTGGCCATCGTCATCTCGGTAATCATCGTATTTACCGGGCTGTTGGCGATGATGCAGCTGCCGGTTTCTCAATTCCCCGAGATTGCGCCCACCACGGTGAACATCTTCATCGCCTATCCGGGGGCCAGCGCAGACGTGCTGGTGAAATCAACGCTGATCCCGCTCGAAACCGCCATTAACGGGGTGCAGGGCAGCCGTTATGTGTCTACCGACGCCACCAGCGCCGGCGAAGGCACCATCCGCGTCATCTTTGAACCGGGCACCGACCCCAACCAGGCGGTGGTACGGGTCAAAACGCGGGTCGACCAGGTTATGCCCAACCTGCCGCCCCTGGTGCAGCGCGAAGGGCTGGTGATTACGCCCGTGCAGCCCAGTATGCTTATGTACATAAACCTGTACGGCAAGGAGAAGGGGCAGGACGAGCTTTTCCTCTACAACTACGCCTATACGCGCATCATGCCCGAAATCCAGCGGATCGACGGTATTGCCAGCGCCCAGATTCTGGGGAGCCGCAAGTACGCCATGCGCGTGTGGCTCAAGCCCGACCGTATGCGGGCCTACAGTGTCTCGGCCGAGGAAGTGCTCGAAGCCATGCAGGAGCAGAGCATCATTGCCCGCCCCGGCCGGCTCGGGAGCAGTTCGGGCATCAAGGCCCAGTCGCTCGAATACGTACTGGTATACGAAGGGCAGTTCAACGAGCCCGAGCAGTACAGCAACATCATAATCCGGGCCAACGAGGAAGGGGAGATCCTTCGCCTGGGCGACCTGGCCGATGTGGAGCTGGGCAGCGAGTTCTTTGATATCTACTCCAACCTCGACGGACGCCCCTCGGCTTCCATGGTGCTGAAGCAGACCCTGGGGAGTAACGGTAGCGACGTAATCGAAGCGGTTAAAGCCAAGCTCGACGAAATGGAAACCGATTTCCCCCCGGGCATCGAATACGAGATCAGCTACGACGTATCCAGCTTTTTGAACGCCTCCATCGAACAGGTGCTGCACACCCTGCGCGACGCCTTTATTCTGGTGGCTATTGTGGTGTTCCTCTTTTTGGGTGACTGGCGTTCCACGCTCATCCCCATTATTGCGGTACCCGTATCGCTTATCGGGGCCTTCTTTGTGATGCAAATGTTTGACCTGTCCATTAACCTGATCACGCTCTTCGCCCTGGTGCTTGCCATCGGGATCGTGGTCGACAACGCCATTGTGGTGGTGGAGGCGGTGCACGTGAAGCTGCACGAGGGCATGACGCCCTACAAGGCGTCTACGGCGGTTTTGGGAGAGATCGGCGGGGCCATTATCGCCATTACCCTGGTCATGGTTTCGGTGTTCATCCCCATCTCGTTCATGACCGGCCCGGTCGGGGTCTTTTACCGGCAGTTCTCCATTACCATGGCGGGATCCATCATCATCTCGGCCGTGGTGGCCCTAACCCTTACCCCGGTGCTCTGCGCCATGATGCTGAAGCCCCACAGCAAGAAGCGCAAAAGCCCCATAGACCGGTTTATCGATTGGTTCAACGGCAAGTTCGACCTGCTTACCGGCCGGTACGAGGGGCTGCTGAAGCGCATCGCCAACCGGCGGGCGATAACCTTCGGGGTGCTCATCGCCTTCTGCGCGGGGATCTTCTTCACCAACCAGGTATTGCCGGCAGGCTTTATCCCCAACGAAGACCAGGGGATGATATACGCCATTATCCAGACCCCTCCCGGCTCTACCCTGGAGCGCACCAACGACGTGGCCCGCAAGCTCCAGAAAATCTCTGAGGAGGTCGAAGGGGTGGAATCGGTTTCGTCCCTGGCCGGTTATGAGATCATGACCGAGGGCCGCGGCTCCAACGCCGGTACCTGCCTGATCAGCCTGAAGCCCTGGTCGCAGCGCAAACACTCCGTGCACGAAATCATGGAAGAACTCGAAGAAGAGACCAAAAACCTCGGGGCCGTGATCGAGTACTTCGAACCCCCGGCTGTGCCAGGGTTCGGATCATCGGGCGGTTTCTCGCTCCGGTTGCTCGACAAAACCGGCTCTTCCGATTACCATGCCTTTGAAAAGGTGAACAACGACTTTATGGATGCCCTTAAGGCCCGGAAGGAACTCAGCGGCCTGTTTACCTTTTTTGCGGCCAACTACCCGCAATACGAGCTGAAGATCGACAACAAGGCGGCCATGCAGAAGGGAGTTTCCATCGGCAAGGCCATGGAAAACCTGAACATTTTGATAGGCAGCACCTATGAACAGGGCTTTATCCGTTTCGAGCGCTTCTTTAAGGTGTATACCCAGGCCGCCCCGGAGTACCGGGCCCTGCCGTCAGACCTGGAGAAACTCTTCGTGAAAAACGAAGAAGGGGAAATGGTACCCTACTCCTCGTTTATGAAGATGGAAAAACGCCTGGGCCCCAACGAGATTACCCGGTACAACCTCTACAACTCGGCAGCCATACAGGGGCTTCCCGCCAAAGGCTTTACCAGTGGCGACGCCATCAGTGCCGTAAAGGAGGTGGCAGCCACCAAACTGCCCCGGGGGTACGATATCGCCTGGGAAGGCCTCTCCTACGACGAGGCTCGCAGGGGGAACGAATCGCTCTCCATCTTTATCGTGGTGCTCATCTTCGTTTGCCTGGTGCTGGCCGCCCAGTACGAGAGCTTTTTGCTGCCCCTGGCGGTAATCCTCTCCCTGCCCATCGGGGTCTTCGGCTCCTTTTTGATGCTAAAGATGATGGGGCTGGCCAACGACGTTTACGCCCAGATCGGGATTATCATGCTGGTGGGCCTTTTGGGCAAGAACGCGGTGCTTATCGTGGAATTTGCCGTGCAGAAGCGACGGGAAGGTGCCACCATTCTGGCGGCAGCTGTGGAAGGCTCCAAGGTGCGGTTCCGCCCCATCCTGATGACTTCCTTCGCCTTTATCGCTGGGCTTATCCCCTTGGTGGTGGCCACAGGAGCCGGGGCCATTGGCAACCGGACCATCGGCGGATCGGCACTGGGGGGCATGCTGATCGGTACGGTCTTCGGGGTGCTGGTAATCCCGGGATTGTACTACGTGTTCGCCAAAATGGCCGACGGACGCAGCTTTATCAAAGACGAGGCCACCGAGCCTGTCTCTGAAGAGATGTTCCATGTACAAGACAGCGAAAGCCGCATCAGGGCCCGCCTGCGCGAGATCAACAAACTTTTGAAAAAAATAACCACAAAAAAAGAAGATGAATAAAAGCATCTTATTTGGAACCAAAATCGGGGTAGGAAGCGCAGCCCTATTGCTCACTTTCTTCGTCTCCTGCGTCCCCTCCCGTGAAATTCGGGAGGCCAACCGACAGCTGCCGGGCGCCTATGGCGACCAGCCCGGAGACACCCTGAACTCGGCGACCGTGAACTGGGGGGCTTTCTTCAGCGACGCGAAACTGCGAACCCTTATCGATTCGGCCCTGGTGCGCAACCAGGAGCTGAACATCATGATGCAGCAGGTAGATGTGGCCCAGAACGAGATCAGGGCCCGCAAAGGGGAATACCTCCCCTTTGTCGGGGTACAGGCCGGTGCCGAGGTTGAAAAAGTGGGCCGGTATACCCGCAACGGGTCGGTCGAGGAACAGCTCACCATCCACGAGGGGGAGGAATTTCCCGATCCGCTGCCCAATTACCGGGCTGGCATAGTAGCCACCTGGGAGGTGGACATCTGGAAGAAACTGCGCAACTCCAAAAAGGCAGCCGTATACGAGTACCTGGCCTCTGTAGAGGGGAAGAACTTCATGGTAACCAGCCTGGTGGCCGAAATCGCCAGTTCGTACTACGAGCTGGTGGCCCTCGACAACCAGCTCCGCTTTATCGAGCAGAACCTGGAAATCCAGCAAAATGCCCTGCAGATCGTACGCCTGCAGAAGCAGGCCGCCCGGGCAACCGAGCTGGCGGTGAAGCGTTTTGAGGCCGAGGTGCTCAAGAACCAAAGCCACAAGTTCGACATCCAGCAGCAAATCGTGGAGACCGAGAACCGGATCAACTTTTTGATCGGGCATACCCCCCAGCACATCGACCGGAATTCCGACCAGTTCATCGATATGACCCTGGATACAGTCTATTCAGGCATCCCGGCCCAACTCCTGCAGAACCGTCCAGACGTGCGCCGGGCCGAGTTCGAACTCGAAGCCTCCAAACTCGATGTAAAAGTGGCCCGGGCCAATTTTTACCCGTCTGTGGGCATTAGCGCCGGGGTGGGGCTGGAGGCCTTCCAGCCGAAATTCCTGACCAGCACGCCCGAGTCGCTCATGTACGGGGCCGTGGCCGACCTGGTGGGGCCCCTGATTAACCGGAATGCCCTGAAGGCGGCCTACAACACCGCCAGCGACCGGCAGATCCAGGCCGTGTACGAGTACGAGAAGGCCATCTTAAGCGGCTACATCGAAGTGGCCAATGAATTGTCGAATATTGAGAACCTTCGAAACAGTTACGATCGCAAATACGGGCAGGTAAGCGCCCTCACCGAGTCGATAGACCTCTCCACCCGCCTGTTCCAGTCGGCCCGGGTCGAATACCTGGAGGTGCTGCTCACCCAGCGCGAGGCACTGGAAGCCCGCATCGAGCTGGTCGAAACCAAGAAATCGCAGATGCTGGCGCGCATCGACCTCTACCACGCCCTGGGCGGGGGGTGGAAAGCTCAAAGCATGTAATTCGAACCCGGCTGGCAGGCAGTGCCAACCGCAACCCCTGAAAAGCCGGAACGATTGCGTTCCGGCTTTTTCATTTTACGCCTAGTTGAAGACAAAGGTGGTTACCAGGTTAAACTGGTGGTAGTTACTGCGGTTAAAGATGGCTTCAGGGGAGGAATCGTTCTGGTTTTCTTTGTACACGTAGAGGAAATCCACGCTGAGCCCGTCGAAAAAATCTCCGAAGGCATAGTGCAAGTGGGCATTGAGCTGCCAGTAGGCGTCCAGGTCGTATTTGTTGTAGGTGAAGGTACCTCTTTCAGGGCCCCAAAGCCGCGTCCAGTCAAGGCCGGCGGTTAGACCGTCGCGGGTAAGGGTATAGTCCCCCCCCAGGGTCAGAACACGGGTATCGCCGAAGCCTTCCAGGCGGGAGCGTTGCAGGGAAGTGTAGAAAGTATCCCGGCCCAATTCCCTGGGGAACAAAAACCGACCCCCTTTGAACACCTCGGTGAAGGCGGCCCTCAGGTGCCAGTCAGCAACATTGTACCGTACCTGGGCACTCAATACCTGCCCGTGTTCCCCGGGCTGTATGTAACGCTGCTCGTATTCCAAATCCCTTTGGTGGGTGTCGGGGAACTGCAGTACGCCCTGCAGGCCAAAGGCCCAGTTGCCTTTCTCGTATTCAACGCCCAACCAGGACGTGTAGGAGAGGTTGTCGAGGTACCACTGGTAAAACTCCAGGCTAAAATTCCGGTATTGGCCCAGGTAGCCCAGCATGGCCAGGCCGTCGGAATCGACGTTTTCAAAATAGTCTGCCTCGGTGCCATCGGGCTGGAACCCCTGGGGGCTCAGGCCGATGCCTTCGTGGAAGTCCACCCATTCCACCACCCCCCGGGGCGAGATGCGGTCGATCCAGGTCAGGTGAAAGCGGTTGTTTTCGTCCAGGGCGTAGTGGCCCCAGATCCCCTTAAAGGAAAAGGCGTTCATCCGTTCGTCCGATATGTTCATCAGGGGGGTGTCTTCAATCTCCATTTTGCCGTAGGTCACATACCCTTTGTTAAAGTTGTAGCGCAGGTATAACGATTCCAGGCGGTCGAGGTCGTTGAAGTTGTCGGTGTCGAGCACGTCGAACAGTTCGTGCTCCCAAAAGGCGACTTCGCCTGTGGCCGGGTCTACCTGGTTCAGATCAGACGAAAAAGCCTTGTAGGTAAAGATGCCTGCCGTGCCGAATTCAAAGCCGTAAAACTCGGGCGAGGTGAACCCCATTGTACCCCCGATCGCATTGGCGTAGTAATCGGTCAGGCTACCCTGGTTTACCGTGTTCATGAAGTAGTTCCGCAGATGCCCGGTAATGGTGCCGTATGCGAAGAAATCTTTGGCGCGGGTAATCTTACCGTGGTGGTCCTCGCCTTCACTTTCAAGGATGCTCTGTTTTTGGATGGGTTTTGTGTCGTGGTCTTGTCCCAGAAGGGATGGGCGCGGCCCCAGGATTAAGGTTCCCAGGAGAAGCAACCGGCCCGGTATGCTGAGGTATTGCATAGCCCCGATTTGTTTACTCTACCAAAATTGGGGATTAAAAGGTGCTGAATTTCTGATAAATATCAGGTGTGTAAAAATCAATTTGATGTATTTGGAAAAGAAAAAACCGGGACGCGAAGTCCCGGTTTCTTAAAGGGCCGAACTACTTTGGGGGCCTTAGATCGACCGTTCTATGGGCACCACGATGGCCTTGACCGGGTTGTTGGTCTCCAGGGTCTGGTTAAAGGCCCCGATGAGCTCGAACAGGGTATCTATGTGCGCCTGGTCGGTAAAGGAGAAATACAGGTGCGATTCGTTCCCGCCCCGTTCGCTGGGAAACCAGCTTGAGGCCATCAGCACCGGAGGGGTGGTTTTGTACCCGTCTATTTCCGAGCCGCTGAAGCTTTCGATGCCGGCCTTTTTGAACAGGCGCAGCACGTCGTTGCGGAACTCTTCCACAGCCGTTACGATTACGAGTTTGGTGAATTTATTCATTGCGGTGTTTTTTCTTTTCAATACTGTAATACACCAGGGGCACCACCAGCAGGGTCAGGATGGTGGAGGCGATGGTCCCTCCCATCAGGGAGATGGCCAGTCCCTGGAAAATAGGGTCGAACAAGATCACGAAGGCCCCGATAACCACGGTGCCTGCCGTTAGCAGGATGGGCGTGGTGCGCACCGCTCCGGCTTCGATTACGGCCTGTTTCAGCGGAATGCCCTCGTCCATGCGCAGGTTGATAAAGTCGATCAGCAGCACGGAGTTCCGCACCATGATGCCGGCCAGGGCGATCATGCCGATAAAGGAAGTGGCCGTAAAGAAGGCCCCGAGCATCCAGTGGCCCAGTACGATGCCCACCAAAGAGAGCGGGATGGCGACCATCATCACCACGGGGGCCTTGAAGTTCTGGAACCAGCCCACGATGAGCATGTAGATGATTACGATAACCCCGGCGAAAGCCAGGCCCAGGTCGCGGAATACCTCGAGGGTAATTTGCCATTCCCCGTCCCATTTCACGGTATAGTCGTCTTCGTAATCGGGCTGGTGCATGTATTGCTCTTCCAGCTTGTACCCGGCAGGCACCTCGAGGCCTTTCAGGCGCTCTTCCATGCCCAAAATGGCGTAAACGGGGCTTTCCAGTTCGCCGGCCATGTCGGCCATAACGTAGACCACGCGCTTCTGGTTCTTCCGGTAGATGCTTTTGGCCCGGGTAACGGGTTCTACAGTTACAAAATCACCGATGGGGAGCATCTGCCCCTGCTCGGAGCGTACGCGCAGCTGTGAAAGGTCTGATACCGACGACTTTTCGGCCTCTGACAGGCTCAGCACCAGCCCCACCTGTTCGGAGGCGTGCTCGTCGTACAGGGCGGTAACCGGCCGCTGAGAGAGGGCCATGTTCATGGTCTGTACCAGTTGCTGGGGCGCCAGGCCGTACCGCATGGCCTTTTCCTTGTCGACCACAAAGTTGTATTCGGTCTGGTCGGCTTCCACCATCCAGTCTACGTCTACCACATCTGCGGTCGAGCGAAGCAGGCCCGATACCTGGTCGGCCAGGGCGATCTGCTTGTCGTAATCGGGGCCGTACACCTCGGCCACAATGGTCGAAAGCACGGGAGGGCCCGGGGGTACCTCCACCAGTTTCACATTGGCCCCGTAGGCAGCCGCTATTTGCTGGATGCCCGGCCTTATCGCCTTGGCGATGTCGTGGCTCTGTTCGGAGCGTTCGTGTTTGTCGATCAGGTTCACCTGAATGTCGGCCATGTTGCTGCCGCCCCTCAGGTCGTAGTGGCGCACCAGGCCGTTAAAGGTAATGGGGGCCGAGGTGCCCACATAGGCCTGGTAGTTCACCACCTGGGGCTGGGTGCGCAGGTACTGCCCGATTTCGCGCGACACGGCCGAGGTGCGTTCCAGGGTGGTGCCCTCGGGCATGTCTATAACTACCTGGAATTCATTCTTGTTGTCGAAGGGCAGCATTTTTACCAGCACCGACTTGGTAAAGAACAGCATTACAGACCCCACTAACAGGAATAAGTTGATACCCAAGAAGATGTAGCGCTTTTTGCGGTTCTCGAGCAAGGGCCGCTCCAGGCGGTCGTACCAGCGGTAGATAAAGGTCTCTTCCACGGCGGGGTGCGCTTTGGCAGGCTTACCCTTTTTCTCTTTTTCCTGCAGGAAGAGGTACCCCAGGTAGGGGGTTATGGTCAGGGCCACGAAAAGGGAAAGCATCATGGCGATAGACGCCCCGATGGGCATGGGCGACATATACGGGCCCATGAGCCCCGATACGAAGGCCATTGGCAGCACCGAGGCAATAACGGTGAAAGTAGCCAGGATGGTGGGGTTCCCCACCTCGTTGATGGCGTAGAGGGCCGCTTGCTTGAACGGCAACCGCTTCATTTTGAAATGGCGGTGCATGTTCTCGGCGATGATGATGGAGTCGTCCACCACAATCCCCGTCACGAACACCAGGGCGAACAGGGTAATCCGGTTCAGGGTGTAGTCGAGCATGTAGTAGCTCAGCAGGGTCAGGGCGAAGGTAACGGGTACCGAGAGGAATACCACCAGGCCGCCCCTCCAGCCCATGGCCAGCATCACCACCAGGGTTACCGCCAGAATGGCACCGATCAGGTGCATGAGCAGTTCGGAAACCTTCTGGGAGGCGGTTTCCCCGTAGTTGCGGGTTACCTCTACATGTACCTCGTCGGGGATGAGGTCTTTCTTCAGGTGTTCTACCTTGGCCAGAATCTGGTCTGAGATCTTCATGGCGTCGGCCCCCTTGCGCTTGGCTACCGAGATGGTAACCGCGGGGTATTCGGCCGGGTATGTTTCAGTCTGGGTGCTGGCCCCGCCAAACCCGAGTGAGACGTACTCCTCGGGCTGTTCGGGCCCGTCGAACACCTGGGCGATTTGCCTGAGGTAAACCGGCAGGCCGTCTTGCACCCCAACCACCAGGTGCTCTACATCGGCAGCCGAACGCAGAAAGCTGCCGGTCTTAACCAGGTATTCCGTATCGGCCTGGTTAAAGCTGCCCGAGCCAAGCTGGGCGTTGCTGGCCTGGATGCGCTGGGCAACCGACAAAAAGTCGAGCCCGCTCGCGGCCATTTTATCTTTGTCGAGTACCACCCGCAGCTGCCGGTCGCGTCCGCCGATCTTTTTGGTGATGGACACATCGCCCACTTTTTCGATCTCGTCGGTGAGCTGCTCGGAGAGCTGCTTGAGCTGGTAGTCGTCATAAGCGTCGCTCCAGAGGGTAATGCCCAGCATGGGTACGTCGTCAATGGCCCGGGTCTTTACCAGGGGGAAGGTTACCCCCTGGGGCATGCGGTCCATGTGCTTGTTGATCTCGTTGTAGAGCTTCACGAACGAGCGTTCGATGTCTTCCCCCACGTAAAACTGGACAATCACCATCGCCTGCTCGTCCATGGAGGTGGAATAGACGTATTCCACGCCGGGGATATTGGAGATAAGTTTCTCCAGGGGTTTGACCACGCGCGATTCCACCTCGGTGGGGCTGGCCCCCGGGTAGCCCACGAAGATGTCGGCCATGGGCACGTCGATCTGGGGCTCCTCTTCCCGGGGGATTAAAAACGAGCTGTATACGCCGATGACCATAAATACGATCATCAGCAAGACGGTGAGCTTGGAGTCGATAAACCCCTTGGCTATTTTACCGGCTAATCCTTCTTTCATCGGTCTTTAGTTACGTTTACTGGATTTGGAGCGGGGCCCCGTTATAGAGTTTGCCAGTGGCTGAGAACACATAGGTTTCCCCGGGGCGGAGCCCGGAAAGCACCTCTACCTGGTCGCCGTAGGTGCGGCCGAGCCTGAGCCAGCGCAGCAGGGCTGTATTGCTCTGGCTTACGGTGAATACCCCGCTGAGCTGCCCCCGTTGCACCAGGGCTTCGGCAGGGATCAAAAGCAGGGTGTCGGCCTGGGCGCCGTTGGCTTTGCGCTGAAACAGGAGCGTGGCGTACATGCCCGAGCGCAGGTCTTTGTCGGTTTCTTCCAGGGTAATGGTTGCCTGGTATTGCCCGCCCGTATTGCGGGCCGAGCTGCTCAGTTCGCTCACAGATCCTTTTAGTTTTTTGCCGAGGGTTTTGATCCATACTTCGGCCGGGTCGCCTTCGGCCACCTGGCTGATGGCATTTTCGGGAATCTGCGCCTTTACCTCAAAACGGCCCGGGGCCTCAACGGCCACCAGGGGGTGGCCCGGG
>JBNKGM010000047.1:0-24256 GCA_050289825.1 Robiginitalea sp.
ATTGCTTAAGTCGACGGTAAAGGTTTCCTGAACCTCAGGGGTCAAATCACCGATTACGGATACCACAATTGAAGCGCTTGGGTTAACGCCAATGGGAAGCGTAACAAACCCTGAATTGGAGGTATAGTCAGCTGGGGCGGTTGCTGTTCCGTTATTGGTGGTAAAATCAACAGTAATGGGCGTAGTATCTATCGTACCGAGATAGCTTACCGTAAATGTGAAATTTGTGTTTGGTCCACTTCCCTCAGCCTGGGTAACATCACTGATAGAAATCTGGCCGTAACCAGACAGGCCCAACATCAAAAACACCCCCACCCACAGGCCCTTGCGGGGGAGCAACCGGAAAAAAGGAAATAACAGGGAATGCAAACTCAATTTCATAGCAAGCGCTTTTAAAAGCGTCCTGTGTTTAGGTGTAGTTCAGGTGCTTGGCAAACAAGCCATCAATGTTACGAAAAATAGCGATTTTACCCCAATTTTGCAGTCGAAATAACCCATTTACGGGTTGAAATTTCCTATCCGCCCAGTTGGGCCGACGACACTACTGCGCCGGGTACAATTTTGGCAACCAGTCCCTGGAGTACCTTGCCCGGGCCTACTTCAATATACGAGGTGGCCCCGTCGGCAGCCATCTGCCTGACGCTCTGGGTCCATTTGACCGGAGCGGTGAGCTGGGCGATCAGGTTTTTCTTGATAGCCGTGGTATCGGTAACCGCCGTGGTGGTCACGTTCTGGTAGATGGGGCAGGCGGGTTTGGAGAAAGGGGTGGCCTCGATGGCGGCGGCCAGCTCTTCCCGGGCCGGCTCCATAAGGGGCGAATGGAAGGCGCCCCCCACCGGCAATACCAGGGCGCGGCGTGCCCCGGCTTCCTTCATCTTTTCGCAGGCGAGGTTTACGGCTTCCACTTCGCCCGAAATCACCAATTGCCCGGGGCAGTTGTAGTTGGCCGGCACTACCACGCCGGGGGTTTCGGCGCATAAGGCCTCCACCACGTGATCTTCCAGGGCCAGTACGGCTGCCATGGTGCTGGGCTTGAGCTCACAAGCCTTTTGCATGGCCTGGGCCCGCTGCGACACCAGCTTCAGCCCGTCGGCAAAGGAGAGCGCCCCGTTGGCCACCAGGGCCGAGAATTCGCCCAGGGAATGCCCCGCCACCATATCGGGCTTGAAGGCCTTGCCCAAAACCTTGCTGAGGATGACCGAATGCAGGAAGATGGCCGGTTGGGTTACCCGGGTTTGCTTCAGGTCGTCGGCCGAACCTTCGAACATGATATCGGTTATCGAAAAACCGAGAATCTGGTTGGCTTGCTCAAAAAGGTCGCGGGCCTCGGCAGAAGCTTCGTACAGGTCTTTACCCATGCCGCTGAACTGGGCGCCCTGCCCGGGGAAGATATAGGCTTTCATTTTGGATTGTTTTTACAGGGCAAAAATAGGAAATAACGGCTACAATCCGGTACCGCCCCCCAAGGCCCGACCGGGTCGTTCCCGAATAGAAACTTATTCTCAGGCCCCGAAAAGTTGATGGATGTCATTTTTTCTGGGGAATAGGATACTTAATTTTAAAGAAGGTCCGGATTTGCCTGGGCAAGAGTACGCCTGCACTTTCGGCAATGGCATGGTCACAAACTCAGGCGGGCCCGGGTCTTCACTAAAAATTTCAAATGGCTTATCAACTCCCCTCCGGCACAGAATTGGCAGACGGGTCGCGTATTGCCGTTATCGGAGGCGGGCCGGCCGGCAGTTTTTTCAGCTACTACGCCCTGGACTATGCCGAAAGGCTCGGCCTCGACATCGGGATTGACATCTATGAAGCCAAAGACTTCACTAAAATAGGCGCAGCAGGGTGCAACCACTGCGGGGGCATCGTATCTGAATCCCTGGTTCAGGAGCTGGCCACAGACGGCATTGTAATCCCCTCGGAAATCATTCAACGCGGCATCGACACCTACACCATGCACACCGAGCAGGGCAGCAAGGTAATAAGGGCCCCCAGCGCCGAACACCGTATCGCCTCCGTTTTCAGGGGATGCGGGCCAAAGGGGTGCCTCGATACAGGCATTCGCGGTTTTGACAACTACCTGCTGGGGCTTTGCAAAAGCAAGGGGGCGCAGGTAATCGCGGAGAAAGTGACCCGCCTGGAACGGGCCGAAGACGGCATCTGGGTGGGGGCCGGAAAAACAGACCCCAAAAAATACGACCTGGTAGTAGGTGCTGCCGGGCTGAACAAGGGTTCCCTGGAGCTGTTCCGTGAAATTTGCCCCTCCTTTTCACTGCCGGGAGAAACCCGGGCCTATATCAGTGAATTCTTCATGAAGCCGGCCGACATCGAAAAAACCCTGGGGAATTCGATGCACGTATTCCTGCTCGACCTGCCGCAGATTACTTTCGGCGCACTGATCCCAAAGGAAAATTACGTAACCCTGGTACTCCTGGGCACCGATATCGGCAAAGAAGTGGTGCAGCGCTTCATAACATCAGACCAGGTCAGGTTATGTTTCCCGGTCAATTTCCAGACCGAGCGCGCCATTTCGTGCCAGTGTTACCCGTATATCAACGTCGAGAAGGGGCGGCATCCGTTTGGCGACCGGGTAGTCCTTATCGGCGATTCGGCCTCGTCCAAACTCTTTAAAAATGGGATCGGGGCTGCTTTTATCACCGGGAAAGCGGCCGCAAGCACCGCTATAATGGAAGGCATTAGCGAGGCGCATTTCGCAACGTATTACGCCCCGGTATGCCGCGACCTCGATCTCGATAACCAGGTTGGCAAGCTCATTTTCTGGGTAACACGCCTCATCCAGAAATCGCCCGTGCTGAAAAGGGGCCTCCTCGACCTGGTGGGGCGGGAACAAGACGGCGGCAATTCGTCCCTGCGGATGAGCTCGGCCCTCTGGGACACCTTTACGGGCAGCGCGGGGTACCGCAACATCCTCAAGCGCTTCCTGCATCCGGCACTCCTTTACGGACTGACCCGGAGTACCGCAATTTCAAACACACCCACTTTTAAACGTCCGAACCATGAATAGTAAAACACTGGGTAAACTCTATAAAGATGGCGAGGTAATCATCAAACAGGGCGAAAAAGGCAATTGCCTGTATGTGATCCAGGAAGGCTGGGTAGAGGTGATCCTGGAAACCCCCGAAGGCGATATCAAGGTAGCAGAGCTGGGCCAATCAGACTTTTTCGGGGAAATGGGCCTGTTCGATGAAGATGTGCGTTCATGTACCGTACGGGCATCGGGCGATGCCAAAATACTGACCATCGATAAACGGAATTTCCTCAAGTCGATCCACCGCGATTCCTCCCTGGCTTACCGGCTGCTTGAAAAAATGTCGAACCGGCTGCGCGATGCCAACAAAAAAATCGGGCATGCGGGGGCCGAGTGGCAGGAGCCGGCGTAGTTGGGCTGGGGTCGGAGGAGCCTTAAGGGCACCCCCCTCCCTCCCGGCGACAAGTTCGCTTTTTCCCCTGCAAGATCTCAGCGGTATTCCATCAGGCAAGACCAACGTGAGGTCACGAAAAGCCCAACCCTGTTTGTTTCCAAACAGGGTTGTATTGACTCGCATAGGCGGGCCGGAAAATCAGGAAATAAAAGAAATCCCGTACCGGCCACAGATTTCGGCTACTCTGGCCAGGTCTGGGGGGCCGGCTGGCAGTTCGGCTAATTCGTAAAACATGGTTTCGATGCCAGCAGGAAAGGCGCTGGTAATCATTTTGGCGGTTTCGGTACCCACCACCTTCCAGGCATGGGGCACATTTTTGGGGGCAAAGGCCATATCGCCTGCTTTCAGTACGGAGACCCGGCCATTCACGGTTATTTCCACTTCCCCTTTGACCACCCGGAAAATCTCATCTTCGAGCGTGTGCACATGGGGTGGAATTCCTGCCCCCGGGGGCACATTGTCTACCCACTCGGTAATTTGGCCACCGGTGTCTGCCCCAATGAGTTTATGGGTTTGAACGTCTCCGATCACATTGTGCACCGGTCCCTCGCTGTCTTTAACGAATTTGGGTTCGATAAGTGTTGGGCCTAATGCTTCGGCGCGCTTTTTAAGGGCGAAACCCGTGGCTGGAACCAGCGCCATGCCAAGGCCTGCGCCGGCTGCTTTGATGAATTGGTTGCGATTCATAGATACAAGTTTGGGGGCAAGTTACAGGGTAGTTACCCAGCAGAAGCCTTGAAAAACACGGTATTTCACCCTGAATATGGAGGCTTCAGCTTTTGCGGATCATGCTCGGGGTCATGCCGGTGTGCTTCTTCAGGTAGTAGCCGAAATAATCGGGGGAGGAAAATCCCATTTCGTAGCAGATTTCCTTGATAGCCTTATCGGAGAATTTCAACAAGTGGCGTGACCGCATGATCCGCTGTTCGTCGATCAGGCTTTTGGCGTTGACCCCCAGCACCTCGTTAACACACTCATTCAGGTACTTGTCGCTGATGTGGAGCATGCCCGCATAGTCGCGCACTTCATGGCGCTTCAGGTAATGTTTGTGGATCAGTTTCTTAAACTGAAAAACGATGTTCTTTTTGGAATTCTGCTCGGCACCAACCGAACGGATGTTGCACTGGCCGTCGCAATAAATGAAAAAAGTGTTCAGCAGGGAAAGGATGCCCTCTTCCTTGTGGTTGAGGTGCGAACCATTTAGCTCGTCGAGCATTTCCAGCACGGCCTGGGTGCGTTTGGCAATGCCCGGCGCCAGGTTGATGCGGGCAATCTGGTCTCCTGCCAGCAACCTTACCTCGTTAATGTGCAACCGGCTCATCCGCGGGTCGTTCAGATAGCGGTTGGGAATGTAGAGCACATAGCCTGCCGATTCCCGGTCTGGACGGTGCTTAATTTCCCAGGGGGTGTCGGCGCATATGAAATACAGGCTACCTGCCACCTCCCTTTCGGTCAGGTTCCCAATGCGAAGCAGGGGTACATTTCGCTGAATCCAACAAACCACATGGTAACCCGGTTTCGCGCCCAGGGTATTTCCCCGGGCTATCGGTACAATCTGTATGGAGGGTTCGGGCATCTGTGCGTAAGTGCGCATGTTGTTTTACCAACCCAATATAAAGTTTTTTGAAAAAGTGGCCTTGTCGGGGCCCCGCCCCCCACCTTCAAGATAGGTCTTCGCCCTGCAAAAACCAGGCAACCGGCACCTTACGGCTGCAGCAACTGCTTGAATTTCCCCTTCGACTTCCTGATTTTCACCGCCACTACCTTGTACTCCGGGCACATGGCCTCCGTGTCGTGGATGTCGCTGGTAATGTTGTTTACCATAATCTCCGGAAAGTGGAAGGTGGTACTTAAAATACCCGGCCGCACCTCATCGGTAACCCGGGCCTTTACGTCTACCTTGCCCCGGGGCGATTCCAGGCATACGAAGTCGCCCTCCCCAATGCCGTTGGCCGCGGCGTCGTCGGGATGGATCATCAAAAAGTCGGCGCCCAGCAGCTGCTCGTTCGCCGTACGCCGGGTCATGGCCCCGCAGTTGTAGTGCTCCAGCTCGCGGTTGGTGGTGAGAATATACGGATACTCGGCGGCGTGGGAGGTAATTTCAGGGCTCTCTTCCCACGGATGGAACTCGAAATACCCCAGGCCCCTCTTGACGGAATCTATGTGCAGAATTTTCGTGTCGGTACCGTCGGGTGCCACGGGCCACTGCAGGCCGTTTTTACCCAGGCGTTCCCAGCGGATGCCCGCAAAGAAGGGGACAATCTGCGAAATTTCCTCCAGCATGCCGTCGGGGGTGTAATCGGGTTGGGCATAACCCATCCGGTTCATGAGATCGACGATGATCTGCCCGTCGGGTTTGCTGCCCGGGTGGGGCTCAACCGCCTGCCGAACAGCCTGTACCCGGCGCTCCCCGTTGGTAAAGGTGCCGCTCTTTTCCAGGAAAGAAGCCCCCGGCAGAATCACGTCGGCGTATTTGGCCGTTTCAGTCATAAAGAGTTCCTGCACCACTACCAGTTCGGTGGCCTGCAGGGCGCGGATTACCTTCTGGGTATTCGGGTCGGTCTGCACCACGTCTTCCCCGATAATCCACAGGGCCTTGAGTTTACCCTCGAGGGCGGCCTGGAACATTTCGGGGATCTTATAGCCGATATGCAGGGGCACCTGTGCCCCGTAAAATGCGTTGTAGCGCTTGTTTACTTCTGGCCTGGTCACATCGAGGTACCCAGCCCCCTGGTGGGGTTGTACGCCCATGTCGGCGCTGCCCTGCACGTTGTTCTGCCCGCGCAGCGGGTTAACCCCAACCCCCGGGCGGCCGATGTTCCCGGTGAGCAGGGCCAGGTCGGCAATCTGCATAACGGTAAACGTCCCCTGGGAGTGCTCGGTAACCCCCAGCCCGTGGAACGACATGGCATTGGGCGCTTTGGCGTACGCCAGGGCGGCGGCCCGAACCTGCTCGCGCGGCACCCCGCACACCTCTTCCATACGGTCGAGGTCGAGGGCCAGCAATTCGCGCACAAAATCGTCGTACCCTTCGGTACGGCTTTCCACAAAGGCCGTATCGACCAGGCCGGCCTCCACGATGTAGTACATCATCATATTCAGCAGGGCCACATTGGTACCGGGGCGCAGGGCCAGGTGGTGGGTGGCGTAGCGGGCCAGCTCGGTGCGCCTCGGGTCAATCACGATGCACACCTTGTCAGACTTCATGGCAAACTGCTTGAACTTGGCGCCGGTTACCGGGTGGGCGTCGGTGGGGTTCGCCCCGATCACCAGAATGCAGTCTGCGTATTTCAGGTCGGCGATGGAGTTGGTAGCCGCGCCGGTGCCCAGGGTGCGCTGCATGCCCAGGGCCGTGGGAGAATGGCAGACCCGGGCGCACCCGTCAATGTTGTTGGTCTGGATTACCGCCCGGAAGAATTTCTGCATCAGGTAATTTTCCTCATTGGTGCAGCGCGACGAGGAAATGCCTGCCAGGCTGTCGGGCCCGAAGGTTTCCTTGTAGTGGGTGAATTTGGAGGTGATGTAATCATAGGCCTCATCCCAGGTCACTTTTTGGAACTGTCCATCCCTTTTGATCATGGGACTGTCGAGCCGTTCGGGGTGGTTGTAGAACTTAAAGGCAAAACGCCCTTTCAGGCAGGTGTGGCCCTGGTTTACCTCGGCGTCGTAGGGGGCTTTAATGCTCAAGATCTCCCCGCTGCGGGTGGCCACTTCCAGGTTGCAGCCCACCCCGCAATAGGTACATACGGTGCGCGTTGTTTCGGTGGCCTGTACCGATTTAGACTGGAAGACATCTGAAATGGCCGAAGTCGGGCAGGCCTGGGAACAGGCCCCGCAACTCACGCAGTCAGACCCCATGAAGCTTTGGTCAAAGCCTTTTACGATGTGGGCGTCGAAGCCCCGTCCGGCCATGCTCAGCACAAATTCGCCCTGCACCTCATCGCAGGCGCGCACGCAGCGGTAGCAGTTAATGCACTTGCTCAGGTCAGAGCGCATATAGGGGTGCGAGGTATCCTTGCTGCGCCCCAGGTGGTTCTCCCCGGCCGGGTAACGCACCTGGCGGATGCCCACCTGGGCAGCCACGTCCTGCAATTCGCAATTCCCATTCACCTCGCAGGTGAGGCAATCGAGGGGGTGGTCGGTCAAAACCAGCTCCAGGATGTTCGTGCGCAGCTTCTGGATATCGGCCGTGCTCGTATAAATGTACTGCCCTTCCGCTACCGGCGTGTGGCAGGAAGCCACGGTGCGGGCAGGTCCGTCGGGTTGGGACCGCACCTCCACGCTGCATACCCTGCAGGCGCCGAAAGGCTCCAGATTGGGCGCATCGCACAGGGTGGGGACCAGGCTTCGCCCCACGTGCCTGCGGATAAAGGCGAGCAGGGTCTCTCCCGGCTCGAAGGGATAGGGCTGGTTGTTTATGTGGGCGGTTTTCATGGTTTCGTTTTCTTGAAATAGCCTTGCAATTCAGGCTCGAAATAGCGGAGGATGTTCCGAATGGGCAGCGGTATCCCGCCCCCGTGCGCACAGAGCGAACCTTTTTCGAGGGTGGTGAGCAGGTCGTCAAAAAGTTCACGGTCGATGGGTTTTTCTGCCGTTGCAGCCAACTGGGTAAGCTCATGCCCCCGTTTGGTGCCCAGGCGGCAGGGAAAACACTTCCCGCAGCTCTCATACGCGGCAAACTCGAACAGGTGTTCGATATACTTTATCATCGGAAAGTCGGCCGGAATGCAGACCACCGAGGCATGCCCCAGCAAAAAGCCGGCCTGGGCAAACGACTCGAAGTCTAGGGTGAGCTCCCCGATCTGGCCCACCGGCACCACCCCGCCCAGGGGCCCTCCGATCTGCAGGGCCTTCACCGGGGACTTGAACCCGCCCCCCAGCTCTTCGAACACGGTCTTCAGGGGGGTTCCCATCACTACTTCATAAATGCCGGGCCGGTTAAAAAAGCTGTCGAGGCTCACCAGCTTGGTACCGGAAGAGCGCTGGGTACCCAGGGCTTTCCAGGCGGCAGCCCCCTGGGTGAGGATAGAATGCAGGGCGGCCAGGGTCTCCACGTTGTTGACCACCGTGGGCTTGTTGAACAGCCCCCGCTGGGCCGGGTAGGGCGGGCGGGTGCGTACCTCGGGGCGCTGCCCCTCGATGGAATTGATCAGGGCCGTTTCTTCCCCGCAGATATAAGAGCCCTGCGCCTGGATAACCTTGAAGCTGAAGTCAAAGCCGCTGCCCTGGATGTCGGGGCCCGCCAGGCCCGCCTCCGTAATTTCCTGCACGGCCCGCTGCACGCACGCCACAGCCTCGGGGTACTCGGCCCGTATGTAGAGAATGCCGTGGTTGGCGCCGGTCACATAGCCGCTCACCAGCATGCCGAACAGCACCGCATGGGGCCGTTGCTCGAGCAAATAGCGGTCGGAGTAGGCCCCCGGATCGCCCTCGTCGGCGTTGCAGATTATGAATTTTACCTCCCCGGGCGCCTGACGGCAGTAAGCGAGCTTGGAGCCCATGGGGAAACCCGCCCCTCCCCGGCCCCTCAGGCCCGAGGCCTTGATTTCGTCGAGCACGGCTTCCGGATTTTGGCCCAAAACCTCCTTCCAGGCCTTGTAAAAAGCTTCTATTCCGGGAAAAGGACGTGTAAGCACCGGGGTATGGCTGGCTCCTGTTATATAAGAATCGATTTCCAGGTGAGCAGGGTCGTTCAGGAGGCGCTTTAATTCGTCGATATCGGTGCCCGAATAATTGCGCCCCCGGTAGTGGAAGGCGCTGTTTTCGTGGCAACGCCCCAGGCAGGTCATGTGTCCGATTTGCGAGGCTTTGAAATGCTGGCTCAACTTTTCCTGCACGGCCGGCTGTGTGCCCGCACAGGTGCAGGCCGTACCGTTGCAGACGTACACCTCCTTGCCCCTGTTTTCAGGCTTCATAAAATCATAGAAGGTGGCCGCGCCAAAGGTATTTGCCTTTCCGACCAGGAATTCTTCGGCGAGCCGGGCCAGGTCGGCCTCGTCAGGGCTGCCTTCGGGCCGGGCCAGTTTGCCCAGTTGGTCGAAGAGGTTTTCGTCAAGGCCCCTGCGGCCCAGGAGTTCGCTCAGGTTGTCAGACATATCAGCTCACGTTAGGCCGGGCCGCAGGGGCCCGGAAATTGTTCATCCGTTCGGGGTGGGAATAGCAGGTGGCCCTGCCCTCCCGGCAAAACCCGAGCAGGGTAATCCCCAGCTCTTTGGCGTAGTCTACCGCCAGGGAAGATGGGGCCGAAACCGCCGCCAGGAAGGGGATGCCCGCCTTGAAGGCCTTGACGGTAATCTCGTACGAAATGCGCCCGCTCACTGTCATGGCGCTGGCCCGATGGAGCGTGCCGTCGAGGAGCAGCCGCCCCACCGCCTTGTCGACCGCATTGTGCCGGCCGATATCTTCCCGAGCAACCAACAGCCTTCCGTCGGCATCAAAAATGGCAGCCGCATGCGTGCCCCCCGACTGGTTGAAGTCGGCTTGTTGCCGGTTCATCTGGGCGAACAATGCCGAAAACTCGGTCGCCGGAAACCGCGTTTCCGCTTCCAGGGGAGGCCCGTCAAACCCCAGGTCTGAGAGCTCCGTTTTGCCGCATATGCCGCAAGACGATACCGACAACAGGCTGCGTGTGTTCGCGTACCCGCTCCCCAGTTTTGATTCGGGAATGTCGAGGTTCACCTCGGTAACGATACCCTGGGCATCTTCCTTTTTGACGGTAACCACAGGGTGGTAGTGCAGATCGGTAAGCAGGGCCTCACAGTGCAGCATGCCCCGGATAAGTTCAATATCGGCCCCCGGGGTGCGCATGGTGAGAGTAAAGGGCTTGCCGTTAATGCAAACCTGAAGGGCCTCTTCCACGGTCAGGGGGTCTTCCACCGGGCAGGCTCCCTTCGCGTCGAATTTTATTCCCTCATAGATTCGGGTGGCCATAGTGCAGCGGCTTTGCGGTTGCGCCCCAATTGGGTTGGCAGCCGATCTTCTTTTAAAGATACCTATTTTCCGGAAATTCGCGCGGTTTCACCCCCGCGTGCGCAGATCAGGGCTCCCGGTACCAGCCGGCGTACTTGACGTAGGCGTCGGCGATGCGGCGAATTTCACCCTCCCGCAATTCGGGGCTCACCTCCCCGATTTTCTTGGCGGGTACCCCGGCGTAAATCGATCCCTCGGGCACCACGGTGCCCTGCGGCACAACGGCCCCGGCCGCGATTATGCTCCCCGAGCCTACGATGCAGTGGTCCATCACGATGGCCCCCATGCCGATCAGCACATTGTCGTGGAGCGTACACCCGTGCACAATGGCATTGTGGCCGATTGACACATTGTTGCCGATTTCGGTGGCCGCTTTCTGGTACGTGCCATGGATCATCACCCCGTCCTGCACATTCACCTTGTTGCCCATGCGGATGTAATGTACATCTCCGCGCAGTACGGCATTGTACCATACGCTGCACTGGTCGCCCATTTCGACCTCCCCGATCAGCACGGCGGTTTCGGCTATAAAACAATCGGCGCCCATTTTGGGGGTATGGCCGCGCAAACTCTTGATTAAACCCATTTCAGCGGTTTTGATTTGATGTTGGTTGCCGGTGTTCGACAGGCCTGAAATTTAGCAATTTTGCGGCGGCCTTTACTCAAAAAACCGGAGGAGTTCTTTCTTGCGCGAAGGGGCCACCTGAATTTCCATCCCCGAGGCGAGCACCACGCTGCCCCCCTTTCCCCTGCGGTAGCGCACAATCTCCCCGACATTGACCAGGTACGATTTGTGGACCCGGGCAAAGGGGAATTCCTGGAGCGCCTCCTCAAAATACCGGAGCGTTTTGCTCACCAAAATCTTTTTCCCTTTCAGGTAGATTTCCGTGTAATTGTCATCGGCTTTGCAGTACAGAATCTGGGCGACATCGAGCACCTCAAACCCGTCCATCTGGGGAATGGTGATCTTCCCCTCCACCCGGTTTACCGCCTTCAGTATCCGGTCGTGCAGGCGGGCCTCCCGGGTTTTGATTTCGCGCACATGGTCTACGGCCGCCACCAGGTCGTCTATGGCGATGGGCTTCATCAGGTAATAGGCGGCATGGCTGTTCAGGGCGTCTATGGCGTACTGCTGGTAGGCCGTCACAAAAACGGTTTCAAAATTCCGGTCGGGCACTTGTTCGAGCAGGTCAAAGGCATTGCCAAAGGGCATTTCCACGTCGAGGAAAATCAGGTCTGGGTCGGCCTTGCGAATGGCTTCCAGCCCCTCCTGCACATTGGCCCCCTCCCCGGCGATGGTCACGTTTTCGCAGTATTTCCCCAGGTAGTTTCGCAATATCTCGCGGCTCTGGGCCTCGTCGTCTATTAGTACGGCTTTCAATTCCATGATTAGTCGTTTCTGAGGTTCAACACTACTTTGGTTCCGCTGCCGTCGGGGTGCAGGTCGTATACCGACACCGTGATGCGGTCTCCGTACATGCGGTTTAATATTTCCACGCGCCGGCGGATGTTGCCCATTCCCCGCGATTGCTGCTTTTGCTGGTTGCGGGTTTTCATGGCCGCCGAACGTTTGCGGCCAATGCCGTCGTCGGTAACCGTGATGGTAACGGCCCCGGGGGCCAGGGGTTTGAGGTCGATGCGCAGCATCCCTTTTTCTTCCTTATAGCGCAGCCCGTGCCAAACGGCGTTTTCCAGGTAGGGCTGTAAGAGCATGGGCGGAATCTGGAAGGCCTCCGGGTCTACCCCCGGGTCGGTGTGAATCTCGTACTCGAATTTGTCGGGGAAGCGGGCGTGTTCGAGTTTCAGGTACAGCCCCAGCAATTCCAGCTCCTCACTCAACGAAATAAAATCCTTTTCGGAATTCTCCAGCACCGTGCGCATGAGCTGCGAAAAGTCGTTCAGGTAGCGGTTGGCGCTCCGCTCGTCGTTGCGGGCGATGTAGTTGTTTACCGAATTCAGGGCATTGAAGATGAAGTGGGGGTTCATCTGCGAACGCAGCCCCTTGAGGGCCAGCAGGTAGTTGGCCAGCTCCTTCTGCCGGTTGCTGCGGTAGTAGAAAAAGGCGGCCAGGCCTGTAAGCAACAACCCCAAAATGAGGGAGTAAATAATATAGCGCTGCCGCTTGTTGATTTCCTGGGTTAGGCGTTGTTCGGCCAGGGCCAGGTTGTATTTGCTGCGCGAGAGTTCCCGTTCCTGTTCCAGGGTCATAATGCGGCTCTGGCTGCTGGCCATCTCCTGGGTAAAGCGGGCAGCCCGGGCCAGCTCTTGCTCCTTGCGAACATAAAGGGTGTCGACCAGGGCCACATACTGCTGGTACAGGTCGAGGGCCTTTTCGAAATCGCCCCGGTCGCGGTACACTTCCGAGAGCTTGCGCGTGGCGTCTTTCTGAACCACCAGGTCGCCCTGGTTGCCGGCCTCCCTGATGCTGCGGTCGAGGAAGGGGATGGCCTCGTTGTATCGCGACTGCGCAATGTAAGCCCGGCCGATCTTGTAATTCACCCCCTGGATGGTAATGGAGTCGGCAGTCGCTCCTTCGGGCGTAGCTCCGGCAGGCACCTCGAGCCGCTGCAGGGTTTCCAGGCTCTTCTTGCGCAGGGCAATCTCTTCCGGGTACCGGTTTTGACGGCTGTAATAATCGGCTACCTTCTCACTTTCCTGTACCGCCCGGGCGGGGTTCTGGGCCGCCGCCTGCCGGAGCGAATTGCCGTAATACGCTTCGGCCTCCATTTTCCGGTCGGCCCGGGCATAGGCGTCTGCGATTTTTGAATTCAGGTCGGGCACCTTGGGGGCGATCTGGCTTTTGTCGGCTATGGTGAGGGCGCGCTCGTAATAGGTTACCGCCGTGCCAACATCCTGAAGGCCCCGGTAGGCATCGCCAAGGGTCTCGAACAACTCCACGCTCTGAATGGGTTGCAGGCCTTTGCGGCTCACTTCGGGCTCCAGCACCCCGATGGCTTCCAGGTACGCCCCGGCCAGCACCCGTACGCGGCCTAAAAGCAGCAGGGTTTGGGGGGTCCAGAACGTGTCGAGCGCTTCCCGGAAATTGGCAGAGGCCAGGTCGTACTGGCCGTGGAACTGGTAAATCTCGCCCAGGGTGGTGAGCGACCGGGCCAATTCACGCCGGCTGCTTCGGTCGTCGAGCATCTCGATGGAGCGCGTAATAAAATCCAGGCTTTTGGCAATGTCGGTCTGTTTGTAGTAGTTGGCCGAGTCGAGCAGGCGGCGGTGCCTTCCTTGCAGCGATTCGGTGATAGCGGGCTGGGCGCGGGTTTTGGCCTCGTCCAGGCCCTGCACCACCACCCTGATTTCTTCGTCGTTGCGAATCTGGTAGTGCACCGTGAGCAGGTTTGGGCCCGAAACGGTAAGCTGGTCACCGGCGGCCGCCCTTACGGCAAAGGCCCCCTGTATATCGGTGAGCGTATAGGCCCCCTGGTCGGTGCGCACCTCGATACCCGAAAGCGGCCGTTCCGAACCTTCGGCCACCACCTTCCCCCTGAGTTCGAACTCCTGGCGCAAAGAAGCTTGCTGGCCCCGGGCCACAACAGCCAGCAGGCAAAAGAACAACAAGTATGGAAAGGCTTTTTTCATGGGTCTGTGGAGATAAACTTAGTCCATTTCGCCCACATGGAAAAACCGCTCAAAGCCCAATCTTCGGGCTGGCACCGCCAAAAAACGGGCTTGGCTAAAGGAAGGGGGGGCTAGCCTCACCCAACCCCGCCCATGGCTCATTCCTGGTTTTTTTCGGAATTATTCCAACCTAGCTTGGCTTATGAAACTAAAAATTGCAACCCCATGAAAACGAAAACCGCCTTTTACCTGTTCCTGTTCGGCCTGATGGCCTCCGCTGCCCTTGCAGCCGACGGCCCGGGAGGCCGGGATGTAAAAACCGGCCAGAGCAAGGTGCAGATTGCCTTGCTGCTCGACACCAGCAACAGCATGGACGGCCTCATACAGCAGGCCAAGGCCACGCTGTGGAACCTGGTCAATGAATTCTCGGAGGTGCGCTGCCGGGAATCGCGCAGCCCCCAACTCGAAATTGCCCTGTACGAATACGGGAACGACGGGTTAAATGCCCGGGAAGGGTTTATTCGCCAGGTATTGCCGTTCAGCAGCGACCTGGATGAAATTTCCCAGCGGCTGTTCTCCCTTACCACCAACGGAGGCGAGGAATACTGCGGACAGGTACTCCAGACCGCGCTGCGCCAGCTCAGCTGGAGCAACCGCCCCACAGACCTGAAGTTTATCTTCATCGCCGGCAACGAGCCCTTTAACCAGGGGCAGGTGGCCTACGAGGCCGTGCTCGATAATTCGGCCGAGAAAGACCTCATCGTAAACACCATTTTTTGCGGGGACTACGAGCTGGGTCGGCGCACCCTTTGGGCCGACGGGGCCCGGCGCGGCCGGGGCGAGTACTCGGCCATAGACCACAACCGGGCCATTGTGCACCGCCAGACGCCTTACGACGAAATCATCATCCGCCTGAACCGCGACCTGAATGCCACCTACATCGGGTACGGCCGCCGCGGGGCCGAAAAGAAGGAAAGGCAGGCCACCCAGGATGCCAATGCCATGGAGATGGAGGCCCCCGTTCTGGTAGAGCGGGCCGTGAGCAAAAGCTCGGCCTACTATAACAATTCGACCTGGGACCTGGTAGACGCCTACAAAGGCCAGCAACTGCAACTTTCAGAACTCGACCGCAACGCCCTGCCCCAGGAACTGCAAAACATGAAAGAAGGGGAGCTGAAAGCACATTTGGAAAAACAAGGCAAGCGCCGGCAGCAGATACAGGAAGAAATACGCGGGCTCAACGCCAAGCGGGAGGCCTTCCTGTCGCAGGAAGCGGGGGAGGCAGGCTCCGAATTGGAGCGCGCCCTCATGGAAGCTGTGAAGAAACAAGCCGCACAAAAGGAGTTCCGCTGGGAGAACTAACCGGAAAATGCTGAGGAGTGGTGTGGTTGGTAGCGCCCGGCAGGCCGGTTTCGGCTTGTCGGGCGTTTTTTAGCAGCGTTACAGCGAGGATAGATTCGGGGGACTAACGCAGGCATACACTTCTGAAGCAGAACACTACGAAATCTCCTATAAATGGAAAACCGGTTCGCTTCGCAGCGAGGATGCGCAACGAGAGCGTACGAAAAAGCGCAGGGCAAGGCGGCGGGAAAAATAATCCGCAGGCGTAGCAGCGCTTCGTCAAGGATAGATTTGGGGCCTTAACGCCGCAATTCGCTTTTGCAGCCGTGCGTACCAGAAATCAAGAGTGGGAGTTGCCCTAATAATCCGCCGACGGGCAGAAACAGTCGAAGCGATCTTCTTTTTCTGGGCCGAAGTCGTAGCCCAGGGTAATCTGGTGGAAGCCGCCGTTGTCGAGGCGTATATCGCCCATCTGGTAGGAGTAATTGTACGAGAACATGAAGCGGTTTACATTCACGCCCACGATGGGGGTAAAGAGTTGCAGGCGCTGCTCCCCGAAGCCGGTGGGGGTCACATACTGGGCCCCGTCGAAGCTGCGGCGGTACGATAGGCCGCCCCATACGGTGCCGAAATCCATTTCCCGATACACCTTTGCGTTTAAATCAACCGCCTTTTCGCGGGTAAATTCAGTCATCTGCAGCATTACCGAAGGCTCTACCTTCCATTCCTTCTTGCCGAAGATATAACCCACCGAGAAGAGGTAACGCCTCAGGTTGTCGATTACGGGCACGTTGTCGGGGTCGGCCCGGCCAATGCGGTACAGCTTGCGCTCAGACTCCAGCAGGTTCAGAATGGTGGCGTGGGCGTAGAATTCCATATAGGAATACGACATGCCCAGGTCTACGTTAAAATAGGTGGCGCTGATTTTGGAACCTGTTACGATGGGGTCGGGCACCACCGACCGGAATTCGGTTTCGTCCAGGCTGCTTTGCAGCAGGGTGGGGCTAATGCCGAATGAAAGCTGGTTGAGCACCCGTACATCGCCCCCGAAATTCAGGTGGTGGGCATAGGTGAGCTTAAAGCCGGTTTGGGCGTGGTACCCGTTGGCGTCGTTAAAGAGGATGGCCCCTACCCCGCTCCGCGTTTCCGGGATGCGGTAGTGCACGCTCAGGGTCTGCATATTGGGAGCCTCGTCTACGCTGAACCACTGCTTGCGGGCGGTAAGGCGAATCTTCCCCCCCTGCCCGATGCCTGCCATAGAGGGGTGCACCAGGTAATAGTTATCTGAGAGGTAGTCGAAATATACCGGGATTCCCTCCTGAGCCCGGGCGGCTGGAACAGCCAGGGACAGGACGGTTGCAAGGCAGAACAGGAATCGTTTCATCAATACGGACCGGGCAGCTTTTGTTCTGCCACTAAATATAGTGTATAACGGAAGAATCCAGGTTATATTATATGCCGCAATCGTCCTAAATACCGTATTTTTGACCAAAATTCAGGAACATGGAAGAGTACGTGATTACCCTGCGCGAAACCAACAATCCGGCCGTGCTGAAGTTCGAGGCCAACCGGCCCCTGGTAGAGCTGGGCAACTATGAATACCGCAATATAGACGAGGCGGCCAACTCGCCTCTGGCCCGGCAGCTTTTTTACCTGCCCTTTATCAAAACCGTATACATTTCCGGGAATTTTGTGGCCCTGGAACGCTTCGACATAGTCGATTGGGCAGAGGTGAAAGATTCGGTGGCCCAGCAACTGGTCGAATACCTGAATGCCGGGCAGCCCGTGGTAGCCGAAGAGGCGCAGAAAGCCCGGGTGGCCGTTACCGTATACGCCGAGATTACCCCCAACCCGGCCGTTATGAAATTCGTCGCCAACAAAAAGCTGGTCGATGCCGTTTACGAATTCAAGAACATCGACGAGGCCGAGCCCTCGCCCCTGGCACGCAAGCTGTTCGAGTTTCCGTTTGTCAGGGAGGTTTTCATGGACCTCAACTACGTCTCCATTACCAAGTTCGAGGTTGTCGCGTGGGAAGAGGTGAACATGCACTTGCGCGAATTTATCAGGGAATACCTGGCCGGGGGCGGAGCGATTTTGAGCCCCGAAGCCCAGGAGCAAGCCCGTTCGCAACACCAAACCGGGGCATTGCACCAAGAGCTCGACCCCACCTCGCGCCAGATTTCAGACATCCTGGACGAATACGTGAAACCCGCCGTAGCCAGTGACGGGGGCAATATCGTCTTCCAGTCGTACGAACCGGAAAGCCGCACGGTACACGTGGTTCTGCAGGGCGCCTGCAGCGGCTGCCCTTCTTCTACCTACACCTTGAAGAATGGCATACAGACCATGCTGCAAAACATGTTGGGCGACAAGGTTTCAGAAGTGGTGGCCGTGAACGGCTGATACCTTGTGATTCAGGCCATAAATGCGTACTTTAAAGACTCATTTTTAAACACAACCATTATGGCAGTATTAAAAGTTATCGAGATTCTGGCCAATTCCGACAAAGGGTGGGAAGACGCTGCAAACAATGCGCTGGCCCACGCTTCAAAATCGGTCAACCACATCCGCTCGGTCTACATCAACGAACAGAGCGCCACGGTAAAAGACGGAAAAATAGACCAGTACCGGGTGAATGTGAAAATTACCTTCGAGGTTAAATAAGCGTTTGCCAGTTTACCTTTTCGGGGCGCCTTTCCAAAGGCGCCTTTTTTATGGCTCCGATTTGGGGAGGGCCCACCAGGGAGTTTTCAGACATTCCCTGTACCTTTGAAAGGCCACCTGCAAGCCCCTGTGCGTATGAAAGAAAAAATCCCGAACGCCCTGATCAGGGAAACCAGCCCCTACCTGCTGCAGCACGCCTACAACCCGGTGCGCTGGGAAGCCTGGAACGACCAGGCGCTGGCCCGCGCCCGTGCCGAGAACAAGCCCCTGCTGATCAGCATAGGGTATGCGGCCTGCCACTGGTGCCACGTTATGGAGCACGAATGCTTTGAAGACCCCGAAGTGGCCGAAGTTATGAACGCCCTTTTCGTACCGGTAAAGGTAGACCGTGAAGAGCGGCCAGATGTAGACCAGGTTTACATGGACGCCCTGCAGATCATGACGGGCTCGGGGGGCTGGCCGCTGAATGTGGTGGCCCTGCCCGACGGGAAACCTTTCTGGGGCGCTACCTACCTGCCCAAAGACAAATGGATGCAGGCCCTGCAGCAACTGGCTGCCCTGTACCGGGAAGACCCGGAGCGCGTGCGGCAGTACGCCGGCGACCTCACCTCGGCCCTGGAGCGCATCAACACTCCCCAGGGAGGGGATATGGCACTTAGCGCATCCGTGGTGGGCCAATGCATTGAGTCCTGGAAACCCCGCTTCGATTTGGAGTACGGGGGCATGCGGGGCGCGCCTAAATTCATGATGCCGGTAAGCCTGCAACTCCTCATGCACTGGGGCGAAGCCCGGGAAGACCAAACCGTTCGGGAGCACGTCACCCGAAGCCTCAGGGCCATGGCCTTTGGGGGGTTATACGACCAGCTCGGGGGCGGGTTCGCCCGCTACTCGGTAGATGCCCGCTGGCACGTGCCCCACTTTGAAAAGATGCTGTACGACAATGCCCAGCTCATAGGCCTTTACGCCCAGGGGTATGCCTGCTACGGCGACCCCCTGTTCCGGGAAACGACAGCGGGGTGCGTTCGCTTTGTGCAGGCCGAACTCGCTGCCGAAAGCGGGGGTTACCACGCCTCCCTCGACGCAGACAGCCTGGAAGAAGGCCGGCTGGTCGAAGGGGCTTTTTACGCCTGGAGCAAAGACGAGCTCCGCAAACACCTCGGGGCCGATTTCGACTTGTTCTGCGAAGCCTATAACATCAATGCCCACGGGCGGTGGGAAGAAGGAAAATACGTCTTGCTGAGGCGCGAGAGCGAGGCCGACCTGGCCGCCCGCCTCAACCTCGACCCCCAATGGGTTGGCAAAAGGCTGGAAGCAAGCCGTCGCCGGCTGTTCAGGGCGCGCCAAACCCGGCCGCACCCCAGGCTCGACAACAAAATTATCACCTCCTGGAATGGCCTGCTCCTTTCAGGCCTGTCAGACGCTTATCGCTATTGCGGGCTTGAGGAGGCCCGAGACGCTGCCCTGGCCCTGGGCGAGTGGGCGGCAACCCACCTGATACAGGCTAACGGAAGCCTGCCCCATACCTTCAGGCCGGACAGGCCGCAGCAAGCGGGTTTCCTGGAAGACTACGCCGCCCTGATCGAAGGGTATATCAAACTGTACGGCATAAGCTGGGATGCCCGATGGATGGAAAAAGCCCGGGAGCTCTGCGCGCGGGTGCTGCACGATTTTTCCGAACCCGGACAGCCCCTGCTCTATTTCAAGGCGAACTCCGACCAACCCCTCATCCGCCGGACCCTGGAAACGTCAGACAATGTAATTCCCGCCTCCAATTCCATTATGGCGAAGAACCTATTCCAATTGGGGTTGTATTTTGGCGAGATGGCCTGGGTGGAACGCTCCCGCAGTATGCTCGGCGAAGTGGCCGAATCGGCCGCGAAGTACAGCGGGCAATATGCCAACTGGTTGCAACTGGCCCTCTGGCACGACCGCCCCTTCCTGGAAGTGGCACTATGCGGGCCCGGGGCAGAAGCCCTTGCCGGGCAGCTGGGTGGAGCTTACCTGCCGCACTGCCTGCTGGCGGCAAGCGACCGCGACTCTGACTTGCCGCTGTTCCGGGGCCGCCACCAGTCCGATAATGCCCGTATCTTTGTCTGTACCCTGGGGCAGTGCCGGCAACCCCTCGACAACCTTGAAACAGCCCTGGCTGAACTAAACGGGCAACTCAAACTAAAAGCGGGGCCGGCATCGTGAAACCCCTGGCCGGTCTAATAAAATTAGAAACCTGAATAACTAAGAATTGTTTAAAATGGACGAACTCGGAAACTACAAACGCCACCTCGAAGAAGCCCTTAACTGGTTCTATGACTTTTTGCCGAACCTGATCACCGCCGTTTTGTTATTGGTATTCGGGCTTTGGATCATCCGCATCATCAACCGCCTGGTGCATCGGTTTTTTGAACGCAAAGACTACGACGAAGCCCTGGAGAGCTTCCTGCAGAGCTTTATCAAAATGGGGCTGAAATTCCTCCTGTTCGTGCTGGTGGTTACCCAGCTCGGCGTAAAATCGTCTTCCCTGGTCGCCATGGTCGGGGCGGCCGGACTCGCCGTGGGCCTGGCCCTGCAGGGTTCCCTGTCGAATTTTGCAGGCGGGGTGCTCATCTTGCTTTTCAAGCCATTCCGGGTTGGGGATTTCATCGCGGCCCAGGGTGTGGAAGGCACCGTCAAGGAAATCAACATCTTCACCACCAAGATCAACACCTTTGGCAACCAGGTGGCCATTGTTCCCAATGGGAAGCTCTCCAACGAGAACATCGTGAACTTTAACGGGGAAGAAACCCGGCGCGATAAAATCGAGGTGGGCATCGGGTACGGCTCCGATATACGGAAAGCCAAGGAAATTCTGCTGGAAATCTGCCTGGAAGACATCCGCATTTTGCCGACCCCGGCTCCCGAAGTCTATGTGGCAGCCCTGGCCGACAGTTCGGTAAACCTGAGCCTGCGCTTCTGGGCCAAAAACGAAGACTTCTGGGCAGCCCATTTCCACGTGATGGAAACCCTGAAGGCACGCTTCGACGCCGCCGGAATTGAAATCCCCTTCCCGCAACGCGACGTACACCTCGTTAACAAGTCTTAAAATATTGTTCATCCGCCTCTTTTTTAGTAACTTAGAAGTTGAATCTAAAATTGATGATGTATGAAAAATGGCGTAATAATGGCCGTTTTGCTGATGAGTACGGCAATGGCCGCCCAATACAATGGGAACCAGGAGATGCGCAACCACGGGATGCTGCTGATCCAGGAATACGAATTGCCTGTGAATGGCACCCCTTACGTAAATGAGATCTACAAGAAAGGGACCATCACCATCCAAAATGCAGACCGGACCCTGAAGGAAGAGCGCCTGATGCGCTTTAATGCCTTCACGGGCGAGCTGGAATACCAAAGCCCGGGCGGCAAAACCCAAACCCTGCTCAAACGGGAAAATATTGAAGTGGTGCTAGACGGCCTTACCTACCAGGTTCACCCTTTCCGGGTAAACGGGGAAATCCAAAGGGGCTATTTCATTCCGATGAACAGCAGCGACAGGGTGGTGCTCTACAAAAAGCCGATCAAGCATTACCGCAAGCCTGCCCTGCCCGAACACGGGTACGAAGAAGCCCGTATGCCTGAATACTTCGAGGCTTCGGAGTATTACCTGAGCATTGACGGAGCCCCCATGGTGCCGGTCACACTCTCCAAAAGGGGCCTGCTGAGCTCCCTCGACGACCGCGAACCGGCCCTGAAAGCCTATATCAACGACCACCGGTTGAATTTGCGCAACCCGAAAGATGCCCTGAACCTGATCAACTTTTACAACAGTCTGGCGGCGATCAACTAGCGGGTTTCTTCCCCGAGCTGATGAAATCTTTCAGGTAGTAAGGTTCGAAATAGGCGAGATCCTCAAAGCGGTTTTCCCGGAATGCCTCTAAAGCCAGTGGTCCCATTTCCAGGGACGAAGGAAGTACTTCAGGGTGGAAGTGAAAAGCCGGATTTGTAAGCACTTCGCGGCATTTTCCGGCCCCGCTTCCGAGTAAATGCACGGGTGGGCCAGTCAGGAATTCCGCAAAAGAGTCTTTGGTGAGTATTTCGGCCCGGGTTTCCCGAAGTTGATGCATACCGGCATCGAACACAGCCGAATACACCTCCATGCGACGGGCGTCAAGCATGGAGACGAGCACCCCTTCCTTAACCGGGGCCGCCTCGGCCATGATACGCAGGGTCGGCAGGGCAATCAGCGGCAGGTCTAATGCGTAACAGAGCCCCTTGGCCGCAGCCACGCCGATGCGCAGGCCGGTATAAGAGCCAGGCCCCTTGCTTACGGCCACCGCCTGCAACCCGCTGGCGGCAAGGCCCGCCTCTTCCAGCACCTCCCCGATAAATACGTGCAGGCGTTCTGCATGCGTATACTCAGACGAGCGGTCTTCGCGAAAGGCGCGCAGCACCTCCCCTTCAAACAGGCTCACCGAGCAGTTGACCGAGGCCGTTTCAAGATTCAGGATCCATGCCATAGGCTGCAAAGATAAGGACCTGCCCTTCCATTTGAAAGACAGGTCCTTTTATTCGTCAGGTACCCGGGCCGGGGCAAATCAGCGGTTAAGGCTGATGGGCAGGCCGAAGTAGAATTCCAGCACCTTGATGCGGAAAATATAGTTGTACTTGTTGCGGATTACCTCAGCTGCCGCATTGTCGACCCGCGCCTGGGCCTGGCTGAAATCGAAGGCGTTCATCAGCCCCTCCTCGTAACGCGCCTTGGCATAGTCATAGGCCAGCTGGCGGGCTTCCAGGGTACGCTGGGCAGCCTCATACGACTTGGCGAAGTTTTCAACGTCGGCATAAGCCGTGTTGATATTCGATTCCAGGGTAAGCTTGTCTTGCTCCAGTTGCAGTTCAGCCCGTTGCACATCTATCTGAGACCTCTTGATGCTGTTTGAGGTACTGAATCCATTGAACAACGGTATGTCGATACGTGCACCATAGGAAATCCCGTCCAGGATCCAAAGCTGATCGGTGAAGATCGGGGTGTAGAAATCTCCCGGGCTGTCTGGGTTAGGGAGCTGAAGATTGCTCGAATAGCGGGTGTTGTAATTAAAGAAAGCCCCCAGGGTTGGATATCGTGCCCCCTTGGCAATCTGCAGGTCTTTTTTGGCCAGTTCCACATTGGTCTGTGAGAAGGCGATGTCGTTGCGGAAGGTAAGCGCCTTGGCATAGATTACCTTGGCTGAGTTATCCAGGATATCGGCCGGAGGCACATCGAAGTCTTCGTCGGCAATGTCGAAATTTTCGTAATCGGTTATCTGCAACAGCTGGGCCAGCGAAATGCGAGAAAGCAGCACCTGGTTCTGGCCGTTTACGATCTGCTGCTCCTGGTTGGCGGCCGTGGCCTCCACCTCGAGTTGGTCACCCCGGGGTAACACACCGGCGGCCACCTGTTCGCGGGTGCGCTGCAAATCCTGGGTGGTAACCGCATACTGGGCCTCGAATACCTTCAGCGACTCCTTGTTTGAAAGCACCTGCAGGTAGGCATTGGCCACGTTCAGGCGGATATCGTCGATCAGGTTGTTGAGCCGGTACTGGTTGGCCAGGGCATTCAACTCGGCCCGTCTCAGCCGATGCACATTCCTCAGGCCGTCGAACAAACTAACCGATGAGGTAATATTGCCATTAGCGGTGGTAATTTGTTCAGTTGTAGGGCGGTTGGAAGAGGGATCGATGGTGAAACCCTTATTCCCTCCGCCGCTGAGCTGGGCGTTCAATCCGGGAAGGAAGTTCCCAATGGCATCAGATCTATCGATGAGGGCGTTGTCGAGGTCGAGTTCGAATTGCTGCACGCTCAGGTTATTTTCCACAGCATAGGTCACGCACTCCTCCAGGGTCCACTTGCGCAACTGCGCAGGGAGGGAGGCCACGGCCAGGAAAAAGAAAATGGTAAGTAATCGGTATTTCATGATTCGTCTTTTGATTATGGATGATTGCCGGTTGGCGAAAACAAGGAACAGGTTATGGCTTATCCGCCGGTTTCCTCATCCTCGCCTTTCTTGATGGGTTCGGTTTTGTTCCAGACTTTTACCTTGTCTTCTTTGGTCAACCCGGAGACGATTTCCACATTCACCCCGTCGGAGATGCCGATCTCGATGTCGCGACGCTCGAATTGCTGTTCGCCCACCTCGACTTCGACATACGGCTGTTTCTTCTTGTCGAACTTGAGCAGGCCCTCGTTGATCACCAGCACGTTGTCCCGCCGGTCCAGCACGATGTCTGCGTTGGCGCTATAGCCCGAGCGAATGAACAGCCCC
>JBNKGM010000048.1:0-24042 GCA_050289825.1 Robiginitalea sp.
GACGGCCATCATCGATAGGGTACCGCCCCCGAAAGGAGACCCCAGGGCGCCGTTGCAAGCCCTGGTGTTTGACTCGGTTTTCAACCCCTTCAGGGGAGTGGAAACCTATTTCCGGGTTATGAACGGGGAAATCCGCAAGGGGCAACACATCAAATTCGTGGCCACCGGCAAAAAATACCACGCCGATGAAATCGGCACCCTGAAGCTGCGGCAGGTGCCCAAACCGCTCATCTCAACAGGCGACGTGGGGTACCTGATCACGGGCATCAAAGAGGCCCGCGAGGTAAAGGTGGGCGACACCATTACCGATGCCGCCAATATGAACCCCTTGGCCATTGCCGGGTTTGAGGACGTAAAACCCATGGTTTTTGCAGGCATTTACCCGGTAGACACCGAAGACTATGAAGAACTGCGCTCTTCTATGGAAAAGCTGCAGCTCAACGATGCCTCCCTGGTCTTTACCCCCGAGAGCAGCGCTGCCCTCGGGTTCGGTTTCCGCTGCGGGTTTCTGGGGATGTTGCACATGGAGATTATCCAGGAGCGCCTGGAGCGGGAATTCGACATGACCGTAATCACTACGGTACCCAACGTGAGTTACCTGGCCTATACCACCAAGGAGCCGGAAACCCCCATTGTGGTAAACAACCCCTCCGACCTGCCCGAACCCTCAACGCTGAGCCGGGTGGAAGAACCCTACATCAAGGCAACCATCATCACCAAGGCCGACTTTGTCGGCAACGTGATGTCGCTGTGCATCGACAAGCGGGGCCAGATAACCGGCCAGACCTACCTGACCACCGACCGGGTAGAGCTCACTTTCGACATGCCCCTGGCCGAAATCGTCTTCGACTTTTACGACCGGCTTAAAACGGTGTCAAAAGGCTACGCCTCCTTCGACTACAGCCCCCTGGGCTTACGCACCTCGAAGCTCGTGCGGGTAGACATCTTGCTGAATGCCCAGCCTGTAGATGCCCTTTCGGCCCTGATACACGCCGACAATGCCTATAACATCGGCAAGAAAATGTGTGAAAAGCTCAAGGAACTCATCCCGCGCCAGCAATTCGACATTCCGATTCAGGCCGCCATCGGCGCCAAGATCATTTCGCGCGAAACCATCAAGGCCCTGCGAAAAGATGTAACCGCCAAGTGCTATGGGGGAGATATTTCCCGTAAACGGAAACTGCTTGAGAAGCAGAAAAAAGGGAAAAAGCGCATGCGTCAGGTAGGCAATGTGGAAATTCCGCAGCAGGCCTTCATGGCGGTGCTCAAGCTGAACGACTAGCCCTTTGCCGGCCTTTTCCGGGGCAGAGACACGACCTGGATGTCGTCTTCGTCAGAATCCAGGATTTTACCCATGTAGACCAGCTTGTAGCCCTCTTTGATCTGCTCGATTTTGTCGGTGAAGGTGGGAATTATGTGGAGCTCGCCATCAGGGGACTTGATAAAAAGCGGCACAACGTCCTGGTCTTTGCTGGCGCGCTTAAAACACTTCTGGAACTGCCCCGGGCTGCGCAGGTCCAATTCGTGCACGGCCGGGTTCTTCCGAATGGCGTCCATCATGCGGGTGAAGTCGTGGGTGTGCGAAAACAAGCCCGTTATATTCGCATTTTCCGGATCGCTGATCTCCTCTGCACCCCCAATCCGGAAAGAGCCGTTTTCCCCGAACTGGTCCTTGAACCTCTCAATGGCATACTGGTTTATCTCCGGATTTGCGGTCATGGCGACCAGGAACCCCACGTCGGTCAGTTCCAGGTTGTCGATTATGGCGTCGGAATAGATGTTGGCTGTAAAAGCCTCCAGGCCCAGGGCTTTTGCTTTTTCGATGTTGGTGGGGTTGTTGTCGATAAGCACGACGTGCCGGTTGTTGCGCTGCAGGTATTGCCCGATGAGGCGCGAGGCCTTGGAGGCCCCCACAATGAGGATGCCTTCAGACCTTTTGAGGAACACGCCCACCACGCGGGCAAAGGGCCGGGCCGTGGTCGCATTCAGCAATACGGTGCCCAGCACCACGGTAAAAACCAGGGGGGTTATGTACTCGGCCCCAACCTCGCCCCGGGCAATGAGTTTGGGCCCGAAAAGGGAGGCGATACCGGCTGCCACAATGCCGCGGGGGCCCACCCAGCCGATGAACAGTTTTTCGTTTGGCCTCAGTCCCGATCCCTGGGTGCTCAAAAAAACCCCCAGCGGCCTGATCAGGAAAACCACAATGCCGAACAGCAGGGCGGTTTTCCAGGTATAGATGCGCTGCATGTCTTCCAGGTTAATATTGGCCGCCAGCAAAATAAAGAGGATGGAGATGAGCAGCACGCTCAGCGATTCCTTGAAATACAACAGTTCCTTGATGTTTGGCAGGTCGATGTTGCCTAGCACCAGCCCCATGACCACCACCGCCAGCAGGCCCGATTCGTGTGCAAACACGTCAGAGGCCACAAATACCAGGAGGACCATCGACAGCGAAGCCACATTGAGCAGGTAATGTGGAATGAGGTTGCGCTTGATAGCCGCCGCCAGCCCGTGGGCGAAGGTGAAGCCAAAGGTGGTCCCGAACAGCAAAATTTTGCCGAAATCGACCAGGGCCTGCTGGGTATAGGCATGGCCCTCCCCAACACTGATGAACTCAAAGACGATTACCGCAACCAGGGCCCCAATGGGGTCGATCAGGATGCCTTCCCATTTCAGGATCGGGCCGACGTCCTTTTTCAGTGGGATGTTTCGCAAGATTGGGGCAATTACGGTGGGTCCGGTCACAATGATAAGGGCGCTGAACAAAAAGGAAATCTCCCAGCTCAGTTCAAAGATGAAATGGGTGGCCACCCCCGCCCCGAAAAAAGTGATGACCGTGCCCAGGGTAATGAGCTTGGTAATAACCGGCCCCACATTGGAAACCTCAGACAATTTGAGGGTAAGCCCCCCTTCGAAGAGGATAATGCTAATGGCCAGGGACACAAAATAATACAGTCCTTCGCCGGGAAACAGCCCTTTTTGACCGTTCCAGATGGGCTCGATAAGCTTGGCCCCATCGGCCGTATACAGTGTTGAGATGGGTCCCACGAGCAACCCGATCAGAATAAGGGGCAAGATAGAGGGGAGCTTGAGCCGCCAGGCCACCCATTGGGCCACTATTCCCAATATTACTATACTCGCGAGTTCTAACATGATTGCCTGGTTCTCCTATGGTGGAAATCCAAAAATAGGGATTTGCGGGCACCCGGCCAGTTTTGAGGGTAGGATTGTTTCCCGCCTGCCGTACCCGCGGCTGCCGGGCCCTAAAATTTCGTCCCCTTTGGGGGGTACGCCACGGCAGCAATTCGTATTTTCGGAACCAGAACCTTTTCGAATGACCCTTTACCCCATCGAAACCGGAAATTTCAAGCTCGACGGCGGCGCCATGTTTGGGGTGGTCCCCAAGTCGCTCTGGTCGCGCACCAACCCGGCAGACGCCAACAACATGATAGACCTGGCCGCCCGCTGCCTGCTTGTTGAAGACGGAAACCGCCTAATCCTGATCGATGCAGGAGCCGGAAACAAACAGTCTGAAAAGTTCTTCGGCCATTACTACCCCTGGGGGCCGCACACCCTCGACCGCTCCCTCGAACAGGCCGGCTTTCACCGCAACGACATCACAGATGTACTGCTCACCCACTTGCATTTTGACCATTGCGGGGGAGCCATACAGTGGAACCGCGACCGAACCGGGTATGAGCCCGCCTTCCCGAATGCCGTTTTCTGGAGCAACGAGGCCCATTGGCATTGGGCCACCCACCCGAACGCCCGCGAAAGCGCCTCCTTCTTGAGCGAAAACATCCTGCCGATGCAAGAGAGCGGGCAATTGAAATTCATCCCCCGGGAAGAAGGCATGTCCTTCCTGCCCGACAGCCCGCTCGGCTTCGGGATCTTATTTGTCGATGGCCACACAGACAAACAAATGATTCCCCATATCAGCTACAAGGGACGCACCGTGGTGTTTATGGCCGATCTGTTGCCGACCGTCGGGCACATTCCTTTGCCCTACGTGATGGGGTACGATACCCGCCCGCTGCTGACCCTGCAGGAAAAGGCGGCCTTTCTGGAAGCGGCCGCCAACCAGCATTACGTCCTGTTCCTGGAACACGACGCCCAAAATGAATGTTGTACCCTGATGCACACCGAAAAAGGCGTGCGATTAGAATCTGCCTATGCGTTTGACTCCCTTTTTTAATACGACCCGTGTTTGGCTCGCGGCCCTGGCCTTATTGGGGTCGGGCTGCGGCCCCGACAGCGAAGACTGGTTGCCCGAGGGCGCCTTTACCCCCGGTATCGAAGGTCCGGCCACCGATTCGGAGGGAAACATTTACGCCGTAAACTATCAGGAAGACGGCACCATCGGCCGGGTAACCCCTGGGGGCGAGGCCTCGGTTTTCCTGACCTTGCCCGAGGGGAGTATCGGCAACGGCATCGGCTTTGATACTGCTGGGAACATGTTTATCGCCGACTATGTAAAACATCGGGTGTACCGTGTTCCGGCGGGTAGCCGTGAAGCTGCGGTCTGGGCCGAAAACCCGGCCATGAACCAGCCGAACGACCTTTGTGTGCACCCCGACGGCAGCCTGTACCTGAGCGACCCCAACTGGGCCGAAAGCACCGGACAACTCTGGCGCGTGAGCCCGGAAGGGGAAACGCAACTGCTGGAGGCCGGCATGGGCACCACCAACGGCATAACCCTGAGCCCCGACTCCCGCCGGCTCTATGTTAACGAGTCGGTGCAGCGCAATGTTTGGCGGTACGACCTGAACCCCGACGGATCGCTGGGGGCTAAGGAATTATTGATCCATTTTGAGGATTTCGGCCTCGACGGCATGCGGTGCGATCTGAAGGGAAATTTGTACCTTGCCCGTTACGACAAAGGCGTAGTGGCCGTTGTAAGCCCCGAAGGGGAAGTAATCCGGGAATACCGGCTTACGGGAAGCAAACCCAGCAACCTGACCTTTGGAGGCCCCGATGGCCAGACCTGTTATATCACCATGGCCGACCGCGGCTGTTTCGAGCGGATCCGGGCCCTGAATCCGGGCGCGGGATTTTCTGAATTAACCAAATGAAATGACAATGCGTACATCCCTTTCACAACATTGGCCCCTGGGGCTGATGAGCATGGCTTTGCTGCTTTCGGGCTGCGGGGCCACCACCCTGGTTAGCACTCCGGTGGAGAATATCGATTCGGTGCCCCTGAAGGTGGCCGATCTGACTGATGAGCAGGCAAAAACCTGGTCGCATGCCGACCTGCGCAAAGACACCATTCCGGGTATGAGCGTAGACCGGGCCTATCAGGAACTGGCCGGCTCCAAAAAAGGAAAAACCGTAATCGTGGCCGTAGTCGATTCGGGTATAGACCTGGAACACGAAGACCTGGCCGGCGTGCTCTGGACCAACCCGGGCGAAAAACCCGGCAACGGAAAAGATGACGACAACAATGGGTTTGTAGACGATGTGCACGGCTATAACTTTTTGGGGGAAGCCTACCACGAGCAGCTGGAGGCGGCCCGTATCCTGCGCCTGAAACTGGGCGATGCCGCCTTACAGGCCAAAGCCCGTCAGGTGTTGGACAAAGAATCGGCCGAGGCCGCCGGCAACAAGCAGCGGTACGAGCAAATCCTGCAAGCTGTTCAGAATGCCGATGCCGCCGTAAAGGCGCACCTGGGCACCAACGGTTCCTACACCCAGGCCCAGGTCAAAGCCATTCAGACCGAAGACGCCGAGTTGCAGCAGCACCTGGCGGTACTCAAGCAGATGTACAACTTCGAAGACAGCATTGACGAGGTAATCGCGCAGCTCAAAGAGGGCATCAACTATTTCGCCGGCAGGCTCAACTACCATTTCAATGTCGGGTTTAACGGCCGCGAAGTGGTGGGCGACAACCCGTATGACCTAAACGACCGCGGCTACGGGAATGGCGATCCGAAAAACCGCGACAAAGACGAATCGCACGGCACCCACGTGGCCGGTATCATCGCCGCCGAGCGCGGCAATGGCAAGGGGATAGACGGGGTAGCCGACAACGTGCGCATTATGGCGGTTCGCACGGTGCCCGACGGGGATGAATACGACAAGGATGTGGCACTGGCCATACGATATGCCGCAGACAATGGAGCCAGCATCATTAACGCCAGCTTCGGCAAGCCCTTCTCGCCAAACTCGGAGTGGGTGAATGAAGCAATCCGGTATGCCGCTCAGAAAGACGTGCTTATTGTGCACGCTGCCGGGAACGACGCCCTCGATATGGACGATGCTGAAAATGGCAATTTTCCGAACGACCAGGTGGCCAACGGGCCCGAGTATACCGACAATGTGCTTACTGTGGGCTCGCTCGACAGCAGCTACGGCTCAGAGATGGTTTCTTCCTTTTCGAATTACGGGGCCACCAGCGTGGATGTTTTTGCTCCCGGAGGGGCCATTTACTCCACCATGCCGGGCAATGCATACGAATTCCAGGGCGGCACCTCCATGGCTGCGCCGGCCGTTAGCGGCATCGCCGCCATGATTCGCTCGCGCTACCCGAAACTCACGGCCTCACAGGTCAAAAAGGTGATCATGATGTCTGGCTTGGCCGTTACCCCCCGCGTCATTCTTGGGGGAGACCCTCAAAAGGCCAGGCCCTTTAGCCAGGTCTCCAAGACCGGGCGCATCGCCAACCTGTACAACGCCCTGATCCTGGCCGACCAGGCCGACAGGGGCCAACTCCAATTGTAATTGTTTATCCTTGCCGCATGAGATTTATATTCCTTCTTGCCCTCGCCTGCGCGCAAACTGCTTTGGGCCAGGGAAACAACAGCTACTGGCAGCAGAGAGCCGACTATACCATGGAGGTCTCTATGGACGTTGCCACTTTTCAATACTCGGGAACACAGCGCCTGGTGTATACCAACCATTCCCCGGACACCCTGCAGCGCGTGTTTTACCACATGTACTTCAATGCCTTTCAACCCGGCAGCGAAATGGACATGCGCCTGCGCAGCATTGAAGACCCCGACGGCAGGATGACGGAAAACGGCCAAAGCCGGATAGCCTCCCTTAAACCCGACGAAATCGGGCACCTCAAGGCCTCTTCCCTAAAACAGGACGGCGCCCCTTTGACCTTGCAGCCCGAAGAAACCATCCTGGTCGCCAACCTGGCCAGCCCCCTGTTGCCGGGGCAACAGACCGTGCTGGAAATGGAGTTCGAAGGGCAGGTTCCTGTGCAAATCCGCCGCTCGGGGCGCAACAACCGCGAAGGCGTGGCCCTTTCCATGAGCCAGTGGTACCCCAAACTTGCCGAGTACGACTTTGAAGGCTGGCACGCCGACCCTTATATCGCCCGGGAGTTCTATGGCGTTTGGGGGGATTACGACCTCAAACTTACTATCGACAAAAATTACGTGGTTGGGGGCACCGGTTACCTGCAAAACCCACAAGAGGTTGGCCATGGGTACCAGGCGCCGGGCACAACGGTCAAGCCGCCAAAGGGCAAGACCCTGACCTGGCATTTCAAGGCCCCTATGGTTCACGATTTCATGTGGGCGGCAGATCCGGAATACCGCCACGACACGTTGCCTATGGACAACGGCCCTACCCTGCACTTTTTCTACAAGAACAAGCCCGAAATCGCCGAGAACTGGAAAAACCTGCAGGCCAAAACGGCGGCCGCCATGGAGTTCTACAACCGCAACGTGGGGCAGTACCCCTATGAGCAATACTCCGTGATCCAGGGGGGCGACGGCGGCATGGAATACGGCATGAGCACCCTAATTACCGGGGAGCGGTCTTTCGGGAGCCTGGTGGGGGTAATGACCCATGAAATGGCGCACTCCTGGTTCCAGTTCGTGCTGGCCACCAATGAGTCGCAGCACGAATGGATGGACGAGGGCTTTACCTCCTTTATCTCAGACCTGTGCATGAATACCATTATGAACCAGGGCGAGACAAACCCCTTCGAGGGTTCGTACCGCGGATACTACCACCTGGTCCAAACGGGCCGGGAACAACCCCTGACCACCCACGCCGACCGGTATGCCTTCAATACCGGATACGGGATATCGGCCTACAGCAAGGGCTCCATATTTCTGTCTCAATTGGGGTATGTAATCGGCCAGGATGCCCTCATGAAGTCGGTGCGGCGGTATTATTCCGAGTTCAAATTCAAGCACCCTACCCCCAATGACATTATGCGCAGCGCCGAAAAGGTGAGCGGCCTGGAACTGGACTGGTACCTTACCGACTGGACCAAAACCACCAACACCATCGACTACGGCATCAAATCGGTCACAGCCTCCCCGGCCGGCACCCGTGTCAGTCTGGAGCGTATCGGCCTGATGCCCATGCCCATCGACCTGCTGGTGGTGCTAAAAGACGGCACGCGACGCACCTATTACGTGCCGTTGCGCATGATGTACGGCGAAAAGGAGAACCCCTATCCGGGCATTTCGCGCACCGTTCTCCCCGACTGGCCATGGGCCCAGGATGTGTACGAATTTGACCTAGACCTGCCCCTGGACCAAATCCAGGCCCTGCTGATCGACCCCTCGGGGCTCATGGCAGATATAAGGCCAGACAACAACGCCTGGCAGGCCGAATAATCAGGACGCGCCTTCGCGCCTGCGAAACCACGGGGTTTCGCGGTAGTCGTCATTGCGGGCCGCCCGTTCCCGGTTTCTCAAAACCAGGTGCGTGCGGTCTTTTCGTTTGCTGCGATACCCCAACAGGTGGAAAAACGGCTTGCGGAAAAAACGGGCTACCCGCAGGTTAATAAGCAAACGGTCTCCGCCGGGTTTGGCCCAGGCCACCCCCGGCAGCCAGACCAGGGTGTCTTGCAGGTGGAATTTCCGGAGCCATGCCGATAAGCGAAGCGCCCAGGACGGAATGCGGCGGATGAGGAAGAACCCCTCTTCTCCCTGCTTTTGGTAAAGCGGCATAAAAAGCAGCCCGTTGCGCTTCATGTAAACGGGGTCTCCGCGATCGTGGGCCAGCAGGGCGCCCTTGGGGGCGCGCTGGAAGCTCCTGAGCCCTGGAACCATCCTGAATTGGGAAGCATCGGCCAGCGCATGGCGGTGGAAAACTTCGTAAAACCTTTGATCGCCCAGGGATGCCTCCCGCAGCCTTATTTGTCGCTGCTGGCTTTCCGGGTCGGCTGATTCGTCGAGCAGCCCTGCAAATCGCAGGGCGAGCCACACAAAGTCGGCGGCATTCTCCACAGCTTTTTCTTCCTGGTGCTGGCCCGATTCAAACCCCAGGGAAACATATCCGAGCTCATTGATATAACTGAGCAAAGGGCCTTCAAGGTATTCCTCGATGCCGAGGATAACCGGCACGGGGAACTGGCTTGAAAACTTCCGGTTAATAACCGCGTCGTTGATGGTGATAAACGGCAGGGTGGGGCTTGAGGTGGTGTGCAGGTCTATGAAGTAAAACGGGGGGCTCTCTCCGCGTATCAACTTCGCAATCAGTCCCAGGATCTCAGTCAGCTCCTGTTCTTCCAAACTTTTCGAGTCTTCTTTTTTGGCCAGGATGTCTTTGATCCCATCGATGGTCCAAAGCCGGTTCAGGTCTTCCACTATGTATCGAACGCCTTCCCCCAGGGCCGGCAGGTTGCCGCGGATTGCCGCAAAACACCCCCCCGACAATGCGGTTGCCTCGCTTCCCAGGGTTGCAAACACCCTTTCAAGCGCCCTAACCCCGGCCGGCTCGTTGCCGTGAACCCCCCCAAAGCAGATGAGCGTGGGGCCCGGCCGGCCGGCCCGGCAATACCCGATGAGGCGGTCGGGCCGGGTTCCCGTATCCCGGTTCCACTCCTGAAGCGCCGTGTTGTTCTCAAAAATCATTCGACGTTAGTATGCCCACCAGGGTTGCGCCTTCTACCACGGGCAGGCAATTGATGCCGTGGGTTTTCATGAGTGCCTGCGCCTCGCCAAGGAGCTGGTCCCTGCTGGTGGTGATTACCTGCGATTTCATAAGCTGCCTGATCCCCGTATGGTACAGGTCGGGGCTGTCTGCCATCGGCACCACGTCAGACCAGCTGATAAGCCCGCACAAGGCATTGGCCTGGGTTAAAACAGGCACGTGGTGGATGTCTTTCCATTTCATCATTTGCACGACCAGGGCCGCGCTGTCGTCTTCCTGGGCGGTAATCACGCGGGTGCTCATCCGGTCGCCGACCCGCAGTTTTTTCGGCTTGTAGGGCCGTTCGCTCTGGCTGGGGGTTTTCCAGGCGTCAACCGGATAGCCCTTAAAAGACCTGTTGAACAGGCAGGCCGTCAATTGGCGCACGGCAACGGGCGGGTTGTGGGTTTTGCGCAATTCCCGGTAGGTCTGCACCATCCATTCGGCCCCGTTGTGGCTGCGGATGCGGTTCTCGATAATCTTCAGGTAGCGTTCTGCATCTGCCTTGGTCACCCGTGCCCTGTCGAGGCCCTGGTAGGCCAGGGGCAGGAAGAAGTCGAGGAGCAATTCCCGGGTAGGCACAATGCGGCCATCCCAGTGAAATTGGGCCGCCATCCCGTAACGGGCCGCATTGAGGAAGTTCTTCTTGGCGTCGCGGAAGTCCATTTTTTCATGGATGTTTTCCCAGGATTTCGGACGGCCCAGCATCACCCCGGTCCAGAAGGCGAAGTTGGCTATTTCATCGGAGGTCGTGGGCCCAGAGGGCATAAACCGATTTTCGAGCCTGAGGTGTGGCCTGCCTTCGGTAATTCCATAGCACAGCCGGTTCCAGGGATAGACCGTGCCGTTTAACAAGTTCAGGGCGGTGAGCTTCGGAAAAATGCCCTGGTCGAGCTGCTCAAGGCTGTCTAACGCTTCAAATTCGGTAGAGATAAGGCTCCGGAACCTGAGGATGTTCTCTTTGTAAAAATCGGCCGGGCTGCCTTTGGCCCAGGAGAAGCCGAAGCCCACCCGGGGTTCGCGCTCATTCAGCAAAAAGGTGCTGCGGCGGGTGTCCACGCTTTGGGTAAACAGGGCGATGCGGGTTTCTTCCCAAAGTTCGCGCCCCATGAGCATGGGCGAATTGGCGCAAATGCTGAGAATAGGCCCCGCGATGGCCTGGGCCCAGTTGTAGGTGTCGGCAAACTGCTGCGGGTCTATCTGCAGGTGTGCCTGAAAACTCGTATTGCACCCTTCGTACATGATGGAGTCGTGGTGCAGGTTTACTTCGTCGACCCCTTTGATGTGAAGTTCCAGGTCTGATGCGCGTATGGCCTTGATGCTTTCGTTCAGGATTCTGTAGCGTTCGAGAGGGGTCATGTAGTCTTCCCGCAGGTGGCGCGTGCTGATCGTGGGCAATATTCCCGTAAGAATTATGTTGTTTCCGTGTTTCTCGGCCACCTCCTGGCCCATGTCGAGCAGGCTGTTCAGTTGCCGGTGCATTTCCGAAAAACAATTCCCTTCCAGCAGCCTGGGGTCGAGGTTTATTTCCAGGTTGTACCGGGTGAGTTCAGAGGTAAAGTGCGGATCGGGCAGGTCTTTGAGGATCTCAGGCGCCCGGTCAGAGGGTTCCCACTGCCGGTCTACCAGGCAAAATTCCTGTTCGGCCCCGATATAGTAGGGCGCACACACAAAGTCCCCCGATTGCAGCATACGCTCCAGGGCTTCAATGTCTGTGAGTAGCCTCTTGAAATAGCGTTCCCGTTCTTCGGGGCTGTTCAGAGGCTTAACGGTAAAGGTCCCCATGCTCCGGTATTTCGGACTCCGGCGGTATTCGGCCTTCGTTTTTTGCAAGGTACACGCTAAACCCCCCGAATTCTTATGACAATTATCATTCGTGCCCCGGCCTTAAATATTCCTATTTTTGCGCATGGTTTCCTTTCGATTTCCGAAGAAAGAACGGCTTTCCCGGCGATTGCTCTGGGATCAGGTGTTCGCAGAGGGCAAGCAGCTCAAAGCGTATCCGCTCCTGCTCTATTACCTGAAGGCGCCACTGCCCGAGCCCGTGGCTGCGCAGGCCGGGTTTGCCGTACCGAAGCGCGCCTTTCGCAAGGCGGTGGCGCGCAACCGGGTCAGGAGACTTATGCGGGAAGCCTATCGCCACGAAAAACAGGAGGTTTTTAACACTTCCTTCGGGCCCTATGCGTTGGTATTTTTATACCTTGGAAAAGAAACGCCGGATTTTCAGCAGCTTTCCGGCGCTATGAAGTCCCTTTTGAAAAAACTTGTCACCCATGAAGAAGCTCATGAAGCGTAACGTGCTGGTGCCCTTGCTGGCGCTGGCGGTGTTTGTGACCACTACCGCCTTTAAAGGCGATTTTTTCGAGATCGCCAAGCAACTCGAAATATTTACCACCCTGTTCAAGGAACTGAACATGAATTACGTGGACGAGACCAATCCGGCCGGCCTGATGGATACGGCCATCAAAAACATGTTGCAGGAACTCGACCCGTATACGGTCTACATGAACGAGCAGGACGTGGAAGCGTATAAGATCAGCAACGCCGGGGAATACTCGGGCATAGGGGCCCTGGTGCGGTCTTACGACGACCGCCTCGTGATCGTGGAACCCTATAAGGGCTATCCGGCCGACCAGGCCGGGCTGAAGGCGGGGGACGAAATCGTAAAAATCGGGGATTTGTCGGTCGCGGATTTTAAGGACGACGCCACAGAGTTGCTCAAGGGGGCCACAAACTCCACTGTGTCGGTAACCTACCGCCGGCAGGGGTCTCTTTACACGGCCGAGGTGGGGCGCAGCTCCATCGAGGTAGATGCCGTGCCCTTTTACCGGATGGCCGATTCCAAAACCGGGTATATCGTTTTGTCGCGCTTTAATTCCAAGGCCACTGCCCAAACCGAGGAGGCCCTTCGCTCCCTCAAAGAACAGGGGGCCGAAAAAATCATCCTCGACCTCAGGGGCAATCCCGGGGGACTGCTATCGGAGGCCATCGACGTGACCAACCTGTTTGTCCCCAAGGGAGAGCTGATTGTGACCACACAGTCAAAAGTCAAAAAATTCAACCAGCAATACGAAACCCGGAAAAGCCCGGTAGACACCCAGATTCCCCTGGCCATACTGGTAGACGGCATGAGCGCTTCGGCCAGCGAGATCGTCGCCGGCAGCCTGCAAGACCTGGACCGGGCCGTGATCCTGGGAACGCGTAGCTTTGGGAAGGGCCTGGTGCAACGGCCCCTCAAACTCAGTTACGGCACCCAGCTCAAGGTTACAATCAGCCGCTATTACACCCCTTCGGGCCGCTGCATCCAGGCCCTTGATTACCGCAACCGCGATTCGTCGGGGAATGCCCTGAGAAAAACGGAATTCAAGGAATTCAAAACCCGCAATGGCCGGCCCGTTACCGACGGGGGCGGGGTAATGCCCGACGTGGAAATTGCCTCCCTGCGCACCAACCCGCTGATCGACGCCTTGTTGCAAAACCATGTGATTTTTGATTTCGCCACCGGGTATTTCTACGGGCACTCCCTCGGTTCTCCCCAGGATTTTGAATTGAGCAACGATCTCTACGCTTCGTTTGTTGACCATGTGGGCAAAAGCGGCTTTTCGTTTGTAACCACTACCGAAATGGCTTTACAAAAAGCCCTCTCCGAACGGGAAGACCTGGTTTTCAACGAAGCTGTTGAAGCCGACATCAAGGCCCTGCTGGCCGACCTGGAAAAAAGCAAGGTCAGGGCCCTGCAGACCTATTCTGCAGAGATCGGGCGGGAGCTCGAAGACGAAATCATCAAGCGTTATTTCTACCGGGAAGGCTTGTACGAACACTACCTGGTGCAAGACGACGCCATTTTGACAGCCCGCGAGCTCCTGGCCGATGCCGCCAAGTACCAGGCTCTTCTAAAGTAGGGGATGGGGCGGGGCGTTGCACGGCTAGTCTGTTTCTGGTGGGCCTTTCTGCCGGTAAGCCTGTGCGGTCAGGCCCCAATTGTGCCAAATGCTATTTCGCCAGGCGTTGAATTGCTCGTGCTTGGAACGGTGCAAGACGGCGGCTCTCCTCATATCGGCTGTTCCCGGGCTTGTTGTGCCGGCCTTTTTGAAACCCCCGACCCGACGCGAAAAGTAGTGTCGCTCGGCCTTATCGACCGCGCTGAAGGCCGCACGTATCTGCTCGAGGCCGGCCCTGATTTTGCCGAACAGCTGCACCTGTTACAACAACAGGCTGGTCAGTCGGTGCCGGTGCCTTCAGGCATCTTTTTGACCCACGCCCACATCGGCCACTACAGCGGGCTTATGTTTCTGGGCCGTGAAGCCCTGGGGGCCGATTCCGTGCCTGTTTTTGCCATGCCCCGGTTGCGCGTTTTTTTGGAGGAAAACGGGCCCTGGAGCCAGCTCTCTTCCCTGGGGAATATCGCCCTGCAACCCTTGTCTGACCAACAGCCCGTTCGTTTGACGCCCCGGTTGGAGGTGGTGCCTTTTCGGGTCCCGCACCGGGATGAGTTTTCAGAAACGGTGGGCTTCGAAATACGGGGCCCCGGCAAAATAGTCCTCTTCATACCAGACATCGATAAATGGGAGCGTTGGCGAACCGACATTTCAGATCTTATTCGCCGGGCCGACCTGGTCTTTCTCGACGCCAGTTTTTACGACGGGGCCGAGGTGGGGTACCGCGAACTGTCGGAGATTCCCCATCCGTTTGTTGTAGAAAGCCTTGCGCGCTTCGACAGCCTGCCTGAGGCCGAGCGCGCGAAAATCCATTTCATCCACCTGAACCACACCAATCCGCTTCTTGACCCGCAAAGCGACCAAAGTCGCCTGGTACGGGAAAAAGGATACGCCATCGCCCGATTTGGAGATCGGTTTAAACTGTGACATGAACCCGCTCAAAACGGCATTGCAGGAGCATTTCGGTTTGGGGATCGGGGCCATAGTTCCCGTTTCAGGAGGCGACATCGGCCGGGCCTTCTGCCTGGAAACAGACCGGGGGCGATTCTTTCTCAAATGGTATGACTCCCCCGAAGGGTATAAAATGGCCCGGGCAGAAGCCGAAGGCCTGGGGGCGCTTGCGGCAGCGCAGGCCCTTCGGGTGCCAGAGGTTTCCGGTTGCCTCGACCTGGGGCAGGGCGGCCTGCTTCTGCTGGAATATATACAGGGCACAAAGGCCTCCCCTGCCGATTACGAAAGGCTGGGGCGGGGCCTTGCTGCCTTGCACAGCCACAGGGTGGGCTATTTTGGCTGGAAAACCGACAACTATCTTGGGCGCCTGCCCCAACGGAATGAGCCCGGGCCGGCATGGCCTGAATTTTACGCCTGCAACAGGCTGCTCCCCCAATACAAAATGGCCCTGGAGCGCGGCCTCCTTTCCAGGCGGGAAGTGCCGGAAGCCGGCCGGCTCATCCAAACCGTGAGGGCCCTTGCCCCCAACCCGGAGTCTTCCCTGCTTCACGGAGACCTATGGGCTGGCAATTTCCTGGTTACGGTGGGCGGGGAAGCCTGCCTGATCGATCCGGCGGTTTATGCGGGAGATCCGGAAGCAGACCTGGCCATGACCCGCTTGTTTGGCGGATTCGCGGAACCCTTCTACAGGGCCTACCACGAAGTCCGGCCCGAAAAACCGGGCATGGAGCAACGCCTGTTCCTCTACAAGCTGTATTACCTTTTGGCCCACCTGAATCTTTTCGGAGCCGCATATGCGGGCTCTGTCAGGCGGCTGACCGCTATTTTGTTTGGTTAACAGGCTTCGTTCCCTGTCCTTCCTGCATTAATTGCTATTTTAGGGAATAAATTAATGCGTATGTCACCCCTCCTGAGCAAGTCGGCTTCTTTTGTGCTCTGCACCATTCTGCTATGCTCGTGCACCGCAGAGCCGGGCGTAGCCACAGACCCCATGGCCTACCGCCAATGGCGTCATTACCTGGGCGACCCCGGCAGGAGCCATTTCAGTTCCCTGTCAGCGTTCTCCCCCGATAATGTTGGCCGGCTCAAGGTTGCCTGGGAATACGAAAGCCCCGATTACGGCCAAATGCAGATGAGCCCCATTATTGTGGATTCGGTTCTCTACGGGGTATCTGCCGCCCTCCGGGCTTTTGCTCTGGACGCCCGCACCGGAAAGCAGTTATGGCTGTTCGGCGATTCCCTGAAGGTGTGGCATTCTACCAGCCGCGGGTTGTCGTATTGGGAGTCGGGGGCAGAAAAGCGCATTTTATACACCCTGGGGGCCGACCTTTGGTCGCTGGATGCGCGCACCGGTCGACCCGACCCCGCTTTCGGGGAAGGCGGGCGTGTAGACCTGCGGAGCGGCCTGCCCGAAAGCGCCCGGGAAAAGTTTGTTATTTCCAATACGCCGGGCACCGTTTTCAAAGACCTGATCGTAATGCCTCTGCGCGTTTCGGAAGGGGCCGGGGCTGCCCCGGGCGATATCATGGCCTTCCATATAAAAACCGGAAGGCTGGCCTGGGCCTTTCATACCATCCCCCATCCCGGCGAAGCCGGAAACGACACCTGGAACAACCCAGACACGTATCGCAGCGAAGTGGTGGGCGCGGCAAACAACTGGGCGGGCATGGCGCTCGACCCTGAGCGGGAAATCCTCTATGTGCCCACGGGCTCGGCTGCCCCCGACTTTTACGGCGGGCTGCGGCAGGGGCAAAACCTTTTCGCCAACAGCTTGCTGGCTCTCGATGCCAATTCGGGAAAGCTGCTCTGGCATTTTCAATTCACCCACCACGATCTCTGGGATCGCGATCCGCCTGCGCCCCCCAACCTCCTGACCGTTGTGCGCAATGGCAAGCGCATTGCCGCAGTCGCACAAACCACGAAGCAGGGCTATGTTTTTCTCTTTGACCGGGTGAGCGGTGAGCCCCTGTTCGACATCGAGGAGCGTCCTGTACCGCCTTCGTCCCTGCCCGGGGAAACCGCCTGGCCCACCCAGCCCTTTCCGGTCAAACCAGCCCCTTTCGCGCGCCAATCGCAAGACCTGACCGACGCCGATATTAGTCCGTATGCCCCAAACCGGGATTCTTTACTCCAGGTCTTCCGAAGGGCCGATAAAAGACCATATGCTCCCCCATCGCTCGAGCCGGTATTGCTGCTGCCGGGTTACGACGGAGGGGCCGAATGGGGAGGGGCCGGGGCAGACCCCGACAACGGCATCCTGTATGTGAATGCCAATGAGATGCCCTGGTTCCTGCAGATGGAAGAAGTTGCGGCCGAGAATAAAACGCTCTCCCCCGGAGAACAGACCTACCGCAGGTATTGTATGGTGTGCCACCAGGCTGGGCGACAGGGCATGCCCGCCAGCGGGTATCCGTCCCTGCTCGGGGTGGGCTCGCGCTTAACGCCTGACCAAATCCTGACCCAGATTGCAACCGGGAAGGGCATGATGCCCGGGTTCCCGCAAATCGCCGAACCCGAGCGAAACGCCTTGGTGAGCTTCCTGCTGCAACAGGAAGACAAGCAGGAGGTTGTGGCATCACGCGCCTCGGAGGCAACCCCCGACCCTACCCCTTACAGGCATACCGGATACAATAAATTTCTGGACGCCAACGGGCTTCCGGCCATTTCCCCGCCCTGGGGCAGCCTCTCGGCCATTGACCTCAACAATGGGGAATACCTTTGGCAAATTACCCTTGGCGAAACCGACTCCCTGCGCGCTCTCGGCTACCCCAGTACAGGCGCCGAGAATTATGGAGGCCCCGCCATTACCGAGAATGGCCTGCTGTTTATTGCGGCCACCAAAGATGGCTATATCCGAGCTTTTAACCGGCATACAGGGGTGTTGCTTTGGGAATACAAGCTGCCTGCGCCGGCCTTTGCAACTCCCGCTATCTATGAGGCTGGCGGAAAACAGTACCTGGCCATTGCCTGCGGGGGAGAAAAACTTGGAACCGTAAAAGGAAATAAAATCATCGCCTTTAGCCTGGAACAACCATGAAAGAAAAAATAAAAGTAATCGTAGTGGGCTGCGGCAATATGGGCAGCAGCCACGCCCGGGCCTATCACCAGCTTGACGGGTTCGAAATTGCGGGCCTGGTAAGCCGAACCCCTGAAAGCCGCGAGCGGTTATCGGCCGAATTGGGTGGATACCCAACTTTTTCAACCCTGGGCGAAGCCCTCGCTGCCGGCAAAGCGCATGCCGTATCGGTAAACACCTATCCAGACACCCATGCCGCCCTGGTCACAGAGGCCCTGCATGCGGGATGCCATGTCTTTGTCGAAAAACCCCTGGCCCTGACGGTGGAAGAGGCCGAGGGGCTGGTGCGCCTGGCCCGGGATAAAAACCGGAAAATGGTAGTGGGCTACATCTTGCGGGTTCACCCCGCCTGGTCTCGTTTTGTGGCTTTGGCGCAGGAGCTAGGCAAACCGCTGGTGATGCGCATGAACCTGAACCAGCAAAGCTCGGCTGGCCAATGGTATACCCACAAACAGCTCATGCGTTCCATGTCTCCCATTGTTGACTGCGGAGTGCACTATGTTGACATGATGTGCCTGATGACCGGCTCCAGGCCGGTAAGCGTAAGTGCCATCGGAGCCCGGCTGAGCGATGAGATCGCAGAAGATATGTACAATTACGGCCAACTGCAGGTGCGATTCGAAGACGGTTCGGTGGGTTGGTACGAGGCCGGATGGGGTCCTATGATGAGTGAAACGGCTTTTTTTGTAAAAGACGTTATTGGGCCTAAGGGCTGCGTTTCCATAACCGACCTGGAAAAGGGTGATTCAGACGATATTGAAGGCCACTCAAAAACCGGCAGTCTGTTGCTCCATCACAGCGCCCTGAAGGCCGACGGTACATTCGCCAAGGCCGACCAGGTTATCAGTACGGCCGACGAACCCGATCACGACGGGCTGTGCCTGCTGGAACAGGAATATTTCCTGAAAGCCATTTCGGAAGATTTGGATTTGAGCGACCATCTGCGCGATGCCGTGAGCAGCATGCAGATCGTACTTGCTGCCGATGCTTCCGTGCGGAGCGGAAACACCATTTTCCTGTAATCAAATCCTTGATTTATAATTGCTTATTAATCCCTATTGGGAGCAACTATTTGCTTTTCTCCTTTTTTTTTCGTATTCTACTAGGTATGGTAAAAATAGAAAAAGAGCAAAATCAAGACCTGCTGAGGCAATCTGTACAGCACCTGGAATCGAGGGGTTTTATGGATATCAAGGCTGATATGGCCGGGTTTGAAACACCCAAATCCTTTATTGTAAAACGCACAGGCAAGCCTGTTACCCCCGATATTACAGCCACCAAAGACGGGCTGAAATACCTCTTTGATATCAGCCTGAAATCAGAGGCCCCTACCCTTTTGAAATCTAAGTGGCTGTTTCTGGACACCCTGAGCCGGATGCGATCAACCCGCTTCCGCATCATTACCTTCAAAGGGCATTATAAGTTTACCGATTCCCTTTTGTCTGAATTGAACCTCGGGAATAAAGAACCCATTAAAATCACGTAATGGTCTTCAGACCTGGTGTCTGCCTGCGGGCCATGTGGATGTGGGGAATCCCGTCTTCAAGGTATTCAGATCCTTCAACGGCAAAGCCCAGGTCTTCGTAGAATCGCCTGAGGTATGCCTGGGCTGACAAGGCAATTTCAACCGGTCCGAAGCGCGTTTCCAGCGCCTGCAGGGAGGCAACCATAATTTCACGGCCCAACCCCTTCCCGCGATGCCGCTGGCTTACGGCCACCCGCCCAATTGAGGCTTCCTCAAAGTAATCTCCCGGGGCAAACAGGCGCGTATAGGCGGCCAGCTCCCCTGCATCGTACCCAAGTAAATGGAGGGCCTTGGCGTCTTTGCCGTCTAAATCCAGGTACACACACTGCTGCTCCACCACAAACACCTCAGACCGCAGCTTCAGCAACTCGTAGAGTTCTGTGGCGGTAAGTTGTTTGAAGGTGCGCAGCCTGATATCCATATTAATCCTGAACAATGATTTGTTTGTTGTCGCACTTTCCGAATTCGGGCTGAATGTTTACGTGGTTGATCCCGAATTCGTGGTAAACCTTTTCTTCTATCTGATTCAGAATCTCGTCGAATTCCGATAAAGAAATATTCCTGATGAAATCGATGTGGGCCTCCAGGTGTACCTCATCTTCATTCAATTGCCAGATATGGACGTGGTGTACATTTTTAATGGGCTCCAGGGCGGCGATGGACTCCACGATCTCCTGTACTTTTATGCTGTCTGGGGTAAAAAGCATCAGTACCCGGGTCGAGGAACGCAACAGGTCATACCCCATATAGACCAGGTACAGGGCTATCAAAACCGTTAGCAGCGGGTCTATCCAATAAAGCTCCAGGTAATACATCAGCACTCCGCCCAGCAAGACGGCTACAGATGCCAGCATATCGCTAAACAGGTGCAGGTAGGCCGATCGCAGGTTCATATTAGACCCTGAATGGCTGCGCAGCAGCAATACGCTGAAGCCGTTTGCGGCAATACCCAGCAACGACATCCAGATTACGATGCTTGTGCCGATTACCTGAGGTTCCATAAACCGTTCCACAGCTTCCTTTATCAGTATAACTGCCACAACGATCAGGGAGGCCGAGTTCACAAAGGCGGCAATTATTTCGGCCCTTTTGTAGCCAAAGGTTTTGTTGGTAGAGGCCTTTTTCTGCGACAGGAGGTTAGCTGTATAACTTATAATCAAAGAAACAACATCGCTCAGGTTGTGCAGAGCGTCTGAGAGGAGTGAGAGGCTGCCTGAAATGAATCCGCCGATTATCTGGGAAACGGTAATGAGAATGTTCAGGAAAATCGAAAGCAACAGATGCCTGCCCTGAGTCTCTTTGTGATTATGGTGGTGATTATGGGAATGCGCCATATGCAAAGCTCCGATCTAATTCCCTGAATAAAAAGATCAATAACAGGGTATTTTTTCAATGCGGATCTGGTGCCGGCCCCCTTCAAACGATGTGTTCAAAAAGGTTTTAACCATTTCCAACGCCTGAGGAATTGCTATAAAACGTGCAGGAAGGCTCAGGATATTGGCGTTGTTGTGTTCCCTGGCTAAAGACACAATTTCTTTGTTCCAACACAGAGCGGCCCTGATTTTCTGGTGCTTATTAGCTGTCATTGCCGCCCCGTTGCCGCTCCCGCAGATAATAATGCCCCAATCTGCCTTACCGGATGAAACCTCTTCGGCTACGGGGTGGATATAATCGGCATAGTCCACACTGTCTGAACCGTCAGTGCCGTAGTTTACCACGTCAATCCCCATAGATTTGAGCATCCCCACAATAGCCAGTTTATATTCCGTACCAGCATGGTCATTCCCAATGGCAATTTTCATGGTTTTCGAGATTAGTGATGAGGTAAAGGTACAAAACCAGCGCTTTATTTTAATAGTAACACTTCTTAACAGGGACCGAATCGCATTCGATTTAAACGTTTCATTATGAAAGCATTAATTTTTTGTTGATTGTTAAGAACCTGTGGTAAAAATTGTGACATTTACCTTTTGTTTTACTGCAGAAAAAATGCAGTAGTCTTTTCCCGGCACTTTCGCAACAACGGTGTATCAGAACTTATTCCACTTTTTCTTCCGTCTCCGACCCACTAATTAACACCTGAACGGGAAAGAATTTATGCATAATCCGCTGTGGAAAGCTATAAAGGCTTCGGTTGATAAATTTCGTAATTCCTTCAGTCCATGGCTTATTCAAACTGGATAAGTTGTCAATATATTTTTGAAATCCACACCAGCAAACCATCGGACATTTTTTTATCAGAACTATTAACAAGCTATAATAACCCCCAAAATTCATTTTTATCAAAAACCCTATTAAAATAATTATTGTTTGTTCCTGTTGAAGAAACCCCGGGCACTCTTGGGGTGTCCTGGAAAGATGCGTGGAATATTATTCGTAATTTGCAACGAAATCAAATTTTGAATGTCGAAGAAGAAAAAGAGGGCGAAGAATCATCTGGTTAATGAAATAACGAAGGGCATTTTCAGTGTTCTGGAACAGGATCCAAAAAAGGCATTCAATTACAAGCAAATAGCTTCTAAACTGCAGATTAGCGATACCGAACAACGGAATATCCTTATCAAAAAGCTGGAAGAACTCGCCCAGAAGAAAAGGCTTGCCCAGCCATCCCGCGGCAAATACCAGGTCGTTTTTGTACCCGAGGTGTTTATCGGAATTGTCGATGTAAACACCCAGGGTAATGCTTATCTGGTTACCGAAGAGCTCGACAAGGATATTTTTATCAGCTACCCGAACCTGAACCGGGCCTTTAACGGAGACCGCGTAGAGGTTCAACTTTTTCAGAAAAAGAAAGACAGCCGGCCCGAAGGAAAGGTGGTGCGTATTCTGGAGCGCAAAAAAACGGCCTTTGTAGGGGTGGTAGACCTCTATAAAGCCTTTGCGTTCGTAAGGCCTTCAGATCCCAGAATGTATACTGACATTTTTGTGTCCTTAGACGATCTGGGGGGCGCGGTGCATGGTGAAAAAGTAATCGTGCAATTAGAGCGGTGGCCCGAAGATGCCGATTCTCCTTTCGGAAAGGTTACCGACATACTCGGGATGCCCGGGGAGCACGACACCGAAATCCATTCCATTCTGGCCGAGTACGGCTTGCCTTACAGCTTCCCGCCCGAGGTGGAGCAATTTGCCAATAAGCTCGATACCCGTATCCTCCCGGAAGAAGTAGCCCGGCGGAAAGACATGCGGGCCGACCTGACTTTTACCATCGACCCCCGCGACGCCAAAGATTTTGACGATGCCCTTTCGTTTAAAGCCCTGGATGACGGAACTTATGAAATAGGCATACATATTGCCGATGTGGCCCATTACCTCGAGCCTGAAACCCTTCTGGATGAAGAGGCGTATAACCGGGCTACCTCGGTGTATCTGGTAGACCGGGTAGTTCCCATGTTGCCGGAGATCCTTTCCAACAACGCCTGTTCGCTGCGGCCCCACGAAGATAAGTACACGTTTTCGGCTGTTTTTGTCCTCGATAAAGATGCCCGGCTAACCCAGCAGTGGTTCGGCCGCACCGTTATCCATTCAGACGAGCGTTTTGCCTACGAAGAAGCCCAGCACATCCTGGAAACCGGGTCGGGCAGCATTCCAGAAGAGGTTTCTATCAGGGGAGCTTCCTATTCCGTATCAGACGATATAGTTGACGCTGTTCGCACTATGGACAGGCTGGCCAAAATAATGCGCAGGCGCCGGATGGAGCACGGGGCCATCTCATTCGACAAGGTGGAGGTGCGTTTTGAACTCAACCAGGCCAGCGAGCCGGTTGGGGTGTATTTCAAAGAGAGTAAGGACGCCAACAAACTTATTGAGGAATTCATGTTGCTGGCCAACCGGAAGGTGGCCGAGTTCATCGGGAAAAAGCAACCCGAACAAACCTTTGTATACCGCGTTCACGACGAACCCAACGAAGATAAATTAATGGCCCTTAACGGCATTGTTCAGCGCTTTGGGCACCAACTTAACTTCAAGAGTAAAAAATCGCTTAACAGCTCTCTAAACAAGCTTCTCGAAGACGTTAAGGGGCAGAAAGAACAAAACCTGGTCGATACGCTGGCTATCCGGAGTATGTCAAAGGCTGAATACAGTACCCAGAATATTGGGCATTACGGCCTGGCTTTTGATTATTATACCCACTTTACCTCGCCCATTCGCCGGTATCCGGATGTAATGGTTCACAGGTTGCTGGCCCATTACCTGAAGGGCGGAAAGTCGCCCGATGCGCGGAGTTATGAAGAGCAGGCCCGCCATTCTTCCGAAATGGAGAGCCTGGCTGCCAATGCCGAAAGGGATTCGGTCAAGTACATGCAGATCAAGTTTATGGAAGACCACAAAGACCAAAAGTTCGTGGGGGTAATTTCAGGGGTTACCGAGTGGGGGATCTATGTGGAAATCATCGAAAATAAGTGCGAAGGGATGGTGCGAATCCGCGATATCAGGGATGATTATTATACCTTTGATGAAAGGCAGTACGCCCTGGTAGGCGAGCGGAAGGGAAAAATATATCAGTTAGGGGAAGAGGTCGTGGTGATGGTAAAGAATACGGATCTGGTCAAAAGACACCTCGACTTTACCTTGATTGGGAAGGCCTGAGCCTTCCATCTCGTTAAACTCAAAAGTACCTGAAATGAAGCGCAATGCGGTTTTTTCGCTTTTTCTCTGGCTGTTGACCG
>JBNKGM010000049.1:0-23965 GCA_050289825.1 Robiginitalea sp.
TTTCTTTGGAAGCCTTCGAGCCTCAAAAAGATGTGTCCTACGCCTTTGTCTTCGGCCACGAGGTGAAGGGGGTCGACCAGGCGGTGGTTAACCGCTGCCATGGGGTGGTCGAAATACCCCAGGGCGGCACCAAGCATTCCCTGAACGTTTCGGTAGCCGTGGGGGTGGTGCTCTGGGATTTGTACGCCAAACTGACCCGCAAAAAATAACCCCGGCTGTTGGGCCGGGGCTATCTATGAGCGTTTGAGTTAGTTTGTTCCTTCGAAAAGGGAGGCGCAATTACGGCATTCATCCCTTTTTATGCAACAAATCCCCTTAAAATTTAACACTTGGGTCGGGGAGTGCAAACTCCGCCATGCGGTCGAGCACCCACTCGTAGTCGGCCGGGTTGGCCACAAAGTCGATCTCTGCCAGGTCTATGACCAGGGAGGGCAACTGGGGGCTGTTTTTCATGAAATCGAAATAGCCCCGGTGGATGTTCTCCAGGTATTCGGCCGGAATGCCCCGTTCGTAGGCCCTTCCCCGGCGGGCAATCTGTTCCAGGAGGCGGTCGGTATGCTGGTAGAGGTACACGTACAAGCGGGGTTTGCGCACGTCGGAGTACATGAGGCCGAACAGCCTGCGGTAGAGTTTGAATTCGTCTTCCTGCAGCGTTATTTTCGCGAAAATGAGGCTTTTGTAGATGTCGTAGTCACTCACCATAAAGCGCTTGAACAAATCGAGCTGGCGGGTGTCTTCGATATATTGCTGGTACCGGTCAGCCAGAAACGACATTTCCAGCGGAAAGGCGTATCGCGCCCGGTCTTCATAAAACTTGGGCAGGAAGGGGTTGTCGGCAAAGCGCTCCAAGATGAGTTTGGCCTGCATCTCTTCGGCCATTTTGGTTGCCAGGGTGGTTTTGCCCGAGCCGATATTCCCCTCAATGGCCACAAAGCCTAGCTCTGCGAAGAGGGAGGCCCGGTCGGGGTGGAGTTTCAGGCCGGTTTTAAATACAGTTGCCCGGTCGCGGCAGGCCTGTAGCAGGTTTCGGGTGTCTTTGCCGAGCACCGGGTGGTAGACCTGGGGGGCGATGTCGGCCAGGGGTTTCAAAACAAACGCCCGTTCTGCCAGGCGGGGATGCGGGATTTCCAACCCCTCCTTTTTAACCGTTTCACGCCCGTAGTACACGATGTCGATATCGAGCGTACGTGACTGGTAGCCGCCTTCGGGCCGGCGCTCCCGACCCAGCTGCTGTTCGATGTCGAGCAGGAGCTCCAGCAGCTCAACCGGGGAGAGCCTGGTTTCGAGGGCTGTGCAGAGGTTCAGGAAATCCCCGCCGGCAAAGCCCCAGGCCGGGGAGGCGTAAACCGGGCTGATGGCCGTTATGCTCCCGGCCCGCTTCCCGATTTGGAACAGGGCCTGTTGCAGGGCAAAGGCCCGGTTCCCCAGGTTGCTGCCCAGGGAAAGATAGACGGTTTCGGCGGCTTTGTTCACGGGGTGAAAGGTACGTAAATTCCCTCCGACCTGCAGGCCCGAACGCCTCTGCCCGGTATCGAAAGGCATCCCTTTGAAAGCCAGTGCCGACCACACTTTTACAGGCCCTGTAAGTTCGGCGTCGAATGGTTATCTTTGCCGGTATACTCAATCTGCTATGGCTTTTTTACGAAACCTGCTTGCAGCAATACTCGGCTCCCTGGTGGCCTTCGGGATCGTCCTGTTTATGTTCTTCATCTTTTTGAGCCTGGCCTCCTCGACCGAGCAGGTACACATCCACCGGCATTCGGTACTCGAGTTGAATTTTCCCTATCCGATCAGCGAATACAGCGGCTACGACCCCGAAGACCCGTTTTCGGTGCTCCTTGACCCGAGCATGGGCCTCGACGAGATTACCAAGGCCATCGCTATAGCCAAGACCGACGACCGCATCGACGGCATTAGCCTGAACAGTTCTTACCTGATGGCGGGCATGGCCCAGACCCGGGCCATAAGGGAGGCCCTGGCCGATTTCAGGGAGTCGGGCAAATTCGTCTATGCCTATGCCGACTTTTACCTCCAAAAAGATTACTACCTGGCTAGCATGGCCGACAGCGTCTTTATCAACCCGGCGGGCAATTTCGACTTCAAGGGCCTGGCCGCTGAAGTTTTGTATTTCGGGGATTTCCAGGAAAAGTCAGGCCTGAAGATGGAGGTGGTGCGCCACGGCCGGTACAAGAGTGCCGTGGAGCCTTTTCTGGGCAGTGAAATGAGCCCGGAAAACCGCATGCAGCTGCAGGAACTGCTGAGCTCAATCTGGAAGGGCATGCGGGCCGAAATGGCCACGAGCCGGGGCCTGGAGCCCGATTCACTCGACCGCATCGCCGACCGACTGGGGGCGCGCGACCCCGAAAAGGCCCTCGCCGCCGGGTTGGTAGACGGGATTATCTATGAAGACCAATACGAAGAAAAGCTGCTCCGCGACAGCGGGGGGGAAAGGGATGAGCCCGAACGCCTGCCCTTGTCTGAATACCTGCGCTACACCAAAAGCAAGCGGCAGTACGAAGGCACCGACCGCATTGCGGTAATCTATGCCCAGGGCGAAATTCTATACGGCTCGGGAGGGCCGTCTTACATCGGCCCCGAACTTATGCGCGATGCCCTGCGCAAGGCCCGCGACGACAAGCGGGTGAAGGCCGTGGTGCTCCGCATCAATTCCCCGGGGGGCAGCGCCCTGAGCTCCGAGCTGATCTGGCGCGAGATCCAGCAGCTGCGACAAAACAAACCCGTGGTGGTTTCTTTCAGCGACCTGGCCGCATCGGGGGGCTATTACATTGGGGTTGGGGCCGACAAGATCATCACCGAACCCACCACGCTCACAGGGTCTATAGGCGTATTTGCCACCATCCCGAATATGAGCGGGCTGGCCGGGAAAATCGGCATCAATTCCGAACAGGTGGGCACCCACCGCCAATCGGTGGATTATTCCCTGTTCGAGCCCATGAGCGACGACTTCAGGGAGGTTTTGCGCCAGGGCATCGAATCTACCTACAAGACCTTTTTGGCACGCGTGGCCGAAGGCCGCGGCCTTACCGTGGCGCAGGCCGACAGCCTGGCACAGGGCCGGGTATGGAGCGGTACCGACGCCGTGCGGCTGGGGTTGGCCGACCAACTGGGCGGCATGCCCGAAGCCCTGGAGGCAGCGGCCGGGCTGGCGGGCATCGACAGCTACCGGACCTGGTCGCTCCCGAAATACAAATCGGGCCTTGAGCGCCTGATGGACGACCTGCAAGGTGCCAGTGCCAAAGCGGCGCACGAGGCTCTGAAAGAAGAGCTGGGGGCCGACTGGGCCGGGCTCCTCCGCGAGCTCAAGGCGCAATTAAGGCAGGAAGGCCTGCAGGCCCGGCTGCCCTTTACCCTTAAAATCCAGTAGCCGGTGCAAACTGCTGACCAGAAAGCCGCATATCGGGTGTACCTGTTCCTGGGGGCGCTCTTTATTACCTCCCTGGTGGTCTCGAACCTGATCTTCCAGAAGTTTTTTTACTGGAAACCCTTTGGGGACGCGCAGCTCTTCGGCGCTCCCCTTTTTGAACTCTCGGTGGGCATTTTGCCTTACCCGGTCACCTTTTTGATCACCGACCTAATCTCTGAGGTGTACGGCCAGAAGAAGGCCAACCAGGTGGTTACGGCCGGTATTTTCGCCTCTTTTTTCTCCATGGGTATTATTTTGTTGGCCCACTGGGCCCCGGCCATTTCCGATTCCCCGGTAGACGACGCCACCTTTGGCCGGGTGTTTGCCCTTTCGCCCATTGCCGTGCTGGCCTCTATGATGGCTTATCTTTTTGCCCAGTACATCGATATCGCCATTTACCATTTCTGGAAAAAGATTACGGCCGGGCGGCACTTGTGGCTGCGAAACAACTTCTCCACCTTTTCTTCCCAAACGGTCGATACGTTTACGGTGGTATTCCTGCTCTGTGCCTTCGGCGTGCTGCCCTGGGACAAGTTTTACGGTCTGTTCGTGGCCGGGGTCATTTTCAAAATAATGATCGCCGTGCTCGACACCCCTTTCCTGTATTTGTTCGTATATATCTTCAGAAAGCGGTTTGGCTTGAAACCTGCCGAGGAGCTCGCCCTCGAATTTTAATAAAAGATTGGGTGTCGCCGCACACGTTTCGGCACCCCTTCAGCGTTATTGGCATGCCGCTAGGCCTGTTCGGCCCTTAACCTCTGAGGCACTATGAAAAAAAAGAAATGGCTTAAAATATTCGGCGGCCTGTTGGGGCTTGTTTTGGCGCTGCTGATTGCCGCCCCCTTCTACCTCGAAGCCAAGTTTGGCACCCTCTTGCGCAATACCGTAAACCAGTCCATAACCGGGCATTTCGATTTCGATAAGGCCGATCTGAGCCTTTTCCGCGATTTCCCCAATGTTCGGGTTTCGCTGAGCGGGGTTCGGATTACCACGGCAGCCCCGTTTGAGGGCGATACCCTGCTCACTGCCGCTGAGGCGCACCTGGTCATGGGCCTCGGCGAACTGTTCAAAGAAGCCGGGGAACCCCTGGGCCTGAGGGAAGTGTTTGTGGGCGGGGCCGACCTGCGGCTCAAGGTAAATGCCGATGAAGCCGTGAACTACCTGATTGTGCGCGAATCAGAAGCTGCCGATGCTTCGGGTGATACAGGGGAAAGCTTCCGGCTCGACCTGCAGCAGTACGACATTGCCGCCTCCCGTATCTCGTACGAAGACCTGGGCTCGGGCATGCAATTCGTGCTGGAAGAGATCGGCCATTCGGGCAAGGGCGACCTTTCCCTCGATGCCTCCCAACTCGAGACCCACACCGAGGCGCTTATTTCCTTCCGCATGGACAGTGTGGACTACCTGCGCAAAAACCGCCTGAGCCTCGACGCCCTGATCGGCATCGACCTGGGCACCGATACCTATACCTTTTTGAAAAACGCAGGGACCATCAACCAGATGCCCCTGGTCTTTACGGGCAGTGTGCAATTACTCGACGAAGGGCAGCAGGTAGACCTGCAGTTCAGCACGCCCGACTCAGACTTCAGGAACTTCCTGGCCCTGATCCCGGAGGCCTACTCCAAAAACCTCGACGGGGTGCAGACCACCGGGCAGTTTCGCCTGGAGGGCACCGTGAGCGGGGTAAACGACGACAACCGCATTCCGGGCTTCGATATCTTGATGGAGGCCACCGGGGCGTCCTTTAAGTACCCGAACCTGCCGATGGGGGTTAACGACATTGCCTTTAAGGCCCAGGTGGTGAACACCACCGGCCAGACCGAGGACACCTACCTCGAAATCCCGGAGGCTCGCTTTACCATCGATCGCGACGCCTTTGCCATGCACGCCAGCATTCGGGAACTCACCGGCAACCCCAAGGTAGAAGGGGCCGTAAAAGGTACCATTAACCTGGCCAACCTGAGCAAGGCCTACCCGGTAGACCCCGGGCAGCAGCTCAGCGGTTTGCTGAAGGCCGACCTGCAATCGGCTTTCGACATGGCTTCGGTAGAGCAGGGCAAATACGAAAATACCCGCACCTCGGGTACGCTGCAGCTTACCAACGCCACTTTCCGCACCGAATCCTTCACAGAGCCGGTGAAATTGCAACAGGCCAGCCTGAGCTTTGACCCCAAAACCGCACGCCTCGAAACCCTGAAAGGGGTGTTGGGCAGCAGCGATTTTGACCTGACCGGACGCATGGAGAATTACCTCGGGTATTTTCTGAGCGACGGCCTGCTCAAAGGCGACTTTAACTTACGCGCAGAGCGCCTGGCCGTGGCCGATTTCCAGAGCCCGGAGGCACCGGTTACCCAGGGGCAGGCACCCCCGGCAGAGGCCTTCAGCATCCCTGCCAACCTCGATTGCACCATACAGGGGCAGGCGGTCACCGTTTTATACGACAAGCTGCCGCTGCGGGAGGTAACGGGCACCCTGCTGATCAGGGACCAAAGCCTTCTTTTGCAGGAGGTGCGCTCCCGCACCCTCGACGGGGCCCTCGCCCTGAACGGGGAGCTCAGCACGCGCACGGGCAAGCCCGAATTCCGCATGGACCTGGGGATAGACGGTTTCCGCATCAGGGAAGCCCTCGAATCGATTGACTTGTTCCGCACCCTGGCGCCCATAGCCAAAATACTGGAAGGGAAACTCAATTCGCAGGTTTCCCTGAGCGGCCTGCTGAACGACGATTTCAGCCCTGACCTCATGAGCCTTGGGGGGCGGGTGGTAGCCGAAGTGCTGGCTGCGAAGCCCAGCGGGCAGAAAGCCGAAGTACTGCAGGCACTGGACAATCGAATGGACTTCATTAACCTGGAAGAACTTGACCTCAAGGGCCTCAAAACCTACCTTTCCTTCGAGAAAGGGAAGGTGGCCGTAAAACCTTTTACCATCAAATACCGGGACATTGCAGTTACGGTGGAAGGAGGGCACACCTTTGACCAGCAGCTTACCTACACGGCTACTTTCGATGTGCCGGCCCATTACCTGGGCCCCGAGGTCAACCGCCTGCTGACCCAGATCAAGGAACCCGCCCTGGAGCAGGCAACCATACCGGTGGCCGCCCGAATCGGCGGTACGTACACCCAGCCCACTGTAGAAACCGACCTGCAGGCGGCCGTCAAGAACCTGACCGTGCGTTTGGTTGACTACCAGAAGCAGAAATTAATCGCGGGCGGGCAGGCCAAGGCCGAGGAGTTGCTGGGCAACCTGATGGCCGGGGGGCGCGATAGCACAGCGGCGGCCGACACCACCAAAACCGACCTGGGCAAAGTGGTGGGCGACGTGTTGGGGGCTGCCGCCCAGAAAACCCCGAAAGCTGCCGATTCCACGACTGCGCCCAAGAACGATGCCGTCAAGGAGACTGCCCGCAATGTACTGGGCGGCCTGCTGAAAAAGAAAAAGGAACCCGAACCCGTTAAGAAAGACAGCCTGCAATAAGGGAAAGCTTCAGGGAAAAGGGCCGGGTAAGCCTCAGGCGATTTCGAGGCCCACGTAATACCCTTCGCTGCCGCGTACGTTGAATACGGTGTCGTCTTCGAAGAGCAGGTACTGTCCTTTAATGCCCATAAGCCGGCCAGTGTACTCGGGCTGTTTGTCAAGGTTCAGGCTCTTAACCTTCGCCGGGTGCCGCAGCACGGGGAACTCCATATGGGTTTCCTGCGTCGATTCGATGAAGTAGGGCAGCGCTTCTTCGGGTATATACGCCTTCAAACGGGCCCGCCACTCGAAAAGGTCTATGTCTTCGAGCTTGCCGGTGAGCATACTGCGCCAGTTGGTCTTGTCGCTCACGTGTTCTTTAAGGGCCACTTCCGTAATCCCGGCCAGGTAGCGGTTGGGGGTTTCCACGATTTCTATGGCCTCGTGGGCGCCCTGGTCGATCCAGCGGGTCGGGATTTGCGCTTTGCGCGTAACCCCCACCTTCACGTTGCTGGAATTGGCCAGATACACCACATGGGGCTGCAGCTGTATTTTTTGCTCATACGCCAGGTCGCGGTCTTCCTGACCCAGGTGGGCGCGGCTCAGTTCGGGATGCATGATCCAGTCGCCGGCCCGGGGGGTCTCGAAAAAGCAGCTCCGGCAGAAGCCCTGCCGGAAGATGGGCTTGTCTTCCCCGCATTGCAGGCACTGGTATTTTATAAAGCGGATGCCCAGGCGGCGCTCAAGCAGCTGGTTTACATGCACGAAATCGTCGGGAAAGAGCAGGTAGTACTGAATGGGTTGGTCCCACTCGGTTTGCATTTTCTGTAAAACACCTTCGTATTGCATGCCCAGCTGGTTTTTGACGCGCAGAATATTGCTATCTTTAGCCTCCGCGCAAGCGCCTAAAGATACCCAAAAATGCCCATTCCGCTGTTCAATTCAATCGCCTCATGGTTGCTGAAAAAGCGGTTCCATCAGATTGAGCTCTTCCTGAAGTACCCGGCCGAGGTGCAACAGGAAGTGCTGCAGCACCTCCTTGATTTTGCCGACGAAACGGAAGTGGGAAAAAGGTATGGGTTCGAGGGAATTACCGATTACGAAACCTTTTCGGGACGGCTGCCCATCGTTACCTACGAAGAATTTGAACCGCTGATCGAGCGGAGCCGGAAAGGCGAACAAAACCTGTTTTGGCCCACCGAAATCAAGTGGTTTGCCAAAAGCAGCGGCACCACCAATGCGAAGAGCAAGTTCATTCCGGTGAGTAACGAGGCCCTGGAAGACTGCCACTACAAATCGGCCAAAGACCTGCTCTGCCTCTATTTGAACAACAACCCCAATTCCCAGCTCTTCACGGGCAAAAGCCTGAGGCTGGGCGGCAGCATGCAGCTGTACGAAGACAACGGTTCCTTTTTCGGCGATTTGTCTGCTATTCTGATCGACAACATGCCCTTCTGGGCCGAATTGAGCAGCACCCCCGGCAGCCGGGTTTCCCTGATGAGCGAATGGGAGAGCAAGCTGAAGGCCATTATCCAGGAGAGCATACAGGAGAATGTGACCAGCCTGGCCGGAGTTCCTTCGTGGATGTTGGTGTTGCTCACCCAGGTACTGAAAGATACCGGGAAGCAAAACCTGTTCGAAGTCTGGGAAAACCTGGAGGTATACTTCCACGGCGGGGTAAATTTTAACCCGTATCGGGAACAGTACCGGCGCCTGCTACCCCGCGGTTCGTTCCAGTACTACGAGATCTACAATGCCTCAGAGGGGTTCTTTGCGATCCAGGACCGCAACAACAGCCAGGACTTACTGCTCATGCTCGATTACGGCATTTTCTACGAATTCATCCCCATGGACTCGTTCGGCACTCCCAACCAGCGGGTGGTACCCCTCTGGGAGGTGCAGACCGGGGTAAACTACGCCATTGTAATCACTACCAACGCGGGCCTGTGGCGCTACCAGGTGGGCGACACGGTGCGCTTTACCAGTACCGATCCGTACCGGCTGCGCATTACCGGCCGCACCAAGCACCACATCAACGTCTTCGGGGAAGAGCTCATCATAGAAAACACGGAAGATGCCCTGCGCACCACCTGCCAGCGCTGGCAGGCCAGCATAAAAGACTACACGGTGGCCCCCGTTTTCATGTCAGACACCGACAAAGGGGCCCACGAATGGCTTATCGAATTTCGCCAGCCCCCCAGCGACCTGCAGGCCTTCGGCCGCGACCTCGACCTGGCCTTGCAGGGCCTCAATTCCGATTATGAGGCCAAGCGTTATAAAAACATGACCCTGAGCCCACTGCGCCTGCAACAGGCACGGGAGGGCCTTTTCTACGACTGGCTCAAATCCAAGGGGAAACTCGGGGGGCAGCACAAAGTGCCCCGGCTCTCCAATACCCGGGAATACCTGGAAGAATTGCTGGAGCTCAACAAGGAGGTGGCCACCTGAATAATCCGGGTCTGCAGCCGCCCAAATACCGAATCCCATACGCTTTTTCAAATCGTGCAACCCGCGCCAAACGGGATTTTGTCGACGAATGGCACCCGGTAATCAAAAAAAAACGGGATTCTGAAAGCAATTTCGGAATTTCACTTCCCTCATTAACCTACTTCTTCGAGTAATTCAAACGATTATGGCAGAAAGACTGGTTGTATTATCAGACATGTGGGGTTCCCGGCAGGGGCTCTGGATTACGTCCTACCTGGGCTATTTACAGCAATATTTTGATATCGTTTACTACGACAGCCAGGAGCTGGCAGGCCTTGAGCGGGTTATAAAAACCCGCGAAGACCTGTGTCAGGCCCTGGTACAGGGCGGGTATGAAAGTGCCGTGGCCCAGTTGCTGTCGAAGGAAAAAACACCCAGCCATTACCTGACCTTCTGTGCGGGGGGTACCATCGCCTGGAAAGCCGCCCTTAAAGGGGTGTCCATGAAATCGCTCTACGCCATTTCGCCCCTCTGGCTGCAGCAAGAAGAAAAAAGACCCGATTGCCCGGTAAAACTCCTTTTCGGGGAATTGCACCAGGAACGCCCTACGGAGGCATGGGCCCAAAACCTTAAAGTGTCCATGAAGGTCGAACCTCTTTTCGGCCGGGAACTTTATTCGGACGAAAAGATCATCCGCAAGGCATGCCTTGATTTATTGGAAGATTTGGTTCGGAAAAAACACAAGACGTTTACGAGACCGCTTTCAATTTCTTAATCGTCTCAAAGGAAAGTTTATCCTCGGCATAGGGTTTGGTTACCTTAAACTCGGTTTCGTCTGAACTGGGCAGCTCAAACATGGCATCGGTGAAGATGGCCTCACACAGCGAGCGAAGACCCCGCGCGCCCAGCTTGTATTCAATAGCCCTGTCGACAATGTAATCGAGTGCCTGCTCGGTAATGCGGAACTCGATGCCGTCCATGGCAAAGAGCTTCTCGTACTGCTTGATGATAGCGTTTTTAGGCTCGGTGAGGATGGCCCGCAGCGCTTTGCGGTCGAGGGGGTTCATATGGGTAAGTACCGGCAGGCGCCCGATAATTTCGGGAATAAGGCCGAACTCTTTGAGGTCTTTCGGAATTATGTACTGCAGCACATTTTCGGCATCCAGGCTCTCTTCCCGCTTGGAAGCGCTATAGCCGATAGCCTGCATATTGAGCCGCTTGGTGATGATGCGCTCGATGCCGTCAAAGGCGCCCCCCGCAATAAACAAAATGTTTTCTGTGTTCACCTCGATAAACTTCTGGTCGGGGTGCTTGCGACCGCCTTTGGGTGGCACGTTTACCAGGGTCCCTTCCAGCAGTTTCAACAGGCCCTGTTGCACGCCTTCCCCCGAAACGTCTCGGGTAATGGAAGGGTTGTCGCTCTTGCGGGCGATCTTGTCGAGCTCGTCGATAAAGACAATGCCCCGCTCGGCCTTTTCCAGGTTGTAATCGGCCGCCTGCAACAGGCGGGTAAGGATGCTTTCAACATCTTCGCCCACATACCCCGCCTCGGTAAGCACCGTGGCGTCAACTATGGCCAGAGGCACATTCAGCATCCGGGCTATGGTCTTGGCCATCAGGGTCTTTCCGGTCCCAGTCTGGCCGACCATCACAATGTTGCTCTTCTGGATTTCCACCTCGTCTTCCTTGCTGGAAGGCTGCAGCAGCCTTTTGTAGTGGTTGTACACGGCCACCGAAAGCACTTTCTTGGTGCGCTCCTGCCCGATAACGTAGGTGTCCAGGAAATCTTTGATTTCCTGGGGCTTTTTCAGGGTGAGTTCGGCGCTGAGGTCGCTGGTGCGCGACTGGCGAGACTCTTCGGCCACAATACCGTGGGCCTGCTCGATACACCGGTCGCAGATGTGTGCGTCCAGCCCGGCTATGAGCAGATTGGTCTCGGGTTTCTTCCTACCGCAAAACGAACATTCTAAATTTTCCTTGGCCATGGGTTTGAAGTCCTGCTACTTAACTAACGTTTTTTCTGCGAAAAATTGCCTTCCGAAACAGAGGTTGGCATCTCCGTATTAAGCGGAACGCTCCCGTTCCAGGATCTCGTCTATCATTCCGTATTCAAGGGCCTCGCCCGACCGCATCCAGTAATCGCGATCTCCGTCTTCGTAAATGCGTTCGTACTTTTGACCGCTGTGCCTGGCGATGATGCGGTAGAGTTCGTCCTTGACCTTGAGTACTTCCTGTGCAGCAATTTCGATATCGCTGGCCTGCCCCTGGGCCCCAGAGAGGGGTTGGTGAATCATTACACGGCTGTGTTTCAGGCCGCTGCGCTTGCCTTTTTCACCGGCACAGAGCAATACGGCGGCCATGGAAGCGGCCATACCCGTGCAGATGGTGGCCACATCGGGCTTGATGAACTGCATGGTGTCGTAAATGCCAAGGCCTGCGTATACGCTCCCGCCCGGGGAATTGATGTAAATCTGAATGTCTTTGGAAGAATCGGCGCTGGCCAAAAAGAGGAGCTGCGCCTGGACGATATTGGCAACCTGGTCATTAATGGCCGTACCCATGAAAATGATGCGGTCCATCATCAGGCGCGAAAACACGTCCATGGCGATCACGTTCATCTGGCGTTCTTCAATGATGTTGGGGGTCATGCCCACCGGGTACATGCTGGTGAGCCCGCGCTCGAGCTGCAGGCTGCCAATGCCCCGGTCGAGCAGGGCGTATTTCTGAAATTCTTTGGCGTAATCCATTTGTGCTTTTCTACGGCTAAGGGCCTCCCATCCCCCGTTTGCGGTGATTCCCAGGTGAGAATTCCGCCTCGGAGCTCCAAGGGAGACCGGTTAAAAAAAAGGTGCCGAAACCTGCGCGTTCGGCACCGTAAAGATACTCATTTTACAGGTACCAAGGACCTGCAGCCTGTTTTTTGGAACGGCGAAGGGCTTACCCGTACACCTCTTTTACAAACTCCTCGTAAGTAACTTCCTTGACTTTCAGGTTGGCCTTTTCTTTGAACAATCCGAGCATTTTCTGGCTCATCAGTTGCTCCGACAGCCGTTTGATCTCGTCCTGGTTCGACAGCACCCGCATGGCGATGTTTTCAAGGTCTTCCTCTTTCGGGTTAACCTGGCCGTACTGAGCCATCTGCGAACGGATAAAGCCCTTGGCGAAGTCCTTGAGTTCGTCGAACTGGATGTTCAGGTCGTGTTCCTTGATGAGCTTCCCTTCGATGAGCTGGTACCGCAGCCCCTTTTCAGAGCGCTCGTACTCGTCACTGGCTTCTTCGGGGCTCAGCGGGTTCTCCCCGGTGTTCTGCATCCATTTTTTCAGGAAGGCGGCAGGCAGGTCGAATTTTGCGTCTTCAATCAGACGCTCGGTTACGTCGTTGAGCAGTTTCTGGTCGGCCTGTTGCAGAAATTGCGCTTCTGAATCGGCTTTGATTTTTTCACGCATCTCTTTTTCAGAGGTCACCACGTCTTTGCCGAACAGGCGGTCGAACAACTCCTGGTCCAGCACAGCGGGCTGGCGCTCGTTGATCTCGGCGATGGTGAACTGCACCTCGATGTCGAGCTTTTCGGCCTTCTCGCGTGAAATACCCAGCATGCTCGGCAGCAGATACTCTTCTTTGAGGAGCCCTTTGGTCTTCAGGGTTACGGTGTCTCCGGCCTTTTTCCCTTTCAGGGCATCCAGTGCCTTTTTACTTTTGACCTTGCCCATTTCGAGGGTGGTCTTGTGCTCGATCTCTTCGGCTTCATTGACAAACGTGCCGTTTACCTCATCGGCAGCACCCACCTCGGGGCGCGAAACCAGCTTGCCGTATTGCCGGCGGATGCGGTCTACCTGTTCGTCGATCATTTTTTTGTCGGCGACGATCTGGTAATGGGTAATGGCTTTTTTGGTCTTCAGGGGCACCTCGAAATCTGGGGCGAGGCCCAGTTCGAATTCAAAGGCCAGTTCCTCGGCATCCCAGTTAAAGTTGTCCTGCTGTTTGGGCAGGGGGTTGCCAAGTACATCCAGCTTTTCCTCCACGAGGTACTTGTTCAGGTTATCCTGCAACAGCTTGTTGACCTCGTCTACCAGCACGGCTTTCCCGTACTGCTTCTTGATGAGCCCCATGGGCACCTGCCCTTTGCGAAAGCCCGGAATGTTGGCATTCTTGCGGTAATCTTTCAGGATCTTTTCTACTTTGTCCTGGTAGTCATCCTTGCTAATTGCCACTTTCAGAACGGCGTTCAACGCATCGATCTGCTCTTTGGTGATGTTCATTAATTTCCTGTTATGGGTAAAATGGGAGGCAAAAATACTTGTTTTTACCCGGTTGGCCAAGTTTTCAATCCATTGTCTTTCAAAGGGGGCCCAACTACGCCTTGTCTTCCTTCAGGAAGGCGAATAGCACAGCCTGCAGCAGGGAAAGCAAGAGGGAAAACAACAGGGCCGTCCAAAAGCCGTCAACGGAGAAGCCCGTTACCAATTTACTGGCCAACAGGATTATTATCGCGTTGATTACCAGCAAGAAAAGGCCGAGGGTAATAATCGTCACCGGGAGGGTGAGGATAACCAGCAGGGGTTTGACGATCAGGTTAAGCAGGCTGAGCACCACCGCTACTAAAACGGCAATCCAGTACGATTCTACCGATACCCCGGGCAGGATGTTGGCCAGGAGCAGCACTGCCAGGGCGCTGAGCAGCATGCGAAGGATGAAGTTCATGAAGCAGGTCTTTAACTAAAAAAGGGCATCCCCAACCGGGAATACCCTTCGAATATAGCATTTTTTCGTATCAGTTTATATACAAACCCGTATACCCCAGCGAATTCACTTTTGGTAATACAGCGCCGAATTTCGATTCGATTACGGCTATAAACTGGTTGGCAAGCAGGGCGGAGCCACGGGGAGAGGGGTGGATCCCATCAAGGGAGAAGCCGCCTCCGGTGGCGTATTTGGCGGTAACCACACTGCCATCTGCAAGCGGTACGCCCGTTTCAACAACTGTGTTGTAATAAGAATGGACATCTACCAGCCCCACGTTGTACAACTGCGCCAGGGCATCGAGTGTCTGGTTATAGGCAGCTGTGGCGGTGAGCACGGCTTGTTGTTCTTCGGGGGTCAGTACCCACTTGTCGGCCAGGGGAACCGCCACGCCGTTAATGCTGGTGGGGTTCTGAGGGTTGGCCAGGGTGCCGATAAAGCTGCGCGATGGCAGTACCAGCAAATCTTCAGCTGTAGCCTGGCGCATGTTTACCAGGGCCGGGTTGTAGGGGGTCAGGTCGGTGAGGTCTTCATCCAAAATGACCACGGCATTGCCTGCGCCGGCCTGAAAGGAGATGGTGCGGCGGGCCACTTCTTCGGCCGAAATCGCGCCGAGTCCCTGCAGTTGGGCAAGGCCCCCGTTGTAGGCGGCGTACGCCCCGTTGAGCAGGGCGGCAGTAGCCGCGTCCAGCGGAACCGGGTTGTGCGGAACAGTAGTAAAGTAGGGGACCGTGGTTACATCAGGGATGTTTGCGATCACCCCTTTGGCCCCGCCGGCGGTTAGTGCCTGCAGCATGGAATTGCATACGCTTGCGAAAACGTTAGGGTCGGTGATGTCGTTGCCTCCGTAGGTGCTGGGGTCGAGGTTGCCGGTCTGGTCTACGCCGGCCCCGCCTGAAGAGGCGAACGAGAGTACGTCATTGCTGCCGATCCAAAGGGTAAAGAAGGTGGGAGCCTGCGCCAGGGCGTCGCCCAATACGGTAGACGTCGGGCCCGAGGCAAAGCGGGCGTAATACGGGTTGGCCAGGCCCAGGGCCACGCCGGCAACGTTGCCATATCCGGGTGCGACCAGGTGAAAGCTTTTGGCTCCGGGTACGCCCATATTGTTAAAAGAGCCCGAAAGGGTATTGGTTACTTCGGTAGCGCCTTGCCCACTTACCGGAACCGGGCTCGGTGAACCGGTTGAAAAATCGAGATAGAGGCGGTTGCCCAGGCCCGGGATTGGGTTCCCGCCCAGGGTTAGGCCACCCAGGTTGTCAGCCATATACGGGATGCTAAAATCGCCCCCTCCGGCTTCCGCGAAGCTGCCGGCCAGCATGTTCGGGTAGGAGGCGTCTTGCCCCTTAATAAACAGTGCTGCATCTGACAGGCCGGCTGTAACCGAATTGCCGATGGCCACGTAGTTCGCCAGGTTGGCAGAACCGCTAGTGTATTCAATGGGTGGATCCGGGTCCCCGGGTCCGGGAACTACGGGTTCGTCATCGCTGCAGGAAACCAGAAATAGGCCAAAAACAGCCCAGAGTGCCAGGAGTTTTTTCATCGGATATGTTTTGAGTTAGTTGGGCCCGGACCGCGGGCGGTCGGGTGCCGATCAAAATTAACCAAATTTACGAGACTCGCAATAAGGCGGCCTTAAAAAGTATGCATGCATAATAATAAGCCCCTTGCGTTCAGGAATTCATAAAATCCAGGCTAATCCGGAAGAATTCGGCGGGCTTCTCGGCATGCAGCCAGTGTCCGGCCCCGGCCAGGGTTGCAAGGGCTGCCTGCGGGAAATGCGCCCGGATGCCGGGCAGGTCTTCGTCGGCGATATAGGGCGACTTTCCCCCTCTTAGGAAAAGTACGGGGCCTTCGTACCGGGCTCCTGCGGGCAATGGGGAGCCAATGGCCTCCATGCTCTGGCTCAACACGGGCAGGTTCATGCGAAACCCAAGTTGCCCGGGCTTAACCCAATGCAGGTTTTTCAGCAAAAACTGGCGAATGCCCCAGTCTTTGATCGATTCCGACAACAGGGCGTCGGCCTGGTTGCGCGTCTCCATGGCGCCTTTGGGCAAAGCATTGAGGGCGTCGAGGATCCATTTATGATGGGGTGGGTAGTATTTGGGGGCTATGTCGGCCACCAAAAGCCGCTCTACCCGTTCGGGGTACATGCAGGCGAACAGCATGGCGGTTTTGCCGCCCATGGAATGCCCGATTAGAGAGGCCCGGATAATCCGGTGGTGGTCCATATAGAGTCTCAGGTCTTCCACCAGGGTAGGGTAGTCGAAGCGGTCTGACCAGAAACTGCGCCCGTGGTTGCGCTGGTCGATCAGGTGCGCCTGGAAGCCTGCATCGGCGTACTGGCTGCCCAGCGACTTCCAGTTGTCTGACATGCCCAGGAACCCGTGCAAAATAATGAGGGGCCGGCCGCTGCCCAGTATTTTGGAATGAAGCAGATTCATGAGCCGAGCCGCTTTTTATACAGGGCAATTACGTTTTCCAGGCCCAGGTAGAGCGACTCGCAAATAAGGGCGTGCCCGATGGAAACCTCGAGCAGGCCAGGTACCTCGCGTGAGAAGTAGGCCACGTTGTCGAGGTTCAGGTCGTGGCCGGCGTTCAGCCCCAGCCCGGCCCGGGCAGCTGCCTCGGCCGCCTTTACGAAGGGGAGCACGGCCGCTTCGGGGTTTGCCCCGAACCCGTGGGCATAGCTCTCGGTGTAGAGCTCTACCCTGTCGGTGCCCGTGTCGCGGGCCGCCGTAACCAGGTCGGGGTCGGCGTCTACAAAAATAGAGGTGCGAATGCCCGCGGCTTTAAATTCGGCGATGACCCCCTTCAAAAATTTGGCGTGGGTGCGGGTATCCCAGCCGGCATTAGAGGTAATGGCATCGGGCGCGTCGGGCACCAGGGTAACCTGTTCGGGGCATACCTCAAGTACCAGGTCAATGAAGTTGGGGATGGGGTTGCCTTCAATATTGAGCTCGGTGGTAACCACGGCCCGCAGGTCGCGGGCATCCTGGTAGCGAATGTGCCTCTCGTCGGGCCTGGGGTGGATGGTTATCCCCTCTGCCCCGAAGACTTCAATGTCTCTGACGGTTTTGACCAGGTCGGGCATATTTCCGCCCCGGGCATTTCTCAGGGTGGCAATTTTGTTCACATTCACGCTCAATCTTACCATGAAGGGCTGTCTTACGTTATTTCTCGGGCAAAAATACGAATTAGGCATGCCTTTTGCGCTGTAAAAATTAGTAATTTGCAACACGGAAAAATCATGCAGATACAGGACCACATCCTCACCACCATTCCCGTTTTCGAACCGGGCGATTCGCTTAAGGAGGTGATCCTCTTTTTTGCGCAGTCTACCTATTCGCACGTGGCCGTGGCTGAACAGGGGCGCTTCCTGGGCCTGCTAGGGGAAGCCGATCTCGACAGCTTCCGCGAAACCAGCCCAATCGAGGAATTCAGGTACCAGCTCGAAAACTTTTCGGTGTCGCCCAAAGAAACCTGGCTCGATGTGCTGGAGGTCTTCGCGCGCAATGAGGCCAATGTGTTGCCCGTGGTCGATGCCGGGGGCCTGGTCATGGGGTATTACGATCTTACCGACCTGGTTGGGATTTTCCGCGAAATGCCCTTCTTTACCGAGCCGGGGGCTGTACTGGTGGTATCCAAACCCCTGCGTGACTACAGTTTCAGCGAAATCGCCCAGATCGTGGAGGGGAACAATACGCGGCTGATGGGGGCTTTAATCACGGGAATCTACGATGAATTGGCCGAAGTGACCCTGAAAATGGGCGACACCCATATCAATGAGGTAATCCAGACCTTCCGCAGGTACGGCTACAGTATCGTTTCGGGCAGCGTTGACGACCATTTTTTAGAAGACCTCAAAAAGCGCTCCGATTACCTGGACAAATACCTAAACGTCTAAAGGCCGATGAAAGTCGCGCTCTACGGTCAGACCTATAACAAGGAATCCGCCGGCCCGGCCGGGGAGCTCCTCGATGAATTGTCGGCCCTGGGCGCCGAAGCGGTGCTCGAAGCCGAATTTGCCCAATCCCTGGGCCTTTCCGGCCCGGAGTACCCAACCTTTACACTGTCCCGTGGCCTCGATGCCACTTTTGATCTGTTCGTCAGTTTCGGGGGCGACGGCACCATTTTGCGTGCCATCACCTACATACGCGACCTGGGCATTCCGGTGGTTGGGGTCAATACGGGCCGCCTGGGGTTTTTATCAACCATCGGGAAGGAAGACGTGCGCACCATGATGCGCGATTTCTCCCGGGGCGCCTACCGCCTGGTAGAACGCAGCCTGGTCAGGGCCCTGCTGAACGATGAATCGCCAGACGACAGTTTCCTGAATTTTGCCCTGAACGAGGTAACGGTGAGCCGCAAAGACACGACCTCAATGATTACTGTGGAGACTTTCCTGAATGGGGAATACCTTACCTCATACTGGGCCGATGGCCTGATCGTGGCCACGCCAACGGGTTCCACGGGTTATTCCCTGAGCTGCGGGGGCCCCGTAATTACGCCTACCGCCCGCTCCCTGGTCATCACCCCCATCGCCCCTCACAACCTCAATGCGAGGCCCCTGGTTATTTCAGACGACACCGAAATCAGGCTCCGAGTTTCGGGCCGGGAAACGCAACACCTGTTATCTCTGGATTCGCGCATTGCCAGCGTCGAGAACGGCACCGAAATATGCATACGCAGGGCGGGCTTTACGGTAAAGATGGTAGAATTCGCCTCTGAGAGCTTTTTGAAAACCATCCGCCATAAATTGCTGTGGGGCGAAGACCGGCGGAATTGAGCCCCGCCTGTGCGCAATAAAACCCCCCAATTCCTGTTTATCAAGTGAAACCGAATACAGCAAGGCGTTTAAAATTGCTATATTTGCAAACTTTTTGGAATTGATGAGGATTGCATTTGCCGTTCTGTGCCTGCTGCTGGCGGGTACCGCCCAGGGGCAGACCTACGAAGTAGGGGTGTTCGGCGGTGGGGTCAATAACATCGGAGATATCGGGAGGATGAATTATATCGCCCCTTCCGGCCCTGCGATGGGGGCCCTATTCAAATGGAACAAGAGTCGTCGCTACGCCTGGAGAGCGCATATGATCTACGGGCAGTTTACGGCAGACGACAGCAAATCAGACCTTTCTTCCAGGCAGCAGCGCGGGCTCAGGATGAAAAACAACATCCTGGAGGTCTCGGCAGGCCTGGAGCTTAATTTCGTGGAGTACAACCTCCACAAACTGGGGCCGGCGTTTACCCCATATCTGTATACGGGCATTACGTATTTCAGGTACGATTTCAATTATTTCGACGCCGGGCAAATGGTTAATACAAACCAACGGGACGGGGCTTTTGCCATACCCATGACCGTTGGGGCCAAGTTGCGGCTGAATCAGTTTTTGGTACTGGGGGGCGAAATAGGCGCCCGCTACACCTTTACCGATAACCTGGATGCCAGCAACCCGGCCGGAAGCAATTTTGAGGCGCAGGCCGACGGTCCGATCGGAAATATATTCAGCGACGACTGGTATGTTTTCTCGGGGGTGACCCTTACCTTTACCTTCGGACGGAAACCATGCCGGGATTGCTTTGAATAGCATACGAGATGAACACTATAGAAGCATTGAAACAAGGGCGCATCCCCGCGCACCTGGCCATCATTATGGACGGGAACGGGCGCTGGGCCAAAGAAAGGGGCAAGCTCCGGGTCTTTGGCCATGAAAACGGGGTTTATGCGGTTCGGCGCACTGTCGAAACGGCAGCCAAGCTGGGCATCGAGTACCTCACCCTGTATGCCTTCAGCACCGAAAACTGGAACCGCCCGAAGATCGAGGTAGAAACCTTGATGATGCTTCTGGTTACCTCCCTGCGAAAAGAACTCGAATCCCTCAACAAAAACAACATCCGCCTGCGTGCGATCGGCCGGCTTGACAACCTGCCCGTGAAGGTGTTAAAAGAGTTAAACGAGGCTGTGGAACAGACCTCAGGGAACAGTGGCCTGACCCTTACGGTGGCCCTGAGCTACGGGTCTCGCGAAGAATTGACCTCGGCTTTCAAAGCCCTTGCAACCAAAGTTAAAAATAACATAATTTCCCCCGAAAAAATTGATGAAACCATTATTAATGATCATCTTTACACCCACGATTTGCCCGACGTAGACCTGCTTATCCGAACCAGTGGCGAGCACCGGATAAGCAATTTTTTATTGTGGCAAATCGCCTATGCTGAATTGTACTTTACAGAAGTATTTTGGCCCGATTTCGGGGAAGACGACCTGTTTGAGGCCCTAAAGAGTTACCAGAACAGAGAACGACGATTTGGAAAAACTAGCGAACAACTCAATTAGTGGTATGCCGGCATTCATATCACTGAGAAGGCTCTTCCTCTTTCTTGCTGTCTTACTGACCTTTCCCGCCTACTCCCAGGATGTTCCCACACCCGACAGTAAGACTTATATTCTCGGCGGGCTTGAAGTTATCGGGCTTCAGAGCTACAACGAACAGACCGTAAAGACCTATACGGGCCTGCGCGAAGGCCAACCCATTACCTTACCCGGCGACAAAATCAGCGAGGTCATCAAAAAGCTCTGGGGGCTCGACCTGTTCAGCGACGTAACCTTTTACACCAGCGAAATTCGGGGCGATTCCATTTTCCTGGAACTCGAAATCCAGGAGCGCCCCTCCCTGAGCAATGTGACGTTTTATGGCATACGCGATCGCAAGGCCGATGAGATCATAGACGATGCCGACCTGAAAAAGGGCAAGAAAATTACCGAAAGCCTGATTGCCACCACCCGCAATTACATCCTTAATAAATACCGCAAGCAGGGCTACCTGAATACTCAGGTGCAGATTGCCACCACCGCAGACACCACCGAGACCAATGCCCGGAATATGGTGATCAACATCAAACGCGGCAGCCGGGTAAAGGTGCGTGACATCGTTTTTGAAGGGAATGAAAAACTTTCCGAAGGCAAATTGCGGGGGGCGATGAAGAAAACCAAGGTAAGGCGCGCGGGGCGTTTCTGGAAGAAGTCGAAGTACATCGAAGACGACTACCAGGAAGACCTTAAATCGCTGGTCGACAAGTACGCCGAGAGCGGGTACCGCGACGCCCGCATCCTTTCAGACAGCGTGGCGCGGGTTCGCGACAACCGCATCGACATCCACATCGCGGTAGAGGAAGGCAACAAATACTATTTCGGCAAAATCGATTTTGTCGGAAACACGGTGTACACAGACCGGCAGCTTTCACAAGTACTGGGCATCCGGGAGGGAGATACCTATAACGGGGTGCAGCTGCGCAAGCGCATCTCAGACGATACCAAGCCCGATTCCGAAAACCTGGCCAACCTGTATCAGAACAACGGCTACCTCTTTTCGCAGATCAACCCGGTTGAAGTGTCTGCCGAGAACGATACCATCAATTTCGAGATCCGAATCATTGAAGGCAAGGAAACCTTCCTGAACCGCATCACCTTTACCGGCAACAACAAGACCAACGACCACGTTATCTACCGCGACGCCCGCACGCGTCCCGGGCAGCGCTACAGCAAGGACGACATTATCCGGACCATACGCGAGCTGGGGCAGCTGGGCTTTTTCGACCCGGAACAGATCAAGCCCGAGATCGAGAACCCGAACCCGAACGAGGGCACGGTAGACCTGAAATTCGACCTGGTTGAATCGGGCGCGAGCCAGATCGAGCTGCAGGGCGGCTACGGGGGAGGCGGCTTTATCGGTACCCTGGGGCTTTCCTTCAACAACTTTTCGATCCAGAACCTCTTTAAGGGCGAATCATATTCACCCGTACCTATGGGCGACGGCCAGACCTTTGCCCTGCGCTTGCAGGCAAGCCGGACCTTCCGGGTCTACAGCCTCAACTTTTCGGAGCCCTGGATGGGCGGTCGCAAACCGGTGCGCTTCAGCCTCTCGCTCTCGCGTACCCAGCAGTTCGCAGCCCGCTACAACAGCAGCGGTCGCATCGACGTAGACAAGAACCAGCAGTTTTCGATCATGGGGATCTCGGCCGGCCTCGCCAAACGGGTGCAGTGGCCCGACGACTTCTTCGTGATTTCGCACTCCCTCAGTTACCAGCTCTACGATTTCAAGAATTACCGGCTCGGCCTTTTCAACTTCGGGAACGGGCGGTCTAACTCCCTGGCGTATACCCTGGGAATTGCGCGGAACTCCTCAGGCCCGGGGCCCATCTTCCCCATGACGGGAAGCAACGTCGAGCTCACCGCCAAATTTACCCCTCCCTATTCCCTTTTCAACAACAAGGATTACGCCGGCCTGAAGCAGGAAACAGAAGACGTGGTGCTTCGGCAACAGGAGCTTGCGAGGCAGGGCCTTACCGGCAGCCAGGAGTACTTGCAGCTGCAGACCCGCCTCGAAGAGCTCGACCAGGAACGCTTCCGCTGGCTGGAATACTACAAGGTCAAATTCAGGGCCGACTGGTACACCCGTATTGTGGGTAAACTCATCTTGCGTACCAATGCCGAATTCGGCTTTTTGGGCAGTTATAACGCCGATGTGGGCAAGGTGCCCTTCGAGCGGTTCTGGCTGGGGGGCGACGGTTTGGGGCGCAACTTTACCCTCGACGGACGCGAGACCATACAGCTGCGCGGGTATGAAAACAACTCCCTGACCCCGCTCGACCCGCTTACCGGGCAGGCCGAAGGGGCCATTGTGTACAACAAGTACACCATGGAGCTGCGCTACCCGCTCACCCTTAAACCCACTGCATCGATCTACAGCCTTGTATTTTTGGAAGCGGGCAATGCCTTCAACAATTTTCAGGAGTTTAATCCGTTTCTGATAAAAAGATCGGCCGGAGTCGGGCTGCGCATTTTCATGCCCGCCTTTGGCCTGTTGGGGATCGACTTCGGATACGGCTTCGACGACGACTACAGGCCCGATAACAATATAGGGCCCAGCGGATGGCAGACACACTTTGTCATAGGCCAGCAGTTTTAGGCGTCCACAGCTCCTTTCCCGACCAGCTAAAGTGTTAAATGATTCATTTTGAAATATTTAATAAATTTGGCACGATATTTTCTAGTATGAAAAGCAGTACGGGTATGAAGGGAAGAATTGCAACCGCCGTTTTGTTGCTGGGGCTTACGGGAAGTTCGTTTGCACAGCGGGGCGTGAGAATCGGATATGTGGATATGGAATATATCCTTGAGAATGTGGAGGAATACCGCGAGGCGAGCGAGCAGCTCGAGAACAAGGTGTACCAGTGGAAATCAGAGATAGAGACCCGGCAAGAGGCCATTGAACAACAGAAGAAAAACCTCGCGGCCGAGCGGGTGCTGCTCACCGACGAGCTCATCGCCGAGCGCGAAGAAGAAATAGCGGTACTCGAAAAGGAATTGCTGGATTACCAGCAGAACCGCTTCGGTCCGCGTGGCGACCTGGTGTTGCAGAAGCAGCGGCTGATACAGCCGATCCAGGACCAGGTGTTCAACGAAGTACAGAAAATAGGAGCCGATAAAAAGTATGATTTTATTTTCGATAAATCGGCGGATGTTGTAATGTTGTACTCCGAAAAAAGGCACGATATCAGCGACTTGGTGCTGCGCGGCATTGCACGCACCCGCAAGGTGAGCCAGCCCGCGAAAAAGGCGGAAACCCGGCTGGAGTCTTTTGAAGGTGAGGCCGACGAACCCGTTTCTGAGGCCGTGCTCGAACGGCAGCAAAGGGCCGAGCAGGCAGAAGAAGCCCGCACCCAGGATGCTGAGGCCCGACGGGCCGAACAATTAAAATTGCGCGAAGATCGCAAAAAAGCATACGAAGCCCGGCGGCAGAAACTGCTCGAGGAACGGGAGGCCAAACGCAAAGCCCGTGAAGAAGAGTTGAAAGCCAACGAGCAGGTTAAAGACACAATAGGAGGTAACTAAACTAAATTCGAAATATTTTAACTCAAAT
>JBNKGM010000050.1:0-22766 GCA_050289825.1 Robiginitalea sp.
GGTGACCCCGGTGTAGCCGGACCCCAGGGGCCGCAAGGACCGGCCGGAGCCGATGGCGTCGATGGTGCTGTTGGACCTCAAGGACCACAAGGACCCGTTGGACCTGCTGGTGCTGACGGAGCCGATGGCGTTGATGGAGCAGTCGGACCCCAGGGACCGCAAGGACCCGCTGGTGCTGACGGAGCTGTTGGGCCGCAAGGACCGCAAGGGCCTCAAGGACCCGCCGGAGCCGATGGCGCTGATGGTGCAGTCGGACCACAGGGACCCCAAGGACCTGTAGGGCCTGCTGGTGCTGACGGTGCAGTTGGACCGCAAGGGCCTGCAGGACCTGTTGGAGCAACCGGAGCCATCGGGCCGCAAGGACCTGCCGGGGCAACCGGAGCTATTGGACCGCAAGGACCTGCCGGACCAGTCGGTGCGACCGGAGCAACCGGAGCCATTGGACCGCAAGGACCTGCCGGACCCGCGGGGGCAACCGGAGCTATTGGACCGCAAGGACCCGTTGGACCCGCCGGGCCTGCAGGGGCAACCGGACCTCAGGGCCCGGCCGGGCCTGAGAAAAACCTGGCCACCGACAACCTCGTGCAGGATCCCGAGAATCGTTCCTACGACATGAACAACCGTAACCTCTCATTTACCAACGGGCGCATGGGGGTAGGAATAGCAAGCCCTACCTCTACCCTGCAATCGGGTGGGTCTTTTGCGACATCTATCCGCAGTACCAGTACCAATACCACGCTAACTGCGTCCGATTTCACACTAATCATGTACAATCCAGGCCTCTCAATAACGCTTCCTGCCGCATCAAGCTGTCTGGGAAGGATTTATATACTTAAGAACATGAGCGCTGGGGATAACAATACTTCCGTTGCTTACATTGCAGACAACGGGAATCCAGATACTCGTTTGCGCAGCAATAAAATTTACTGGCTCCAAAGTGACGGTACCAACTGGCAACAAATCGGCCGTGATTAAGTCTATTCGGGAATGAGAGGATTCAGGAAAATATTGGCCTTATCCGCGTTCCTGCTGGCTGTAGGTCTTCGGGCCCAGGAAGGCATTGCCAACCACGGCGCCATGCAACTGCACGGGGAAGGCATGGCCGGCTTCCACGCCGATTTTGAAAACCTCGGCCCCTTTGAAAGCCAGCAGGGTCTGGTGGGTTTCTACAACGATGCCGGTTCCCTGCTTATCAACGGCACCGATGCGCCCAACCTGTACGATGTGGAGTTTTCGTCCCTGAAAGGCATTTGGCTGCAAATCCCGGTGCAGATCGGCAATAACGGCAACCTGATTGAGGGCGACCTGATTACTTCGCGCAAGCAAGACACCAGCTATCCGCTCTTTACCTTTGACTCCTTCTATACAGGGGAAAGCAGCCTTTCTAAGGTAGACGGATATGCCGGCATGGAACACAAGCAAGACTTTACCTTTCCGGTAGGCGACGAGACCCGCCTGCGCTGGCTACGCCTCGAATCGCAGGCGTTGAATGCCCGGGTGCGGTGTGCCTATTTCTTCGAAGACCCGGCCGACTCCCCCACCCTGGGGCTGAGCTTTAAATCAGACGCAGATGCCACCGGCCTTCGGGTCAGCAGCTCTGAGTTCTGGAGGCTCGACGGCGACATCCCTTCGCGGGTTACGCTGAGCTGGGACGAGAAGAGCAATGTAGCGGCCCTGTCGCAGTTCCTGGCCGATTTGCGGGTGGTGGGATGGAACCGCGCCGCCGGCGCCTGGGAAGACCTGGGCAACACCAATGTAGACGGGGGTCGCGACTACGGCACCCTGACCTCTGACACCTTTGTTCCAAGCCGGTACGAAATCATCACCTTCGGCGGCAGCACCGCAACGGAATCGTTCCAGGTGGTGGAACTCGCCAATTATTACCTGTCACCCAACGGGGACGGGCGTAACGAGACCCTGGAAATTCCGGCTGCACAACAGTACACCGACAACGCCATTCAGATCTACAACCGATACGGGCAACTGGTGTTTCAGCAAGACCACTACACGGGCGGGTTTGATGGCCAGGCCAATGTAGAGCTAACGGTAAAGCGCGATAAAGGGCTCGAACCCGGGGTGTACTTTTACATCATCACCTTCAACGAATTGCGCCAGCAACACCAGGGATACTTTTACCTCGCCGACTAGACACGGCTTGAATTGCACGGATTTTCATACCTTCGAACGGAAGCAATGCCACCTATGGAAAGAAGATCGTTTATCAGCCGCACCGGTTTGGCCGGGCTTTCACTGGGCCTGCCCCATTGGGCTTTTTCCGACCCGCAAGACGCATACAGCGTTGAGGAACTCATGGGCAAGTCCGACATCGAGCTGGTGGGCAAAGACATCAACCTGCGCTCTGAAGCCCATGAGGCCTTTGTGCGCATGAAGCGGGCCGCCTACCAGGACGGGATCGACATCAAGGTAGTGAGCAGCTACCGCAGCTACGACCGCCAAAGGACCATCTTCGAACGGAAATACATCCAGTACACCGACGAGGGCATGGAACCCCTGGAAGCCATCGACAAAATCATCGAGTACTCAACCATTCCCGGTACCAGCCGGCACCATTGGGGTACCGATGCCGACCTGATAGACGCCTCCAAACCGACAGAGGGCGACGTGCTCGACCCGGCCAAATTCGCAGAGGGGCAGCCCTTCTACGATTTCAAGAAATGGATGGACACCCACAGCGAGGCGTATGGCTTCTACCTGGTCTATACCGACCATCCCCGTCGAAGGGGTTTCAAATACGAGCCCTGGCATTACTCCTACGCCCCCCTGTCAAAGCCGATGCTCAAAGAATACCGCATGCTAAACCTGGTCAGGCTGCTTGAAAAAGAAGACTTCCTGGGGGTTGAACATTTCACCTCTGGCTTTCTGAGAAGCTATATTACCGACAACATCCTTGACATCAACCCCGACTTACTCTAGGTATTTTTGTAACTTATCCGGCTAATCCCTAGCCCAATTGTCATGCGCAGAAGCAGTTGGAAGATCCGCATCCTCATCGGGCTGGCCATTGTGGCATTTGCCTTCGTGCAGCGTTGCAGCAACCAGGAGCAAAATCCCTATACCGGGCGGGTCCAGAACATCAATATGTCGACCGAACAGGAAATCGCCATTGGCCTGCAGACTGCCCCAGAGATGGCCCAGCAGCACGGCGGGCTCTACCCCGACCCCCGGATGCAGGCCTTTGTGGATGCCGTAGGCAAGCGCCTTGTGGAAAGCAGCATTGCGCGTGAAACACCCTATAAATATGAATTCCACCTGCTGGCCGACGACCAGACCATCAATGCCTTTGCCCTTCCGGGCGGGCAGGTCTTCATTACCTACGCCTTGTTTTCGCGCCTGAACGAGGGCCAGCTGGCCGGGGTACTCGGTCATGAAATCGGGCACGTTATCGGGCGGCATTCGGCCGAACGCATCGCCGACAGCAATTTCTGGCAAACCTTGTCAATGGGGGCATCCGTGGGGGCCGACATGGGCAACCTGGTAGCCGGGATCGGCCAGAACACGCTGCTCACAAACGGGCGGGGAGACGAGCTGGAAAGCGACGATCTGGGCGTGCTGTTTATGATCCAATCGGGATATGATCCTGAAGAAATGATACGGGTCATGGAAATCCTCAAGGAAGCCGCGGGCCCCAACCGGGTCCCCGAATTCCAGAGCACCCACCCCGACCCCGACAACCGCATCGAAAAAATCAGGGCGGCCATCGAGAAATACCGCAGTTAAACGATTAATCTGGCCGCTCGCCAGGCCCGAACCCATTTTTTGTATATTTGGGTATTCCCAAAATCTTTATTGCCCCAATTTAACCCTTATAGCTGTGTTTTAACTCGATTAGAACAAACTATATGGGAACACTATTGCATTTCAAAAATTTGTACGTTCACGCATTTGACGATTGCCACCCCGCCTTTGTGGTGGTGCTTCTGAAGGCGTATTCGGTCTTTTGCGCCCTGATGCTGAGTATGGCGGTTTACGCTTTGCTTTACAGGGCCTTTACCGGCTTTGAATTCTAAGCCGGAAAACCGGGGCTCTTTTGCGAGAACACGAGACGTCCCTCATGGAAATGAGAAAAACCCCGGCCAAAAGGCCGGGGTTTTTCCTTTGATTGATGAATAAACTCCTGCGATATCAGGCTCTCATAGCAATTCGTATCAGGTTAGCCGACTCGGTGGCACCCGAGAGTTCGGCATGCTGCAGGGCCGTATGCCCCTTGTCGCAGCGCAGGCGCGGGTCTGCCCCGCTTTCCAGCAGCAGGGCGACAATGTCGGCCCGGTTGTAACGCGCGGCGAAGATCAGGGGCGTTTTGCCCAGCGATTTGCGGTTCACATCTTCGCCCTTGGCGATCATTTTCTGAACAGTCTCCAGCTCTCCCTGCATGATGGCCTTGCAGAAAGGGCTGATTTCGGGAAGCAGGTGGGTTTTTTCCACTCCCGTCGGGAGGGTAGGCGCGGGGTCATTCATAGCAGCGGCAGGCAGGGCCAGCAACAGGGCCAGTACTGCCGTGTAAACGGAACAAGTTTTCATAACGCGTCGATTTTAGATTGATGATGAGTGCTAGCACATGCTATGTTTAAAAAGACGTACGCGCCGCGTAAGTGTTTCAGGATGAAGTGTTAAATAGGATATCTTTAACATAAACCACCGCAGGTCGACTTTCCAAAAAGAATCCCAAAAGAGTGGCAGGGCTCCTGATTTCATGCTATTTTTGAAGTCTTAAACCGCCTCTAGCACGCATGAACCATAAAGCCATTCTCATGATACTCGACGGGTGGGGTATATCTCCCGACCCGAAGGTATCGGCCATCGCCCAGGCCCGAACTCCCTTTGTCGATTCCCTTTACACCAAGTACCCGAACGCCACCCTGCTTACCGACGGCATGAACGTGGGCCTGCCCGAAGGACAGATGGGTAATTCGGAGGTGGGCCACATGAACCTGGGTGCTGGGCGCATTGTTTACCAAGACCTGGCCAAGATTAACCTGGCCGTGAAAAATGATAGCCTCAAAGACGAACCGGCACTGCAGGAGGCCTTTGCCTATGCCCGTTCCAAAGGCAAGCCCGTGCATTTCCTGGGCCTGCTCAGCGACGGGGGCGTGCACAGCCACATAGACCACCTGAAAGGCCTGGTCAGGGCTGCCGCCGATGCAGGGGTGCAGTCTTCCTTTATTCACGCCTTTACCGATGGGCGCGATGTGGACCCCAAGAGCGGGGTGGGCTTTGTGCGCGACTTGCTGGCTTCCCTAAAGGGCAGCCCTACCCGCCTGGCCTCGGTAGTGGGCCGCTACTACGCCATGGACCGCGACAAACGCTGGGAGCGGGTGAAAGAGGCCTACGACTTGCTGGTTCACGGTACCGGCACCCCCTCTCACGACGCCGTGGCTTCCCTGGAGGCGAGCTATAAGGCGGGGGTAACCGATGAATTTATCAAGCCGATTGCCATGACCGACCCGCAGGGCAACCCTGTGGCCACAATTGCCGAGGGCGATGTGGTGGTCTTTTTCAACTTCCGAACCGACCGGGGGCGCGAGCTTACCCAGGCCCTGAGCCAGGAGGCCTTCCACGAGCAGAACATGCACCCCCTGAAGCTGTATTACGTAACACTGACCAACTACGACGACACCTTTAAAGGGGTGCACGTGGTTTACGACAAAGACAACATCGAGAGCACCCTTGGCGAGGTTCTGGCCCGTGCCGGCAAAAAGCAGATCCGCATCGCCGAGACCGAAAAATACCCGCACGTGACCTTCTTCTTCAACGGGGGGCGCGAAACCCCGTTCGAAGGCGAACAGCGCATCCTGTGTCCCTCTCCCAAAGTGGCCACCTACGACCTGAAACCCGAGATGAGTGCTTACGAGATCCGCGATGCCATCATACCGGAATTGAAAAAAGGGGAAGCCGACTTCGTGTGTCTGAATTTTGCCAACCCCGACATGGTGGGCCATACGGGCGACATGCAGGCGGCCATCAAAGCCTGTGAAACGGTAGACAGCTGCGCCCGCGACGTTATAACCGCCGGGCTCGAAAACGGGTACTCTACCGTGGTAATTGCCGACCACGGCAACTGCGACACCATGGTAAACCCCGACGGCAGCCCCAATACGGCCCACACCACAAACCCCGTCCCCCTGATCTTGGTCGACCCCGACCGCAAGCACATTCATTCAGGGGTGCTTGGCGATGTGGCCCCCACCCTGCTAGAAATTCTGAGGGTGCCCCAGCCCGAGCTCATGACTCAAAAATCCCTGCTCTGACATGTCCCTGAGATACCTGTTCTTAGCCCTGGCCCTGGCTGCTTGTAAGGCCAACCCGCCCCATACCGCCGTTCGGGTACCCGACGAGGGAACCGTAATGCTGGTGGGAACGGCTTCTCTCGACTCCCTTGACGTTGGCCCCTTTGCCGACTGGTACGGGGCAAACCGGGAAGCCTATGAGCCCAACCCGGAAACCGTGGAGAAGCTGAAGCCCCTGCTCGAAGACATAGACATCATGCTGCTGATGGGCACCTGGTGCAAAGACAGCCGGCGCGAGGTACCCCGTTTTGTTAAAATCCTGGACGAGACCGGCTACAACCTGGACGATGTGGAAATGATCGCCGTCGATCGCGACAAAACCACGCCCGGCAAGTTCGAAGACGGGTTGGAACTCCTCCAGGTTCCCACCTTTATCTTTTACCGCTATGGGGAAGAAGTAGGCCGCATCGTGGAATTTCCCATCGAGGACCTGGAAACAGACATGCTGAAAATTCTGAGCGGGCAGCCCTACCGGCACGCCTACGACTGGGACTGACTCTTTCCCCCTCTTTTTGTGCAACTGTATTATCTTTGCACCCATGATTCACGCCAAAACCACCGAAGAGATTGAGTTGATGCGGGAAAGCGCCCTGGTGGTGTCGCGCACGCTGGGCATGCTGGCGGCCGAGATCAAACCAGGAGTTACCGGCCTGCAACTCGACCGGCTCGCCGAAGATTTTATACGCGAGCAGGGGGCCAAGCCCGGCTTTCTGGGCATGTACGGGTTCCCGAACACGTTGAATATCAGCCCCAACGCCCAGGTGGTACACGGCATCCCCACAAATGAACCCTTTCGGGAAGGCGATGTGGTTTCTGTCGATTGCGGGGCACTGAAGAACGGGTTTTACGGCGACCACGCCTATACCTTCGAGGTGGGCGAAGTACCCCCCGAAACGCGTCAATTGTTGCAGGTAACCAAGGAATCCCTCTATCTGGGCATACGCGAATTCCGGCTCGGCAACCGGGTGGGCGATGTAGCCTATGCCATACAGCAGCACTGCGAAGGCCACGGCTACGGGGTGGTACGCGAACTGGTGGGCCACGGCCTGGGTCGCAAATTGCACGAAGCCCCCGAAATGCCCAACTACGGGAAGCGGGGCCGGGGCAAAAAATTTGTGGAGGGCATGGTGGTGGCCATCGAGCCGATGATCAACATGGGCACCCACCGTATCCGCCAGTTGAAAGACGGCTGGACCATCCTCACCGCCGACAGCAAGCCCAGTGCCCACTTTGAACACAATGTTGCTTTGGTAAACGGCAAGCCCGAGCTCCTGTCTACCTTCTCCTATATCTATGAGGCCCTCGGAATCGAGTCTGACGAAGAAAACGAATTCCGAAGCAGCCCACTAGCCCCATTCCGCCCTTGAAATCGCTTTTCAAATGGGTGCTCAGGCGCTTTCCGCGGCCGGTGCTGATTCGCCTCAGCTATGCGGCCAGGCCGATGCTGGCGCTGTGGCTCAAGGGCCGGCGCTACACCGACCCCATTGACGGCCGGCAATTCAGGGCCTTTCTGCCTTACGGGTATGAAAAACCGCGTGAAAATGTGCTTTCCCCCTCTACCCTTTCCCTGGAAAGGCACCGGTTGCTCTGGTTGTACCTGCAACGGGAAACCGACTTTTTCACCCGCCCTGCCCGCCTGCTCCATTTCGCGCCCGAACAGGCCTTTTATAGCCGTTTTAAACGGCTCGGGCACCTCGACTACGTTACCACCGACCTGAATTCGCCCCTGGCCCGGGTAAAAGCCGATATCTGCGATTTGCCCTTTGATTCCGACAGCTTCGACGTGGTGCTGTGCAATCACGTGCTGGAGCACATCCCCGACCACCGCAAGGCCCTTTCCGAATTGTACCGGGTCATGAAACCCGGCGGGTGGGGCATTTTCCAGGTACCCCAAGACCTGAAACGGGAAACCACGTACGAAGACCCCGCGGTAACCGACCCTGAAGAGCGGCGTCGCCTTTTCGGGCAGTACGACCACGTGCGTGTATACGGGCGCGATTACTTTGAGCTGCTGCGCCAGGCCGGCTTTGAGGCCGAGGCCGTCGATTACACCGCCCGGTTCGCTCCCGAACTGGTAGACCGCTACCGGCTTGCCGCCGGGGAGCTTGTTCCCCTGGTACGGAAACCTGCGGGGGCTTGATTCCCATTATGCATGGCATGTGGCATGTTTGCTCGTTACGTCTTGCAGACGTAACTCGCTTTTATTCCCCTTTCTTTTGCTGGTCCAAAAAAAAGGGGGAAAGAAAAGGACCTTAGGTGAAGAATTGAGGCGATTTGTGCTGTCGCAAAACCGCGGCTGGCGCTGGTCACACCAAATCCACTACAGCTTCGCGCATCTTTGGTTTGCTTGCGCCACCGACGATCGCTGGCAATTCTTCCAAAGGAGATTTATTTGGTCCGCTTAACGCGGACGATGCCGATATTCTATGCGATTTCTCGACCTCTTTTCAATTTGTGTGAAATCAATGAATTTTTCAGCTTACTCATTACTCCCGTTAATCTGCGCTAAAACTGAGGAGTTTCCGCCGAAGGCAGACGATGCCGGCATCACTTCTGAAACGTAGGAAATCCACTTATGCTTTCGTCGAATTTTAAAGCGGGCGAAGCCCGCAACCGGCCTAACTTTTTAAGCGTAGTAAATGCAGCAAATCTTGCCGCTGATTTTAGGGAGCCGCGTCAGAGCAGCTTTGCTGCGCAGGTTACGCGGCGAGGCCCAAGATTTGCGTTGGATTTCAAGCGCAAAAAGTTCAGCCGCAGCGATTTTTTGGCCACTTTTTTATCGCCAGAAAAAAGTGGCAATAAAAGCGAGTCGCCGCGCAGAGGCGACGAGCAAAATCTTTATAGCTATGCTGCGCTTACCGCACCAGGGCCTCAAACCCCGGGGTCATGAATTCGGCCACATTGCCGTCGGCATCGAGGTAGATGATATAGGCGTCCAGGTCTCCAGAGGTCTCCAGGAGCTTTTGGGATTCTTCCAGGGGCATGGCCATCAGGGTGGTGGCATAGCCGTCGGCTATCATGCAATTGGGGGCCAGCACCGAGGCTGCCAGGATGTTCGAGGCCCGGGTATAGCCGGTATGGGGGTCGATGGTGTGCACAAATTTGGCGCCGGTTTCGGGGTCGACCCGAAATTTGCGGTAATTCCCCGACGAAGCCATGGAGCGGTCTTCCAGGGCAATTACCCGCTTGATGGCCCGCCCCTCGGTTACCTGGGGGTCGTCAATGCCGATACGCCAGGGTTCTTTTTTTTCAGGGTTCCCGCCCCGGGCACGTACCTCGCCTCCCACCTCAATGAGGTAATGGGCAATGCCCCTTGAGTCGAACAGGGCAGCGAGCCGGTCAATGGAATACCCTTTGGCAATGGCGTTGAAATCGAGCCGGAGCTCGGGCACTTTTTTGCGGATGCGGCCGTCGGGGCCCAGGCTTACCTTATCAAAGCCGACATAGTCGAGCAGGCTGTCAACCTTGAGGCTGTCCATTTCGAGGGCCTGGCCGGGGCCAAAGCCCCAGGCGTCGACCAGCACCCCAACAGTGGGGTCGAAGGCACCCTTGCTGGCTTCCCAAATGTCTCGGGAAGCCCCGAAAACCTCGCGAAACATGGCATCTACGACCACCGTGGAATCGCCCCCGTTTATGCGGCTTATATCAGAATCGGGCACATAGGTAGACATGGAATGGTTCATCACGGCAAACACCGAGTCGATCTGCCCTGAAAAGTCGTGTTCCCCTTCGGCGTACACGATAATGGAATAGGAAGTGCCCAGGGCTCCTCCCTGGTATTGCTGCCGCTGCAGGGGAGCTGAGGGGCCGCAGCCCCAAAGGGCCAGCAGGGCCGCTCCCGTCAGGGCGCCTGAAAGACTAGACTTCAATAAGGCCTTCATAAGCCACGCGATAAGGTTCATTCAACAAGACCGGGGCCAACGGGTCGTCGGCATGCGACAGGCCCACCCCGGCGAAAAAGGTGCGCGCCTCAAATTTCAGGGCGTGCTCTTTGACCCGCTCCATCAGACCAGCATCGTACTCCTGAGGATCTTGCAAGTAAGGCACCGGCCGTACTACCACAAAATGCAGGCTGCCATCTTTCAGGCATACAAACTGGGGGTTTTTCCCCAGTTTGCTGTTTACCGCCATGAACTCGTACCCGGCCGATTCCAGTTCACGGCCCACCAGGTTCATAGCCAGGTTGTGCAATTCCTGATTTGAGAGCGGCTTCATAGCGGCTTTTATAAAAAAACCGATATGATGGAACATATCGGTTTTCTGATCGGGTATAAGGGCACTAGCCCCCGAAATCGTCGAAGCGGATATGCTCGTCCGGGATTCCGAAATCTTCTCCCATTTTCTGCACCGCCTTGTTCATAAGGGGCGGGCCGCAGAAATACAATTCGATATCTTCAGGCGATTCGTGGTGGTTCAGGTAGTGCTCAATTACACAGTTGTGGATAAAGCCCACAAAACCGTCGCCCGGGGCATCCAGGTTTTCCTTCACCTTCCAGTTATCTTCCGGGAGGGGTTCGGAAAGGGCCATATAGAATTTGAAGTTCGGGAAGTCCTTCTCCAATTTCTTGAAGTGGTCTATGTAGAATAGCTCACGCTTGGAACGACCACCGTACCAGTAACTTACCTTACGGTTGGTTTTAAGGGTACGGAAGAGGTGGTAGAGGTGCGAGCGCATGGGCGCCATACCGGCCCCACCGCCCACATAGAGCATTTCGGCTTCTGACTCGTTGATGAAGAATTCGCCGTAAGGCCCTGAAATGGTAACCTTGTCGCCCGGTTTGCGCGCAAAGATGTAAGACGAGGCCACACCGGGGTTTACGTCCATCCAGCCGTTCTTGGCGCGGTCCCAGGGCGGGGTGGCGATACGCACGTTCAGCATGATCTCGCGCCCTTCGGCCGGGAAAGAGGCCATTGAATAAGCCCGCTCCACCGTTTCCGGGTTTTTCATCACCAGGGGCCAGAGGTTGAACTTGTCCCACTCGGCCTGGAATTTATCGGGCGTTTCGTGTTCTTCGGGGTGTGCGGTAATGTCGATGTCTTTATAAGGCACCTCACAAGGGGGGATTTCGATCTGGATGTAGCCCCCGGCCTTGTAGTTCATGTCTTCCGGGATTTCCACCACAAACTCCTTGATAAAGGAGGCCACGTTGTAGTTGCGCACCACGGTGGCTTCCCACTTCTTGATGCCGAAAACCTCCTCGGGGATGGTAATCTCCATATCCTGTTTCACCTTCACCTGGCAGGCCAGGCGCGCTCCATGGTTTAGCTCTCGCTTGGAGAAGTGGGGGGTCTCTGTGGGCAGGGGTTCTCCCCCGCCTGAGAGTACATGGCACTCGCACTGGATGCAGGTTCCTCCACCCCCGCAAGCCGAAGGCAGGAAGATTTTCTGGTTCCCCAGGGTGGAGAGCAGCGAGCTGCCCGAAGGCACCTGTATCTCCTTTTCCCCGTTGATGGTGATGGTTACGGGCCCTGAAGGGGAGAGTTTCTCCTTGGTTACCAGCAGCAGGGCCACCAGCAAGAGCAGCAAGATGAGAAATGCGATTACCGTGATGACGATGGTTCCTAGGGTACTAGCAGCTAAAATCATTGCGGTTATTTTACAAGGTCGTTATACGAGACGGTGGTTTCCTTTTTCGGGGATTCCTCCTCTTTTTTGTCTTTGTCTGATGCGTCTTTAGGCTGGGCGGCCATTTCCTGGCCTGCTTCTTCCTTGCTGCCTCCATCGTCGCCCCCGGTGAGCATGCCCCCGAAACTCTGGAAGCCGATGCCCATCAGGCCGGTGATGATAAAGGTGATGCCCAGGCCGCGAAGCGGTGCCGGCACGTTGGAGTAGCGGATTTTCTCGCGGATGGCGGCGATGGCCACAATGGCCAGGAACCAGCCGATGCCGGAAGCCACCCCGTAGTTCAGGGCCAGCCCCAGGGTTTCGATCTGGCGGCTCTGCATAAAGAGCGACCCTCCCAGAATAGCACAGTTTACAGCGATCAGCGGCAGGAAAATCCCCAGGGAGTTATACAGGGCAGGGGTGAATTTCTCGACCACGATCTCTACCAGTTGCACCATGGTGGCGATGGTAGCGATAAACAAGATGAAGGAGAGGAAACCCAAATCGTAATCGGCGTACTCAGGCCCCAGCCACGAAAGGGCACCCGGCTGCAGCAGGTATTGGTCAAGCAGCCAGTTCAGGGGCACGGTTACCGCCAGCACAAAAATAACGGCGGCGCCAAGGCCCACGGCCGTAGACACTTTTTTGGATACCGCCAAAAAGGAACACATCCCCAAAAAGACGGCAAACACCATATTGTCGATGAATATGGATTTGAAGAATAATTCTACATGCTCTAACATTCGTTCAGCTTTTTAATTCAGCAGCGCTTAATTTTCTTCGATCAGGGCCGGGTTGCGCGAGCGTTGTACCCAAATCACAATTCCCACCACGATCAGGGCCGCCGGGGGGATGATCATAAAACCGTTGTTTTCATAACCCAGGGCGTAAAGGCCAGTCTTGGCAATGGGGTCGCCGAGCACCTTGATGCCGAACAGCGTGCCGGAGCCCAGCAGTTCGCGCAGGAAGGCCACAATTACCAGGATTATGCCATACCCGGCCGCGTTTCCAATCCCGTCAAGGAAGGAACGCCAGGGGGTGTTGCCCAGGGCAAAGGCCTCAAAACGTCCCATGATGATACAGTTGGTGATAATCAGCCCTACGAAAACCGAGAGGGTCTTGCTCAGTTCGTAGGCGTAGGCCTTGAGCACCTGGTCAACAATAATTACCAGGGCCGCCACTACCACCAGCTGGGCAATAATCCGGATTTTGGATGGGATTATATTTCGGAGCAGGGAGATAACCACATTCCCAATGGCCAATACGAACATGACCGAGATGGCCATTACCACAGCTGCCTGCAGCTGGGCAGTAATCGCCAGGGCCGAACAGATCCCCAGTACCTGAATGGTAATCGGGTTGTTGTCGGCCAGGGGGTCGAGTACAAGTTTTGCGTCTTTCTTACTGAGAATTGCCATATTACTTAGCGCTAACGGTTTTGAGATAGTCCTGGTAGAGGCGGAAGGTGTCGGCAATCATGGCCGTTACCCCGTTGCCGGTAATGGTGGCTCCGGCCAGGGCGTCTACCTGGTTGTCTTGTTTGTCCTGGTTCAAGGGGTCGTTGTTCCCTTTGGCCACCTGCACGCCCACATAGCGGGCGCCGGCCAGTACGGTTTCACCCGCGAAGTCGTCCATGAAATAGCGCTCTTTGATATTGGCGCCCAGGCCCGGGGTTTCCCCTTTGTGGTCGAAATACACACCCTGCACCACCATTTTGTCGTCCAGGGCCAGATAGCCCCAGATGGCATCCCACAGGCCTTTTCCGTACATGGGGAGGATGTAATAGGTCTTGCCGTCCTTCTCGCCGATTAGCACCGGGAGCCTTGCGGGTTGGCCCGCCTTGGCAAGGGCCACCTGCTGCTTCATGTCGATCAGGTACGCCTCGGGGTCTTCAGTTAGGTTGCCTCCCTCCAGCACCAATTGTTTTTTGATGTATTGGGAAAAGGTCTTTTCTACCGAACTGGTGGGGACGAAGTTTACCGACCCTTCATCGGCATTTTCATTGACGCCCATGGCGTACAGGATGTTCTGTTGCTTCTCGAACCGCTCGTTTTCCTTTATGGTGGGTTTCAGGGCCGACGATACGAAGGCCAGCAGGGCACCCACCACCAGCACCATGGCTGCGGAGAAAAGAATGGTATAGGAGTTTTTTTGCGTGTCGATTGCCATAACTATACGGTTTCAGCTTTCAGTTGTTCGGCTTTGCCCCCAGCCTCCCCGGCCAGGATAGTGGCCGATTTCAGGCGTTTGAGGCGTTTTTTGATATTGCCGCGCACCACGTAGTGGTCAATGGTCGGGGCAAAGACGTTCATCAGCAAGATGGCCAGGAATACCCCTTCGGGGTAGGCCGGGTTAAATACCCGGATCATTACCGAAATGAAGCCGATAAAGAAGCCATAAATCCACTTGCCGCGGTTGGTTTGCGCCCCGGTTACGGGGTCGGTGGCCATATAGACGATCCCGAAGGCCAGGCCCCCGACAATCAGGTGTTCCCAGAAGGGGAAGTTCATCAGGCTGTAAAAGCGGCTGCCCTCAGTAATCCATCCCTGGTCTACGATACCGTTGAAAATGAGACCCATCACCAGGGCCCCGATCACAGAGCTGAGCATGATGCGCCAGCTGGCGATCTTGGAAAAGACCAGGAACAGCCCGCCGAGCAAAATCAGGAAGGTGGAGGTTTCCCCCACCGAGCCCGGGATAAACCCGAAGAACATATCTGAGATGCTGTAGTCGTAGGTCGTATTCTGGGCCAGTGCGCCGAGTACGGTTTCGCCGGAGATGGCGTCGGGCGTGCCCATGCGCTCAACCGCTCCATGCACCCATACCTTGTCGCCGCTCATCCAGGTCGGGTAGGCGAAGAACAGGAAAGCCCTGATGGTGAGGGCCGGGTTCAGGATGTTCATCCCGGTGCCCCCGAAAACTTCTTTCCCGATCACCACGCCAAATGCCACGGCAACCGCCAGCATCCACAGGGGGGTGTCGACGGGGACGATCAGTGGCACCAGCATGCCGGTGACCAGGTAGCCCTCTTCCACCTCATGGCCTTTGATGACTGCGAAGAGGAATTCGATCCCCAGGCCTACGGCATAGGATACAATCACCAGGGGTAATACCTGTGTGAAGCCCAGCCAGAAGTTTTCCCAGGTCAGGAAATTGCCCATAAGGTCGAGTTGGCGCGGGGTGCCTGCAGCGGCGTCAATGGCCGCAAAATGCTGGTATCCCGTATTGAAGAAAGAGAAAATAAGAACCGGGATCAGGGCCAAAATGACCGTGTTCATGGTCCGCTTCAGGTCGTCGGCCGCCCGTACATGCGCCCCCGAGTGGGTGGTTTCGTCGGGGGTGAACAAGAAGGTGTGCAGGGCACTGAAGGCCGGTGCCATCTTCTTGCCGCGCAGGCCGTGCTTGATGATGTGCAGCCTTTTCTTAAAGGTCAGTCTTTTGTCACTCATGTCGTTTCGTTATCCAATTTCAGAATGCAACAGGTCCAGTCCCTTGCGGATGATCTGTTGGTGGGGTTGTTTGGAAATGCAGATAAATTCGGTCAGGGAGAAATCTTCTGGGATCACCTCGTAAAGGCCAAGCTGTTCCATGGTGTCCAGGTCTCCCACCATGCAGGCCTTGAGCAACTGCAGCGGGTAAATGTCCATGGGGAACACTTCCTCGTACTGCCCGGTTACCACAAAGGCGCGGTGTTCGCCGTTGGTGTTGGTATTCAGGTTGTATTTCTTCTTGGGGTTCAGCCAGGAGAAAGTCAGGGCCCGGGTGGTCGAAATTTTGTTGAAAACCGGTTTGGTCCAGCCGAAGAATTCGTAGTCGTCCCCTTCAGGGATAGCCGTTACCGTGTTGTTATAATAACCCAGGTGGCCGTCAGGACGGGTCTTATTCCCCGTGAGCACATCCCCGTTGATAACGCGGAAGTTTTTTTCGTTAACCCCGCTGGCGTAAAGGAAGGTCGATATTTCGGCCCCGATGCGGGTGGTGTAATACTTCGGGTTCTTGATGCTGGCACCTGCCAGGGCCACCACGCGTTCCGGGTTATAAACTCCGGTAAGCAGGGCTTCCCCGAGTATGACCAGGTCCTGGGGAGAAATGGTCCAGACCCGCTCGCCCTTGTTGATGGGGTCGATGCGGTTGATCTGCGTACCAACCAGGCCGGCCGGGTGTGGCCCGCTGACCCGGTGCAGTTCAATACCCTGCAACCCGGCAAAGGGCGACTCGGCACCTGAGCCGATGCTTACGTGCACCTTCCCGGGGGTGAGTTTGGCCAGGGCACTCAGGGCGGCCTGCAGCTCCTTCTCCTTCCCTTTCAGGGTGTAGTTGATGTCGGCAGCCAGGGGGGCAGTTACATAGGCCGACACAAAGATCGCCTTGGGGGGCGTATCCGGGTCAGCAATCAGGTCGTAGGGCCGCTGCTTCAAAAAAGGCCAGCAGCCTGTTTTCAGAAGGTACTCCCGCACCGACGCCGCATCGGCCTTTTTCAGGTCGAGGGGCTGGTGGTTGAGCGACTTCTGCTCCTTGTCGGCCAAAATCCGCAGGGAGAGGATGCGCCGTCTGGCGCCCCGCTGAATCTCCACCACTTCCCCGCTAACCGGGGAGGCGAAGACCATGGGTCGGTAATCCTTATTGTAGAAAAGCGCTTCACCCGCCTTTACTTCGGCTCCTTCACGCACGAGCAACTTTGGTGTTAGCCCGTGAAAATCAAGAAGGTTCAGAGAGTAAACATTGCTTGGAACAGCTTTGGAGGTGGTGGGTTCTGCAGCGCCGATAAGATTGATGTTCAATCCTTTTTTTATTCGGATGTCAGTTGGCATAGGAACGTAGCCTTAGTTTACAAAATTACGGCCCAAAAATAGCACATCTGCGCGTGCAATCATAATTATTACCCCCTTTTTTTGACCGTACATCGGAGGCTAAAACGGGGGGCATGGTTTTTGTTTACCTTTGCCCCAAACAGCGGCTCCCGATGCGATTTTTGCTTTCTTTTTTACCTTTTTTCCTATGGGCCATGGCCCTGCCGGCCCAGGTGCTCACCGAGGCCTCCCCACCCCCGAATATCAAGTCTATCGTCTTCAGGGGCCCTACCGAAGACCAGTTCCCGATCGTGCAGCTCGGCGAACCGATAACCTTGGAATTCGACGACCTCACGGCACGGGAACAGGATTATTACTACCGGATTGTACACTGCAATTACGACTGGACCCCCTCGGCCCTGCTCAAATCGCAGTACCTGACGGGGATTGACAACCAGCGCATTGTAGATTACGGGAACAGCTACACCACCCTGCAGTCGTATTCGAACTACCGCCTGCGATTGCCCAACGACCAGGTAGCCCCCCGGGTAAGCGGCAACTACCTGCTCGAAATCTACAACACGGCCGGGGAATTGCAGTTTTCGCGCCGGTTTGTGGTGTATCAGGACCAGGTGAAGGTGCCGGCTACCATAAGGCGCTCGCGTCAGTTCGCCACCATGAACGAGAAGCAGTCGGTCCAATTCAGCATCAGGCCGGCAAACATCCAGCTCATCAACCCGAAAAAGGAGGTGAAAATTGCCATCCTGCAGAACTACCACTGGCCCACCGCCCGCACCGGTGTGCCGCCCCAGTTCACCATCGGCACCGAGTTGGTTTACAAGTACGACCAGGAAACCGCCTTTTACGGGGGCAATGAATACGAGTATTTCGATTCGAGCGACCTCAGGGCCCCGACAGCTGCCATTTCGCGCATCGATTACACCGATCTGTACCAACACTACCTTTTCCCCAACCAGTACCGCTTCGACCGGCCCTATACCTATTACCCCGACATCAACGGCGATTTTGTGATACGCACCCTGCAGGGCAGCGACCCCTCGCGCGAAGCCGAATACACCCAGGTGCACTTTTACCTGCCCTACACCCCCCTGCTGGGCCTCGACAAGGTGTACATTTTCGGCAAATACAACAACTACGAGCTTTCAGAAGAAAACCGCATGACCTATAATTCGGAAACGGGCGACATGGAAGCCACCCTGTTGCTCAAACAGGGGTTTTACAATTTTAAATATGTGATCGAGCGCGAAGACGGCACCGTCGAACTCAATGCTGTGTGCGGGAATTATCACGTAACCGAAAACACCTACACTATTTTGGTCTATTATCGGAATTTTGGGGATATTTACGATAGCGTGATCGGGGTGGGCACCGCCAACTCGAGCACCATCACCAACTGATTTCCATGGGCGAAGAAGTGAGCAAACCGGCCCGCAGGGCCTTACGATACCAACCGAAGTTCAGGGGCTCCGAATGCCTCAACTGCGGGCACCCGCTCGACATGAGCGACCGCTATTGCCCGAATTGCTCCCAGCTCAACAGCACCAAAAACCTTACCCTGCGCGATTTTATCGAGGAATTCCTGGGCAGCATCATCGATTACGATTCGAGGTTGCTCCAAACGGTGAAGGCCCTGATCCTCAGGCCAGGGCAAATCACACTCGATTATGTGGCCGGCAAACGCGTTACGTACACCAATCCCTTCCGGTTTCTGCTGAGCCTGGCGATCATCTATTTCCTGCTGTTGCAGACCACGGGCGATTTCCGTTCCCTCGACCGACTGCATCTGGACGAAAAGCTCGACGAGGCGCCAACAATCCCGAATATCGTGCCACCTGTTCGTGAAGCCGATAAAGTAAAGGCACTTCAGGCCCTTGATTCGATGCAGCTGGGTGAGGATGGGATGGAGGCCCGGAAGGTGATTCAGTCCCTCGATACGATTCCGCTCGGAGATCAGCTATTCAAAGCCAAACACGAAAAGGATTCAGCCATTCAGGCCGACCCAAAAGGCTACCTGGAAAAGGTGGAGGGCAGCTACCTCGGGCGGATCACCAGTAAAACAGAGGCTTTTATAACCCTTATCCGCAAAGACACCCTTTACGAGTACGACGAGGCGAAGACCAAATTCGGGCTACCCGATACGAACGAAAACCGGATCAGCTTCAGTACGGCCCAGTCGTTGCTGAGGCTGATGCGGCAGCCGGGAAGCTTTATCAACGAACAGATATCGAAGCTCCCCCTGGTCATTTTCTTCTTCCTGCCGGTCTTCAGCGTCTTCCTCTGGCTGGTGTACATCAGGAAAAGTTATACCTACACCGATAATCTGGTCTTCAGCTTTCAGATTCAATCCCTCTTTTTTATCTTGCTCATTATTGGCTTTTTGGCAGGTCGCCTGGTCGGGAAGGATTTCACCTGGTTGTCTTTTGCCGTTTTCTCCGTATACCTGTATGCGGCGATGCGCAAATTCTACAAGCAGGGGCATTTTAAAACGATCCTGAAGTACCTGTTTCTGAACACTATATTTGTTATCTTAGCCTGGATCGCCGTGATGGCGCTTTTCATAGGCAGCGCGGTAACGTATTAGAAAATGATCACACAAGTAACCAAGGGTATTAAAATCTCGGTAGACACCAGTTTTGAAGGTACTTTCTTCAAAAACTACAAAATGCATTTCGCATTCGGCTATACCATCACCATCGAAAACCAGAGCAAGGATGCCGTACAGCTCACCTCCCGGCACTGGAAGATCTATGACGCCCTGAAAGACATCGAGGTACTTGACGGGGAAGGGGTGATCGGCAAAAAACCGGTAATCAGGCCCGGGGAGTCTCACACCTACAGCTCGGGTTGCCTGCTGGCCTCCCCCATTGGGGCCATGAAAGGGTATTTCAACATGGTGAATTTCTCGTCGACCGAGAAATTCAGGGTCTATGTGCCCATTTTCAGGCTGAGCGCACCTTTCGCCCTCAACTAAAGGCGCCACATCTCCGATATTCTTTTTTTAAGGCGGGTGCATTTCGTACCTTTGCGTCGCATTTATTAACCGCGAAAATCACACAGCATGGGCAACGGATTTTTTCAAGTCCCGCCGGCCTACAACGAGCCGGTCAAGAGCTACGCGCCGGGGTCTCCCGAACGCGAAGCCGTATTGAAACAGTACAAGGCGTATTATGGAGGTTCTGCCGACATCCCCATGATGATCGGCGGGCGGGAAGTGCGCACCGGCACCACGCGCCGCATGGCACCGCCCCATGAGCACGGCCACACCCTCGGCCACTACCATCTGGCCGGGAAGAATGACGTACAGGCCGCCATCGCTTCGGCCCTGCAGGCCCGCACCGCCTGGGCCGCCCTTCCCTGGGAACACCGGGCAGCCATCTTTCTAAAGGCGGCCGACCTGATCGCCGGCCCCTACCGCGCCCGCATCAACGCAGCCACCATGCTTGCCCAATCCAAGACCATACATCAGGCCGAGATCGACGCAGCCTGCGAGCTCATCGACTTCCTGCGGTACAACGTGGAATTCATGGCAGACATCTACCGCGAGCAGCCTGAGTCTTCCGATGGCATCTGGAACCGGGTGGAATACCGCCCCCTCGAAGGCTTCATCTACGCCATTACCCCCTTCAACTTCACGGCCATTGCCGGGAACCTGCCCGCCAGTGCAGCCATGATGGGGAACGTGGTGGTCTGGAAACCCAGTGACCACCAGATCTTCTCGGCCCAGGTAATCGTGGAAGTATTCAAAGAAGCCGGCCTGCCCGACGGGGTGATCAACACCGTTTTCGGCGACCCGGTAATGATTACCGACACCCTGCTGACGCACCCCGACTTCTCGGGAATCCACTTCACAGGCTCCACCGAGGTATTCCGGGCCATCTGGAAAAAGATTGGCGAAAACATCGGCACCTATAAAACCTACCCCCGCATCGTGGGGGAAACCGGGGGGAAAGACTTTATTATCGCCCACCCCAGCGCCGACCCTCAGCAGGTGGCCACGGCCATTACCCGGGGCGCCTTTGAACTGCAGGGGCAGAAATGCAGCGCCGCCTCGCGGGTGTACCTGCCCAAATCGACGGCCGACAGCATTCTGGAGCGGGTCAAAAAAGACATCGCCTCATTCAGGAAGCCGGGCTCGCCGGCCGATATGGGCAACTTTATCACCGCCGTGATCCATGAGGGTGCCTTCGACAAACTGGCCGGCTATATCGACCGCGCCAAGGCCGATAAGGAGGCCAAGATTATCGCAGGGGGGAACTACAACAAATCGGTGGGCTACTTTATTGAGCCCACGGTCATTCTGACCACCGACCCCCATTACGTGACCATGGAAACCGAATTGTTCGGCCCGGTGGTTACCGTATATATTTATGAAGATGCCCAGTGGGATGCCACCCTGCAGCTCATCGACCAGACCTCGGAGTACGCCCTTACCGGCGCGGTGCTGTCGACCGACCGATACGCCATTGATCAGGCCACACGCGCCCTTGAGAATTGCGCCGGGAACTTTTACATCAACGACAAACCCACAGGGGCAGTAGTCGGGCAACAGCCCTTCGGCGGAGCCCGCGCCTCGGGCACCAACGACAAGGCCGGTTCGGCCCAGAACCTGATGCGCTGGGTGTCGCCCAGGCTTATCAAGGAGACCTTTGTGACCCCTACCGATTACCGCTATCCGTTTTTGGGATAGGGCAAGGTTCGGTTACCAATACGATCAACCCCGGCAAAACCGGGGTTTTTTTATGGATTTCTGAAATTTGTTTGTAAATTTTACGTTAATTTATTGTAAATTTATTGCATATACATCCAATCATGGAAGCCCATACAACTAAAGAAGCTGCTTCAAAAAAGCATGGGAATACCTTCCAGGGCCTGTTTTTCAGCATGCGCCGCTTTGCGCAGCGCTGCCGTGAAACCGACGCTATAATCCGGAACCTGTAAAATCAGCTTCCGGCCGGCAGGTACACTACTTTTTTGGTCTCGAAAAAGGGGTCCGTGAAATAATCGGACAAGGGGAAAATTTGTGCCTTCGGAAAGCCGTCCAGTTCCTCACTCAGGTCGCCCCCCTTCAGGTATAGAATGCCGTTGGGCAGGTTGGCGGCAGCACCAGGCCTGAGCCTGCCCCGGGTCCAGTGCACAAAGGTGGGCATGGCTGCCACGGCCCGGCTCACAATAAAATCATACTGCTCCTTCATGGTCTCCACCCGAACCTGCCGGGCCCTGGCGTTGCGGAGCCCCAGCCCCTGGATCACCTCTTCTACCACCTTGATTTTCTTGCCAATGGCGTCTGCCAGGGTGAATTGGGTATCGGGAAATAAGACGGCCAGGGGGATGCCCGGAAAGCCCCCGCCCGTGCCCACATCGAGCACCCGCTGCCCGGGCGCAAAGTGCACCACCCTGGCGATGCCCAATGAATGCAACACATGGCGCAGGTAGAGCTCATCCACATCTTTACGCGATACCACATTGATTTTCCGGTTCCAGTCGTGGTACAAATCGCCCATGGCGCGAAACTGCTGTTTTTGGCGATCGGATAAATTGGGAAAATTTTCGAAGACGATATCGGCTGTCATTGGTATCTTTGTAACCGGCAGCAAAAATACGTAATATCCAGCTGCCTATAAATTTAAGAATAAAGTGCCTTTGAGGCGCGTTATAGCTATCATACAGAAATTACTTTCATGCAGCAATCCCCTATCCGATTTCCAAGAACCGAATCCGCCCAATTTTTCAAGACCCTTAACCAGCGCGTAAACGCTTATTTTAAGGACAACGGCCTTAAAAAGACAGGGAACTGGCGGCTTTACCTGAAGTCTGCCGTTATGTTCAGCCTTTTTTTGACACCCTATTTCCTGATCCTGACCCTGGGGCTGCCCGGCTGGGCTAACCTCCTGCTGGCCATGTTAATGGGTGTGGGAATGGCCGGGGTGGGCATGAATGTGATGCACGACGGCAACCACGGCAGCTTTTCCTCCAAAAAGTGGGTAAACAAGCTCATGGGCGGCAGCATTTACATCTTGGCGGGCAACGTCTACAACTGGCAGGTAC
>JBNKGM010000051.1:0-22304 GCA_050289825.1 Robiginitalea sp.
AGACCGGTGATGACACCGTTTAGCCCACTGGTTGGCGTGGACAGGGTGGCGGCGGCAGCCAAGGTACCCTTCGACAAGGTGGTGCAAACCATGTGGGAAACGGCACAGGACATGAATGCCAAATACAAGGAAACCTCAGAAGGCGGCCTGGCCGTCGGGGTGAACCTGAGCGATTGTTAAGAAGTACTTCTCTTATTGCTCCCGGCAGCCTTCCTTTCGCCTCGTATCAATAATATAGATGATTTTCCAGGCTTCCCCGTCGTGGAAGAGCTGAAAGGAGTTCACCCCGCAGTGGTGGAATTCGCCACGTAGGAAGAATTCGTATGGGGTCCAGGCATTAGCCATGTCGCCGTCGATGCGGATCTGGTAATCGAGGAGTTTTTCCTGAAGCTGTACCGTGTCGGGGATAGAGGCGATGGAGGCGATAAAGTCATTCATGTCTTCGGAGCGCAGGACAGGCTGACCTTCGGGGCTTCGGCCCACGGTCTGCAAAAGCACGTTGTCTCCCAAAACGGCCTTCATAATGGTAAGGTCGCGGGTGTGATACCCCTCGAAAAAGCGGTCGATGGTCTGGCGTACGGCCAGCTCTTCTGCCGATTGGGCGTAGGTAGAACAACTCAGCAGGCCGATGGCGATCAGGGTTGCAATTTTCATGGCACAGGTATTAGCATGGTTCTAAAAGTAAACAAAACTGTCCAAGTTTGGCTTACCGGGGCGGCATGCCAAAATTCCTTACTTTAGGGGCCGTAAATCATACGGAATGTCTGTGTCTAAAAAAGAGTACAAACGCGTAACGGTCAAGTCGCTTATCGAGATGAAGCGGCAGGGGGAAAAAATCTCCATGCTTACCGCCTACGACTATTCCATGGCCAAAATCGTCGATGCGGCCAACGTGGATGTTATTTTGGTGGGCGATTCGGCCAGCAATACCATGGCGGGCCACGAGACCACCCTGCCCATTACCCTCGACCAGATGATTTACCACGCCAGTTCGGTGATCAGGGCCGTAAACCGGGCCCTGGTGGTGGTAGACATTCCCTTCGGCTGCTACCAGAGCGACCCCAAGAAGGCCCTGAGGTCGGCCATCCGCATCATGAAAGAGAGCGGAGCCCATGCCGTTAAGATGGAAGGGGGCGAAGAAATCAAGGATTCGGTTAAACGCATCCTGAATGCCGGCATTCCCGTTATGGGCCACTTGGGCCTTACCCCACAGAGTATTTACAAGTTCGGCACGTACACCGTGCGGGCCCGGGAAGAGGAAGAGGCCAAAAAACTGCTTGACGACGCCAGGCTGCTCGAGAAGCTCGGTTGTTTTGCCGTGGTCCTTGAAAAAATACCGGCAGATCTCACCAAAAAGGTAACCGAAAAACTCGCCATCCCCACCATCGGGATAGGGGCCGGTATGCACGCCGACGGGCAGGTGCTCGTCATCCACGACCTGCTGGGGATGACCCACGAATTCAGCCCGCGATTCCTGAGGCGTTACATGAACCTGTACGACGATATGAGCCAGGCTATCGGCCAATACGTAGCCGACGTTAAATCGAAAGACTTCCCCAGCAAGGAGGAACAGTACTAACCCCTCCCCGACCGCCCATGCCTGACGGCCTCTTGAAAAAAATAGTGTTATTGGCCCTGATTGCCCTGAACGTGGCCTGCGACCAATGGAGCAAGGGCTACATCAGGCAGCATGTTAAACCCGCCTCGTATACCGAACTGGCTGGCCAATATTTTATCATGACCCGGGTAGAAAACACCGGGGCCTTTTTGGGCCTGGGGCAAGATTGGAACCCCTGGGCCAAGCGCATCCTGCTCAATGGCTTTCCGATAGCCCTGCTGCTGTATCTGGGGTACCGGATGCTGTACCGGTCGCATTGGAATACGGCAATGCGCCTCGGGTTATGCTTCATCATAGGGGGCGGGCTGGGCAACCTATGGGACCGTCTTTTGCTCGGGGAGGTTACTGACTTTTTCCAGCTCCGGGCCGGCCCCCTGCATACCGGTATTTTCAATATGGCCGATGTCTCGGTAAGCCTTGGCCTATTTCTGGTAGTGCTGGCCTCATGGCGCAAACGAAATACCGCGGAAGCATGAGCGCCCAAAAACACAGCAACCCCCAAAACCTGGATGTCTTGTTTGAAGACAACCACCTGATCGCGGTGAACAAGCGGGCGGGCGATATCGTGCAGGGCGACAAGACCGGAGACGACCCCCTGAGCGCCATTGTCAAACAATACATCAAGGAGCAGTACGGGAAGCCTGGGCAGGTATTCCTGGGTCTTGTTCATCGCCTCGACCGGCCCACTACGGGCATCATAATTTTTGCGCGCACCTCCAAGGCCCTGGAGCGGATGAACGCCCTGTTTGCCTCTCGGGAAACCCGCAAGATTTACTGGGCGGTGGTAAATGAGCCGCCTCCCGAACCCGAGGGCCGGCTGGTCCATTACATGCAGCGCAACCCCAAACAGAACAAGTCATACGCCCACCCGGCCGATGCCCCAGGGCGCAAAAAAGCCGCTTTGCGGTACCGCCTCCTGAAAAAACTGGACCGCTATTACCTGCTCGAAATCGAGCTGGAGACCGGCCGCCACCACCAGATCAGGGCGCAGCTGGCGGCCCTGGGCTGCACCATCAAGGGCGACCTGAAATACGGCGCTCCCCGCAGCAACCCGAACGGCGGCATCCACCTGCACGCCCGCAGCCTGGAATTCATACACCCGGTACGCAAAGAACCGGTGCACATCGTGGCCGACCCGCCCGAAGATGCGGTGTGGGATGCGTGCCTGGCCCTTTAACCAAATCAAAAGCCCTTCCGGCGACTATTCGCCGGAAGGGCTTTTTAGAACTGATAACTCAGCATCTGCAGTGATTTCAGCGAACCTTACTGTTTTGGATTTTGTAAATGACGGTTGCCCCGGCACCCGAAACGTAAATGTCCCCGGATGACCCAACGGCCACCCCGTCAAAGCCCCAGGTGGGGGGTAATCCAAGACCCTGACCAAATAGATCCAGATTTTCGACCAGGATGGTCACGTTATCCCTTGCCGTGGAAGTCGGAATTGACACGTCGATTCGCGAGAGTTGGGAAGCCAAAGATTCAACCACCAGCAGCCTTCCTTCAAGATCCAAAGCCAGTCCCTCCGGTCCCTGGAGTCCGGATGCCACAACCGTCGCGACGGGTGATCCACTGCTGAAAACGATTTCCCATATTTCGCCTGAATCAAAGTCGGCCGCCCACAGGGTACTACCATCCGTGGCCAGACCACTGGCAGCACCTAATGCTTTTATCAAGGCATTGCCAGCACTTGCATTCACCACACCGCCCAGTCCATAATCGGAAACGATGATCTCATTATTGATTAAAACGGCATCAATAGGGACGGGCATTTCATAGGTGTATCCGGGAATGACGGTAGGCGGATTTGTCGTAGGATCCCAAAGCTGAACTGCCCCGCTAAACCACGAGGAAACCACCAGTTTGTCCCCGGAAGCTGAAATATTCATAGGTAAAATCGGCAGGTCAAAGCTGGGAGTATTGATTAAATTACCTCTAAAGCTTTGCTCAAGGCGACCATTGGTCCCATTGAATTGCCTTAGGTTGAATAGGTCGGCCTCATAGAGCCGATCCTGGTTGGTGGGACCGGCCATTACGGCCAGGCCCTGGGGCAGAATCATGCCTCCAGGGCTGAGGTACCGCGCCTGCCCGTTGGGCATGATCTCGGCCACCCAACCTTCGTCGTTATTGGTCATGTACAGGGTACCATCCTCGTCAAAGGACATGTTATCCAGCCCGGGCTGCAGGGTCGTAAACAAGGTTTTTTCATCATCCCCGTCAGGATTTACCTTCCACACTTTCCCGCCCTGATCCAACACGTAGAGCAGGCCATCAGGGCCAAATTTAGCAGCCGCGGGATTAAAAATCTCCGGATTCCCCAAAGTGCCGGCCACGATTCGAATGGGGCCTGAAAATAGCCCACTGAGATCCTCCGGGAATACCGTATTATCGTCAATGGCATCCACATCGATGGCGATGACCACGTTTAAGGCGAACAGGGGGCCGTAAAGAAACAGGCGCCCCTCCTCCACCCGGGTGTCAAACGAATTGAAAAATCCCAGGCCGAATCCATCCGGGCAGGAAATGATTTGCCGTGGAGGAAGAGTTAAATTGGGATCCAATTCATACAAACCATCTCCCAGGAAGTCCAGGGCCACGAAAAGACGCCCGTCATCGGAGAAACGAACGGGGTTAACCCCGGGGGCAACAAACTGATAACCCAACTGTTGCCCGTCGGAAGTCATCCGGCCCACGAACCCGGTAAGGATATCGGTCCAATAAAGGGTTCCATCCGGGCCAAAGGTCAAATCATCTGGCCCCAGCACCCCGTTTGCCGGTCCAAAGCGCGTGATGATCTTGCCGCTGTTCTTGTTCATAACGGTAATGTTCTGCCCATTGACACTGGCAATGTACAGGTTGCCGTCGGGGCCGATGTCAATGCCATTTGCGGCATTAAGGGCTGCGCCCTTGACCAGGGTCTTTAAAATCGATTTAGTTGATTTGGCGTTTACCGCCGTGAGGTTTTCCTGAGGCTCCGGCACGGGGTCGGTACTGCAGGAAAAGGATAAAACAATGGCGGCCGTTGCAGCCACTTTACACAGGTTTTTCATATTTAGAAGTCAAAAAGGTTGATTGCGTGCCCTCTTGTGCACAGGATGAAAGAGGAAAGTACATCACACCCCGGGGGCAGGTAGAAGTGTAAAAAGACTGCTCTTGAGGTCTACCTTGAAGGAATGACCAGCCGGGGGATCGATTGGTTACAAAAGAAGGCTTAGTTGTCATTGAAAAGATATGAAATTTTAGTTTAGTCCTACCATCCTGAACGGTAAGAATATACCTATATTTATTGGCATATCAGGCTTTCACGTGTGTGGGAGTCTCCCTTAATGAAAGTGCTTCTTGCCTGATGAAGTACGTGTCGCCTTTTAATTAGCCATAACCAACCATGCAACGCAGAACCTTTATTAAAAACACCGGGGCTTTTGGTGCGGCAAGCGCCCTGCCCCTCCCCTTTACAGGCGAGCTATTTGCCCGAATTCCTGTTTCAGACCTGACCGAGTTGAGCGCCGTCGAATTGTCTGCTGCCATTCGCGAAAAACAGGTGAGCTGCGCAGAGGTGATGCAGGCGTACCTGATGCGTATCAACACCTTCAATCCTGTTTACAATGCCATTGTAAGCCGGGTGCCCGACGACGTATTGCTCGCACAGGCCCGGGAAGCCGATGCGGCCCTGGCCCGGGGCGAATACCGGGGGTGGATGCACGGCATGCCCCACGCCATCAAGGATTTGCAACCCGTAAAGGGGCTGCCCTACACCCTGGGTTCGCCCATGTTCGAAGAGCGGGTTGCCGTGGCAGACGGCCCCATTGCCGCCCGAATCCGGGCTCAGGGGGCGATCTTTATCGGCAAGACCAATACCCCTGAATTCGGCCTGGGTTCCCAATCGTACAACCCGGTGTTCGGGGCTACGGGAAGCGCCTACAACCCGGGGCTTACTGCAGGGGGAAGCAGCGGCGGGGCCGCCTGCGGGCTGGGTACGCACATGCTCCCGGCGGCCGAAGGGGGCGATATGATGGGCTCGTTGCGCAACCCAGGGGCCTTCAACAATGTGATCGGCTTTCGGCCCAGCACCCATGTGGTGGAAGAAGACGGAAGCCCGGCCAACCGCCTGCTCTCCACCTCCGGCCCAATGGGCCGCAATACCCGCGACACCATACAGTTGTTGCAGACCCTGGCCCGCACCCCCGATTTCGGGGGCCTCGAGCCCCTGGACTTGAAGGGCATCAAAATTGGCTGGTTGGGCGACCTGGACGGCTACCTTGCCATGGAGCCCGGTGTTTTGGAACGCTGTAATACCGGCCTGGCCACTGTTGCGGAGGCAGGTACTGCCGTAGAACCTACAGGGCCCAACTATTCCCCTTCCGACTTATGGGAAAGCTGGACCACCCTGCGCCACAGCGGCCGCATGGACATGCTCGAATACTACGAGGTGCCCGCAAACCGGGCCTTGCTCAAACCGGAACTGGTCTGGGAAATCGAACAAGGCCTTGCCTTTACCGAAAAGGACGTAACCCGTGCCCAAACCATCCGAACCGAATGGTACACCGCGCTCGACCGGTTGTTCGATCGGTACGACTTTCTGGCCCTCCCCTCGGCCCAGGTATTCCCGTTCCCGAAGGAAATGCACTGGCCCAAAGAAATCGACGGACGCCCCATGGATACCTACCACCGGTGGATGGAGGTGGTGGTGCCCGGCAGCCTCGGCGGCATACCCGTACTCAATGTGCCTGTTGGTTTCGATCCGCAGGGAAGGCCCATGGGTATGCAAATCATGGGCAAACTGGGAGATGATAGGCGCGTTTTGGCCTTCGGGCTGGCCTATGAACAGATTACCGATTATCTGGGCAAACGGCCCGGGCTGGTTGCGGCAGACCGGTAGGGTTCAGAGGCTCGGGAGAATCTTCCCTTCCCATCACTAAAATACATCGCTTTTCATACCTTCGATACCTATGAGGTACAAGGGCTTTATTTCCTACAAGCACGGGGCCGACGACGCCCTGGCCACGAGCCTGGAGAAGGCGCTCGAAAAATTTGCCAAACCGGTCTTCAAAAGGCGGGCCCTGGAGATTTTCCGCGACAGCAACGACCTGTCTGCTGCGGCCGACCTGGGGGAAAAAATCCGTACAGGCCTGCAGGAATCGGAGTATTTTATCTGCCTGGCCAGCCCGACCTATGCGGGGTCGAAATGGTGCTGCCGGGAAGCCGAATTCTGGCGCGACCACAAATCGGTCGACAATTTTTTGATAGTCCTCACCGAAGGGGAAATCAAATGGGACGAAGCAGCCAACGACTTCGACTGGTCGGCCACCACGGCCCTGCCCCGGGAACTCTCCGGGTATTTTAATGGCGAACCTTTTTACATCGACTTCCGCAAGGCAGGGCCGCCCGAGACCCTGAACCTCGATAACGCCGAATTTAAAAACCGCCTGGTGCTGCTGGCGGCCACCCTCCACCAGAAACCGGTAGGAGACCTCGTAAGCGAAGCGGCGGTACAGCACCGGCGGTTGATACGCATCCGCAACGCGACCATCGCGGTGCTGAGCATCCTGTTGTTGGCCGCTATCACCGCCGGCCTGCTTGCGTTACGCCAAAAGAACAAAGCCCTGCAGGCCACCTACCTTGCGAATTCGCAAGGGCAATTCGACCACGACCCCACCAAATCGCTGCGCCTGGCCGAAACGGCCTATCGGTTTGCAAACGACCACGGCTTTGAAACCCGCGATGCCGCAGAACAACTGATCCGGGTTTTCTACAGCGGGAATGGGTTCTATCAGGAAGCGAATCATGAACAACCCGATTTTGCGGAAAAGGAGGAAGGAATACCGGTCGACCCAGACCACCCGGCCTATGCCGACCTGGCCCGAATAACCGATTCCCTGTTGAGTAGCCTTCCCAGGGATCCCTATCTGATGAATCAATCGGCCCTTCACGTCGATACCCATTCGCTGGACGCCCTATTTGTGGCAACTAGCACCGGGCTCGGGTATTACCGGATCTATTTCATGACCCGGGGACCCGGCTCTTACGACATCGAGCAGGCCGATATTCTAATATCGGGCTTTAGCGGGTACACGGCCTATGTCGAAGACATCGACATTTCCCCCGACGGAAAATATACCTTGCTGGGCGCCGCCAACGGGAAATCGGCCCTGATCGAAAATGAGGCCTATCGCCGGCAGGCCGACCGTAACGTTTTTAAAAATCGGGCCATCCTGAAATCGGAATACGAGTATCCGATCAGGCAGGTCGCTTTTTTGGACGAAGGAGCATCGGTAGCAATAGAGAGTTATAAAACCGAAGTGGTAAACGAAGTGAGCCAGGATGTGGAACAGCACGTTTTCTATTACCAGACCACGGCTTTCCCCTATATCGAGATGGTCAATTCTGAAGATGAGCACGGGAATACCTCCCTCGACGGCCAGTATTATATGCAACCGGTGGAAGCAGGCCTCGACCCGTTTACCTGGTTCCATTTTGCCCAGACGGTATATACCCGAGATGGCTCCGTTTTGGCTGAATTCCCTGATGCCATGGCCGCCGGTTACGACACCAATGCCAGCCCCGATGGCTCTTATATCCTCAATTACCAGGGAATTTTCAATGCCGCCGGGCAGCGCCTGGTTACCCTGAACCTCGACGTGATCGACAACCCCGGCACTGCCTACTGCTTCTCGACCGACGGCAAATTTGTAAAAGTGAGCTACCTCGACGGCCTGCAGCGCATTTTTGCCCTCGATCCGGAATTCATACTCGCGCGCCTCAACAACCCGTCAGTTATGGGGCGTGTCGCCCGGTTGAGCGAAGAAGACAAAACCCGGTTTCTGATCGGGGATTAGTCGCAACAGGCCTGTTCTCAATAGGTTGCTTCCCTTTTTTTAGCTATCTTCAGGAATCTAAATACCTGACAATGGCTACCACCATCAACCAGCGCATGACCGTAGATTTCGAAGGCGATTTTGTGGTATTCCTGATCGGCATGCGGATTAACCGGCTGTGGAAATTCCATAAATGGATGCCCGTGGCCCGGGCCATGCCCAGAATGCTCCGGGAACTCAGCCAGAAACCTGAAAGCGGCTTTTTGGGCTTTCAGCTGTTTGGAGGAGTACCGCCGGTGATCGTGCAGTACTGGAAATCGTTCGGGCACCTGGAAGCCTACGCCAAAGACCGGGACGGGCAACATTACCCGGCCTGGAAGGAATTCAACAGGCAAATCAGAAGTAACGGGGACGTCGGCATCTGGCACGAGACCTATCAGGTGCGGGCCGGGGAGTACGAGTGCGTCTACAACAACATGCCCCGGTATGGCCTCGGGAAGATCGGGGAGCTGGTTCCGGCAGTTGGTAAACGAGAATCGGCCGCACAACGCATAGCCCGTACAGGAGGGTGAGGTCCATGGCTTAAGGACCCCAAAACAGTCCGTCCCGATCTAAATTTTCCTATCTTCAAAAAATATAATCGTCCCTATCGGGCCTGGTTCCGTTTTGATATCAAGCACTCCTGCATGCTGAAATTCTTTCGAAAAATCCGCCAACACCTGCTTGTCGAAAGCAAATTCAGCCAATACATGCTCTATGCCACAGGCGAGATCGTGCTGGTGGTGATCGGGATACTTATTGCCTTGCAGATCAACAATTGGAACGATGCGCGCAAACTTGAAAACAGGGAGCTCGTTTTGCTGGAGGAGCTGAAATTAAATCTTGAAACCAATCAGGCCAACCTGGAACGGGATATCGGCCTGCAAATCGAGGGCGCCAGGCACATCGATTCGCTCCTCGACCATCTGGACCACCAATTGCCCTATGATCCATCGTTTTCCAGACATATTCAGAAAGGCGATTATGCCCCGGATGTCATTCTTACCTCCTCGGCTTTTGAAACGTTGAAATCCAGCGGCCTGGAATTAATCCAGTCCGATTCCCTGAGGCGACAGATCATCGAATTGTTCGAAGTTACATACCCCTATCTCATGCAGGAGACGCGGCGGCTCGAAGACCAGGTATGGCCCGCGGTTGTGGTCCCGATGCTTCAGAAATACCTCAGAAGCAATGCTGAAGGAATACCAATACCTGTCGAATATAACGAAATGCTCAACGATAAGGAATTCGCAAATATGTGGAGCCGCCGCCGGATGATGCGAAACGGGTCGACCCGGCAGAAACAGAGGGCGGTAAATAAAACCAAAGAGGTTATCCAGGCCCTGGATAGGGAGCTGAAACGCCGCAAATTGCATCGGCTGTAGAATCGGTTCTGGATTTTTCTGCTTCGTAAATCTACTCAGTACGGGGCATTCTGGCGAAGGGGCAAATTAAATACGGATCAGTGCTGACCCATTGTTTGAAAAGATCCCAGGAGATTGCGCATAAAGAAGTTACCTTGTTCACTGGGGTTTCGGGGGTTTCCCTATTTACCGGCCTAAATTGATTTAACAGGATGCAGACCAGCACCTTTCCTCATTGGCACAGGGAAACCTGCCAACGGCCCCTGCCGCCTGCCCGCTTACCTCGTAATCGCCAGCGCCTTCTCCCTAATGATATCGGCAACCGGCCGGCCTTCGAGGTGGCTCTCGAGCCACGAGAGGATGTCGAGGTACAAAAAGGCCCGTTTCTCGTAAGGGTGGTCTTCGTACACCTTGAGCCGGTCGTAAAGCTCCTGGAAAGCGGCCCTGAGGTCGTGCGGATAGATGGAGCCCATCTTCCGAAGGAATTTGATCATCTCCTTTTGAACAGCATGTAACTCGTTCATTTTCAACAAGAACTTGTAAGTGCTTTTGAGCTGTACTTCCAGATGGTAGTCCATGCCGGCCTCGTAATGGGCCACCAGGCTCAGTACCCGGGCAAAGCACATGAGGTCTTCCCGTACCTTCATGCTCTTGTTCTGGATGATCTTCTTGAGGTAATGGATACACATCTTGTGGTCGCCTATACCGAAATAGAGGCAGGCAATCTTGTAATAGAACAGCATGATGTGGTGCTGGTCGAGGGTATCTCGGTGCTTGTTGATGCCGTATTCCACAATCTTGACCAGGTAGAGCCCCTTCTCGAAGGTGCCGTCCAGGAAATGCAGGTTGAGCTTGTTGGCATTCACGTAGAGGAATCCCAGGGAGGCCACATTGTCGTTCTTGGGGAAATCCTTGCCCGCAATCACCTTTTCAAGCCGTTTGAGCACCAGCTTGAACTGGCTGCTGTACTTTACGAAAAAGAGAGACTCCAGCAAATAGTTGTTCCCCTTGAGGTAAAAAACAGGGTTCAGGTTAATCATGGTGGGTTGCTCGTAAAAGAGGTCTACCCACTTGCTGGAGTATTTATAAGACGAGAGGAAATCCTGGATCAGGAAGCTGTACCAGAGGTGTGCCTTGTAGAGCCAGAGTTTCTCCCTGAAGCCCAACTGATCAATCTGATAGGCGGGCAAATGGTTTTCAAAATAGGCCGTGACGTTGCGGTAATCGGCATCGTTGCGCACGTAGCCCATCTTGAGCATCATGCTGTAGAGTTGGAGGGAAAGGTTGGAGAGCTTGCTGGTCACGTTGTTAAGCTCTGAAAGCCGCTGGGCCTGGCTCGATAATTCCTCGGCCCGGTCACCGATACTGCGTGTGATGTATTGGGTCTCTATGATTTTCTCGAGCTCGACAATCTCGTAGGCGATATTCTTTTCCTCGTTTTCGATAGCCATGGCCTTAACCTTGTCGAGAATCTTGAGGCTCTGTTTGTACAGGCCTTTCATGTAGAGGATGGTCGCGAAATCGAGCTGTTCGCGCAGCTGGATGCGGATGTTCTGGTTTACGGGGTTCAGGCGCAGGCTCACCAACACTTGTTTGTACAGGTGGGCCTTCAGGTTGGAAAGCTGGGACTTTTTGACGATGCCGCTTTCCAGAATTACCTCCTCATCATACGTTTTCATCCGGTCGAGCAGGTTGAAAAGCGCCAGGAATTTGGCGTCGACGTTCACGCCAAGTCTTCCGACATACAATTTAAACTGCCGCTTTTCAGACTTGGAGAGCGATTTCACCAGCACAAACAACGCGTCTTTATGGGCACTTGTCATCGTAAATATGATGATTTATAATACTGTATATCAGTTATTTACTTCTAGTTGAAAGTTACTTAACATTGTAAATACACCCGGGGTTTCTTCCCCGTTAGGAGTTCTGCCAGTATCTTCGTATATGGTGACTAAAAGTATGTAATTCTGATGAGTAAAGATAAGGTACAGATTTTTGATACGACGCTGCGAGACGGGGAACAGGTACCGGGCTGTAAACTGGATACAGCGCAGAAGCTTATTATCGCCGAACGCCTCGACGAACTGGGGGTAGACGTGATTGAGGCGGGCTTCCCGATCTCGAGCCCGGGCGATTTCAATTCGGTAGCCGAAATCGCTCGTATAGTTAAGCACGCCACGGTTTGCGGGCTTACCCGGGCTGTGAAGAAAGACATCGAAGTGGCCGCCCAGGCCCTTAAACAAGCGAAAAGGCCGCGAATCCACACCGGTATAGGCACTTCTGATTCGCACATTAAGTTCAAGTTCAACTCGAACCGCGAAGCCATAATCGAGCGGGCCGTCGAAGCGGTTAAGTACGCCAGGAGCTTTGTGGAAGACGTTGAATTCTATGCCGAAGACGCCGGTCGCACCGACAATGAATACCTGGCGCGAGTCTGCGAGGCCGTTATCAAGGCCGGGGCCACCGTATTGAACATCCCCGACACCACAGGCTACTGCCTTCCTGAAGAATACGGGGCCAAAATGAAATACCTCAAAGAAAACGTTAAGGGTATCGACAAGGCCATCTTATCATGCCATTGCCATAACGACCTGGGCCTTGCCACGGCCAACTCCATTGCAGGGGTCATTAACGGGGCCCGGCAGATCGAGTGTACCATAAACGGTATTGGCGAGCGGGCAGGGAACACCTCCCTGGAAGAGGTGGTGATGATCCTGCGCCAGCACCCCTACCTGAACTTAGACACCGACATCAACAGCAAGCTGTTATACAGCACCAGCCAGATGGTTTCCCAGAAAATGGGCATGCCGGTGCAACCCAACAAGGCCATCGTGGGCTCCAATGCCTTTGCCCACAGCTCGGGTATCCACCAAGACGGGGTTATCAAGCAACGGGAGACGTATGAAATCATCGACCCGCACGATGTGGGGGTTGACCATTCCTCCATTGTACTCACCGCGCGCAGCGGCCGGGCCGCCCTGGCCTACCGCGCCAAGAATTTGGGGTACGAACTCACTAAGGTGCAGCTCGATAAAGTATATGAAATTTTCCTACAATATGCGGACCGCAAGAAAGAAGTCGTAGACGAAGACATCCATGAAATTGTGGAAACCGCTGACATAAATATCCAAAGTATCGCTTGATGAAATTGAAAATCGCATTGCTCCCGGGCGACGGGATCGGTCCGGAAGTAGCTGCACAGGCCGTGTCCTGTTTGCAAGCCGTAGAAGAAGCCTTCGGACATCAGTTTGAATTTGTTGAGGCCCCCGTAGGGGCCATTGCCATTGATAAAACGGGCAACCCGCTGCCAGACGACACCCTGGCGCTTTGCAAGGCCTCCGATGCCGTGCTTTTCGGGGCCATCGGCGACCCGAAGTACGACAACGACCCCAGCGCAAAAGTGCGGCCCGAACAGGGCTTGCTGCGCTTGCGCAAAGAACTGGGGCTGTTCAGCAACATACGTCCCGTGAAGGTTTTCCCCACCCTGATCGAAAAGTCGCCCTTGCGGGAAGACCGCATCAAGGGTACCGATTTCGTGATCTACCGGGAGCTTACGGGCGGGATCTATTTCGGGGAGAAATACCTGAGCGAAGACGGGAATACGGCCTCTGACCTGTGTATCTACACCGAGCCGGAAGTCAGCCGCATCGCCCACCTGGCCTTTAAAGCGGCCAAGACGCGCCGCAACAAGCTCACCCTGGTCGACAAGGCCAACGTGCTGGAATCTTCGCGCCTATGGCGCAAGGTGGTTACCCGTATCGGGGAAAGCTACCCTGAGGTGGAACTGAACTACCTCTTTGTCGACAACGCCGCCATGCAGCTTATTCTGAACCCCAGCCAGTTCGACGTAATTCTCACCGAAAACATGTTTGGCGATATCCTTTCAGATGAAGGCAGCGTAATTGGCGGTTCCATCGGGCTGTTGCCCTCGGCTTCGGTAGGCGAGGAAAGCGCCATGTTCGAGCCCATTCACGGGTCTTACCCGCAGGCCACGGGCAAGAACATCGCCAACCCCATAGCCTCCATTTTGTCGGCAGCCATGCTGCTCGACCATTTTGGCCTTGACGAGGAGGCAGCCGCCGTGGTGCGGGCTGTTAACAAGGCCCTGAAAAACGGCATGGTAACGCCCGACCTCGATTCGAACAGCAAATACGGCACCGACGACGTGGGCCACTTCATCGCGAGCCATATCAGCGATTCAGATGATTTCAGGGGGCTGAACAAAGAAAATATCGGCCTGGGGAAATCTACCATTATCTGATCGTCTCCCGTAAACGTCACGAACCTCCGCCCCCCAAGGGCCGGAGGTTTTTTTATTGAGGCGGGCGAATGGTTCAAGCCTTGAATTAACGCGCCATTGTTTTATCTTTGATGGCTTAAAGCGGCATAATGAAAATCTCCTATAACTGGTTAAAGCAATTTCTGGAAATTGACTGGCCGGCCGAACAAGTGGCAGAACTCCTGACAGACCTCGGCCTCGAGGTAGAGGGAATTACCGAATTCGAATCGGTAAAAGGAGGCCTTGAAGGGGTTGTAGTCGGAAAGGTCCTCAGCTGCGAGAAACACCCCAATGCCGATAAATTAACGCTTTGCCGGGTAGATATCGGCCAGGGAGAGGCCGTGCAGATCGTCTGCGGCGCCCCCAATGTGGCCGCCGGGCAGTATGTGCCCGTGGCGACTGTAGGCAGCACCCTTTACCCTACCGAAGGGGAGCCCTGGAAAATCAAGAAGGGTAAGATCAGGGGTACTGAAAGCAACGGAATGATCTGCGCCGAAGATGAAATAGGTCTGGGCAGCAGCCACGACGGCATACTGGTTTTAGACACCGAGGCCCCTCCCGGAACGCCCTGCTCCGAATTGTTTGAGGTAGAGCGCGACCGGGTGTTCGAAATCGGCCTGACACCAAACCGGGCCGACGCCATGAGCCACTACGGGGTGGCCCGCGACCTGAGGGCCGGGCTAAAACACCGCAAGATTTCCCGCGAGCTCATCACCCCTTCGGCCAGCAATTTCAATGTGGACAACCGCAGCCTGCGCATCGACGTTTCGGTCAAAGACGCCGCGCTTGCGCCCCGTTATTGCGGTATCACGCTTTCCAACCTCGTGGTACAGGAGTCTCCCGACTGGCTGAAAAATCGCCTGCGTGCTATAGGCCTGAACCCGATCAACAACGTGGTCGACGCGACCAATTACGTGTTGCACGAACTGGGGCAGCCCCTGCATGCCTTCGATGCGAATCGCATCCACGGCAAGAAAATTGAGGTGAGAACCGTTGCCGCGGGCACCAAATTCATGACGCTGGATGGGGAAGAACGCATTTTGCACGAAGACGACCTGATGATCTGCGACGGGGAGAAACCCATGTGCATCGCCGGCGTGTACGGCGGTATAAATACGGGGGTTACCGAAGACACCCGGAATATCTTCCTGGAAAGCGCCTATTTCAACCCGGTGGCTATCCGGAAAACCGCCAAGCGCCACGGCCTGAGTACAGACGCCTCTTTCCGTTTTGAACGGGGCATCGACATCAATAACGTGGAGTACGCCCTGATACGGGCCGCCATCCTGATCCGCGACATCGCCGGGGGCGAGATCACTTCAGATGTGGTCGACCTCTACCCGAAGAAAATGCCCGACCACAATGTGTTCCTTACCTACGACAAAATACACGGCCTCATCGGGCAGGAGATTCCCAGGGATACTATTATCTCCATCCTGGCCTCCCTTGACATACAGGTAAAAAGCGTCACCGAATCGGGCCTGGGGTTGATCATCCCGTTTTTCCGGGTCGACGTGTTCCGGGAAGTGGATGTAATTGAAGAAATTTTGCGCGTGTACGGGTACAACAACATCCCCGACAAAAAGAAATTCACCGCCTCTATCGCCCCTCCGGCCACTACCGAGCCCCACAGCGTACAAAATCAGCTCGGCAGGCAGCTCGCCTCCAATGGCTTTTTCGAAATTTTAGGCAACAGCCTGTGCAACCCGCTGCACAATGCCCTGCTAGACGGGGCCAATGATACCGCCGTGCCCCTGATGAACCCACTGAGCCGGGAATTGTCGGAAATGCGGCGCGACCTTATTTTCAGCGGGCTCAGCGCCGTGGCTCACAATATTAACCGCAAGCAGCAAGATCTGCGCCTGTTCGAATTCGGGAAAGTGTACGGGCATGCCAACGGGCAGCGAAGCGAAGAAGACCGCCTCTCGATGCTGTTGAGCGGCAACCGCAGCCGCGACCACTGGACCACCCAGGGAGAACCCATGGGCTTTTTCTACCTGAAGGGCTTTGTCCACAGGTTGCTGGAAGGGGCGGGCCTGGGCGCACCCTGCCAGGAAACCCCCCTGCAAGACGCCCGTTTCTCGGAAGCCTTGCGCCTGGAACTTAATGGAGAAACCCTGGCCGAGCTGGGGTTGGTCCACCCCCGTTTCCTGGAGGCCTTCGAGATTCGCCAGGAAGTATTGTACGCCGATATCCGCTGGAATGCCATGCTGGCTCAAATTCAGTCCAACACCATGCAATTCCAGGAAATCCCGCGCTTCCCGGAAGTGCGCCGCGACCTGGCGCTATTGCTCGACAACGGCGTCAGCTTCCAGGAATTGTACCAGCGCGCCTTCAAAACCGAGCAGAAGCTCTTGAAAGACGTGCAGCTATTCGATGTGTACACCGGAGAGAAACTCCCGAAGGGCAAAAAATCGTACGCCCTCAGTTTCCATTTGCAGGATACGAAGAAAACACTCACCGACGCTCAGATCGACGGCATCATGAAAAAACTCCAACAGGCATTCGAGAAAGAGTTCAGCGCAGAACTGCGCTAAGGCAAATCAAAGCGAACTCGGCAGAATTACTTTGTCTATCCCGTGGAATACAAGGTTGTTCCGGTTTGAATCCGCGCTGACAATTCGGGCGCGGTTCCCGGAGCAGTCTGTAAGGATAATATCACTCCCTTCCATGGTGGCCAGCAGTTCCTCACCCTGAACTGTTGTAAAACGCGCCGCACCTTCTCCCCGGCTCAAAGCTCGTAAAATACGCGAAGCCGTCAGTTCGCCGGCCACGATATGGTAGGTTAGAATGGTGCGCAATTCGTTCCGGTTTTCGGGTTTGAGCAATTCGCCCATACTGTCGGCAGCCATATTTTCAAATGCCGAATCGGAAGGCGCAAAAACAGTAAAGGGGCCGCTTTTCTGGAGAATTTCCTGCAAGTGGGTTGCCTTCAGGGCACGCATCAGGGTTTGGTACTCAAAGGGGGTCACCGATGCCGGTTTTTCTCTGTTTTCAGAAGCCACAGGGCCTGACTGGGCAGAAAGCTGGCCCGCGGAAAGGGACAATACCAGTGCCGAGCAGAGCGTCAGGAGGCGGTTTTTCATAATCATAAGGTCTCGGGGCGCTTCTCGACTCGACGAACGGTGCGATAAGCCCGACAATATACGTAAAAAGGGGGCTTGGATACGGGCAGGCAGCGGCTCCCTTTTTGATTTAACCTTTATTTAACATTGAAGTTAGGAGGGGCTTATTTTATGATGGAAGTCATTGTTTAATTTTGGGTTATTAACTATGAAAATGAAGATGCTGAAGAGAACCGACATCGAGAGCAGGCTGCAGGCCGTTCGCTCGAAAGCACTGCGCAAAGAAGCCTTGTCAAACCTGCTGGAAGAACTGGAGATCGGCGCGCAGAAAGACAGGCACCAAGACCAAATGCCGGTCAATTCCTTCGATTTCGACCGCCTTGACACCAATCGCATTTACCACCTGCGCCACATCCGCCAGATCTGTATCGATTACCGGCTGCGGTTCCTCGACCTGGCCTATTTCAAACCGGAACTCCCCGGGGAGGCTGTAAAGGCCATGGAAGAACTGGGCGCCGCTCACGATACCCGACTTAAACACCTAAAAATCATAGCTCCTTCACGCCTCTTTAAGCTGGAAGACAAGGACGACCCGCTTTTATTCGTGCCCATGGGCAACGATTATTTCTACCTGGTGCACAAATGGGGCAATGACCTGCACCCTTTGCGCCGCATCCTGGTGTGGCCCTTTAAGTCGCTGCCCAACCTCTTGCTGTTGCTCCTGGTGCTCAGTTACCTGACTGCCCTGCTTATTCCCGGCGGGTTATTCTCCAAACAGAACAGTGTAGCTGAGTTCGGGATCCTCTTTTTCTTCACCTTCAAGTCGGTGGTGGCCGTGGTACTCTTTTACGGTATTGCCCTGGGCAAGAATTTTAACCCGGCTATCTGGGACAGCAAATACTTTAACACCTGAGCCCTGTAGGGCCACAGCTATCCATTCCGGAGTTACAAAGTTGAAAACCCCGGCGTGAAACCGGCCTGTTAAGCCGGTACGCCGTAGAGTTTCTGACGTTGCTCTCGTATGGCCGGGTCTGACATATAGTCTTCGAAAGTCAGGTAGCGGTCGATGGTCTGAACCGGAGTGAGCTCCACCACCCGGTTGGCCACGGTCTGGGCAAATTCGTGGTCGTGGGTGGTAAACAAAACGGTGCCCTTGAACTGCTTCAGGGAATTGTTGAAAGCGGTAATGCTTTCAAGGTCGAGGTGGTTGGTGGGCTCATCGAGCAACAGCACATTGGCGCGAAGCAGCATCATACGGCTGAGCATGCAGCGCACCTTTTCGCCCCCAGAGAGCACGGTGCTTTTTTTCAGGGCTTCTTCCCCACTGAAGAGCATTTTCCCAAGGAAACCCCTCAGGTTGACTTCTTCTTTTTCTTCCTGGGTTTTAGCCCATTGCCTGAGCCAGTCAACCAGATTTTGGTCTGACTGGAAATAGGAGGCGTTGTCGCCCGGAAGGTAGGAAACACTGGTGGTAACACCCCAGGAGAAGGTACCCGCGTCGGCCTTGCGGTTGCCGCTCAATATTTCGTAAAAGGCTGATGTGGCGCGGGAGTCACGCGAAATCAAGGCTACCTTGTCGCCCTTGGCCAGGTTGAGCTCCCCGTTGCGAAAAAGCCACTCCCCTTCCTCGTTGCGTGCTGCCAGCCCCTCGACCTGCAAGATCTGGTCGCCAGCCTCCCGCTCCTGTTCAAAAATGATGGCCGGGTAGCGCCGGCTCGAAGGCCTGATGTCTTCGACCTTGAGTTTCTCCAGCATCTTTTTCCGGGAGGTGGCCTGTTTGCTCTTGGCCACGTTGGCGCTGAAGCGTAGAATGAATTCCTGCAATTCCTTGGCTTTTTCCTCGGCTTTTCGGTTCTGCTGGGCCCGCTGACGCGCTGCCAGCTGGCTGCTCTCGTACCAGAAGGTGTAGTTGCCGCTGTACAGATTTATCTTCCCGAAGTCGATATCGGCCACATGGGTACACACGGCATCCAGGAAGTGGCGGTCGTGAGAAACCACGATTACCAGGTTTTCATAATCGGCCAGGAAGTTTTCGAGCCATTGAATGGTATCGTAGTCGAGGTCGTTGGTGGGCTCGTCCATAACCAGCACATCGGGGTTTCCGAACAGCGCCTGGGCCAACAGCACGCGCACCTTGAGCTTGGCTTCCACCTCGGCCATCGCCGAATAATGCAGGCTTTCGGGAATGCCCAGGTTCGACAGCAGGGCCGCGGCGTCGCTCTCGGCATTCCAGCCGTGCATTTCCTCGAAGGCCACCTGCAATTCGCCAATGCGGTCGGCATGGGCATCGTCGTAATCGGCATAGAGGGCATCCATTTCGGTTTTGATGGCAAACAAGGGTTTGTTGCCCATCAGCACGGTTTCCAATACAGGGTGGCTGTCGTAAGCGTTGTGGTTCTGCTCCAGTACCGACATGCGCTTCCCGGGTTCGAGGGATACCCGGCCTGAGGTAGGCTCGACCTGCCCGGCGAGAATTTTCAGAAAAGTCGATTTTCCGGCCCCGTTGGCCCCGATAACCCCGTAACAGTTGCCCGGGGTAAACGTAACCTGCACCTCGTCAAACAAAATCCGCTTGCCAAATTGGACGGAAAGATTCGAAACCGTGAGCATAGATACCTGCTTTAAAATTTTGTGCAAAAGTAATCATTTTGGCCCCTCGCGCCTAGCAAAACGCTTTGTTAAATTAAGGCGGCACAACCCCTTGATTTCCCTATTTTAACGCCCTGTTAACAGGCCTCCATAGCACGTTTCTTTAGATTTGTGCAGATTACATGCAGTGTCGATCCACTATGATGCGTAAAGCCTTTACGGTTTGCCTGCTTGCCGGGGCCTGTGCCTGCGGCAAGAACGAGAAAGGGACCACTTCCACCTACTTTTCCGGGGAAATAGTCAATCCAACCTCTGATTACGTGGTATTATACCGGGGAGAAGAGGTGCTGGATTCGGCCCGGCTCGATGCGAACAACCGCTTCGAGATCCGCGTCGATTCCCTCGAGCCCGGGCTTTACCACTTTGTGCAAAAACCGGAAATGCAATACGTGTATCTGGAACCGGGCGACAGCATGCAAATGCGGCTCAACACAGTATCCTTCGACGAGTCGCTGGCCTTTTCCGGGAAAGGGGAAGTCATCAACAACTACCTGATAAACCTGTTCCTGGAGGCCGAAGCCGAGGAGCCGCTTCTCCGGGATGCCTATACGCGTCTGGAGCCCGAGCTCTTCCTGGCCAAAATGGATTCCCTCATGGACGACAAACTGGCCGCCCTCGAGCAATTGCGCGCCGATGAAGAGCTCTCCGATGAAGCCGCAGAAGTGGCCCGGGCCAGTATCCTCTACAAAAACTTCTTCTATCGGGAGCGTTACCCGTTCTGGCACCGCAAGCTCAGCCCTGATAAAACGCTACACGAACTGCCGGCCCATTTTTACGATTACCGCAAACTGATTTCGTATAACGACCCCAAGCTTGTTTTCCTGCGCCCCTACTACGAATTCATGACCTACCATTTCGGCAACCTGGCCTATATGGGGTGCCAGGACTCCTGCGAGACCGACAGCCAGACGGCAAAAGACCAGTTGCATTTCAACCGGCACCAGCTGCACCTGATAGACAGCCTGGTAAGCCCCGGGGAATTGCGCGACAACCTGTTTCGCACAGTGGCCTTCGAATACCTGCTCAAAAACGATTCAGAGGAGAATTTCGAGAAGTTTATGGTCGATTTCCATAAGATGGCCGGAAAGAACCGCCACCTGAGCGAGATCGAGGAACTCAGCGAGGGCATCCGCAACCTGCGGCCCAACCACCCGATCCCCTCTCTTGAAGTAATAGACGTCGATGGCAGACCTGTGCTGATGGGTGAAATCGACCCCGGCAACTCAAAAAAGGAAGTGGTTTTCTATTTCTGGTCCGGGCCCGAGCCCAAACACCTGATGGCTATTAGTCAGAAAGTTCGCCTGCTGGAAGAACGGCACCCGGAACTTCGCTTCGTGGGTATTTGCCTGCGCACCGGGCCGGAGCAGTGGAAGCAGTACATAGCGGAATACGGCCTCGACCCGCAATGGCAGTTCTGGGCCGAAGATTTCGAGCACTTCGCCCACACCCTGGTCGTTTATCATCCCTACAAAAGCATTGTTTGCCGAAACGGCCTGATCGTAGACGGTTTCGCCAATCTCAATACCTCCTTTTAGTCAGGAATTTTCAGGTACTTGTTGTGGTGTAAAATGGGGTAAAGCCCAATCAAGGATTCCCCTTGCGGTAGTCTTCCAGGAATTTTTCCAGGCCGATATCGGTCAGGGGGTGCTTCAGCAAGCCTTCGATGGCAGAAAGCGGCCCGGTCATAACATCGGCCCCCAGCTTGGCGCATTCAATAATGTGCATGGTGTGGCGAATGGAGGCGGCCAAAATCTCGGTGTCGAAGGTGTAGTTGTCGTAAATTTCCCGGATATCGGCAATGAGCCCAAGCCCGTCTGTCGAGACATCGTCCAGGCGGCCGATAAAGGGCGATACATAATTGGCCCCGGCTTTGGCGGCCAAGAGGGCCTGCCCGGCTGAAAACACCAGGGTGCAGTTGGTGCGGATGCCCTTGTCTGCAAAGTATTTCAGGGCCTTTACCCCGTCGCGGATCATAGGCACCTTAACTACGATTTGTTCGTGCAGGTCTGCCAGCTCTTCGCCTTCCCGCACCATTTCATTAAAGGTTGTGGCTATGACTTCGGCCGACACGTCACCCCCATCGACGATCTGGCAGATATCGACGTAGTGTTTCAAGATGTTGTTCTTACCGGTAATCCCCTCCTTGGCCATCAGGGAAGGATTGGTGGTTACCCCGTCGAGTACGCCCAATGCCTGGGCTTCGCGGATCTGATCGAGATTGGCGGTGTCGATAAAGAATTTCATAGTGCGGCTTAATTTATTTCGATTTGGCCGGATGCGAAAACCGGCCCGTAAAACTACAATTTATAATGATTTCGCAGCAGGCGCTCGTACATTTTGTCGGGCAGGCATTTTTTCAGGACCACCGAAAAACGCTGCATGGGGCTGCCCACGGTATAGTGCACTTTGGGGCTGCTCGTTTTTAAAATGCGCAACAACTTCCGGGCTACCTCAGTCGGATCGCCTCCCTGGTTAACG
>JBNKGM010000052.1:0-22145 GCA_050289825.1 Robiginitalea sp.
GGTATAGCGCAGGGTGTCCTGGCTGAGGTTGGCATAAAGCTCGCTGGACCTGAGCGCTTTCAAAGACTTTAATTCGGAATTGTCAACTTCACAGGGGTAAGGCTCGAAAGCAGGCATGCCCTTTTTTTCAAACAACCGGACGATTTCCTCCGGGCTATACCGTTCTTTATGTGTTTTAATGGCGCCGAGGGCAGCCATGGATTGCGCCCGGTAGCGGGTGATTTTATCGTAATAATTCTGGATTAAGACCCAGTAGCGCAAAGCGGCCGTTTCATAGCGCGGGTCGTGCAGGAAAAAGTCCAGGCGTTTGGCCTGGGAAACCGAATCGCCTTTAACATACCAATTGAAACTCGTGAGCAGGTTGGTATTCTCGCCCAGGTTTTCTTCCAAATTCGACCAGGTATCGCCCAGCACGGCACTGTAGCTCTGAACCCGTTTCAGCGCATCGAGGATGGGTTTATAAGAAGGGGGGACCCGTTTTTCAGATTCCACAAACTGGTTGATGTTCTTTTCGGCGGGCAGGTAATATTCCCAATTGCTGATGTAATAGGTGAGCCGGGAATTGGCGTTGTAATCGGCCTCGCTCAGCGTATTGTGGGCAATGCGCTTGGCGATGGAATCCTGCCCCCGGTAGAATTGCAGGGCATAATCGGCCAGCTCGTAGTTCAGCAACAGGTCTTGTTCGATGTCGGACAGCAGCTTGGAGATTTCCTGTTGCTTCTTGCGTTCTTCATTCCAGTTGTCTACCTGCAGGGCAATCAAAATGCCGATGACCACCAATAAAATTTCCCCCACCGCATACAGCATATACTTGCTGAACCGGTTTTCTGACAGAAGCGTCTGGCGAAGGCGGCTGAAGAATCTTAACATCGCGTTACCAGGACAGGTATTTGTAAACAATCCGGATTAGCCGGTAGGCCTCATCCATGTTTTTAGCCTGATAGGAAACCGTGTATCCGTCTACCCGGCGCATCCCCGGGATGCCCATGGCCACATCGGCCCGGGTGGGCGCCTCGAGCCGCATCGCAAATTCCACAGGAGCCTTTACCGGGAGCGGCCGGGCTTGCTTCAGGTCGCCGAGGGCCGCTGTGATCTGCTCCCGGAGCTCGTCTTTGACCCCATCGGGGTGCCGGAGTTTGGCGGCACTCGAACCAATGGCCTCCTTGGTGATGACCGTGCGGGTGGGGGTTAGTTTTTTGATCTCTTCCGAGAAGGCTTTATCGCCGCTGGCCAACAGCACGGGCACCCCCAGCGCCCCGGCGAAGAAGGCGTTCAGGCCGCCCTCGCCCACTTCGGTGCCGTTAATCCAAAGGCCCTTGACCGAGCCCGAGCCCGTATGGGCCAGAAAGCCGTTTTCGGTTCCTGCCCTGGCGTGGTAGCCGATAAAAACCACCCCGTCGAAGGAAGCGTCCAGGCCCTGCACCATGCCCAGGGGCTTGATGTTGCTCTGGATGTATTCGACCCGAGGGTCGAGCTCGGTGTGCAAAAGGTTCTGCATGTCGCCGTGGCTGTCATTGACCAAAACCGTGGCCGGGCCCGCTTTGAAAATGGCCTCTACCACTGCGTTCACCTCATCGGTCATGAGCCTTCGGCCCGTGGCGTAATCTTTCCCGTCGGTGCTTACCATGTGGGAAGTCCCTATCCCCCCGATGCCTTCCATGTCTACGGAGATAAAGATTTTGACGGGTTGTTGCTGGGCCCGGGCAACGGCCGAGAGGGTCAGCAAGAAATAGAGTAGTTTTTTCAAGGCGTGGTGGTTAGGGTTCTCGCAACTTTTCCAATGCCTAAAAGATATCCTTTTTAGGTTAATTACGCACGCGTTTTCAAATGCGTTCCCCGAGACCCGAAACCAGGCAAAATCGAAGCAATCTGAGGGTGAGATTTCTCACTGCGTTCGAAATGACAATTGAACGCAACCGTGTGCCGACAATGCGCTCCACCAGCGGCAGTTAAAATCTCCTTTAGAAGAATGGCCAGCGATAGTGGTGGCGCATAAACAATTCCTAATACCGGCACAGCCGGTAACCCGGCCTCTTTTTGATTCGTAGTAAATCCAGAAAACCATGCTGCAGGTGAAGGAGAGCCGCGTCGAAGCGGTATAACCGCGGAGGTTACGCGGCGAGGCTGCATGGTTTTCGCCAGATTTCAAGAAGCAAAAAGTCGGCCGGAAAGCCCTTTTCTTTGCCTCTTTCTTTTGGGCTCGCAAAAGAAAGAGGAAAATAGGCGAAGGTGCAGCCTTGCACCGAGCCAAAAAAGACTCCCGTCAACGACATTACGTTAACACCCCCCAGGGTAGTGTGCTTTAAACACATTTCGTATCTTAAGCCCGCTAACTAACGAACCCAATGAAAAAAGCACTACTCCTGGCGCTGCTGCTGGCGGCGCTGCCCCTGTTCTCCCAGAAATTCGACGTTAAACTGGCCGGCGACATGAAGCCCCGCAGCATCGGCCCGGCCGGTATGAGCGGGCGGGTTACCGCCATTGACGTGGTTACCTCAGAACCCGACATCATGTACGTGGGTACCGCCTCGGGCGGGCTTTGGAAGTCTACTTCCGGAGGGATTAAATGGGAACCCATCTTCGACAAGGAGGTAACCGCCTCTATCGGCGCGGTGGCCATACAGCAGAGCAACCCCTCCGTGGTTTGGGTGGGCACGGGCGAAGGCAACCCGCGCAACTCCCTGAACGGTGGTTTCGGGGTGTACCGCTCCCTCGACGGGGGCCGGTCCTGGCAGAGCATGGGCCTGAAGGAGACCCGGCACATCCACCGCATCATTATCGACCCCACCGACCCGAACACCGTGTACGTGGGGGCCATTGGCTCGCCCTGGGGCGAGCACCCCGAGCGGGGCGTTTTCAAGACCACCGACGGGGGCAAGACCTGGAACAAGATCCTCTTTGTGAACAACCAAACGGGCGTGGGCGACATGGTGATGGACCCCTCCAACCCGAATAAACTTATCGTGGCCCTGTGGGAGCACAAGCGCTGGCCCTGGTTCTTTAAATCGGGCGGGCCGGGCAGCGGCCTGTACATGACCCACGACGGGGGCGCCACCTGGAAGCAGCTGGGCGAGGCCGACGGCCTGCCCGAGGGCGAGCTGGGCCGCATGGGCCTGGCCATTGCCACCAACAAGCCCAACGTGGTGTACGCCATTATCGAGGCCAAGAAGAACGCCCTCTACCGCTCCGAAGACGGGGGCTTTACCTGGAAGAAGGTAAACGACAAGGATGAGATCGGCAACCGGCCCTTCTACTACTTCGACCTCTTTGTAGACCCCGAGAACGAGAACCGGGTTATCTCGTCGTTCTCTTTTGTGAACGTGTCGGAAGACGGCGGACGCAGCTTCACGGGGCTGATGCCCGCCTACGGGGTATCGAACGGCATCCACCCCGACCACCACGCCTTCTGGATCCACCCCACCGACGGGCAGTTTATGATGGACGGCAACGACGGGGGGCTGAACCTGAGCCGCGACGGGGGCAAAACCTGGCGCTTTGTGGGCAATTTGCCCGTGGCCCAGTTCTACCACATAAGTACCGACAACGAATTCCCCTACAACGTGTACGGGGGCATGCAAGACAACGGCTCCTGGCGGGGGCCGGCCTACGTGTGGAAGGCCCAGGGCATCCGCAACTCGTACTGGCAGGAAATCGCCTTCGGAGACGGCTTTGACGTGGTGCCCGACCGCGACGATTCGCGCTTTGGCTACGCCATGAGCCAGCAAGGCTACGTGGGGCGGTACGATTCCCAGACCGGGAACGACTATTCGGTGCGGCCCACCCCGCCCGACGCCACCACCGAGCTGCGTTTTAACTGGAACGCGGCCATCGGCCAAGACCCCTTTAACAACAGCACCGTGTACTTCGGCAGCCAGTTTGTGCACAAGAGCACCGACAAGGGCCTGACCTGGAGCGTGATTTCGCCCGACCTGACCACCAACGACCCCGAGAAGCAGAAGCAGAGCGAGAGCGGCGGCCTTACCATGGACGCCACCGGGGCCGAGAACCACTGCACCATTCTGGTGATCGAGCCCTCGCCCGTTGAGCGCAACATGCTCTGGGTGGGCACCGACGACGGGCGGGTGCATATTACCCGCGACGGGGGCGGCAGCTGGACGGAGGTAACGGCCAACATCAAAGGCCTGCCGGCCGGCAGCTGGATTCCGCAGATACGCGCCTCGGAGCGCAACCCCGGGGAGGCGCTGCTCATCGCCAACGATTACCGCCGCTACAACTATACCCCTTACGCCTACCGTACCCGCGACTACGGCAAAACCTGGACGCGCATCGTAGACGGCACCGACGTGCCCACCTACACCCTCAGCATTCAGGAAGACGCCCAGAACCCGAACCTGATGTTCCTGGGCACCGACGACGGGCTCTATATTTCCATGGACGCCGGGGCCAACTGGCAGAAGTGGCACCACGGCTACCCCACAGTATCGACCATGGACCTGGCCATCCACCCCCGCGAGCAAGACCTGGTAATCGGCACCTTCGGCCGGGCCGCCTGGGTGCTCGACGACATCCGCCCACTGCGGGCCATTGCTGGTGATGCCACCATCCTGAACAAAGACGTGAGCCTCTTCCCCTCTCCCACGGCCTACCAGGCCGCCTACCAGCAGCCCACCGGCCTGCGGTTCGGGGGCGATGCCGAGTACAACGGCGACAACCGCCGGGGCGGGGCCATGATTACCTATTACCTGAAACAGGGCGCCAAAGAGGCCAAAAAAGCCGCCGGGGCCGATGCCAAAAAGGAAGAAAATGATGAGGAGGAAGCCGCCGATGCCAAGAAAATTACCAAAGATTCGGTCCACTTCCGGTTCTACGACGGGGAGCGCCTGATTCGCACTCTCTCCTACAAAACACCCGATTCGGCCGGCCTGCACCGCATTTACTGGGGCATGGACGAGGCCGGGGCCGAGCGCCCGATGCGGGAAGTGAGACGCAGCAACCGCGAGCCCGGGGGCCCGTCTGTAAAGCCCGGCATTTACAAGGTAGTGGTACAGCTGGGCGAGGCCAAAGATTCCACCTCGGTAACGGTGGCCTCAGACCCCCGCCTTAAGGTGTCTGAAAAAGCCATTGCCGACGCCTACGAGGCCTCCAAAAAGCTGGAAGCCTGGCAGCAAACCGCCGCCGATGCGGTAAAACAGCTGGCCGAGAGCAAAAAAGTGGTGGAAGAATTGCAGAAAACGTTGAAAGACAAAGACAAAGACGGCTTTAAAGACGAACAGAAGGCCTCCAAAGAAATCGTGAAGCAGCTCGATTCGCTCATGGCCCTCTACATCGGTAAGGAAGACAAGCGGCAGGGCATTACCCGCAACCCCGAAATGACCGTGATGACCCGCTTGCAGACCGCCTACGGCTATGCGGCCAGCCGCCCGGGGGGCCTTACCGAGACCGAGCGCCGGCTGATGGAGTTCGCCCAGGGCGACCTGGAGAAAGCCCTGCGGGCCACCAACGCCTTTTTCGCCGACACCTGGAAGGGGTACCGGGCTAAAATGGAAGCCCTGGCGCTTTCGCCCTTTAAAGACACTGAAACATTTTCCATGGAATAGTCGTCCTATGGGCGTAACCTAAAAACAGTTGTATGAAACGAATCCTGATCATGGCCGGGCTGGCCCTGGCCATCTCCTGCAAGGAGGAACCCAAGGCGCCCTCGGTGGCCGAAACCCTGAAAGACTACACCATCGAGCAGATGATGGACAACGAGAGCGTGGGGGGCGGCAGCTTTGCCCCCGACAACTCCAAGCTGCTGGTGCACAGCAACCGCTCGGGCATTTACAACCTCTACACGGTGGGCACGGCAGACGGCACCTGGACGCCCCTTACGGCCTCCGACAGCTCGTCGGTGTTCGCCGTCTCGTACTTCCCCCAGGACGAGCGCCTGCTCTTCCGCATGGACAACAACGGGGATGAGATCTACCACATTTACCTGCGCGAGACCGACGGCAGCCACCGCGACCTCACCCCCGATGCCGGGGCGCGGGCCCTTTTTGCCGGTTGGGCCGACGACAAGCAGTCGTTCTTTTACGCCTCCAACAAGCGCGACAACCGCTTTATGGACCTGTACCGCATGGACCTTTCCACCTTTACCCCCACCCTGGTCTACCAGAACGAGGGGGGCTATGACCTGGGGGAAATATCAGGCGACGGGGGGCTGATTACCCTCGCCAAGGCCATCAACACGAACGATAGCGATTTGTTCGTGTACAAGGTCGCCGACGGGAGCCTGACCCAGGTAAACGGGGAGCGCTCCGGGAATTCGGCCCAGGACTTTTCAAAAGACGGCGCAACCCTGTATTACACCACCGACCAGGGCAGCGAGTTCGCCCACCTGATGAAAGTGGACCTGGCCTCGGGCGCCCGTGAGAAGGTGCTGGAGCGCGACTGGGATATCATGGGCAGCTACTTCACCGAGAAGGGCACCTACCAGGTAACCTACGTGAATGTGGATGCGAAAAACAGCATCGAGCTCACCGAGGTGGCCAGCGGGCAGCCCCTGGCGGTACCGGCCCTGGAGGGCATGGACATTACCAGCGTGGGCTTTTCGGACGACGAAAAGATGATGCGCTTTTTTGCCGGAGGCTCCAACGCCCCCGACAACCTGTATGTGTACAATTTGGAGACCAAAGAGGTGAAGCAGCTCTCCAACGTGCTCAACCCCGAGATCGACCCCACCCACATGGTGCAGGCCGAGGTGGTTCGCTTTAAATCCTTCGACGGGCTGGAGATCCCGGCCATCTACTACCGGCCCTACCAGGCCAGCGCGGGGCACCCCGCCCCGGCCCTGGTCTGGGTACACGGCGGGCCCGGCGGGCAGTCGCGCCAGAACTTCTCTTCCTTTATCCAATACCTGGTTAACCACGGGTATGCGGTACTGGCGGTGAACAACCGGGGCAGCTCGGGCTACGGGAAAACCTTCTACCAGCTCGACGACCGCAACCACGGCGACAAAGACCTGAAAGACTGCGTGGCCGGGAAAGACTGGCTGGCGACACAACCCGAGATCGACGGCGAAAAAATCGGTATTTTGGGCGGCTCTTACGGGGGCTATATGACCATGGCGGCCCTCACCTACGCCCCCGAGGCGTTCGACGTGGGGGTAAACCTCTTCGGGGTAACCAACTGGATCCGCACCCTGCGCTCCATCCCGCCCTGGTGGGAATCGTTCAAGGAAGCCCTCTATACCGAGCTGGGCGACCCGAACAGCGCCGACTCGGTGCGCCTGCGCGCCATTTCGCCCCTGTTCCACACCGACCAGGTTACCAAACCCCTTATCGTGCTGCAGGGCTCCCAAGACCCACGGGTGCTGCAGGTAGAATCGGATGAGATCGTGGCCGGGGTGCGCGCCAACGGTGTGCCCGTGGAGTACGTGCTCTTCGAGGACGAGGGCCACGGCTTTGTGAAAAAGGAAAACCAGGTAGAGGCCTACAGCCGCATTCTGAACTTCCTCGACACCTACCTGAAAGGGGAGGCGGCAGCGCCCATCCGCGACGATGCCATGGAACAACCCGAACTCGAACAAGACCCCCAATAAGGCATGATTATAAATAAATTTCGAAATACCTTCTTAAAAGCAGGCCGCACCCCCGGCCTGCTTCTTCTTTTGCTGCTGCTCCAGGCCCCGGCCCGGGCCCAGGAAAACGGGGAAGACCAGCTCGGGGCCTGGTACATGTACTTCGGCACCCTGCGCGTGGCCGAGCGCTGGAGCGTGCACACCGAGGCCCAGTTCCGCTTTTACGACCTGGGGGGCAACTTTAACCAGCTGCTGCTGCGCACCGGGGCCAACTACCACATTTCAGATGAGGCCATCGCAACGGCTGGTTATGCCAACATCCCCACCGACCCCACCTTTGAAGACGGGCCGGTAAATAGCATACGGGAGCACCGCCTCTTCGAGCAGTTTATTTTGAAAAACAGGGTAGGGCCTGTGGCCGTAGAGCACCGCTACCGCCTCGAGCAGCGTTTCCTGGGGGGCGATATTCCGTCAGATACGCAGCACCGGGCCCGGTACCGGTTGCAGCTCACCCAGCCCCTGGGCGACACTTTCTTCCTCAATTTCTACGACGAGGTATTTTTGAACCTGCAAGGCGAGGCGTTCGGGCAGAACCGCCTCTACCTGGCCCTGGGCGCCAGGGTAAGCCCTTCGGTGAGCCTGCAGGCCGGCTACCTGAAAAACCACTTCCCCGGGGCGCATTACGACCGCCTGCAGCTGGCCCTGTTCTGGAACGCAGACCTCCGCAAAAAAAGCAAAGCCCCTTGAGCAGCCTTTTTGCTTCCCGCGGGGCCCGGGCCTGCCTGCTCGCCCTGCTGGGCACCTGGGCTGCCGCCCGGGCGCAGCAACCCGAACCCGAAGGCATCGGGGTGTGGTACACCTACTTTGCCGACTACGGCATTTCGGAAAAGTGGGCCATCCACCACGAGACCCACCTGCACCTGTACGAGCCCCTGAGCGCCTTCAACCGCTTTGTGGTGCGGGCCGGCGCCAACTACAAACTGCAACCGGCCCTTACCGGGTCGCTGCTCTACCACTACAGCTACGGCGACCCCACCTATGCCGAGGCGGGGGTGGCAAACCGGCTGCAGGAAAACAGGCTCATGGAACAGCTCCTGTACCGGCATAAGGCGGGCCTGTGGGGTTTCTCGCACCGCCTGCGCACCGAGCAGCGCTTTTTGCACCCCGACCAGGGCAGTTATACAACCTACCGGGCCCGCTACCGCCTGCTGGCCAGCCACCCCCTGGTTGGCCCGTTGTACGCTTCTGCCGATGGGGAGGTGCTCTTCCAACTCCACCGCCGGCTCGATACCAGCTACCGGCTTACCGGCTCCCTGGGGGCCTGGCTGAACCCGCACACCCGACTGCAGCTGGGCTACACCCGATTCTTCTTTGAGGGAGGGCGGCAAGACGAGCGCCTGCGGGTGCTGTTGCTCTTTAACCCCGAAGTGGGGAAAAAGAAGGCCCAACCCTAAAGCCCACCCAAATCCCTGCAGAAGGGTCTCAAAATATAACTACCTTTATAAGGCGAAACATTCATATTCTAAAAACAGCCACTATGAAAAAAGTAAACATCCTGCTGTTGGGCCTGCTGCTGGTAAGCGGGTATAGCTGCAAAGACGCCAAAAAGGAAGCCGAAGAGGCCGCCGATGAAATGGAGGCAGCCACCCACGAAGGCATGGACGAAATGAAAGACATGGCCATGGGCGGAAAAACCCTGACCCTGACCATGGAACCCCGAAGCGAAAGCACCGTACAGGGCACGGTTACCTTTACGGAAAAAGACGGGAAAGTAACCCTGCACGGCATGTTCTCGGGCCTTACCCCGGGCGAGCACGCCATCCACCTGCACGAGTCGGCCGACTGCTCGGCCGCAGACGCCACCTCTACCGGGGGGCACTGGAACCCGACCAATGAACCCCACGGTAAATGGGGGGCCACTGAAGGCTACCACAAGGGCGATATCGGCAACTTTACGGCCGATGCCGACGGGAAGGCCATGATCCACTTCGAAACCGACCAGTGGTGCATCGGCTGCGGCGACCCCAACAAAGACATTCTGGGCAAGGGGGTTATCGTGCATCAGGGCACCGACGACTTCACCTCCCAGCCCAGCGGGGCTGCCGGGGCGCGCATCAGCTGCACGGGGGTAATCGAATAACCGAAAAGTTCCCCAACGGGGGATTTACATGCAAAAGGCCGGGGCAATCCCGGCCTTTTTTATTCCTTGGAAAAGACGGCAGCGCCTAGCCTCGGAGAGGCACCGCCGAAAGGTCATTTAAAAATACAGGGAGATCAGGCGTAGTGCTGTTGCATAGGCTCAGGCCTGGTGGGTTTTCCGGTATTTCTTGAGGGAATGCTGGGCCCTGTACACGAACAGGCCAACGATGGCCATAGCGGCCAACCAGATGGAAAACAGGAGTAGTTCCATAACATACAGTTTTTAGGTTCTTCGTTCTTCCCGGAGGGGCATCCGGGAATGGTTTGGGATTTTAGGAGGATTAAAAATACATAATTCCGGCCCTTCTTCCTGTGAATTACACATAAAATCGATGAATGGCACACCCCCGGGCTAAACCGGGCTTACTGTAAACAGGGGGTTAGCCCTGCGTAAAGAGGCCGATAAATCAGCTCCCGGGTTTCTTTCGGTGCAAAATAAAGCCTAATTTGGCACCCTAATTTGCAAAGGAAGTGAATCCGTCTGCCTCGGGTTGGATACAGAAATTCGGACACCTGGCCGAGCGCGAGCAGCCCGTTTACGACGATTTCGGGCAGGTTTGCGAGGTGTTGCGATCCCTGGGGTTTGCCTACGGCCTCAATACGGGCATCCCGGGGTTTATCCGCCCCACCCATACCCTCACCCACGACGAGAATGCCAAGCTCAACCTGTTGTTCGGGCTCTATTCGACCTACAGGCTGCAGCATCCCGATTCGGGCTTTAAAGCCTTCCTTGAGTCGGTCTTTGCCTTTTACCGCGACCTGGAGGTAGGGCGCATCAACTTTTTGCAGAAGATCCTGAGCGGGAAAAAAACCTCCGACCAGCTCGAAAAGCTGCTCGACTCGCGGGTCTACCTCGAGGTCAACCTGCTCTCCAAGGCCATCCACAGCATCGCCAACTCCCTGCTGTACGTAGACGTGCTTACCTACAACCGCTTTTTGCAGGGCGAGGCCGAGCCCCGTGCCTATGCCGGCGAAATTGAATACATAGCCCTCAATATTTCGTACCAGGCCTTGGGGTCGCGACGCCCCAACCCGTATGACGAGCGCCTGCGCGAGCTCTTCCGGGCCTCCCTCACCTTCCTGGACGAGCCCCTGCAGAAAGCCGATGTCGGCTACCGCGAGCGGCTGCTGGCCTACCGGGGCACCCCGGCTGCCCGGTATTTCCTCGATATGGCCTGCCTTACGGTTTGGGAAGACGGCAACCTGGAGTACCTCGAATCGCGTTTTGTATACGGCTTGGGGGAAGAACTCGGCCTGGACCCCTCGGTGATCCGAGAGGCCCTGGTGGCCGTGACCGGCTTTTTCGCCACCTATGCAGACCAGCTGGCCGTGCTGCGCGAACAGAGCAACCTCGACAGCATGAACAGGATGGTGCAGAAGCTCATCAGGCGCAACAGCAAGCGACTGCAGAAAGAACTTTCCCAGAGCCGGGAGCTGGTGTACCTGCTCTCGAAATCGACGGTGCGCGACCTGAGTGAGGAAGAGCGGGTCAGGGTTCGCGAACAGCTGCTCGACGTCTTCAAATCAATCCCCTCCCTGGCCATCTTCATGCTGCCGGGCGGGGCCGTGCTGCTGCCTATCTTCGTCAAGCTCATCCCCAGGCTGCTGCCTTCCTCTTTTGACGAAAACCGCCTCGAATCGGAGGCGGAATAGGCACTATAAGAAATTTCTATGACTTATATTATATAACTGTAATCCAGTTATATATAATTGATTATTCCAACCACAACTTGAAATCCTTCACCCGTTCGCGGGCCACGATGATTTCCTGGTCTGAAAAGCGGTGCAACTTGATTTTCAGGCGCGAATTCGAGTAGGCCACGATGTCTTTGATGTGGTTGACGTTCACCGCAAATTTCCGGTTCACCCTGAAAAAGGTCTCAGGGGAAAGTTCGCCTTCGAGCTGCTCCAGGGTGGTGTCGAGCAGGTACGATCGCCCCTCGGTGGTGGAGGCATAAGTACCCTTGTTCTCGCTGAAGAAACACTCCACCTCGTCGGCGGCCACGATTTTCAAATGCTGCCCTACGCGCACCGTAAACCGCTTCTTGTATTCCCGCTCCAGGGGGTTCACCAAAAGCCGGCGGATGTCTTCAAAATCGACCGCGAGGGGCCGGGCCTCGGGCAGGCGTTCGCGGTACTTGGTCAGGGCGGCTTGCAGCTCGGCCTCGTCTATGGGTTTGAGCAGGTAATCCACACTGTTGAGCTTGAAGGCCTGCAGGGCGTACTCGTCGTAGGCCGTGGTGAAGATGATGGGCGACTTGACCGCAACGGCATCGAAAATCTCGAACGACAAACCGTCTGAGAGCTGGATGTCGAGGAAGATCAGGTCGGGGTGCGGGTGCTCCCTGAACCAGGCGATGGCCTCCTCTACCGAGTGCAGCATGTGCGACACGGCGACCTGCTCGGTTTCGAGCATGCGCGCCAGCCTGCGGGCCGCGGGTTTTTCGTCTTCGATGATCAGTGCTTTCATACCCTGGCGGTTGGCTTATTTGAATTTCTCGGCTTCGCGCCGCTCTTCTTCCATATATTTGGCGATCTGCCGCTCTTCCCATCTCTTGCCGAACAGCAGGTTGGGGCCGTATACGTTCAGGGCGTGGATGGCCAGGCCGATGCCCCAGAAGAAGGGGGTCACCAGCATGTGCCACCGAAAGGGCGGCTCGCCCTGCTGCACACTTACCAGCACGTTCCCCAGCATGATGAGCAGGTTAATCGCCAGGTATACCACCAAATGGATGTGGAAGCCCTTTAGCTTTTCCACCCGTTTTTTGGCGCGTTCGAGTTTGTCGTTATTTTCCATGACGGTGCGTCTTTTGATTTATTCCCAGCGGCCGGATTGCTTCTCGTCTTCTTCCATAAACTGCTTGATCTTGCGCTTTTCCCAGTCTTTGGAGAAAAAGGGGTTCCAGCGGAAGGTTTTGGCGGCGTGGAAGAAAAGCCCGATACCCCAGCCCAGCGCGGCCCACAAAAACCATTTGTAGTCCCAGAAGGTCAGATAGTTGATCACGGCCAGCATGGCGATCACCAAAACATAAGAGGTGAGATTGCCGTAAAATTTCTTGAGTTCGTCTACCCGCTCGCGGGCGCGCTCGTATTTGTTTTCTTTGGAAAAATCTTCCATGATCGTGTTGGTTTAGGCGCAGGACGCCGTTAAAAGGTATCTTTAGACATCAGTTCGCGGATCTTGCGCTCTTCCCAGCGCTTGCCCAGAATGGGATTGTAGCCGAAGGCGTCCAATCCGTGTATCAGCAGGCCGAAGCCCCACCCCACCATCGGGAATAGCACCCAGGGGAAACTGGTGGTGTTGTAGTTCACGTAGGCCAGGGCGGGAATCACCAGGCAGTAGGCCATCAGGTTCCCGTAAAAACCCTTGATGCATGCTACCCGTTCTTTGGCCAATCGGTAGCGGATTTCGTTTGAGGTGGTGTTCATCACGTTTGTTTTTTAAGTTGATACCCCAAAATTCGGGTACGCCTGCCGCCTATCCCAAAGGAACCGACCGAACTGTCGATTCGGGGCGACGAACCGGAGGGATCAGAAATCGTCCTTCTCCATAAGCTCGCGCAGCTTGCGCTCTTCCCACCGCTTGCCCCAGAGCGGGTTGTAGCCAAAGGCCTCCAGACCGTGCATGAGCACCCCGAAACCCCACCCCAGGGTCGGGAACACCACCCAGGGGAAGTTAGTGGTGCGGAAATTGAGCCAGGCCAGGAAAGGGATCACAATGCAATAGGCTGCCAGGTTGCCGTAGAACCCCTTGATGGCTTCGACCTTTTCTTTGGCTTTCTGGTAGCGCTTGTCGCGGATGAATTCTTCCTGGCTCTGGGCGCGGCCCACCTGGCGGGTGAGCACCGGAAGGGCCACCCTGAACTCGTCTGCGCTTTTGCCGATGCGCAGGCGGCGCTCGGTGAGCAGGGCGTAGCGCTGCTGGATGTTCTGCAGCCCCACCCCGCTCGATTTTTTCACCACCTGTTTCTCCTGCAGGTTGTTGGTCACCAGCAAAAAGCCGTCTTCTTCCCGCACCGCAATGCGCAGGGGCCGGGCCGGGGTAACCACGTTGTGCTTTACCGCATTCTCCAGCAGCAGCTGAAGGGAAAGGGGCACTATTCGGCCCTCGGGGTCGAGCGCCTTCTCGGGGATGTCGAAGGTAATGCTGTCTTCGAACCGCATCTTGAGCAGCTCCACATAGGTGCGCGCAAAGGCGTATTCTTCGTCTATGGGTACCAGTTCCTTGTTTTTCTGCTCCAGCACGTATCGGTACACTTTTGAAAGGGAGGTGGTGAACCGCTGCGCCTGTTGGGGGTCTTCGTCAATAAGGCTGGTAAGCACGTTCAGGCTGTTGAACAGGAAGTGGGGGTCGAGCTGGTTTTTAAGGGCGTCGAACTGGGCCGAGGCCGTATGGGCGATAATGCGCTGTTCCTGCACCCGGTTTTCCTGCCTGTGCTTGCTGTAGAAAAAGGCGTAGAAAATACCGGAAACCACCAGGGCGATGGCCAGGGACACGGCGTAATACGAGAGCGTCTGCCGGGCCAAGAAGGTGTTGAACTCCATACCCCCGATGCCCACCTGGAGCAGGAAATTGGCCGCAAAGATGGCCAGGAGCGAAACTCCGGCATTGGCCAGGAGCGAAAGCCCCAGGTTCTTCCAGTGGAAAATGCGCGGGCCGAAGCGGCGAAAGGCGTACATAAAAACGTAGGCGTTGGCCAGGTAGATCACCCAGCTGAAGAGCATGTGCTCCAGGAAATCAAGGCCCAGCTCGCGATCAAGCACGATCGGGCGGCCTATGAAGAAGTAGATGGCCAAAAACACCACGTAAATGGCCAACCCGACCGCGGTGGCCCGCCCCAGTTCTCTAAAAAATAGTTTCATATCGACAGCTAAAAATAACAAAATAAGGCCGACCTGCACGGGGGCAGGCTGCTTCCTGCGGCAAAGGTGGGCCGTTTAGACCTGCCGGGAGCCATCTTTGGGGATGAACTGTCGGTTTACCCTTCCGAACCGGGACTGGGTAGGTGCGTATAAGGTCCGAATCGCTACCTTTAGGCCACCTGAAGCCGCAACCATGTACATACCCGACAAATACAGGCAGGAAGACGAAAAGGCCATCAGGGCCTTCCTGGAAGAGCACGCCTTCGGCATTTTGGTGAGTGACGGGCCCGACGGCCCACTGGCTACCCACCTGCCCCTGGAACTAGTAGCCGGGCCCGATGGCCCATGGGCCCTGGAAGGGCACCTGGCCAAGGCCAACCCCCATGTTCGCCACCTGCGCGACGGCCACCCCGTGCTCTGCATCTTCAACGGGCCGCACGCCTATGTTTCTTCGTCCTGGTACCGGGAAGAGGAAGTGCCCACCTGGAACTACCAGGCGGTGCACCTGCGGGGCACCTGCCGCCGCCAGAGCGAGGCCGAGCTGCTGGCTTCCCTCCACCGCCTGGTCGATAAATACGAGCAAGATTCAGACCAGCCGGTTTCCCTCCACAACCTCTCCCCGGCCACCATGCGGCAGATCAGGGGCATAGTGGGCTTCCGCATCGAGGCAGTGCATGTGGCAGCCGCCTACAAGCTCTCCCAGGGGCGGGAAGCCGACCACCCCCGCATAACTGCCGAACTCGAGAAACGGGGCGGCCTTGCGGCCGAGGTGGCCCGGGCCATGAAAGAACACCCGGGTGCTTGACGGTTTGAAGCCGATTCGGTATCTTTAATACAAAACCACACAAGCCATGATCAACAGCAAATTTTGGCAGGCCTTCTTTGCCCTGGCGCCCTTTATCGGCCTGGTCTTAATTATCGGGGGCTACGCCTTTTTTATGCTCTCTATTTTCGACAACCTCGACCAACTGGAACACCGCGACTACCCGCCTATGGCCTTCTGGGGGGGCTTCGGGTTCTTTATGGCCATGATTTTGCTCATGGTGCTGCTCTCCATCGCCAGCCTGATCTTCTACATTGTCCACGCGGTCAAAAACCCGAATCTGCAGTACAACAACCTGCTGCTGGTCTGGATCTTGCTCTTCATCTTTGCCAACGGCATCGGCCAGTTTATCTACTGGATTGTGGAGATCATCGCCAAAAGAAATCAAGTCCCATCCTAACCTAAGCCCCATGCCGACACGCAGGAAGTTTCTTCAGACAACCGGGCTGGGAAGCGCCGCCATGCTAATGCCGGCCCCTACCGCATTCGGATTTGCCGGGTCCCCGGCCCCCGGGCTAAAACTCTCCCTGGCCCAGTGGTCGCTGCACCGGGCCCTGAACGAAGGCCGCCTCAGCCCCATAGATTTTCCCCGGGTCGCCATCAAGGACTACGGCATTACCGCCGTGGAATACGTGAACCAGTTTTACGTAGACCACGCCACTGACCTGAGTTTCTGGCGCTCCTTACGCCGGCAGACCAACGACCTGGGCGTGCAGAACGTACTGATCATGGTCGACAACGAAGGGCTGTTGGGCGACCCCGATCCGACAAAAAGGCAAGAGGCGGTAAACAACCACCTGAAGTGGGCCGAGGCCGCTTACGAGCTGGGCTGCCATGCCATACGCGTCAACGCCTTTGGCAGCGGGTCGCGCGAAGCCCTGCGCGAAAACCTCTCAGACGGGCTGGGCCGGCTGGCCGAAAAGGCCACTCCCTATGAAATCAACGTTTTGGTCGAAAACCACGGCCTGCACACCTCAGACGGTCGTTTTATGGCCGAGCTGATACGCGGGGTGGGCCACCCGGGGCTGGGCACCCTGCCCGACTTCGGGAACTGGTGCCTGGCGGTGGAATGGGGCAGTACGCAGGGAGGAGCCTGCACCGACAATTACGGACCCGAAAACGGGCTGGCCGATTTTCTGCCCCTGGCCATGGGGGTCAGCGCCAAGTCTTACGATTTTGACGCCGCCGGAAACGAAACCCTCTTGCCCTACCGCGCCCTGCTGCAGCAGGTCAAGGATGCCGGTTACCAGGGGTATATCGGCATCGAATACGAAGGCAACCGACTGGGCGAGCCGGAAGGCATTCGCGCCACAAAAGCCCTGTTGGAACGCCTCTGGTCCCAGCTTGAGTAATTCGATGAACCCTTATGCAGACCATGCCGCAAGCCGAAGCCCCTCCCCTTCAGATCGTACCGTTCGAGCCCCGATACCGCCAGGCTTTTTACGCGCTAAACAAAGCATGGATAGATGTCTATTTCGTTATGGAACCCAAAGATCACGAAGCCCTCGAACACCCTGAACGGAGCGTTTTGGAACCGGGCGGGGAGATTTTGGTGGCCCTGTCTGGAGGCAAGCCCGTAGGCGTTTGCGCCCTGATGGTCTCAGACCGGCCGGGATGCCGCTTTGAACTGGCCAAGATGGGGGTCGACCCGGGGTACCAGGGCCGCGGCATCGGCAGGGCGCTGTGCAAGGCGGCCCTCGACAAGGCCCGCGAGCGGGGTGCCCGCAAGGTGTTCCTGGAAAGCAATACGGTGCTCAAACCCGCCCTTGCCCTGTACCGCAGCCTCGGCTTCCGGGAGGTATTCGGCGGGGCTTCCCCCTACAAACGCAGCAACATCCAAATGGAGGTGGAGCTTTGGTGAATGTGCTAATTTGCTAATGTGCTAATTTGCTACTTCAACACTCCTCCAAAGCCACCCGGCAGTATCCTATTGACATACCAAATACAGATCGCAGGAATCATTGGCTTTTGTTATTCTTTTGCTAATTTTAAGGCCTAAGGCAGACCCCGATGACCATAACCCAACTGCAGTACGTGCTGGCCGTTGCAGAGCACCGCAACTTTACCCTGGCCGCCGAGAAGAGCTTTGTGACCCAGCCCACCCTGAGCATGCAGGTGCAAAAGCTGGAAGACGAACTGGACGTGCTCATTTTCGACCGGAGCACCAAGCCCATCTCCATAACCGAAGCCGGGCAGAAGATCGTCGACCAGGCCCGTAATATCGTAAACGAGGCGGCCCGCATCCGCGACATCGTAGACCAGGAAAAGGGTTTTATCGGGGGTACCTATACCCTCGGGGTCATCCCCACGGTCATGCCCACCCTGCTTCCCATGTTCCTGAAGACCTTTACCTCACGCTACCCCAAGGTGCACCTGATCATCAAAGAACAAAGCACCGAACACCTCATCGAAAACCTGCGGGAGGGACACCTCGATGCGGGTATTGCGGCCACCCCCCTGCGCATTGAAAACCTGGTGGAGCGCCCCTTGTATTACGAACCCTTTGTGGCCTATGTGCCCCAGGGGCACCGCCTCAGCCCCCCGGGAAAAATCAAGCCCGAAGACCTGGACCTCGACGATATTCTGCTGCTGCAAGACGGGCACTGTTTCCGCGACGGGGTCATTAACCTGTGCAAGGCCACCAACCGCATGAACAACGAGCAATTCAACCTGGAGAGTGGGAGTTTTGAGACTTTGGTGAAGCTTGCCGACGAGGGGATGGGCATGACCCTGCTCCCCTACCTGCACACCCTCGACCTGGACCCCGGCCGCCAGCAGCGGATCCGGTATTTCCAGGACCCGCCCCCGGCCCGGGAGGTAAGCCTGATCTACCACAAAAAAGAATTGAAATTCCAGATTACCGAGGCCCTGAAAGAGGTAATAGCCTCGGTGGTGCGCGGGGCAATAGCTTTCCAGGACGTGCAGATCGTAAGCCCGACCCGCAACGCTTGACCCCGGGCATAAAAAAACCCGCCGGGAAGGCGGGTTTTAGTTACACGGGCAAATAAACCAGGGTGGGCTGCAATTCCGGCTTGTCCGTTACAAATTGGACCAGCCATTTTTTGAGTTCCACAAGTTCATTTGGTAAGAGTCGTTCAATTGCTTTTTTCAGTTCCCTGCCGAATAATCGGGCATCGAAACTTACTTTTTGGAGTACCGTTTTGGTGTACTCCAGCATCGCTCTAGCCATAAATCGGATTGTTTGAAGTGATTAGATAGTCGTTGTTACCCAAAAATAACCATAATTTGGCTTTCCTTATTGTGTGTTGCCCGTTAAAAATTAAATAAATTCGTGTTAATGGAGTCGTGCTGGAGATCAACCGCAAAGCCCTGCCACAGCGGCCGGCATGCCGCCATCTTCTTGCTGGCATTGGCCCTGGCGGCCACGGCATGCTCGCCGGGCAGGCGCGTAAGGGCGTTTGCAGACCGCCAGCTGGCCCCGCCCTTCGAACCCCGTCAATTCACCGGGGTACTCATGGTCGATGCGACCGATGGGAGCACCCTTTATGCCCTGAATGCCGATAAAGCATTCACCCCGGCCAGCAACACCAAACTCTTTACCCTCTATGCCGCCCTGAAGGCCCTGCCCGACCATATTCCGGCCCTGAAATACGCCCAAAGGGGCGATACATTGGTGGTAGTAGGTACCGGGAACCCGGCCGCCCTGCATCCCGACCTGGCCGACAGCACGGCCCTCCAATTCATGCGTGGCTTTCCGCGGGTCGCAATGGCCAACGCGAACCTGGCCGGCAACACCTGGGGCCCCGGCTGGGCCTGGGACGACTACGACCAATACTACACCCCCAGCCGCAGCGCCTTCCCCATTCACGGGAACATCGCCCGCCTGCTTGCGAGCGCCGGGGGCGTTCAGGTAAGCCCCTCCCTGTTCCAGGACAGCCTGCAACCCGGAAAACGGCCCTTTGCCCGGGCCATGCAGCAGAACCGCTTCTACCAGACCCCCAGGCCAGGCGATACCCTCGACACCCCAATATTTACCAGCCCGGGGCTCGAGCGCAGGCTCTGGAGCGAAGCCCTCGGCAAACCCGTGGCGGCAGCAAGCCTGCCCCCTCAGACCTCCCTGCGGGTATTGCCCGGCATAGCCGCCGATACCGTGTACAAAAAGATGATGACCGAAAGCGACAATTTTATCGCCGAACAGCTGATGCTGGTGATAGCCTCGACCCTGGGCGATACCCTGCGTTTCGAAACCGCCCGGGATACCGTGCTCCGGAAATGGCTTTCGGGGCTGCCCCAAACCCCGCGGTGGGTAGACGGGTCGGGCCTGAGCCGCTACAACCAGTTTACCCCGGCCTCGGTGGTTTACCTGCTTCAGCAAATGCATCGGGAATTTTCAGAACCCCGCCTGTTCGCCCTATTGGCCCAGGGTGGCCGGCCAGGCACCCTGAGCAATTGGTATCGCGATGAACAAGGCCCTTACCTGTTCGGAAAAACGGGGTCTTTGGGCGGGGTGCACAACCTTAGCGGGTATTTGAAGACCCGCTCCGGAAAAACAGTAGTATTTTCCTTTATGAACAACCAGTATACGGGGTCGAGCCAGCCCGTCAAGGCGCGGATGGAACGCATCCTGAACTGGGTACGCGAGCATTACTGACAGCCCGCTGCGGCCCGCAACGGGCCAAAAAGGGCCGCGTGCTGCAACAAAATCAGGGTCTTGGCATCGCGGATGGCACCCGATTTGAGCAGCTCAATCGCCTCGTGGTAAGAATACTCCAGCAGTTCGATATCTTCAGACTCTTCTTCCCTGCCCCCGCCGGCAGCCACCTTCATGCCTGGGGCATATTCGGCCAGGAAATAATGCAGCACCTCGGTAACCGCCCCGGGCGAGCTGTAGGCCTCGGCCACTTTCTGAACCCCGGGTACCCGGTAGCCCGTTTCTTCCAATATTTCCCGCAACATGGCAGCCTTGGGCTCGGCCTGGTCGAGCAAACCGGCACAGGCTTCGGTAAGCAGACCGTCGGGGTTCCCGTTCAGGTAGGTGGGCATGCGAAATTGCCGGGTGAGCAGCACGGTTTCGCGTTTCGGGTCGTAGAGCAGCACGGCTGCCCCGTTCCCCCGATCGTAAACCTCCCGGGTCTGGGTATCCCAGCGTCCGTCGCGGCGCAGGTATTCAAAACGGTAGCGGTAGAGGGTATACCAGGCGTCAGACAAGACCTCCTTTACGCTGTTGCGGATCCGGTTCATGTTTTGGTTCTAAAGGGGGCAGCGGCATAGCGCAGCCGTATGAGTCATTCCAAATATCCCGAATATTTCCGAATTCCTTGTTTACCGGGAGGCTAATCGCGCATGCGGTCGAGAATCTGGCTCTCGAACAGTCGATCGTTTTCAAGGATTTTGAAGAACGAGGCAATGTATTCTTTAGCCTCGGCTAACTGCAACCTGTTTGAAAAATAGGGTTCCAAGCCGTCCAGGCACCCCTCCAAGACCGGGCGAGCCTCCAGGAATTCGCGGCGGACCTGCTCCATCAGGGCCCTGTCCCGGGCATATCCCTTGTACAGGCGCTCGGTAACGTCTGTAATGTTGCCATCGAGGTTTTGTATGTTGCCGACTACGGCGTATGGTGCATTTACCAAACCACTGTAATCAAAGTCATACGGCAGACTCACATAGGCCCCGTCTATATAAAAGAGCCTCTGGTTGTGCTGGATGCGCATTGAAAAGTCTGTGTTCCCGATCATGAATTGGAACAAGTTATCGCGTACTCCGGCCAGGGCATCCTGCATTTCCGGCGGCACAGTGCGCTTGACGCGCCGGGCATCGAGCCGCCGGGCCACAGCCCCGTGGTCTTCGAGCAGGAATGCTGTGAGGTGATGTAACCGCTCCCGGTTGCCCCTCACTTCGGTGAATTCGAGCTGCACAAGGCGTGTTTGGTAGTAATAGGGAGAAACCTTCTCGAATAATTTATAGGCCAGCAGCTCCTTAAGCACGTAATCTTCGTAATCGCGCCCAATCTGGCAGGGAAGCACCAGTTTTACTTCGTGCTGCCCTTCAAACAAGGTCCCCTTCGCATCATTCTCCGAAAACCGGAGTGCAATAGGGGGGTAAAAACAAATATTCCGCCGCGAATGTCCCCGTGCGCGGACCCTGATCCCCATAGAATCCGACACGCCGTTTTGCGGCCCGTAAGAGAGGGTTGAGCTGAGGTAGGTAGAATCGTTCGTGTCGCCCTTGAGCGCTTTAATAGAGGCCCTTAAAGACAGGGTTAATGGTTCCTGCCCCTCAAAGAGCGGATCTGACTGGGCTGTAGCCTGGATGGTAAGAGCAAACAGGAGCAGTATTAAAAGCCGATTGAGGATGCGAACCATATGGAGTGCCTTAGTACTTAAAGTTACTAAAAATCGAGCTGGGTGCCGCGACCTTTCCGCGCGTACTTGCTTTTTACGATTCCACGGTCAGAGCCCGGTTCAGGTACCTGCGGAAGGGAAGCATTTCGAGGTACGTATCCATGATGAGCTGCTCAAAACAGGGGCCCTGTATCTCTTCCCGGCTTAAGGGGCGCACCACGGCAAAGGTTTTGTGTTTTAGCAGCCCGGCATGCGGGTGGTCGGCTGCGTACCCTTTGGGCACACGCGTAAGCGGCGCATCGGGGTACAGACCGCCGAAGGTCTTCTGGAAAGAAGGCTTGTCGAGAATGCCCTGCAGCACTTCCCCGTCGTAGTCGATGGCGTCGCGCAGGCGTCTGAGGCGATCGGGGGCCGGCCGCCAAAGCCCGCCGGCCAGCAT
>JBNKGM010000053.1:0-22140 GCA_050289825.1 Robiginitalea sp.
GCAAACCGATCGTCTGCCGGCATTAAGCGAGGCGTGGACCCGGATAATTCCCAATCCCTCCAATTTAAGAAGATTCGTGCTACCCTCGGAAGAATTCGTGGCAAATATCCGATAAAGCGGATAAAAAACCCGGAGAAGCACGATGAGGAAGGGGGAAACCAGCCCGGTTTTGGGGCTTTCGCAATGGGGCCTGGGCAGTTGCTGCTCCGGCAAAAATCCGGTTTTTTCAAGCAGACCAATAATCAGAAATTAATTATCTTTCAATTAAGTATTTATGCATTAATCTAACTTTACACGAATGAAAAACAGCATTAAACTAGTTATGGCCGTCGGTCTTTTTCTGGCCTTTGCCAGCCAGTCGTACGGGCAGGAAAACTATGGCGGCGCCCTGAATACCTTTCTTAAATTCGGGGATAATTCCAGTGTTTCAGCAAATTACGAGTTTCAAGTGGCTCCCAGTCTGACGCTTTCCCCGGAAGCGCGCATTTGGTTCAGTGGGGATAACAACCTGGCGATCGGCGGCCGTGCCGATTATTATTTTGACAGCCTTCTCGATTTGGTCGAGCCCTGGGATATCTGGGCCGGGGTGGATGCCGCATTCATATCGGGAGACGGGGATGATTTCGGTCTGAACGCCCATATCGGCGTGGAGTACAAGATTGACGACTTCATCGGGATTATTGCCGAGTTCGGGGGTGGTACCATTACCGCTGGCGGCATAGGCGTCGGCTTCCATTTCTGAGGAATCAGAGCCGTATAAAAGGATTGGAAAAACCCTGCAAACCCCTAGTTGCAGGGTTTTATTGTTTCTGTTATCCCTTTCAGGTTTTGTGAAGTATGCCGTTGGACTTGTATCTGATAGCCCTTTTGCCCCCTTCACCCTTGCGGGAACGGGTTCGGGCACTCAAAGAAGAGATGCGCAGCCGGTTCGGTTCGGGCCATGCCCTGAATGCGCCTGCCCATATAACCCTGCAGATGCCATTCCGTCTCGAACCGGAAGGCGCATCGGCCCTGGTGCGGCTATTGGAAGGGTTTTGCAGCCGACAGCGTCCTATACTTCTTGAAATACAGGGGTTTGGTGCTTTCCCGCCCCGGGTGATCTTTCTGAGGGTCGGGGAAAATGAACGCGTTGCGGAGCTGGAGCACGCCCTGCGGGCAGCGCTGGCCGGGGAGCAAGGCCTGAAGGTCGAATCGTCCGGCATGCCTTTCCACCCCCATATAACCATAGCTACGCGGGATTTGGCCGAAGATGCCTATAGGGTGGCCTGGGAAGAATTCAAGGACCGGGATTTCAGAGCCTCTTTTGAGGCCTCAGGCCTGTTCCTGCTCAAACACAACGGTCAGTCGTGGGATGTATTCCGGGAATTCAGGTTTGGGAGAGCCTCCTGAAACGGGTTGGCCTGCCCTGCGTACAGGCTCTCGGTTTCGAGTATTCTGCTTGCCGTTTTGCGGTTTTTGCGACCGCTGAATAGTTCAATGGCGATTCCCACGGTAACCCCGCCGGCCACGGTAGCTGCCAGGTCGCCGTTGTCCCAGGTGCCGTATTTGTTTTTATCGATGGCTTCTTTGGCCATCCCGGCAATCAGACTTGTGCCTACTGCCCCGGCAATGGTCCACCATTTGTCCCCATTCGAAATTTCGTGGGCGAGGAAGGCTCCGGCACCTCCGGCGACCACCCCGGCACCGTAGTGCAGGAGTTTGTCGTTCTGGGCGTGCGATAGCGAATAAACGGTCAAAAACAGGAGTACAAGCAAATTCTTCATACCCAAACATACTAAATACTTTGATGTGGGGGTTGAATCGAATTCGAGGCAGATGGGATGCCGGCAGAACGGTAGTAAGTTTTTAGTACCTTTCCCTGCAAAAGGAAAGATGCTCTCCAATGCCTGTCAGTATGCCATCCGGGCCGCATTATACCTGGCGCTCAATAGCCGGGCAGACCGAAAGATCGGGGTGAAGGAAATCGCTGAGAACCTGGATATCCCAAAACCCTACCTGGCACAACTCCTGCGCAATCTGACTACCGGCGAGATTGTTACTTCCACCAAAGGTCCGGGGGGCGGGTATTTTCTGTCTGAGGACAATCGTAAGAAAACCCTTTGGGACATCGTAATATCCATCGACGGCACATCCAAATTCGAAGGTTGCTTTCTGGGCCTTGAGCGCTGTGACGACGAGAACCCCTGCCCGGTTCATTACGCCGTAGGCCCGTTTAAAGAAACCTTACTAAAGGATTTCAAGTTTAAATCCATTGCCAGGTTTGCCGGGGAAATGGAAAAAAAGGGCACAGTTATTTCCTTAAAAGGCTTGACCTAGCCGCCCTGAACGCTTTCGTAGATAGATGTAAGGGAAAAGCCCCGCCATAAGCAGTGGGGAACTGATATTTGCGGGGCTCTCCAGAGCTCTCAATACCTGAACTACGACCTATGCCCGGGCACTTGCCGCAGATGAAAGGGCCTGCGCCGGTTTCTTCAGCGAAACGGCCCTGGTAACGATAAAATAGGCCAACGGCAAAACGCCCCCCAGCAAAAATACCATTGCGCCAATGGCCCGCAACCAGGTTAGGATGGCAAAGTCACCTGCAAGGATGAAAGCCTCGGAACGGGCAAACCAAAGGCCGTTTTCGACTACTGACTGGAATTGCAGGGCCCCGGCCGGGAGCAGGTCAAGAACCACCATGAGCATCAGACCGCCGTTGATGCACCAGAAGGAGAGGTTGACAACTTTCCGGTTCCACTTCGCGGGCCTGAGCAGCATCCTGGATGCAAACAGGAGGGCAGCCAGGGAAATGTTGCCATATACGCCCATAAGGGCTGCGTGGGCGTGGTTAATGGTCAGATAGGTGCCGTGTTCGTAATAATTCATAATGGGGAGGTTGATGATGATACCCAAAACCCCGGCGCCAAAGAAATTCCAAAAATTTACGGCAATCAGAAACGAAAAAACTTCCGGGAATCCAAAGTCGCCCAGCTCGCTGGGGCGAATGCCGTTCAGCGCTATCTTGGGCATGTTTTTAAACCGCCAGGCTTCGACGGTCAGTAATATCAGCGGAACGAACTGGAGAGTCGAAAAAACGCTTCCCAGGGCCATGGTGGCCACCGGTTTGGCATTCCAGTAAAAATTATGGGATATCCCGAGAAGACCGGTTCCGAGGAACAGGAGTGTGGCGATGAAGATGACCCGGATAGCGGCGTTGCGGCTAACCAGCCCCATAAATACCATGAGGTAGCTTACGATTACCGTAATGAAGACTTCAAAGAATGCTTCCACCCACATATGTACCACCATCCAGCGCCAGAAGTCGGCGATTACGAAATTGGTTTCGGGGCGTGCCACAAAACCGGAAAAGAACAACAAGGGGATACCGATAACCGAATAGAGGATCCAATTCGGCAGTTCCCACCGCGACTTCTTAACGAGAGCGGGCCGTATGCCCCGGTAGACCACAATACCCCAAAGGATGAAGATGACCATGAGTAGCCCCTGGAACACCTTGCCGAAATCCACGAATTCCCAACCCTGGTGACCCAGCAAATACCACCATTCCCCCAGATATCCCAGCGGCCCCAGGACCATCCCGGCCAGCGACCCGCCCACTAGCACGGCCAGCATGACAAATAGGGTGTTAACGAGCGTTAACTGGCCCCGCACCTCTTTTTGGGAGATAATCGGAAGGATGAAGATGGAAGAGGCGATCCAGCAGGTAGAAATCCAGTATAGAGACAACATCAGGTGCCAGCTCCGCGACAGGGTTACCGGGAACCAGGCGGCAAGCTCAATGCCCAGGTATTTCGCATAATCCAGGAACTCATTGATAGTTGCAAAGCCGGAGAGTACCTGAATCAGGAAAAGCACGATGGCGACGAGGAAGAATTTGTAGGAGGCCCGTTGCGTGGGGGTGGGCTGGAACTGACTCACCTTTGAGAGCGTCATCAGCTGCTGGTCTGCGGGTTTAAAGAACTTGTTGGGAAGTTGGTTGTACTGGCCTATAAAATAGAGCACTACCCCGCAGGCCAGTACAAAGGCCAGCAAGCCCAATACACTCCAGAGAATTACGGGGGAAGTGGGAGTATTCCCGGCTACAGGGTCATAGGGCCAATTGTGTGTGTAGCTGAACTTTTCTCCCGGGCGCCTGGTTACGCAAACCCAACCGCCCCAGAAAAAAAAACCCGCCAGATTCCGGATTTCTTCTGGGTCGGTCAGATATCCGCTCAGGGAAGAACCCGAAGTCGCGGTTTTTTGCAAAAAGAAATCCAGATAGTAGTTCTTGAGGTCTTCGAGGGCGGCGACATAGGCCGGGCTCATAACGACCAGGTTGTCACTCGCATCCAGGGTGTTTTGCTTGAGTTCCTGCCTCACACCGGCGGCAATAATCTCCTTTTCGGCGCCTGTAACCGGCCTGCCCAGTTCTGCTTCCTGCGCCTTTGCATGGTAGGCAATCATAGAGAGGGTAATCTGGTGCAGGGCTTCTGCCGTGAAATCGGGCCCGCGTTGGGCACCGTCGCCAAAAAAGGCGCCGTATTCCATGAGGGCGTATTTATGGAATACAACTTGCCCTTGCTCGATGGCAGCCCTGTCGAGGAGCACCTGGCCCGTCTCGGTTTTGAAGCCGTCCATGGGCGGGGCATCGTTGTAGGTTTGGTACCCGATCAGCCCAACCCCTGCCAGGCTAATGATCAGAATAAACAGCAAAGGCCCCCACCAGTTTTTGGTGTTCATAAAGTAATCGATGCCTTTTTTGATTCCACTGGGATTTTCTTCGGTTGGTTTCATTGTGCCTGATTTGAAGGTTTTTAGAGCGGCCTGTCGGCATGCCAGGTTTGGGATGAAGGTACTATTTTATAAATTAACAAAAGATTAAAAGATCATTTAATAATCTAATATTTTTGTGTCACCCCGGGAGTTGCCTGTTGCCGTTTAACCTGGCATATACAGGAAGGCGTTGGAGGGGGTAGTCTGCCTATTAAGAGCGCCCTCTAATATGCCAGGGGGGGGGCTGAGAAGTGTGCCCGAACTCGTCACTGGAATTTGGAATTTGGCTGCAGTGACGGGATTCTTTTCCTCTCCACCTTTGGAGGATCGGAAAACATCCCGAATGTGGTAAGCTACAACGCAACTCCCTGCTTGAAGCACAAGCCCAGTCTTTTCCGCTTTGGAAAAGTCCGTTGGGGTTGGGAATTGCTTTGTGCTGTGACGGGATTGCTTTCCTCGCTTTGCTCGGAAAAACGGCCCTGGGGGTGGCCCTGCTGAGAAGCAGAACCCTTGCGGCTGCTTCGCAGCCTTGGGTGTTTTTTCATTTGTCCGCATCTGAGAGCAAGCTCTCGCGCTCCCAAATGAAAAAACCCTTCGCACTTGCGTGCGAAGGGTTCTGCTTTTCAGCGGTCTGGACGGGACTCGAACCCGCGACCCCCTGCGTGACAGGCAGGTATTCTAACCAACTGAACTACCAGACCAATTTTCCAACCGTAAGGGTACTAACGACAGTTAGTTTTAAGGAAATTGTCGGCGCCTTTTCTTCAAAAGCGTGGGCAAATATACGGTACTATTTCAATCCCGCAAATAAAAAACCAAATTAATGCCCCCCAAATCGGGGGCATCTGAAGCAAGCGGAACCTATTCCTAAGTTTACTACCTTGCGGCCATTCCAAACACATTATGAGAAACCGGTTGGTTGCCGCGATGCAAAAGACCAGGCGGGGGAAACTGGCCCCTTTCCTGCTTTGGCTGGCACTCTTCTACGCAACCTGGCTAACAATACTGTTTACAGCAGACCATATGGTTCAAGCCCTTTTGCACTGGCCCATTACAGTGGCCATGGGCCTGGGTTCGTATCTGGCTGGCTCTACTCCAATGGGTGGGGGTACGGTGGGGTTCCCCGTGCTGGTTCTTTTATTCGATCAACCCGGTTCACTTGGCAGGAATTTCGCGCTGGCCATCCAGTCTATTGGCATGGTGTCGGCCAGTATCTACATCTTGTGCCAGCGGCAGCCTGTAGACTGGAAATTGCTGAAACCGGCCCTCTACGGCTCGCTGGCAGGCACGCCCCTGGGGTGTTTGTTTGTGGCCCCCTTTGTGCCCGATATTTGGGTTAAACTGACCTTTGCCATAATCTGGGCCAGCTTTGGCATAATGCATCTGGTCAAAATGAGGGCACTGGTGCAGGCCTCTGGGGAGAGCGACAAGTGGCGGGGCCACGACCGCCCGATTGGACTGGGAATAGGCCTGTTGGGAGGGGTAGTGGCCTCTGTTACCGGGGTGGGCATCGATATGATAATCTATGCGGTCCTGGTACTGCTCTATCGGGCAGACATGAAAATATCCATTCCCACCTCGGTAATTTTAATGGCCTTTACCTCGGTGATCGGCATCGGCACCAATCTGTTTTTGTCGCACATTTACCCTGAGGTGTACCGGGTAGACCCTGAGGTGTTCAACAATTGGCTGGCTGCAGCCCCTGTGGTGGCTTTGGGCGCCCCCCTGGGGGCCTATGTGGTGAACCTCATATCCCGCAAACCCACCCTGGTTATTGTCTCGTTGCTCTGCATCTTTCAGTTTGGATGGACGGCCGTGGCAGAAAAGGTGCACGGCTGGAACCTGGCAGGTTCCATTTTTCTGGTGTTGCTGTGCAATGGCCTTTTTATGCTCCTGTATCGGATGGGGGAAAAATAAATGGCCCTTATGGGATAGAGACAGGCCCAGGCACGATGTATCGGCGTTTCAGACCATCCGCTGCCGTTCCACCAAAAAGGCATTCATAACCCGGGTAAAGGGGTCGGCTATATCTACCCCCACATATTTGATGCCGTAGCGGGCACAGACCAGCTTCAGGGAGGTGAGGTAGGCGTCCAGGGCCTCGCGGTATGCCGAGCGCACGGTTTCGGGGTAGAGGTCTACATGCTGGCCAGATTCCACGTCGAAGAAGCGTTTGGGGCTGTTCTCGAAATTGAAGTCAATTTCGGTATCCCGGTCGGTCAGGTGGAATAGGATTACTTCGTGCTTGTTGTATTTGAGGTGTCGCAGGGCTTCGAAGAGCCGCTGGTCGTCTACCCGGTCTTGAAACATGTCTGAAAACAAGACTACCAGGCTGCGCCTTTTGAGTTTTTCGGCAATCAGGTGCAGGTAGGTGTGCAGTTCGGTGCCTCTTTGGCCGGGGTCTTCCCGGGCGATGTCGCCCAGGGCGCTCAGCAACATCTGGTAGTGCCTCTCGCTCCCTTTTTCGGGGGCGTAGTACTGATAGGTTTCGGAAAAGATGCTGAGCCCCACCGCATCGCGCTGCTTTTTGAGCAGTTCCATCAGGGCAGCGGCCGCCAGTACCGCAAAGCCCATCTTATGGAGGTGGTCCAGGTCGAGGCGTGGCTGGGCCGGGTAATACATCGATGCCGAATTGTCGACAATCAAGTGGCAGCGCAGGTTGGTTTCTTCCTCGTAGCGCTTGGTGTAAAGCTTGTCGGTTTTGGCGTACAGCTTCCAGTCGATATGCTTGGTGCTCTCGCCGGTGTTGTAGATTTTGTGTTCGGCAAATTCGGCCGAATACCCGTGAAAGGGGCTTTTATGGATGCCGCTGATATAGCCTTCCACCACCTGCCGGGCCAGCAGGCCCAGGTTTTCGAAAAGGGGGGCCTTATGCAGTTCAGACTTGAGATCCATTCCCTAAAGATACGACCCCGGCGCACCCAAAACAAAAACCCCGCCTCTCAGACGGGGTTTTTTGCAAGCATGAAGCTGTTATTTAGTTCAGGGCGGCGTCAATGGCGTCGGCATAGACCCTTTTTGGGCTTACCCCCACCTGGCGGTTTACGATTTCCCCGTCTTTGAAAACCAAAACAGTGGGAATATTGCGCACCCCGTATTTAGCTGCGTATTGCTGGTGCACATCTACGTCCACCTTGCCTACTACTGCCTTGCCCTCGTACTCGTGGCTGAGTTCTTCGATGATGGGCCCCACCATACGGCACGGACCGCACCAGGCCGCCCAAAAGTCTACCACTACGGGTTTTTTGCTTTTCAGGACCAGCTCGTCAAATGTAGCATCGGTTATTTCTAAAGCCATTTTCTAGTGAATTAGGATTACAGCAAAGTTAGTCAATTTATCTGCCTTGAACTTACAGGGTCGAAATTCCTTTTGTCGATGCGGGCATCGAAATTGCTTATACCCAGGCAAAAGGGAGGCGCCACAATTATCAGGGCCAACGCCCTTAGTTGAGCTTAAAGTGCACCTCTTGTTTCTGGAGGGTGTTGAGCAACTCGGAATTGATCAGGACCTTTTGCTTGCGGCTGGAGAGGTTTACCTTGATTTCATCTTCCGATTCGTATACGGTAAAGCTTAGCGGGTGCGATCCTTTAAATGCCCTCAGGGTATCTTGCAACTGCCGAATCCGGGTCTCGTGCAGTTGGGCGATATCGAGCTGGATGGTCAGCTTTTTGGCGAAGGTTTCCATCACGTCCTGCAGCAGCATTACCTGGTTGAACTGCAGCCTGGGGTCGCCTTTCTGGCCGGTGTCGCGGTTGGTCCAGCCTTCCCGTATGAACACTTTGAGGAACACAAAGGCATTGATGGTCAGAAAATGCCGGTATTTCAGGTATTCTTCCCCAAAAATTCGGAATTCATAACTGTCGGAATAGTCTTCGAGGAGAAAGGATGCCCAGCCCTTTCCGTTCTTGGAAGTGCGGTGCTGTACGTCGGTAATTACCCCGGCAAGGGAGAGTTCGCGGTTAATATGGGCGGGCAAATCGGCCAACGCTTGTACCTCCGCATTGCAAAAGGCCTGCATCTCGGGTTTGAAGTCGTCCAGCGGGTGGCCCGAAATGTAGATGCCCACCACTTCCTTTTCCCGTTTTAGGGTTTCGAGCGTACCCCAGGGCTCGCAGGGCGGGATTTCCGGCTCGGCGATCAGCACCTCGCTGCTGCCCCCGAAAAGGCTCACCTGTGACGAGTTCACGCTCTCCTGGTAGCGGGCCCCGAAGCGCATCACCTTTTCCAGGAAAGCAATACCGTCGGTGCCCATATCGAAATACTGGGCCCGGTGGGCGTTGGAAAGTGAATCGAAGCTGCCGGCCAGGGCCAGGTTTTCAAAGGCCTTTTTGTTGGCAGCGCGCAGGTCGACGCGTTTGACCAGGTCAAAAAGCGACTGGTAGGGCCCGTCGGCCTTGCGGCTCTCTACAATGGTTTCCACGGCAGAGCGGCCCACCCCTTTGATGGCGCCCATCCCGAAACGCACCTTGTTGTCTTTGTTTACCGCAAATTTGTAGTACGATTCATTAACATCAGGGCCGAGTACTTCCAGCCCCATGCGCCGGCATTCCTCCATAAAGAAGGTTACCTGCTTGATGTCGTTCATGTTGTTCGACAGCACCGCCGCCATGTACTCGGCCGGGTAATGGGCCTTGAGGTAGGCGGTCTGGTAGGCGATATAGGCGTAGCAGGTCGAGTGGCTCTTGTTGAAGGCGTACGAGGCAAAGGCCTCCCAGTCTTTCCAGATTTTTTCCAGCACGTCGCGCGGATGCCCGTTGGCCACCCCCCCGTCGAGGAACTTGGGCTGGAGTTTTTGCAGCAGGGCAAAAATCTTTTTCCCCATGGCCTTCCGCAGCACGTCGGCTTCGCCTTTGGTAAACCCGGCGAGTTTCTGCGAAAGCAGCATCACCTGCTCCTGGTAGACGGTAATGCCGTAGGTCTCTTTCAGGTTCTCCTCCATTTCGGGGAGGTCGTAGGTGATTTCTTCATGACCGTGCTTGCGCGCCACAAAGCTGGGGATGTATTCCATGGGCCCCGGCCGGTACAGGGCGTTCATGGCAATAAGGTCGTCGAATACCGTAGGCTTGAGTTCCTTGAGGTACTTCTGCATCCCGGGTGATTCGTACTGGAAGATCCCGACCGTTTCGCCCCGCTGGAAGAGCTCATAGGTCTTTTCATCGTCGAGCGGAAAGGCATCCGGATCGAGTTCGATGCCCTGCCGGGCCTTGACAATCTTAACGGTGTCTTTGATCAGGGTAAGGGTCTTCAGGCCCAGGAAGTCCATCTTCAACAGCCCGGCGCTTTCCACCACCGAGTTGTCGAACTGGGTCACGAACAGGTCGGAATCTTTGGCCGTGGCCACCGGCACGAAATTCGTGATGTCGTCGGGAGTGATAATCACCCCGCAGGCATGGATGCCCGTATTGCGCAAAGAACCCTCGAGCATGCAGGCCATGTTCACGGTCTGTGCCTCCAGGTCGTCTCCCTCAGAAATGCCGAGCAGCTGGGTTACCTTTTCCCATTCGTCTGACCGGAATTTTTTCCGCAGCTCGGCCTCGGGCTGGCCGAAGATCTTGCCCAGTTTCGACATGTTGGGGATTAGCTTGGCAATGCGATCGGCATCGCCCAGGGGCAGGTCGAGCACCCGGGCCGTATCGCGTATCGACGATTTGGCGGCCATGGTGCCGTAGGTGATAATCTGGGCGACCTGGTTGGCCCCGTACTTCGCGATCACATAATCCATGACCCGCGAGCGGCCCTCATCGTCGAAGTCGATGTCTATATCGGGCATAGACACCCGGTCGGGGTTCAGGAAGCGCTCGAAGAGCAGGTCGTACTTCAGCGGGTCAATATTGGTAATGCCCAGGCAGTAGGCCACTACCGACCCGGCGGCAGAACCCCGGCCGGGGCCCACCGATACCCCCATGTTGCGGGCCTCCCGAATAAAGTCTTCCACAATCAGGAAATACCCCGGATAGCCTGAATTCTCAATGGTGGCCAGTTCAAAATCGACGCGTTCACGAACGGCATCGCTTACGGTCCCGTACCGTTTTTCGGCCCCCTTGTAGGTAATGTGCCTCAGGTAGGCGTTCTCGCCCCGCTTGCCCCCGTCGGCCGTATCTTCGGCCACTTTGAAGGATTCGGGGATTTCGAACTTGGGCAACAACACATCGCGGGCCAGGTCGAAGGGGGTTATTTTCCCGATGATTTCGGCTATGGAGAGGATGCTTTCAGGCAAGTCGTGGAAGAGCTCCTTCATCTGCCCGGGCGACTTGAAATAGTATTCCTGGTTGGGGAAGCCGAACCTGTACCCGCGACCGCGGCCGATGGGCGTGGCTTTTTTCTCCCCTTCCTTCACGCAGAGCAAAATGTCGTGCGCCTCGGCATCTTCCTTTTTGCAGTAATAGGTATTGTTGGTGGCTACCAGCGAAACCCCGTGCCGGCGTGCCAGTTTCACCAGGGTTTGGTTGGCCCGGTCTTCGTCTTCCTGCCCGTGGCGCATCAGCTCCACATACAGGTCTTCCCCGAATTGCTCCTTCCACCAGAGCAGGGCCTCTTCGGCCTGCTTTTCGCCCAGGTTCAATATTTTGGCAGGCACTTCCCCGTAGAGGTTCCCGGTAAGTACGATCAGGTTGTCTTTGTAGCGTTCCACCACCTCCCTGTCGATGCGCGGCACGTAGTAAAACCCTTCCGTGTAGGCGATGGACGACATTTTGGCCAGGTTCTGGTAGCCCTGCTTGTTCTTGGCCAGCATCACGATTTGGTAGCCGTAGTCTTTGACCGATTTGTTCAGGCGGTCTTCGCACACGTAGAATTCACACCCGAGAATGGGGATGATCTCCTGTTTGCCGTTGGCCCTGTCTTCTTCGCTCAGCCCGCTGTTATACCCCTTCACTTCCTTGACAAAGTGGAAGGCCCCCATCATGTTGGCGTGGTCGGTAAGGGCCACGGCAGGCATGTTGTGCGAGGCAGCGGTTGTTATCAGTTCACGGATGCGTGTGGTCGATTGCAGCACCGAGAACTGGCTGTGGTTGTGCAGGTGGGCAAACACGGCCGATTCGAGTACCTCGGTATTCTCGCGGATCTCGGCCCGGGTCAGTTCCGGGGCCGCCGGGGCTTGTTCGCGGGCCAGGGCTTCGGAAGCCTCCTTGAGGTTCTGGTGCTTTAGCCCGATAGGGGCGATCGGGCCCGGATTGGCCTGCTCGTAGTCCGTGAAATAATCGGGGCCTGCCTGCAGTACCCCGGCCGGGTAATTGCGCCGGCGTACGAGTTCCAGGAAGCACCGGGCGGTAGCCTCCACGTCTGCCGTGGCATTGTGGGCCTCTTCAAAGGGTTCCCCGAAGAGGTGTGCGTGTAGTTCGGTGAGGGTGGGGAGCTTGAATTTGCCGCCCCGCCCCCCGGGTAGTTGGCAGAGCTCGGCCGTATCTTCGGTACAGGTGTCGAGCACCGGCAGGTTTTCAAGCGGATTGCCGGCCCCGAGCCGGAAAAATTCCGCCCCCAGGATATTGATGTCGAAGCCCACATTCTGGCCTACCAGAAACCTGGTTTTACCAAGGGCCTCCCGGAAGCTGGCCAGCACCTCGGCTATGGGTTTGCCCTGTTGTTTGGCCAGGCGGGTTGAAATACCGTGTATTTGTTCGGCTTCGTAGGGGATGTTGAACCCTTCGGGTACGACCAGGGCGTCGAACTGTTCGAGCAACTCCCCACGGGCGTCGTGCAGTTGCCAGGCAATCTGCACGCACCGGGGCCAGTTGTCGGTATCGCTCACCGGGGCATCCCATCGCTTGGGGAGGCCGGTGGTCTCAGTGTCGAAAATCAGGTACATGGGTAAGGCGCGGGTTCAGGCCGATAAAATTATGGAAATGCCGCTTGCCGGTAAAGGGGAGTTTTTAGGAGTTATCAACGGGGGTGTTAAGCGGTGCCTCTTCGGTTTCGTCTATGCGGCCAATGTTTACGGTTAGGCGCTCTTTTCCGGGCTGAGAAACATAGACGAATTTACGGCCAAACAATACGTCCTGGGCTTTGTAGGACGACCGGGAATAGACGGTTTGCGAAAACGATTCGTCGTGGGCCTTGAGCATGACGATGAATTCGGGGTCGCGTTCGTGGAAGGCTTCCTTATCAAAGCCGAAAAGCGGGCTGGCTGTGTCTATGGGGTGAACGATCGTCCACATGGTTGGGAAGAATACGACCCGGGAGCGCTCGAGCTGCAATTGGTGGAATTCCCGCAATTCGGAATTTTTCCGACGCATCGAAAGGCTGAGCGATGCCTCCACTTCCAGCAGATTATTGTTTAATGGGTTGGCCACCCGAAACATAAAGCCGTTCACATCCTGGTACGGGGCAATTACCGCATGATCGCTGTAGCGGATGCGCGCCCGGGGTTTGGAAAACCGTCCGTACAACAAGCCGGTAGCCAGGGCAAACGAGAGCAATCCGAGCATCGATTCGAGGGCTGCCACGCTGTTTGCCAGCATGCCGATCGGAGCAACCCGGCCGTAGCCCAGGGTGGTAATGGTTTGGGCACTGAAAAAGAATGCCTCGAGGAATTGCTCGCGGGGCGAAAGGCCGTTCCCTACCGTGAGGTGCTCGACGCCGACGGCCATATAGATGGCGGCAAAAAACAGGTTTACGGCAAAGTAGCCCAAAACGATCCATCCGAAAAACCGGCTCCAGGACATGCTGACCAGGGCGTGGAAAAAATTGATTTTCTCAGAGAAACGGATATTGGTTTTCCTGACATTGAAAGAGCCGTCTTTATTCAGGGCCCTGAACTGGTTTGCAGATGCCCGGGTATCGAGACCCAGGTCGTTGTCGTTTTTTCGTTTGAAAACCGCCATGGATAATGAAATCAGAATCGTTTTGCCGCAGGTGCCCGGCCCGAGGCAGGGATTCTTAAATGTAGCGAATGTGCCTGATTATTTTTTAGGCAACCCCGCTAAAATCTTAAAAAAACAGCTATATTTGCACCCGCCTTTTAAGGCCCAAGCCCTCAGAAGCGCAGGCCCTTAGGAGCGAAAAGCCCAAGGCTGAACAGCTGCCGAAAGCTGTAACGAATTAATAACCGGGGTCGGGCACCCCACTAATTAATGTGATATGCCAGTAAAAATCAGACTGCAGAGACACGGTAAAAAGGGTAAACCTTATTACTGGATCGTGGCCGCCGATGCGCGCGCCAACCGCGACGGACGCTTCCTCGAGAAGCTCGGGTCGTACAACCCGAACACCAACCCCGCTACCATCGAAATCAACATGGACCACTCCGTGAAATGGCTCGAAAACGGGGCGCAGCCTACCGAGACTGCCCGCCGCATCCTTTCTTACAAAGGCGTGCTGATGAAGCACCACCTCAATGGAGGGGTACGCAAGGGAGCCCTGACCGAAGAGCAGGCCGAAAAGAAATTCCAGGCCTGGGTCGACGAGAAGGAGCACAAGATCAGCTCTAAAGAGGACAACCTGGAAAAGGCCAAGGCAGAAGCCAAAGCCAAAGCTCTCGAAGCGGAGAAGGAAGTCAATGAAAAACGCAAGGCTGCTGCTGTAGAAGCCGAGGCAGAACCTGTTGCCGAGGCAGAAGCCGCCGCAGAGGAAGCCCCTGTGGCCGACGCACCTGAGGCCGAAGTAGCCGAAGCTGAGGAAGCCGCTCCTGCCGAAGAGGCCGAAGCGCCTGCTGCCGAAGCCGGAGAGGCTGCCGAGGAGAGCGAAGCGAAGTAATTAACCCCCAGGCCATGCGCAAGGAAGACTGTTTTTACCTGGGTAAGATCGTCTCCCGTCACGGCTTCAAAGGGGACCTGCTGGCGAAACTCGATACCGACGACCCCCAGCAATACGAGCAAATGGAATCAGTGTTTGTTTCTATGGGAAGCAACCTGGTTCCATTTTTTATTGCACAGGCCCGCCTTCACAAATCAGACCTGCTTCGCATCGCCTTTGAAGATGTGGACTCCCAGGAAGCGGCCGACCGACTTATGGGGGCCGAATTGTACCTGCCCCTCTCGGCATTGCCCCCTTTGAGCGGGAACCGCTTTTACTACCACGAGGTAATCGGCTTTGCCCTCGAAGACAAGATGCATGGCCCGGTCGGCCAGATCTTGTCGGTAAACGACCAGGCAGCCCAGGCCCTTTTCGTGGCCGAAAAAGACGGGAAGGAGTTGCTGATCCCGATTTCGGATGAATTCATAACCCGCGTAGATCGCGAAAACCGGGTGATCCATATTAAAACCCCCGAAGGGCTTATCGACCTCTACCTGGGCCAATAGCCCCGGTCCCTGCCATGTCGATGTACCCACAACCAGACTGAGGCCTTGTCTCCCTTTGGGAATTCCACTGAATTTGTATCTTTTGGGGGCGATGCCCGCAAGGGACCCAAAAATAGAACTATGCAAACTGCAAAGGTACTTTTGATGCTGGCAGGGGCATGGGCGCTAAGCGGTTGCGAGCAACCCGAGGCGGCTTCTCTCCCCGAATTTGAACTTCACCCCGATTTTTACATGGAAAGGGTGGCGGCAGAACCCCTGGTGTTCGACCCGGTGGAAATGCACTTCGACCACAGGGGGCTGGCCTTCGTCCTGGAGATGCCCGGTTATCCGTTCAGTGATTTGGAAAGCCGTTTGGTGCAACTGGAAGACACCGATGGGGATGGGTTTTACGACAGGCGAAACGTATTCAGCGACCACCTTGGTGTGGCTTCCTCCTTTCTGCCTTTCCGCAACGGTTTTCTGGTTGCAAGCCCTCCGGAGCTTATCTGGATAGCCGACCGCGATGGGGACGGACTGGCCGAGACGAGGGAGGTTGTGCTAGAGGGCTTTAGCAGCGACAACCTGCAGCACAATTTCAACGGCCTTACCTTTGGCCTCGACAACTGGATATATATAGCGAACGGAGGAAATTCGGGCTCACCATACCTCGCTGGCCAGCCTGAATCGGTTATCCCGCTGCGGGGGGGCGACCTGCGCCTGCGCTCTGACCTGGGCCAGATAGAAAGGGTAGGCGAATCTTCGGGCGGATATAAGCTAACCATGGATTCCTGGGGGCACCTATTCGAAACCCACAACCTGGAGCACAATTTGCACCTGGTCTTCGAAGACCGATTTCTTGAAAACGTACCCGGTAAACCCGCACATGCCCTGGTCAATATTTCCGACCACGAAGAGAATGGCCTTTCCAGGGTTTATCCGATAGGGGAACAGGAAACGCGGGTTAACCATCCGGAGCAATCGGGGTATTTTTCGGGTTCATGCGGTATAACCTATTACGGAGGGGGGCTTTTTCCTGAAGCATTCCAAGAGGGTCTTTTCGTGGCCGACGTGGTGCTGAACCTGGTTCATTTCGACCATCTCCACGATGCTTCCAGCGCTTTTTCCACTTCCCGTTATGGCGAAAAAACCGAGTTCCTGGCCAGCACAGACCGGGCCTTCCGCCCCGTGAATTTTACGGTAGGGCCCGATGGGTCACTGTATGTAATCGACATGCATCGCGAGGTAATTGAACACCCGGAGTGGATTCCTGACGAACTGGAAAAGGACATGGATCTGGATGCCGGAAAAAAACAGGGCCGTATTTACCGGATTCGCCCCCGGGCAACTGCCGAAGAGTCCATTCCCTGGCGTTTTGATACGCCGGAAGGGCTGGTCGGGGCACTGGGGCACCCCAATCAGTGGGTTCGGACCACGGCCCAGCGGTTATTAGTGCTGGAGACCCCCAACCTGCCCGTAGCCGCCCTGGAGCAGGCCGTTCAAAAAAGCAACAACCCGCTGCAACGATTGCATGCGCTTTGGACCCTGGAAGGCACCGACAATTTGGGAGATCCTGTGCTGCTGGCTGCCCTGGGTGATGCCTCCCCCGGGAATCGGGAAAACGCCCTCAAAATTGTGGAAGGACGTCTTGGGAGCCACCCCCAATACCGTGAAAGGGTGCTGGCCCTGTGCGGAGATCAGTACCCGAGGGTCCGGCTCCGGGCCGTTCTGGCTACAGGCAGGCTGGCGGCTGAGTCAGATAGCGACTCGGAAAAAATCATCGGTCAAACCCTTGCAAACATTCTCGATACAAGCGAAGCAGACCTTTGGCTGCAACGGGCAGTAACAGCAGCCCTTATACCGCAGGCTTCCTCCTTTTTGAGTGCCCATCTCAACAGGTGGGGACGCTCGAAATCCTGGAACGCGGTGTTGCCCGATCTGGCCGAGGCAGCCGGACGCAGTGCGTCCATAGAGGAATTAACTACCTTGGTTGCATCGCTCGACACACCCGGCCTGCGGCCTGCGGCCTCTTCCATCCTGCAAGCGGCAGGGGTTGGCTGGTCGGCACTGGGCAGGTCCCTGCCCGGGGGTTCACGACGTTCTTTGGAACAAGCCCTGGCTGGATTGGAGGCCGCCTCAGACCGAACCGGGATATTGGCCATTGCCCGATTCCGGAAAGCAATCGGGCTTGCCACGTCCCCAACTTTTGCCCGGTTGTTAGCCAACTCCCAAGACTTTGTACGCGACTCGACCCGGAGCCCCGAAGAGCGACTGGAGTGGCTGCAAATGGCGGGCCTGTCTTCGTTTTCAAGCCGGGCCACCACCTTGGAAGCCCTGCTTGACAGCCGGGTACCCCTGGGATTGCAACGGGAGGCGCTGCAACAATTGAGGGATTCCGGAAGCGACCTGGTGCCCTCAATGCTCTTCACAGCCTGGGACCGCCTGGGGCCCGAGGCCAGAAGGCTTGCGACCGATATCCTGCTCTATCAGAAGCGCTATCACCTACCGCTGCTGCAGGCCATGGAATCAGGCCAGGTCAGCCTGGGCGAATTCAACCTGGATTTGGAGCGCCGCAGAACCCTGCTTTTCTCAGACAACCCGTCTATTCGGGAGCGGGCAGAAAAGTTGTTCTCCGATGCGGGTGTTGTGAAACGCGGGGAGGTTTTAGACCAATACCAGTCTTCCCTGACCCTGCCTGGCGATTCTGACCGAGGCATCAACCTTTTTGCAAACCAATGCGCGACGTGCCATAAGATGGGCGATACAGGCGCCACCGTGGGGCCGGTACTGACAGAAATCGGCCGCAAAAGCAAAGAAACCCTGCTCCACGACATCCTCGATCCGAATGCCGCGTCCGATGCGCGGTACCTGGCCCATACCGTAACGGATGACTCCGGTTCACTCTATACAGGGGTGGTTGTGCGGGAAACCGACCAGGAAGTAGCCCTTTTACTCATGGGAGGCCAGGAACGGGTCTTCCGGAAAGACCGCCTCTCCCGGTTTACCAGTTCGGGTCTGTCCCTGATGCCAGAAGGGTTCGAACAGGTGCTTTCGCCCCAGGATATGGCCGACCTGCTCGCTTTTTTGCAGCAGGCGCATTAAGCCGTTTTACGACAGGGCTTTCCGGCAGTATTCCAGGCATTTCTGCACCTCGGCCACCGCATTGGAACCGTCAGGTACGTCGTACTCCAGTTCGATGGTCGCCGGGAATTCGTATTTGTTGTCGCGCATGAGCCTGAGGGCCTCTGCCAGGGGCGTGTCTCCCGACCCCCATACTACGTTGCCTTTTCCGTGTTCGGGGGTTTGCCGGTCTTTCATGTGCATGCTTTTGATCCGGTAAAACTTGTCCCGGATTATTTGCAGGGGCTCTGCATTCCCGGCTGCCACGAAATGCCCCAGGTCAAGGTTCAGGGAATTGAAGGTAGACTGTTTCAATGCCGTATCCCAAAAAGTGGGGGTCTGCTGCTCATGCCCGTGATAGGCCACGAAGACCCCGTGCTTGGCAGCCATTTTTGCAAGTTTCAGGGTGTGGGCGTCGTCGGAGGGGTGTTCCAGGGTAACGTGCGAGGCGCCCAGCGCCTTGGCTGCCCGAAGGCCCCAATCAATCTCGGCGTCGGTGTTTGTTTTCTCAAAAGCCCGGGGTTTGAAAGCGTAAATGCTGACCCCGGCCGCGGCGTAGTGTTGCCGGAGTTTTTCGAAGGGTTCCATGCCGGTCTGGCTGCGCCAGGTTGCCACTTCCTGGTTGTACGCCTCGCTTTGGGCCCGCATCTCGGCCAGTTCTTTCTGCTGGTTGGCAGTGAGCTCCTGCCCCTCCCGCTGGGCACGCATCAAAGGGAACATTTTTCGGAAGTCGACCGGGTTAGCGGGTTTGCCGGCGAAAGCTTCGGCCGGGTCGCCCATCAGCTCGATGGCGCTGATGCCGCAATCGGTCACGTATTTCAGGGTGGCTTCTGCGCTTTGGTCTTCCAGGCTGCGGAAGGAATAGGTGATTACGCCGATTTGCACTCCCTTGATGCGGGAATCGAAGCTTCCCAGATTTTTCAGGATGGCAGGTCCGGCAAACAGCCGGGAGGTGCCGAGCCCAACCCCGGCGGCAGCCAATGCGCCTGTTCCCAGGAAGTGGCGGCGGGTTACGGAATGCGATTTGTCTTTCATCTTGTCTTCTTTTAAGGGTTGCCGGATGGCTTGCCGTTTCCGGAGAGCCAGCCGTAAAGTTCCATTTGCCGCATCGACCAGGGGATCGGTTCGCCGGCCTCCTGCGGGATGTCTGTAAGCACCATTTTCAGGGCTCTCAGGCGCGTTGGCGGAAAGGATAATTCCACCCGTATGCTGTCTGGGTTTACCCGCGTAATCTCGCGCCAGGCAACCCCGTCGTCTGAAGCTAGCAGGCTTAGCCCGCGGGGGTAGGCCGCCGGTTTCTTGGCGGCGTCCCATACGGTGCCGTTGTTGGGGGCATTGAAACCGATTTCGGTGAGGCGCACTTCTTGGGGAAAGTCGATTTGGTACCACATGCCCGTCTGCTGTCCGACCCCGGTGGTCCACCCCTCGTGGTTAAATGCCGCATGCGGATCGGCCGAGCCGCCGATCACCACCGGGGCCGAGTGGCTGGCCCGCAACTTCCAGCCCGGGGTGGGTTTCAGCTGCTGGGGCACCGATGCCAGTAACTCTTCATAGGTATAAGGCCGGGTTTGCGAAGTCGTTGCAGCCCTGACACGGGCCACCTGTTCCCCGGTCACCCCCGAGGCTTCGTTGCTGAGGTTCCTGCGGATGTAGGTAACGATGTCGGCAATCCACTGGTCGGATTGGTCTTTGTTGCCCACCATGACCCCGCCGGCGTACCGTTTCCCCTCGAGGGGCCCTTCCAGGCCGTGCATGACCGCTTTTATGGTGTACTCCGGATGCGCCTGAACCCGGATGGAGCCCGCCAGGCCGGGAGCCAGGGTCTGGCCGGCTCCGGCCGGGGTGCCTGTTCCGTCTGCACCGTGGCACTGCACGCACAATTCGTTAAAGGTAATTGCCCCCCGTTCCAGGGAGGCCCGCCAGACCGCCTCTGCACCCGAACCGGCGCCTGATTCTTGCCCCGACAGGGCGGCCAGGATTTGTGTCGCTACCAGCCCTATGCCTCGTGAAGCCGGTTTTTCCAGGGTTTTGGAGGCGAGGGTTTCCAGTTCGGCAAAGCCCAGGTGCCGGGCACTGAGCAGGCCCTGCAGGGCCACGTCTGCCACTGGGTCTGCCAGGGCATTCAAATAAACGGGTTTCAGGGAGGTTGCCCCCTTCTTGAAGAGGCTCTCCCCGGCCCGCAGGGCCTGTATCCGCATGCGGGGCGCCCGATCGGCAGCCAGTTGGCCAACGATGCCTTCCCGCAGGCTGCCCAGGCCTTCCAGGCACCAGAGGGCGTGGAAACGGGCCAGCAGGTTTTTGTGCGACAGCGCCATTTTTTCAAGGGCCGGTGCCAGGGAGCGGTCGCCCGAGAGCACGATGAGTTGCTGGGCCATGTCGCGCCACCACCCGTTGGGGTGGGCCAGGTATTGCACGAGTTCGGCCGGTTTCTGGTCGAGCATGCGCGGGCGGGTGGGGTCGCGCTTGCTCCCCTGGTGGGTGATGCGCCAGATGCGCCCCAGGCCCACTACCTTGTCGAGCTGGTACTGTTCGATTTTGGTTCGCAGGTAACTCCCTTTCTGCACCCATTGCCCTTCCTGGATAATGCCGTGGTACATATCGGTTACATAGAGGGTGCCGTCGGGGGCCGTGGTCAGGTCTACCGGCCGGAAGAGCGGGTCTGTAGACCGCAGGAATTCCGACCTGCTTTCCTGGTAGGGGTTATGCAGGGTGGTGAGGCCTTCCGAAACCACCGGGTTTACCTGGCGCACGATGCGGGCCACGGGTTCCCCGTAGAACAGCTGCCCGTACAGCTCACGGGGCAGGCGGTCGCCCCGGTATATGTCGTTGCCGGCGGCCCCGGTTACCCGGTTCAGGGAGCCGTCGGGCTGCCGCACTTGGTCCATGCCGCCCTGCATGTCGGCCACCCCAACGGGTGCGCCCCACGGCACTTCAAACCCCTCTGCAAACTGGCCTTCCACCTCGAAATTTCCGTAATGGATGGGGAACTGGAAATAGGAGGGCAGGCCCGAAGCCCCGCCCAAAAACCAGAGTTTGCCGTCGTCGTCGTGGGTGATGCCCCACTGGGCGCGGTTAAAGCCAGTCGGTTCGCGTAAGATACCCGTCGGGGTTTCACGCACCCGAAAGGCATTCACCGTGCTGTAAAGCCAGTTGTCCATGCCCCAGTACAGGAAAGCCTGCTGATGCTCCACGTTGCCCGATCGGCCAAAGCGGTTGGTGAAGAGTTCCTTCCGGTCGGCCCGTCCGTCTCCGTCTGTATCGGTGTATTTGTATACATTGTCTTGGTTGCTCTCCATGGCGAGCACGCAATCCTTCCCATAGGGCAGCACAAAACGGGGAAATACCAGGCTGTCTACAAACACCGTGCCCCGGTCGTACACCCCGTCGTTGTCGGTGTCTTCCCAGCGCGAAATGCGGCTGCCGGCATCGAGTTCGCCTTCAGAATCGGCGGTGAGCATGTAGGTTCGCAACTCCAGCACGAACATGCGCCCGTTGCCGTCGAAAGCGATGGCGCCCGGTTGTTCGATTTGCGGTTCTGTCAGCACCGGCTCGATTTGGTAACCTTCGGGCAACAGGAATAGCTTGGCTTCTTCTTCGGCGTAAAGCGGTTTTACAGGAGGTTTGGGATCGAGGTCGGCCCCCGCCCAGTTTTCATCGGCCGGGTCGGCATCTTCGGGCAGGGCCACCCGGGGCATGGAATCGGAAAACGTCCCGATTACCTGTTCCACCGGGTGCGGTTCGGCTTCCCGGCAGGCGTAATTCAAGAGCAGGCAGCAAAATAGGGCGGCGGTAACCGACTGTCGCAGGTTCTTCAAGGAGTATGGTGCTAAATTGGTAAACCCGACACGAATCAGGCCCGGACCCCGGGCCCCGCCGAAAGGGTTGAAAGAAAATTAGTTACTTTCAGCTAGAATTTCAAATTATTAACAACCCCGTGCCTAAAAATACGCACCAATTTTTCCGGCGGCCCGGGCATATCACGACCTGGGTGCTCGCGCTTGCTGTCTGTACCATCTCCTGCGACCGCAAGCCCGACAGATCGGTATCGGTACGCCT
>JBNKGM010000054.1:0-21988 GCA_050289825.1 Robiginitalea sp.
AGGGCAGTTTAAAAACATTGATGATGAGGAAAAGCCAGGCCGCCGTGCCGATGAATTCGTTCTTCGGCAGCCGCATGGCCAGAAAGTAGATGTTGGCAAATGCGCCGGCCAGGTTCCCGACCATGGTGGTGACCCCGGCCAGCATCCCCACTGAACCGGCAAACGCCCGATGGGAAGGAACGCGATCCGACTTGCGCCGGTCCCACCAGAGCATTATGCCCACGCTGCCCAGAATAATAGCCGCCATGGCCCATTTAAAGGTGCTTTCGGGAAGGTCTTTCCCCACCCAGACCCCCATCAGAATGCCCACGAGTATCCAGGGCAAAAATTTCAGGATATAGCTCCAACGGGTATGGCGGTGGTAGTAAATTACGGCGAAGATATCCCCGCAGACCAGCAGGGGCACCAGCAGGCCGGTCGATTGGCGCGCCCCCAGGGCCAGGGCCATCAGGGTCACTGACAAAATCTCCGTTCCCTTTACCCCCGCTTTGCTGAAGCCCTGCAGGAAACTGGCTGCCAGGGCCAGCAGCCAGCTGGTTGCGGTGAGATCGGCAAAGGTCATTTCAGGCATTGGGGGGTTGGATGGTAAGCAATAAAGGTATCCCAAAAAATGATATCTTTAATGCCTAACCGAAACCAAACTATGCATCTCTCCACCCTCGACTACACCCTGATCATCGGGTTTTTCAGCATGGTCCTCATCGTTGGGATCTACGTTTCCAAAAGCTCTGGAAAGAATACAACCGAGTACTTCCTGTCGGGCCGCAGCATGCCCTGGTGGCTGCTGGGATTCTCTATGGTTGCCACTACCTTTTCAACCGACACCCCCAACCTGGTAACCGACATTGTCCGCAATAACGGGGTATCGGGCAACTGGGTCTGGTGGGCCTTTCTGTTCACCGGGTTGCTGACCGTCTTTGTCTACGCCAAGCTCTGGCGCAAATCGGAAGTACTCACCGACATGGAATTCTACGACCTCCGCTATGGCGGAAAGCCCGCCCGTTTCCTGCGCGGGTTCCGCTCGGTATACCTGGGGCTTTTCTTCAACATAATTACCCTTTCGGCCGTGCATTTGGCGGCCATCAAGATCGGGGGCATCATGCTCGGGCTCACCTCTGTTCAAACCTTGCTTATCGGAGGCGTTATTACCGTAACCTTTAGCGCCATCGGCGGGTTCAAGGGCGTTGTCTACACCGACTTCATACTCTTTTTTGCGGCCATGATCGGGGCCATCTGGGCTGCCGTTTACCTGGTGAACCTGCCAGAGGTGGGGGGCATTTCAAACCTGGTGCAGCACGAAAACGTGGTGGGCAAGCTCTCCATTTTGCCCGACTTTTCCGATACCGGGTCGTTGATAACCCTCCTGATTATTCCGCTGGCCGTGCAGTGGTGGAGCTCCTGGTACCCCGGGGCTGAACCGGGCGGCGGGGGCTACATCGCCCAGCGGATGCTGGCCGCCAAGAACGAGAACCACGCCGTGGCCTCGACCTTCTTTTTCAACATCATGCACTACGCCCTGAGGCCCTGGCCCTGGATTATCGTGGCCCTGGCCTCCCTGGTGGTGTTTCCCGATGTGGCCAGTATTCACGAAGCCTTCCCGCACATCGAAGAGAGCAAACTCGGGAACGACCTGGCCTATTCGGCTATGCTCACCAAGTTGCCGAGCGGCCTGATGGGGCTGGTGCTCGCTTCCCTGGGCGCGGCTTATATGAGTACGATATCCACCCAGCTCAACTGGGGGTCGTCGTACCTGGTCAACGACTTTTACAGGCAGATGGTGCGCAAAGACGCTTCCGAAAGGGAACTTGTAAACATCGGCCGCCTCTCTACCGTTGTGCTGATGGTAGCCAGTGCCATCCTGGCCCTGTTTTTGAACAACGCCATACAGCTGTTTGACATTTTGCTGATGTTCGGGGCAGGCACCGGGCTCGTCTATATTTTACGGTGGTTCTGGTGGCGCATCAACGCCTGGAGCGAAATATCGGTCATGTTTGTAGCGGCCTTCATGAGCTTTTACCTGACTTTTTCAGACTTCGGAGACACCCTTTTCGGCTACACCGACGCGGCCGGGGCAGCTGTGGAGGGCTGGCTGCCGGGATGGTCGCGCTTTATCGTGATCGTGCTGGCGACCACGGTTATCTGGGTGGCCGTTACCCTGTTGACCCCGCCGGAAAAACCGGAGGTATTATACCGCTTTTACCGGAAGACCAAACCGGGCGGGCCGGGTTGGGCCAGCGTATTGCGGCAGGCCGAGCAAGAAGGGCAATCCCTTGAATCGGGCAGCCCGAAATGGACGGTGCCCTCGGGCTTGCTGGCTATGTTGCTGGGCTGCGTGCTGGTATACAGCTGTATGTTCGCCACGGGCAACTGGATTTACGGAAATACAGGCCTTGCCCTTGGACTATCGGCCGTTGCCGTGGTGTCGGGCTTCCTGCTTAAAAAAACCTGGGACCGCATTAAAGGCAACATATTATGAAGCAGCGCATCGTTTCGGTAGACATTTTCAGGGGGCTTACCATAGCCCTGATGATACTCGTAAATACCCCAGGCACCTGGGAGGCCGTGTACCCTCCCTTTCGCCATGCCGAGTGGCACGGGTATACCCCCACCGACCTGGTTTTCCCCTTCTTCCTGTTTATCGTGGGCACGTCTATCGTGTTTGCCTACCGCGACCGCAGGCCTGATGGGGCCACTTACCGCAAAATTCTGATCCGCAGCCTCAAGCTCATTGGCCTGGGCCTGTTTTTGGGGGCGTTTATACTCGATTTCCCTTTTTTCAAGCCCTTTGAAAATATCCGGTTCCCCGGGGTGTTGCAGCGTATCGGGGTAGTGTTCTTTTTCGCCTCCCTGCTCTACCTACACGTGAAGCCCAGGGCCCTTATTGGCACGGCCATTGCGGTGTTGCTGGGGTATTGGGTGTGGATGGCCTTTATCCCCCTGGGGGGCGAGCCCCCTTCCCTCGAAAGGGTACCCAACAACTGGGCAAACTTTATTGACGTGCACCTTTTCGGCACCCACAACTACAAGCCCGATTACGACCCCGAGGGCCTGCTGAGCACCCTGCCGGCCATCGTTACCTCCCTGCTGGGCATTTTTACGGGGCGCTTGCTGCTCTCCGAAAAGGCCGACAAACTGAAGGGAATGGTGCTCTTGGGCCTGGCCCTGTTGGTGGTAGGCACGGTTTGGGGTTTTGTATTTCCGATAAACAAGGCGCTGTGGACCAGCAGCTTTGTGCTGGTAACGGCCGGGTGGGCCAACCTGGTGCTGGCGCTGATCTATTTCCTCACAGACGTAAAAGGCCTGAAATTCGGCAGCATCTTTAGGTATGCCGGGGCCAATGCCATAACGGTTTACTTCTTGTCGAGCTTTATCTCCAAGCTTTTCTACCTGATTCACCTAACCGAAGACCAGACTATCCACGGGTGGTTGTTTGGCACCATTTACGTTCATGACGGACTGCCTCTGGCGCTTTCGTCCCTGCTGTATGGGTTGTCGGTAATGGGCTTTTACCTGTTGGTGGGGTGGTATATGTACCGGCGGAATATCTTTATCAAGGTGTAGGGAGGTGCGGCTCCAGGAGCCGGGCCACATATTTCCCAATTAGGTCGAACTCCAGGTTTACAGGCGTCCCCACCCGATAATCCCCGAAGCGGGTGTGTTCATAGGTATACGGGATTATGGCCACGCTAAAAGTGCCATGCCCAGAATCTACTACAGTCAGACTTACCCCGTCTACGGTAATGGATCCTTTTTCGATAGTGACCCGCCCCGGGGCGGGCTCATACGCGAAATGGAAGACCCAGCTCCCGTTCTGTGAATCGATTTGGGTACAGTGCCCGAGGCCATCTACATGCCCCTGCACCATATGGCCGTCGAGGCGGCTTCCCAGGGCCAGGGCCCGTTCGAGGTTCACATGGTCGCCCACTTTGAGGTGGCCCAGGTTGCTGCGCTTCAGCGTTTCGTCTATGGCCGTAACCGTATAGGTGTTGCCAGAGATAGCCACCACTGTAAGGCAGACGCCGTTGTGGGCCAGGCTTTGGTCTACTTTTAGCTCCTGGGCCAGGGCGGAACGCACGGTGATATGAAGATTCGACTGGTCTTTCTGTAGTGAGGCGACAACGCCCCGGTTTTCGATAATGCCTGTAAACATGATCCAGCTAAATTGAGTAAGTTTGTCTCGTTTTCAACAAGGCAAAGGTACGCTATTCATGCAGGAAGAGGGCCAATTAATCAAAGTGGGCATTTCGATCGGAGACCTGAACGGGATCGGATGCGAGGTAATTTTGAAAACCTTCGAAGACAGCCGGATGCTCGAATTGTGCACCCCGGTTATCTTCGCCTCCGCAAAGACCTTGTCGTTCCAGAAGAACCATTTTGGGCTCGAGCTCAATTTCCAGGGTATAGCCGAGGCTTCCCAGGCCATTGACGGGAAGGTAAATGTGGTAAACGTCTGGAAAGATGCCCCGCCGATAGAATTCGGCAAGCCCACAGAGGCCGGGGGCAGCTTTGCGATCCAGTCGCTGAAAGCAGCCGTTGCGGCCCTGAAAGCCGGAACGGTCGATGTGCTGGTTACAGCCCCGATCAACAAGAAAACGATTCAGAGCGACCAGTTCCGGTTTCCCGGACACACCGATTACCTGGCCCAGGAACTCCAGGGCGAAAGCCTGATGTTCATGGTAACCGAGGGCCTGAAAGTGGGCCTGCTCACCGACCATGTGCCCGTAAAGGATGCCCCTGCGCTAATTACCCAAAAACGAGTTTCGTCTAAGGTGCTGGCCATGGAAGATTCCCTGATACGCGATTTCGGGGTGCCCAGGCCCAAAATTGCCGTGCTGGGCATAAACCCGCACAGCGGCGATGAGGGCGTGATTGGCCGGGAAGACGAAGATGTGCTGAAGCCTGCCTTGCAGAAACTGGCCGAAAACAGCCACCTGGTTTACGGGCCTTTTGCCGCCGACACTTTTTTCGCATCGCCCCAGCTGGGCCGTTTCGACGCGGTGCTGGCCTCGTATCACGACCAGGGGCTCATCCCCTTTAAGACCCTTGCCTTTGGGAAAGGGGTCAACTTTACGGCGGGCCTTTCGCGGGTGCGCACCTCGCCTGACCACGGCACGGCTTTCGATATTGCCGGAAAAGGGGAGGCCGACCCTTCCTCGTTTCGCGAGGCGGTGTACATGGCCCTCCAGATTTTCCGCAACAGGAGCGAATTTGAAGAGCTCAGCAGCAACCCCCTTCAGAAGCATCGTTTGAAGCGCAACGGCAAAGGGGGAGGGAAGGAGAAATAGTTGCCTGATTTATTGGCAATTCTCAAAAAATAGGTATCTTTGCAGGCCCTAATTGAACGGATACAACGATGAAGCTTAAGGAATTCGATATTCCTTTCTCGGGTTTGAAACTGGGGAAACATCATTTTGAGTTTCAAATTGATAAGGCGTTCTTTGACTCTTTTGATTACGACGAATTCAACGCAGCAAGCGTTGAGGTCAACGTAATTCTTGAAAAAATGAGCACGGTAATGGAGCTCGAAATGCGCGCAAAAGGCTCGGTTAATGTGGCCTGCGACATCACCAACGAGCCGTACGACCAGCCGGTGAAAGGTGCCCTGGAACTCGTTATCAAGTTTGGGGACACCTTCAGCGACGAAGACGACGAAATCCTGGTTTTGCCCCACGGCGAAAACCAATTTAACATTGCCCAATACATCTATGAGATGATTGTGCTGTCGGTGCCATCCAAGCGGATACACCCCGGAGTACTCGACGGCAGCCTCGACTCGGAAATGCTCAGGAAACTTCAGGAATTGCAACCGAAAGAGCAGGGAAACAAAACAGAAAACACGGATCCCAGATGGGATGCCTTACGAAATTTATTAACGGACAAAAAGTAACAGAGCATGGCACATCCTAAAAGAAAGACCTCCAAGACCAGAAGGGATAAGCGGCGCACACACTACAAGGCTACTGCCCCCACCCTCGCCAAAGACCCGACTACCGGAGAGGTACACCTGTACCACCGGGCGCACTGGCACGAGGGCAAGCTGTATTACCGCGGCCAGGTATTGGTAGACAAGACTGAGGAGACTGCAGCCTAAAAAGGCCAGCTCAAAGACTGACTCCCACTCGTACAGAGTGGGAGTTTTTTTATACGCCATATTTTCAAAACAGGGAGATTTTGAACAAAAAATGGCAAATTATCCTTAATTTTCACGAATTTTGAGGCGCTTTTAGCGGGTTCTTCACCAAAAGATGATTGAATGAGCAGCATTACGGCAGCGATAACGGCTGTAGGGGCTTATGTTCCTGAATACAGACTCACCAACGCGATTCTGGAGACCATGGTCGATACCAACGACGAATGGATCACCACCCGTACCGGCATCAAAGAAAGACGCATACTGAAGGATGCCGACAAAGGCACTTCGTACATGGCCATCAAAGCCGCCGAAGACCTGTTGCGCAAGCGGAAGCTCGACCCGGCCGAGATTGATCTGGTGCTGGTCGGGACGGCCACGCCCGATATGCCCGTGGCCGCAACCGCCGTTTATGTGGCCTCCGAAATCGGGGCCGTGAATGCCTTTGCCTTCGATTTACAGGCAGCTTGTTCCAATTTCCTGTACGGCATGTCTACCGCGGCGAGTTTTGTCGCTTCGGGTAAGTATAAAAAGGTTTTGCTGATCGGGGCCGACAAGATGTCGTCCATTATCGATTATACCGACCGCACTACCTGCATCATCTTTGGCGACGGTGCCGGTGCCGTGCTTTTTGAGCCCAATGCGGAAGGGTACGGCCTGCAGGACGAATACCTCCGTTCTGACGGGAAAGGTCGCGAATTCCTCAAGATCGAAGCCGGGGGTTCGCTCTTGCCCGCTTCTGTGGAAACGGTTGAAAACAAATTGCATTACGTACGCCAGGATGGCAAGTCGGTCTTCAAGTTCGCCGTGTCTAACATGGCCGATGTTTCTGCCCTGGTCATGGAGCGGAACGGCTTGTCGCACGAAGATGTAGACTGGCTGGTGCCCCACCAGGCCAACCGGCGCATTATCGATGCCACGGCCAACCGGATGGGGCTTGAGGCTTCGAAGGTGATGATGAACATCGAAAAGTACGGGAATACTACCTCGGCAACCCTGCCGCTGCTGCTCCACGATTATGAAAAGCAGCTGAAAAAGGGAGACAACCTGATATTCGCCGCCTTTGGCGGAGGTTTTACCTGGGGGGCCATTTACCTTACCTGGGCCTACGACACTAACTGACATACAACTAACTAAACCGATATCCATGGATCTGAAAGAAATTCAAAACCTGATCAAGTTTGTAGCTAAATCAGGGGCCAGCGAGGTGAAGCTGGAAACGGAGGATTTGAAGATTACCATCCGGACAGGCCCCCTGGGCAGGGAGTACGACACTACCTATGTGCAGCAGATTCCCATGCCTGCAGCCATGCCGGCCGCTTCTATGCCCGCCGCTCCGGCCGCACAGGAATCAGCCCCCGCAGAGAGCAAAAAGGAGGCCGACGATTCCAAATACATCACCATTAAGTCGCCCATAATTGGCACCTTCTACCGCAAGCCGGCCCCCGATAAGCCGCCCTTCGCAGATGTAGGCCAGAACATTGCCAAAGGAGACGTGCTTTGTGTGATCGAGGCCATGAAGCTTTTCAACGACATCGAGTCGGAGGTTTCCGGAAAGATTGTGAAGGTACTGGTAGAAGATTCCTCCCCGGTGGAATTCGACCAGCCCCTGTTCCTGATCGATCCGTCTTAGGCCGCTCGCCGGCCAGTCGCCCGAGCGGCGTGCCTCTTACTAACTGCCAATAGACGCACTATGTTTAAAAAAATTCTGATCGCCAACCGCGGGGAAATAGCCCTGCGCATCATACGTACCTGCAAGGAAATGGGCATCAAAACGGTGGCCGTATATTCCAAGGCCGACGAAGAGAGCCTGCACGTGCGCTTCGCCGACGAAGCCGTTTGTATCGGCCCGGCCCCCAGTAGCCAGTCGTATCTGAAGATCCCAAATATAATTGCGGCAGCCGAGATCACCAATGCCGATGCGATCCACCCGGGGTACGGTTTTCTCTCTGAAAACTCCAAGTTCTCCCGGATTTGCGCTGAGCACCACATCAAATTTATCGGCGCCACAGGCGACCAGATCGACAAAATGGGCGATAAGGCTTCTGCCAAGGCAACCATGAAGGAAGCGGGGGTTCCCTGTGTTCCGGGGTCTGACGGACTTCTTAAAGACCTGGAGCACGCCAGGAAGACCGCCAAGAAGATGGGGTACCCCGTAATGATCAAAGCCACTGCCGGAGGCGGCGGCAAGGGCATGCGGGCCATCTGGAAGGAAGAAGACCTGGCAAAAAACTTCGAATCGGCCGTTAAAGAAGCCGAAGCGGCTTTCGGCAACGGGGGCATGTATATGGAAAAACTCATCGAGGAGCCCCGCCATATTGAAATCCAGGTAATCGGAGACCAGTACGGCAAGGCGTGCCACCTCTCTGAGCGCGATTGCTCCATCCAGCGCCGCCACCAAAAGCTTACCGAAGAGACCCCCTCGCCCTTTATGACCGACAGCCTGCGCGAGGCTATGGGCAAGGCCGCCATCAGGGCAGCCGAATATATCAAATACGAAGGGGCGGGCACCGTTGAATTCCTGGTTGACAAGCACCGGAATTTCTACTTTATGGAAATGAATACCCGTATCCAGGTAGAACACCCGATTACCGAGCAGGTAATCGATTACGACCTGATCCGGGAGCAGATCCTGGTGGCCGGAGGCGTTCCGATCTCGGGCAAGAACTACACCCCGAACCTGCACTCCATCGAGTGCCGGATCAATGCCGAAGACCCGTACAACGACTTCAGGCCTTCCCCCGGCAAGATTACCACCCTACATACCCCGGGAGGCCACGGGGTACGCCTCGACACCCACGTATACAGCGGGTACACCATTCCGCCGAACTACGACTCCATGATCGCCAAGCTCATTACCACGGCCCAAACCCGGGAAGAGGCGATCAACAAGATGAAACGGGCCCTGGACGAGTTCGTGATCGAAGGGGTGAAAACCACCATCCCCTTCCACCGTCAGCTCATGGACCATCCTGATTACCTGGCTGGGAATTACACCACCAAGTTCATGGAGAGCTTTGTGATGAAGCCCGAGCCCGAGAACAGCTAGAGCATCTCACAGGGGGGTCTTAGCCCCTTATCGCCGTTATGAACCTGAGCTATTGGGAAATCCGATCATGGCTGTCTGACCTCGATTTCTGTATTATTGGAAGCGGGATTACCGGCTTGTCTTGTGCACTGGAGTTGCAGCGACAGCAACCCGGGGCGCGCATATTATTGATCGAACGCGGCACGTTTCCGCAGGGGGCCAGCACCAAGAATGCCGGCTTTGCATGTTTTGGAAGCCTCACCGAAATTCTGGAAGACCTGCAAACCCACACCGAAGAGGAAGTGCGTCAGCTGGTTGCCCGACGGGTGAATGGCATTGCATTGCTTCGCGAGCGCCTGGGCGACAAAGCCCTCGATTTCAGGCAATACGGGGGGTTTGAAATTTTTCAGCAACAGGAAGCCGCCGTACAGGAGGCCGCCCTGGCTCAGCTAGACCGCGTAAACCGCATGCTCGAACCCGTTTTCGGCCGGACCCCTTTTGAATTGCGGAAAAACACCTTTGGCCTGGCCCAGACCCTCCCGCGCCTGGTCTGCAACCCCGAGGAAGGGCAGATCGACACCGGCAGGGCCATGCAGGCCTTGCTTTCGCGCGTACGGGAAAACCCGATACAGATACTAAACGGGGTACAATTCCTGGACTATGAAGACCAGGGTTCGGAGGTGTTGATCCGCACTGACCAGTTCGAATGCCGTGCACGGAAGCTGCTATTGGCCACCAACGGCTTTGCCCGGAAGCAAACCGGTCTGGAGGTACAACCGGCCCGGGCACAGGTGCTGGTTACTTCTCCGGTAGACGGGCTGCAGATCCGGGGCAGTTTCCATATGGAAATGGGGTATTACTATTTCCGCAATGTAGGCAACCGCGTCTTGCTGGGCGGGGGGCGGAACCTCGACAAGGCAGGGGAAACTACCGAAGACTTTGGGCAAACCGACCGCATACAGGGGCGCCTGGAGGAATTGCTCAGCAAGGTGATCCTCCCCGGCAAAAAGGTCAGCATTGACTACCGCTGGAGCGGGATTATGGGGGTGGGGCCCCAGAAAAAACCGCTGCTGCAGCATTTGTCTGCCAATGTGAGCTGCGGCGTACGGCTGGGCGGAATGGGAGTTGCCATTGGCAGCCATGTTGGGGCCGAACTGGCCCAATTAGCACTTAAATAATCATGAGCAGGGAAAAGGAGGCATTATTCGAACATTGCCGCGCCTATGCGGCCAAACGGGTCCAGTCCTTAAAATCGCAGATACGCGAATTGCAGGAAGACCTGAATTCCGAGACCAAAAGTACAGCGGGCGACCAACACGAAACCGGCCGTGCCATGATGCAACTCGAACTGGAGCGGTTCAGCCAGGCTTTGGACGAAGCCGAACGGCTGGAGGGCGCATTGAAGCGGTTGCCCAGCCCGAAGACCCAAAGCGACCGGGTAATTGCGGGCAGCCTGGTCGAATGTGGCGCCCTGCGGTATTACCTGTCCATTTCGGCCGGTTCCTGCAACCTGGAGGGCCAAACCTATTACTGCGTTTCTGTGGAGAGCCCTGTGGGCCAGCAACTGCTCGGAAAAACCCTCGGCGCCACCCTGACCCTTCCTGCCGGGAAATTCCAGATTACAGCCATCCATTAGGCTCGTGCCCCCTTTCCGTTAAACGGGAATGACCCGCCTGTTCAGGCGGGTTAAATCGGCAGCCGTTTGTTGATGGTTTCCAGGGCTACGTTCAGGTACACTTTCTTGCCGGGCTCCAGGGCTGACGGGGCATTGAAAAAGACATCCTTTTCGCCTTCAAGAGCCCCCTTAACCCGGTAGTAGCTCCCCATGTAGAAAGATTGCTTAACGATCACTTCCATACCTGATTTGCCCGAAGATTCCAGTTCGTGGGCATACACGATGATCCTGCGGGTGGTAGAGGCGTACGATTTCAGGATGTTGATGGGGATCAGGTTGGCTTCCCCGAGCAGGGAGGCCGTGTAAAAACGCGCCGGTTGCTCATAGATTTCGCGCGTGGGCCGCAGGTCTACAATCTCCCTGTCTTTGAGCACCATAACCCGCTGTGCAAAAGGCAGCACATCGTGATAGTCGTGTGTGGCGCACAGACAGCTGATCCCTTCCTGTTTCAGGTATTCAAAAAGGTTTCGCCTCAGGTAATTCCTCCGGAAATGGTCGATGTGGCTGAAGGGTTCATCCAGGAGCAGCAATTCGGGCTTCTGGGCCAGCACCTTGGCCAGGGCCACCCGCTGTTGCTGACCCCCGCTCAAGTACCTGACCTGCTTGTGGCGGTGCTCCTGCAATTCCATGGTCTGGAGCAGCTCTTCGGCCCGGCGGTCTGATTCTTCCGGGTAATGGACAGACAGGTACTTCCTGATATTTTCCTCCACGCTGATAAAAGGCATAAGGTCAAAATCCTGCGCCAGGTATTTCATAAAGGGCGCCCCCGGCAGGAGTTGGAAGGCAGGTCCTTTGATCTCGAAGTCCTTCCACCAAATACTGCCCTGCACAAACGGAAGTTCGCCGTACAACAGACGCAGCAGGGTACTTTTCCCGCAACCGCTTTCGCCCATAACGGCAATTACCTCCCCGGCCCCGAGTTCGAAACTGATATCTTCGAGCACCGACTCGGTATCGTAGGCGAAACTAAGGCCTTCTACGCGAAGCATGGCATGAATATCCGGTTAAGAAATGGAACAACTGAGTGGCATTCATTCGGCCTATTCTTTAAAGTCTTTGAGCACGGCCTTATTGGGCAGGTCGGTAAACCCCATGTTGTAAAAGGTAAAGGCAAAGAGGTCGGCGTTCTGCTCAATGGTTTTGCTGATGGGCGTTCCCGCCCCGTGGCCCGCATTGGTCTCAATCCGGATAATGACCGGGTTTGCCCCGGCCTGATGTTCCTGAAGGGCAGCGGCAAATTTGAAGCTGTGGGCAGGCACCACCCGGTCGTCGTGGTCGGCCGTGGTAACCAGGGTGGCCGGATAGGAAACCCCGGGCCGCACATTGTGCAGGGGCGAATATCCCTTCAGGTAGTTGAACATTTCAGGGCTGTCTTCGGCCGTGCCGTAGTCGTAAGCCCACCCGGCCCCGGCGGTGAAGGTGTGGTACCGCAGCATGTCAAGCACCCCCACGGCGGGCAGGGCCACCTTGATCAAGTCGGGACGCTGGGTCATAACAGCCCCCACCAGAAGCCCCCCGTTCGAACCGCCCCGTATGGCCAGGTACTCCGGCGAGGTGTAACCCGCCTCGATAAGGTATTCGGCGGCGGCGATAAAGTCGTCAAACACATTCTGTTTGTTCAATTTCGTGCCGGCATCGTGCCAGCTTTTTCCGTATTCGCCCCCGCCCCTGATATTGGGCACGGCATAGACCCCACCCTGTTCGAGCCACACGGCATTTGAGGTGCTGAAGCCGGGGGTGAGGCTAATGTTGAACCCGCCATATCCGTAGAGCAGGACGGGGTTTTTGCCATTCAGCTCCAGGCCTTTTTTATGGGTGATGATCATAGGCACCCGGGTGCCATCCTTGGAATTGTAGAACACCTGGGTGGAAACATAGTCGTCGGGGTTAAAGTCGATGGCCGGTTTCCAGTACAGGGCATATTCCCCGCTGTCGGCGTTGTATTTGTAGGAAGAACCGGGGGTGTTGTAATTGGTGAAATTGAAATAGAATTCCTTTTCCTCCTTTTTGCCGCCAAATCCGCCAACGCTGCCCACCCCGGGTAGGGCAACCTCCCGCACCACCTTCCCGTCGTAGTCGTACTGGAGCACCTTCGAAATGGCATCGACCATATATTCGGCAAAGAAATAGCCGCCTCCGGTATTTGGGCTGAGCACGTGCTCGGTTTCGGGGATAAAATCGACCCAGTTGGCAGGGGTCGGGTCTGATGCATCTACCGTTACTATCTTTTTGTTGGGGGCACCCAGGTTGGTTACCAGGTAGAGTTTGCTCCCCACATTCTCGATCACATAGGTGTCTGAGTCCTCATGGTCCAGGATCGTAACCAGCGGGCTGTTGTCAACTGTCAGGTCCTTGATGAAAAGCTTGTTGCCCGAAGTGGTGTTGCGGGCCGAAATCAGCAGGTATCGCTCGTCTTCGGTTACCTGAGCGCCGATGTACCGGTGTTTTTCGCCGGGAGCGCCCCCGAAGATCAGCTCATCGTGGGCCTGTGGCTGACCCAGTTTGTGGTAATAGACCTTGTGCAGGTCTGTTTTGGCAGAGAGCTCGCTCCCTTCCGGTTTGTCGTAGCTCGAGTAGTAGAAGCCCTCGTTCCCTTTCCAGGAGACCCCGCTGAATTTGATGTCGGCCAGGGTGTCTTCCACGATGGTCCGGCTTTTGGCGTCCATTACAATCACCTTGCGCCAGTCGCTTCCCCCTTCCGAAATGGAATAAGCCGCCAGGGATCCGTCTTTGGTAAAGCTCAGTCCAGCCAGGGAAGTGGTGCCGTCTTTGGAAAAGGTGTTGGGGTCGAGGAATACTTCTTCTGGATCTTCGTCGCTTTTACGGCGGTATACTACATACTGGTCTTGCAACCCGTCGTTCTTGTAGAAGTAGGTGTAATCGCCCTCCTTAAAGGGGGTTCCCAGTTTTTCGTAATTCCACAGCTCTTCCAGGCGCTTGGCAAGGGCCTTCCGGAAGGGAATTTGTTCGAGGTACCCGAAAGTGACCGCATTCTGGCGCTTTACCCAGTCGCCCGTCTCAGGGCTGCGGTCGTCTTCCAACCAGCGGTAGGGGTCAGGCACGGTAGTTCCAAAGAGGGTGTCTACAGTTTCCGCCTTGGCGGTTTCAGGGTAAGTTACGGTCATTGGGGCTGGGGTTTGTTCCTGGCAGGCGGCGAGCCCGAGACTCAGCCACATAGCCGCAAAAAAGCGTTTCATGCAGTCATGATTGAAGCGCCCTAAAAATACCATAAAAAAACGGCCGGAGCGAAGAAGCTGCGGCCGTTTTAACAGTATTTTAAGCGGCTTCAGATCAGGGCTTTTGCCAACAGGTATTCGGCAATCTGAATGGCGTTGGTAGCGGCCCCTTTGCGCAGGTTGTCGGCCACGATCCAGAGGTTGAGCGTATTGGCCTGGCTTTCGTCGCGCCTGATGCGCCCCACGAAAACTTCGTCCTTGTTATGTGCCAGGATGGGCATGGGGTAGGTGTTGGTAGCCGGGTCGTCTTGCAAAACCACCCCTGGGGTTTGGCTCAATAGCTGCCGCACCTCCTTCAGGTCGAAATCGCTGTGGAATTCGACGTTGACCGACTCGGAGTGCCCGCCCGAGGTGGGCACGCGCACGGCCGTGGCGCTAACCGAGAAAGTGCGGTCGTCCAGAATTTTCTGGGGTTCGCGGGCGAGTTTCATCTCTTCTTTGGTATACCCGTTTTCGAGGAAGACGTCGCAGTGCGGCAATACGTTGCGGTGGATCGGGTACGGATAGGCCCGTTCCCCTTCACGTCCGGCCGCCTCGTTGTCGAGTTGTTGTACGGCCTTGACCCCTGTTCCCGAGACAGACTGGTAGGTTGAGACTACCACGCGCTTCATGCGATAGCGCGCATGCAGGGGAGCCAGCACCATAACCAGCTGAATGGTGGAGCAGTTCGGATTGGCGATGATTTTGTCTTCTCGACCCAGCACCCCGGCATTGATCTCGGGGACCACCAGCTTCTTGTCGGGGTCCATGCGCCAGGCCGACGAATTGTCGATGACGGTGGTGCCCACGGCGGCAAATTTCGGAGCCCATTCGAGGGAAGTACCTCCGCCGGCCGAAAAAATGGCAATGTCGGGTCGTGCCGCAACTGCGGCTTCCAGGCCGATAACGCGATGTTCACGGCCCCTGAAGGCAATCGTTTTGCCTACGGAACGCTCCGAAGCTACCACCAGCAACTCATCCAGGGGGAACCGGCGCTCATCCAGTACGCGCAACATCACCTCCCCGACCATACCGGTGGCACCTACTACAGCTAGTTTCATGACGATTCTTTTAGAGGGCCAAAGGTACGGCAGGCCGGTAAGGTTGGCAAGACCCACTCCGCCATATTTTAAAAATCAAACACATTGTTACAAATCAAACAAGTCGTGCTTTTAAAAAAGAACCGCCGGGAATGCGCCCGGCGGTTTTGTGAAACAAAAAGGTGGTGTAGCGGTCCCCGCCCAGGGCGGGGTCGGATCGTTATTTCTTCTTGAGCAGGTCCCGTATTTCGGCCAGCAGTTCTTCCTGTGTGGGCCCTTTCGGGGCAGCAGGGGCAGCCTCTTCTTTTTTGCGCACCTTGCCGTAAGCCTTCACAATCATAAAGAGCACAAAGCCCACGATCAACAGGTTAATGAGGGAATTGACCCAGGCCCCGTAGCGGATGGCGCTTTCGGGGGTGGCTACTTTCCCGTCGGCATCCAGTACGGCCTCGGAGAGTATGATCTTCATGTCTGAAAAATCGACCCCGCCCGTAAAAAAGCCCACTATGGGCATCATAATGTCGTTCACAAAGCCGTTCACGACCAACCCGACGGCCCCGGCCAGCAATACAGCAACCGCCAGGTCAATGACGTTGCCGGTCATGATGAATTTCTTGAATTCCTTTAACATGGTTTTTGGGTTTAATTAGTTACTGACAACCAAGGTAGTAAAAATTCCAGCACAGCACTTGCTTGGCTCAGGAATCAATTATCTCGCGGCTCACCCGCTGCGAAATGCCGGCCAGCAATTCGTAGGAAATGGTTCCTGCGCCAGCGGCGAATGCCTCGGCTGAATAGCCGGGCCCGAAGAAAAGGACTTCGTCCCCTTCCCGGCATGCCAGGCCCGTAACGTCGATCAGGGTCATATCCATACACACATTCCCAATAATGGGTGCCGCCTTTCCGCCAATATAGACCTGGCCCTTGCCGCGGCCGTACTGCCGGCCTATGCCGTCGGCATGGCCGATAGGGAGCGTGGCTGTGGTCATCGGTCGGGTAGCCTGGCACCCTTTGTTGTACCCGACCCAGTCGCCGGGCCCAACCTGATGCATTTGGGAAATATGGGTCTTCAGGCTTGCCACCGGGCGCAGGAGTTTGTCGATGGCCGGATCGTTAGAATACCCGTACAAACCGATCCCGCTGCGCACCATATCCCATTGGGCCGGGGCGTAATTCAATATGCCCGAGGTGTTCAGGAGGTGCTTCATGGGTTTCCCCGGCAGGTATTTCTCCGATTCGACAACCAGTTCCCTGAAACGGCTGATCTGTCCCTCTGTGAAGGCTCTTTCGCCCAGGTCGTCTGAGGCGGCCAGGTGCGAAAACAGGGAACGCACTTCCAGAACCCGATCGGCCTGAAGTCGCTCCCCGAGCCAGGGCAGGTCGCCCCCCCCAAACCCAAGTCGGTTCAAACCGGTATTGAATTTCAGGTGTACAGGATAGGCTTGATTTCCCTGCGCCCTGGCTGCTTCATGGAACGCGGTGAATATTTGACGGCTGTAGAGGTTGGGCTCGAGGCAATGGGCCAGCAGCTCGTTAAGGCCCGAGGGCTGAGGATGCAGCACCAAAATGGGCAGGGTTATGCCGTTTTCGCGCAGGTGGATGCCCTCGTCGGTAAAAGCCACCCCCAGGTAGTCGGCCCCCAGGGCTTCCAGTTTCCGGGCAATTGCGGCGGCCTCACTCCCGTAGGCAAAAGCCTTCACCACCCCCAGAAAACGGGTGCCCGGGAGCAGGCGCGATTTGAGATAAGCGTAATTATGGGCCAAAGCGCCCAGGTCTATCTGTAAGACCGTATCACGGTTTGGACGCATTTCGGATATCTTTTTGGGGCAGTTCCTCCGGATCTTTCACCTCCAGCTTGCGCACTTTTTCAGAGACCATGGCTTTGTAAAAAGCGGCCCGGCTCAAGGGCTCGTATTCGTCGGTTTCTCCCAGCAGAACCAGCCGGTCGTTGCTCGATTTGCGAAAGCTGTAGTGCGCCAGGTTGCCGGTGCGGGTGCAGATGGCGTGTACTTTGGTAACGTATTCGGCTGTGGCCATCAGAGCCGGCATGGGCCCGAAGGGGTTGCCCTTGAAATCCATGTCTAGGCCCGCCACCACTACGCGTATGCCCCGGTTGGCCAGGTCGTTGCACACCGTTACAATCTCGTCGTCAAAGAACTGGGCCTCGTCTATGCCCACCACCTCGCAGTCGTCGGCCAGCAAACGGATGTTGGCCGCAGCCGGCACCGGGGTCGACCTGATTTCGTTCTCGTCGTGCGATACCACTTTCTCTTCGTGGTAGCGGGTATCTACGATAGGCTTGAAGATTTCCACCTTCTGTTTGGCGAACTGAGCCCGCTTTAACCTTCTGATCAATTCCTCGGTTTTTCCCGAAAACATGGAACCGCAGATCACTTCGATCCAGCCGAATTGTTCTTTTGGGTTAACAGTGTTTTCGAGAAACATTTCGTAATTTTAGTCTATCTCATCCGCAGCTCCCATCTGGAGCCGGATTCGACGATATAAAAGTATTAAAAAAGACTATCCTTCTCCGGGAGGCCGTTGCACAAAAAGCTATGAAGCGAAAAATTAAGGACGAGCTGGTGAAGTTGTCAACCGATATTATCACCAGCCGTGAGTTGAAAAACCTTCCCGAACTGTACGAAAGAGCCCGGGTTCTCTACGAGAAGCTGGCGGTCCTCAAATTCATAGAGGAAAAGCTCAAAGACGTGGAAGTGGATGTGAGCAAGAGCGAGTTGGGCGCTAAATTTGAGAATATCGCTTCTGCGGTGCTCAACGAAAACAAAATGGTACCCGAAACCAACCCGCACGAAGAAGACATTATCGTACCGGGCATCGACACGATCAAGCACATGGTTTCGGAAATGCCAGGGGGCGAAGAACTGGAAGAAGTATTGAGGCGGCTCCTTGACAAAAACGAATTCGTCAAGAACGAAAAGGAGATCTTAAGCCCGGATTTGCCGCGCGAAAGCGCGAAGCAGGCCGTGGCAAAATCGCTGAATGAAACCCTTACGGCCCGCAGCATTTCCATTGGCCTGAACGACCGACTGGCCTTTGTGAAGCATTTGTTCGATGGAAATACCGAAGCTTTCAATCGCATTTTGGGTGAATTGAACCGGATCGACTCCGAAGAGGGGTCGGCAGACTATATCGAAAAAAAGGTGAAACCGGAGTTTAATCAATGGGCCGGTAAAGAAGAATACGAAACGCGTTTTAGGTCACTGATCGAGCGCCGATTTTCTTGATACAACACAAACAGAGCATCAAAGGGCCGAATTCGGGAAGCCGGTTTCGGCCTTTTTTATTTGGAAAATGTAATGGAAAAAGGGACACTCTACATCGTGCCGACCCCCATCGGCAACCTGGGCGACATTACCCTGAGGGCCCTTGAGGTCCTGAAGGGGGTAGACCTGATCCTGGCCGAAGATACCCGTACAAGTGGCAAATTGCTGGGCCATTACGGAATTAGCACCCCCCGCCGGTCGTACCACATGCACAACGAACACCGGGTGGCTGCCGGCCTAATCGAAGAGCTTATTCGCGGAGCCAGCATGGCCCTTGTTTCGGATGCGGGTACCCCGGGCATATCCGATCCTGGCTTCCTCTTGGTGCGGGCGGGCCTGGAAGCGGGCGTCAGGGTGGAATGCCTGCCCGGGGCAACGGCCCTGGTGCCGGCCCTGGTGGCAAGCGGCTTCCCTTCAGACCGCTTTGTTTTTGAAGGATTTTTACCGGTCAAGAAAGGCCGCCAGACCCGCTTGCAGGAACTGGCTGAAGAACGGCGTACCATGATCTTCTACGAATCGCCCCACAAGTTGCTTAAAACCCTGGAGCAGTTTGCTGAGGTCTTTGGTCACGAACGCCCGGTTTCTGTCAGCCGCGAGCTCACCAAATTGTACGAAGAAACCGTGAAAGGTACCCTTGCCGAGGTATTGGAGCATTTCCGAAGCCATCCGCCGAAAGGAGAGTTTGTGCTGGTCGTGGCGGGCCTGGGCTGAGCGCTCCTGTTTGTGCGTATCAAAAAAACGTACCTTACCCCAAAACCAGCCAGCCGCCGACCATGAGAACATGTTTGCTATTTCTGTTATTCCTGCCAGCCTGTTTTTCTGCCTATTCCCAGCCAGCAGGGGATTCGATTCCTTTGGTACAGGAAATCCCGCTTGCGGGGCAGTTGCCGGGCACTGTCGGGAAGTACTGGCTCCAGGTGGGGTCAGACATGCTGGGCAGGCCTGTTGTGGTGCCCGTTTTACTGGCCAAGGGCAGCCTGCAGGGCCCGGCGCTGGGCATTACGGCGGCCATTCACGGAAACGAACTCAACGGTATACCGCTTATACAGGAATTATTTGCCTCGCTAGACCCTGCTGAGCTGCACGGGTCTGTGGTGGCCATCCCGGGGATGAACCCCCTGGGCATGCTGAACGATGCCCGATTGTTCCTGGATGAGGAAGACCTGAACCGGGTATTTCCGGGCAAGCCCGACGGAAACCAGTCTCAGCAAATGGCATATGCCCTCGGCAGCAAACTCCTGCCCGGGCTCGGGTATCACCTCGACCTGCACACGGCCAGTTTTGGGCGCATCAACAGCCTGTACGCCCGCGCCGACCTGGAGGGTGAACCCCTGGCGCGTATGGCCCGATCCCTGGGGGCCGACATTATTCTGCACAGCAAAGGGGAAGCTTCGGCTGGAGCTCGTTCAGATGGGACCCTGCGGGCCATGGCGGCCTCGTTGGGGGTGTATTCCCTAACCCTGGAAATGGGCAATCCCCAGGTGTACGACCGGGAAATGATTGCCCGTGGCCTGCAGGGGACCAAGAACCTCATGACAACGCTTGGGCTGCTGGAGGGCGCCCCGGAAAAGCTGAACGAAGCCCTGGAATGCGAACGCTCTTATTGGCTGTATACCGACGCCGGGGGATTGTTGGAAGTCTTGCCGGGCCTGGGGCAAATGCTTCATAAGGGCGACCCCATCGGGGTGCTGAAAGACCCTTTCGGAGACGTCCTGGCCCGGTACGTGGCCCCGGAAGACGGCATAGTCATCGGCCTTAGCACCAACCCGGCAGCGATTTCGGGCAGCCGCATCCTGCACCTTGGCATCGTGCGTAAAGCCGGGCAGCAATGACCCCCTGGCTACTCGCCGGAATTACCGTATTGATGGTTCGCTGGCTCGACAGCCTCGACAACCCTTTGTTGCGGAGGCTTTTTAACTGGATACCGGCCATCCTGCTGGCCTACGTGATACCCGCGACGGTTTCCGGGGCTGCAGGCTGGGACTTTTCCGGTGACGCTATCCACCGCTGGAGCCGGAACCTGTTCATCCCCCTTGCCATTGTTACGGTAATGAGCAGCTTGTCCATCAGACAACTGAAAGCCGTAGGGTGGCGCCCCATCCTGCTCTTTGCCTCGGGCTCTGCCTGGATTGCCCTTTTTCCCGTCATGTTCCTGGGGGTGATGCAGGCAGTCGGAGCCGCCGGGGCGTTGTTTACCGACCCGGGCTACTGGCTGGGCGTGCCGCCCATTGTCGGCAGCTGGATAGGGGGTAGTACCAGCCAGTTGGTCCTAAAGGAGTTGTCGGCCTGTCCCGAGCCCGTTTTCTTGAGCGTGCTGGTACTCGACACCCTGCTGGTGAATAGTTGGACCATACTTATGTTTCAGGGCATTCGTCGCTCCGAGGCCCTGAATCGCAGGTTGGGCATACGCGATTCGGAAAGCCCTTCTGATCTGGCCCTTACAGGGGCCTCAACCACGGGCAGATGGCAGACACTCCTGGCCATTGCAACCGTCGTACTGCTTTCGCAACTGCTCTCCGATCGGTTCGCCCTGCAGGTAATTGCCCTGTCAGTAGCCGGGTTGCTGCTCGGCAACCGGGTGCGGGATTGGGACCACGCTGGGGCATTGCGGGCGGGGGGGTTACTCATCTTGCTGGTGATGGCCGTGCTGGGGCTCCGGCTCCGGCTCGAAAGCCTGTCCTTTGACGGTGCCTTCCTCGGGTTTCTGATTTTGTGGCTGGTCAGCCATTTTGTATGGATGCTCTGGGTAGCCAGGCGCCTGAACCTGCATGCAGCCTGGGTTCCGATTGCCAGCATGGCCAATGTGGGCGGCATTGCCACAGCACCGGCCGTAACCGCCGCCTACCGCCCCCAATGGATGCCCCACGCCATATTACTGGCCATCCTGAGTATGGCCAGCGGCACCTTCTGGGGGATGTTAACGCTCTGGTTGCTGCGAGGCCTGGGGGTTTAAGATTCTTTGTGCTTGCCGGGAACCCACCCGACCTGGCCAAGGAATTTCTCCCCACTCTCTACCGCCCCGCCTTCTATTTGCGTAGCCATGGAGTCGTTCCAGCGGTTCAGGTAGCCGAAAAGAGCGATTACGCCCATCATTTCCACGATTTCACCTTCGTCCCAAAAGTTGCGCAGGCGCCGGCCCAGCTCCTGGTCTACGGAGTTTGGGATTACCGATGCTGCCAGGGCAAAGTCCAGGGCTGCCCGTTCGGCTTCCGTAAAAGCGGGATGGGTGCGGTATTCCCACACATGCTCCAACTGTTCAGGGGTTGCGCCATAGCGCTCGGCAGCCCGTATGGCATGCGCCTGGCAATACCGGCACCCGGCAGCATTGCTGCTCACCCATGCAATGAGGCGTTTCAGGGCCGAGGTCACACGACCTTCGTTGGCCATTACCGCCTTGTTCAGGTTAATAAATGCCTGTGAGATAGCCGGGCGGTGTTGCATGGTGAGTACCGAATTCGGGCAGAACCCGAGTGTTTCATTGAAGAAGGCGGCGAGTTGTGCGGTCTGCGGGTCGGCAGCCGGGTCGAGCGGGGTTATTAGCGGCATAAACGTGGTATTTGTTGTATTTTTGAAGTCTTAAGAAACAAAAAATTTATGGCTTCCACCAATCATATTA
>JBNKGM010000055.1:0-21726 GCA_050289825.1 Robiginitalea sp.
TCACCTCCCTGAAATACCTGCCGCTCGGCCTGGCGGTTTCGCTACGGTATACCGCCCCGCTATACGCGGTGGTATTTGCCTGGTTCCTGCTCGGGGAACGCATCAGGCTGCTGCAAGCCGCCTTTTTGGGACTGGCTTTCTCAGGGGTATTGATCCTGCGTGGGTTTTCCCCGGAGGTCGATTCGCTGGGGCTGGCAATCATTTTACTGGCTGCCATGTTCAGCGGCATGGTGTACATCGCCATCCGCAAAATAGGGACGCGGGAACACCCGGTGGTGGTGGTGAATTACTTCATGGTACTGGCCACGCTGGTCGGGGGAATTGGCACCCTTTTTAACTGGATACCCCCCGAAAGCACCCTGGAATGGATCCTGTTGCCGGGCCTGGGCCTCTTCGGCTATTTTGGGCAGCTCTTCATGACCCGGGCCTTCCAGATCGGGAAAACGCACCAGGTGGCCCCCTTCAAATACGCGGAAGTGGTTTATACCTTGCTTATCGGCCTGTTTTTCTTCGGGGAGACCTATACAGCCTTCAGCGCTGTCGGGGTGGGCTGCATTTTGGCAGGGCTCGCACTTTACGCAGCGGTAGGAAATAGGAAGGAAGCACAGGGATAAACCCGAGGCCCCCTTTGAAAGATTTCGGCCGGGTGGGGTCCCCCCCCAACGCTAAGTTAACCCGCCTTGCTGCAAACAGCACGCAACCGTGGTATTTATTGGCCGGGTTTCCGTCCCGCAACGAGGTCAGTCTACCGTTTCGTAAACGGCCCCCACCAGGCGTTCCGAATTGATAAAGCCCTGCCCTTTGGTGGCGTCCCATTCGGAGGAAAGGCCCATTTGCTGGATTTCCTCCAGGGTCTTGCCGGCATCTTTAGCCTGCTTGACCCGGGTGCGGATGGTGAGCACCATGTCGCGGAAGGCAAGCAGGTCGCTTCGGCCCATCACCTTCCCGTGCCCCGGGATGATTTTCGTATCGTCATTGACGATGAACAGCGCCATATTCAGGTTGCGGATGAGCCCGTCGATGTCGCCCCCCGAACCCACGTCTATAAAGGGGTAGCCGTCTACGAAATTATCCCCCATGTGGATGACGTTCTGCTCCGGGAAATAGACATAGGTATCCCCGTCGGTGTGAGACGGGTCTACATGCAGCAGATGCATGCTGTTGGCAGGGTCTAGGTAGACGGTCATCCGGTCGTTATAGGTAATGCGCGACAGGGCCTCGAACGGAGCCGGCTTGGTTTCGCGCTCTGTCCCCGCCCATTGCACAGATCCCATGCGTTTGCGCACATTGTCGTGGGCAATAAGCACGGCCCCCTGGGCGGCCATATTGGCATTGCCCCCGGCGTGGTCGCCGTGCCAATGCGTGTTCACCACAAAGCGCAGCGGCTTGTCGGTTATGGCACGTGCCGCAGCCAGGATTTTATCGGAGAGGGGCGCAAACTGGTCGTCCATCAGGTAGGCAAACTGGTCGCCCACGGCCAGCCCCATATTGCCGCCTGCCCCGTAGAGCACGTACACCTGGGCCGAAAGTTGTTCGGAGGTGATCTGAACCTGGTCAAAATTTTGCTGGGCTGATAGAAGGGCCGTACTTAGCCCCAGGCAGGAAAGGATAAGTCTTTTCATGGGCTGGATTGTTGATTGCTAGCGATTTTTGAAGATACGAAATCCGGTAGTAATCGGGCCATAAATTTTGATTCCCACCCAGTTGCGACTGCATCAGTACATGATGCCGATCATTGTTCGGGCAGTCTCCGAATACGAAATTGCCTCCAGGTTGCCGCGCTATGAAAAAATTAGACCTGAAAAAGGACCTTAAATATCTCTACAACCCCACTTCCAGGGCAGTTACATGGGTCGAGGTACCGCCCATGAATTTCCTGATGGTTGACGGGGCCGGAGACCCTAATACTTCGAAAGAATTCGCCGATGCTATCCAGGCCTTGTTCTCGGTTTCTTACCACCTGAAATTTTCCATTAAAAAAGGCCCCGAGCAGATCGATTACGCGGTTATGCCCCTGGAAGCCCTTTGGTGGGCCGACGATCCGCAAGCGTTTTTCAGTGGCGATAAAAAGGCCTGGAAATGGACCGCCATGATCATGCAACCCGAGTTTATCGATGCGGAGCAAGTTAACCAGGCCAAAGAGGCCGTGGCCACCAAGAAAAATCTCCCGGGCCTGAACTTGCTCCGCTTTGAGCGCTTTGAGGAAGGGAAAGCCGCGCAGACTTTGCATATCGGCCCATTTTCAGAGGAAGGACCGACAATCGAAAAAGTGCATGCCTTTATAAAAGCAGGCGGCTACGACCTAAAAGGCAGGCACCATGAAATTTACCTGAGTGATATTCGGCGTGCGGCCCCAGAGAAATGGAAAACCGTGGTACGGCAGCCTGGCGGATAAGAATCAGTTGCTTTAGGAAACCGCAACGCAATCCCCGCCCCCACCCACAGGCAAAATACCCCGGCAAACCGCATTATCCTGGCAAGGATGGTATGATCACCATACCTGCCAACGCAATCCAGTCTTATTGCAAAAGCCGGCGCACAACGGCCGAAATGGCCTTGCCGTCGGCGGCCCCGGCCAGTTCCTTGGTGGCCACGCCCATAACACGGCCCATGTCTTGCATGCCGGAGGCCCCGAGCTTGGCCACGATGGCAGCCACGGCCTTTTCGACCTCAGCTTCGGAGAGCTGGGCCGGCAAAAAGCGCTCCAGTACGGCTACCTGGGCCAGTTCGGGCCCGGCCAGGTCTTCACGCCCCTGTTGGTGGTAGATGGCTGCGCTGTCTTTGCGCTGCTTCACCAGCTTCTGAACCAGGCTGATCTCATCTGCCTCAGAAAGCGCCGCACCCCCTCCCTTGTCGGTCTTGGCCAGCAACAGGGCCGATTTAATGGCCCGCAGCGACTCCAGGGTTACGGTATCCTTGGCCTTCATGGCGGCCTTCATCTCTTCCATGACGCGTGTTTCGAGACTCATTGGGAACGAAATTTTTGTTTATCGCAAAGATAAAGAACTCGTTGCGGGTTATTGAAATTCAGGCGGCAATGGATGATTTTGTGCCCCGGGCGCAGCGTTTTTCGAGCCGCATAGCAGCACTACGGGGCGAGAAAAAGGCAATGTTTGGGTACAAAAGATGAATTACAAGCGAATTGAGGGCGCCCGTTACGCGTTCAAAAAAAAGAAAAACCCCCAGGCCTCTGGCCTGGGGGTCAGTTTTTGCAGATCAGGCGGGGCTAATCTACATTGTCGTGCAAATAGGAGTTGTTCGAACGCAGGCGCATTTCGTCGTTGCTGTCTTCGCTTAAGGTAGTACGAGACACCTTGCCGTCTGCATCCTGGTTACTGCTGAATTCGACCCCCTGCCGTTTATAGGCGGGTTCTTTTTCAATCTCATCGATGCTGGTGCGATTGTGCTGGAACTTGTAATTGAAGTCTTTGAGTTTGCGACGGCGCTCATCGGCCCGCTCCTTCAGTATTTCGCTGATGGGGCGGTCTGTCGGGTCGGCAGAGGCGTTTGGGGATGCGGCCTGCGACTGCGGCAGGGTCTTCTTCTCGAAAACCAGCTCGTTTTCGACGAGCTTGGGCTCGAAGTGTTCGGCCTTGGAGGTAGCGCCCGTGAGGCGATTTTCGAGCTCCATGTACTCCTCCAGGCTATAGCGGGTCTCCCCTTCCTTGTTGTAGTCGAGCACCGGAGTTACCTCGATATGGTCTTCCACAGTAATCCCCTTGATATCGTCGCCCAGGTCAAAAGTAATGACGTGTTGCTCCTCATCCTCTTCCTCGGTTTTTTTGGCCTGCAGGGGCATATCGAACAGGAGGCTCATCTGGTCTTCCTCCTGCCCGGCCGATACCACAACCGGATCTACTACTTCGATCTCGGCCACCAGGTCGCGCGAATCGATCATGATAAAATCGTCGGCCTCAACCGGCTCGGCGATTACTTCCTCGTAAAAGACATTGAAATTCCGGATGTACTGGGTGGTGGGAATCAGCTCAGGCTCAGGGGCCGGTGCGACCTTCTTTTCAATTACGGGCTCTTCAACCTCTTCCACAACCGGCTCGGGCGTTTCGGCCACGGCCTGCTCCTCGAGCTGCTCCTCGGCAAAATCGAGGGAATGCACCACCTTGGGCTCAGACAAGTCGCGCTGGGCCTTTTGGTCGTCTTCGAGGGTGTGTATGATTTTCTTGGATTCGGTATTTACAATTTCGTCTTGCTGGTCTATATTGAAGCCCGTGGCAATCACGGTCACGGCAATGGCTTCGCCCAGGTTGGCGTCTTCCCCGACACCCATGATGATGTTGGCCCCGTGCCCGGCCTCGATCTGGATGTGGTCGTTAATTTCCCCAATCTCGTCTATTGTGATTTCCTGTGAGCCCGAAACAATGAGCAGGAGCACGTTCTTGGCCCCGCTGATTTTATTGTCGTTCAGCAGGGGCGAATCGAGCGCCTTCATAATGGCCTCATGGGCCCTGGCCGAACCGCTCGCCGTGGCCGAACCCATAATGGCGGTGCCGCTGTTCGAAAGCACCGTTTTGGCATCGCGCAAGTCGATGTTTTGGGTGTAATGGTGGGTAATAACCTCGGCTATGCCCCGGGCCGCTGTGGCCAGCACTTCGTCGGCCTTGGAGAACCCGGCCTTGAAGCCCAGGTTGCCGTATACCTCCCGAAGCTTGTTGTTGTTGATCACGATCAGGGAATCGACATTGCCGCGGAGTTTTTCAATTCCCCGCTGGGCCTGGTCGCACCGCATCTTACCCTCGAACTGGAAGGGAATGGTTACGATGCCCACGGTGAGGATATCGAGCTCCTTGGCCTGCTTGGCGATAATGGGTGCGGCCCCGGTTCCGGTTCCCCCGCCCATCCCTGCGGTGATAAACACCATCTTGGTGGTGGTAGACAACATGCGCTTGATTTCCTCCATGCTCTCCAGGGCTGCCTGCTCCCCGACTTCGGGGTTGGCGCCGGCCCCAAGGCCTTCGGTGAGGGAAACCCCCAATTGAATTTTGTTGGGAACCGCACTGTTCTGCAGGGCCTGTGCATCCGTATTGCATATTACGAAATCGACCCCGTTGATCCCGGCCTGGAACATGTGGTTTATGGCATTGCTGCCACCGCCTCCCACGCCTATAACCTTGATCACGTTGCTTTGATTTTTGGGGAGATCAAAGGTGATGTTGTCCATTTCCATGTGATTGAGCTTTTAAGTCTGTTTAAGTTCCTGTTCCCGACCGGCGCTATTCGGCGTTGTCGAGGAATTCCTTCAGTTTATCGGCCCACTTGTCGAGAACCGATTTGCGTTCCTTTTTCGGCCCTTCGGCGGCCTTGTTGTTGCCGGCAGTCTCGAGGACCAACTCGGGTGTTTCACCCGCAGCATCGGCCTTCTGGGCCTTTTTGGGGTGTTTGCGCTTGTGTTCGACCGCATTCATGAGCAGCCCCACAGCCGTGGCATAGGTCGGGCTGGCGATTTCGGGGTCGGAATCTCCGGCCAGATGCTCGTTCGGGTAACCGATACGGGTATCCATACCGGTGATGTATTCCACCAGCTGCTTCAGGTGCTTGAGCTGGCTGCCACCCCCGGTGAGCACGATACCGGCGATCAGTTTCTTCTTCTGGTCTTCATGCCCGTAGTTCTTGATTTCGAGGTACACCTGTTCGATAATCTCGACTACCCTGGCGTGGATGATCTTGGAGAGGTTCTTCAGGCTGATCTCCTTGGGTTCGCGGCCCCGCAGGCCGGGAATGGAGACGATTTCATTGTCTTTGTTTTCCCCGGGCCAGGCCGACCCGAATTTGATCTTCAGCAGTTCGGCCTGCTTCTCGATGATGGAGCAGCCTTCCTTGATGTCTTCGGTAATGACGTTTCCGCCAAAGGGGATCACAGCCGTATGCCTGATGATGCCGTCTTTGAAGATGGCCAGGTCGGTGGTACCGCCCCCGATGTCGATCAGGGCCACCCCGGCTTCCTTTTCTTCCTGGCTGAGCACCGCATTGGCCGAAGCCAGGGGCTCGAGGGTAATGTTGTCGAGGTCGAGGCCCGCGCTCTTGATGCAGCGGCCGATGTTCTTGATCGAGGAGATCTGCCCCACTACCACATGGAAATTGGCCTCCAGGCGGCCGCCGTACATCCCGATGGGCTGTTTGATCTCGGCCTGCCCGTCTACCTTGTACTCCTGCGGCAACACGTGGATGATCTCCTCACCCGGCAGCATCACCAGTTTGTAAACCTGGTTGATCAGTTTGTCCAGGTCGTCTTCGCCTATAACCTCCTCCGAATTGGGACGGGTAATGTAGTCGCTGTGCTGCAGGGAACGGATGTGCTGCCCGGCGATGCCCACGGTTACCGAACCGATGCGCAGGCCGCAACTGGTTTCGGCCTGTTCCACGGCCTGCTGGATGGATTGTATGGTTTGGGTGATGTTGTTGACCACCCCGCGGTGCACGCCCAGGCTTTTGGAGCGCCCAATGCCCACCACCTCTATTTTGCCGTACTCATTTTCTTTCCCGATTATGGCGACAATTTTGGTGGTCCCTATATCGAGCCCTACGGAATATTTCACTTCTTCCATGCCTTGTCAGATTTTAGTGCACACTACCTGGTTGTCGAATTCCAGGCTAACCACCTGATAGTGCGCCAGCGTTTTATCTTGAGTGGCCTTTGCGTAAAAGGCCTTGAAATTGTTAAACTTCTGTTCCAGGTCAGTGACGTCGCCCAGCCTGACCACAAAATTGTCGAGCCTGAACCTGAGCCTGTAATCGGCATCGTCTTCGATGTGGATCCCGATCACGTTTTTGCTCAGGAACGGGTCCTCATTGATGAACTTGAGGATCACATAAGCGTCTTCCAGGCTTTTGCCGGTAATCTTGCCCGTTATGATGGGGACGCGTGCGGAATGGTTTTGGGAAAGCGGCATGCTTTTACCCTCATCGTCCAGATAAAAAGGGCGTTGCCCCGTCACTCGTCCGATCGGATGCCGCTGGGTAATTTTTGCATTAAGTTTTCCGTTAACAGTAAGATATACCTGGGCATTTTTCACCATATCATGGGCCTGGATGACCGATTCTACAGTATTCAAAACTATCTTTTCTTTGCCGACGTTCTCGAGGGGGCCTATTTTTTGTATTAACAATTTATTAACTGCATCCTCGGTCAGGTACAGGTTGTCGTCCCCTTCAAAGGAGATGCGGATACCCTGTATTTTCCGCTTTTGGCTCCGGGCATCCGAAAAGGCGTAAAGACCTGTTACACAGATCGCCAGTCCCACCAATTTAATTGCATTCCAGTTAACTCGCATGGCTCAAGGCATTTTTGATCGGGTCTACTTCCAGGCCAATATCACCTGCTCCTATGGTAAGGAGCACCTGGGGCCTGACCCTGATGATTTCAGGTATAAGTTCTTCTTTGGTTAGCAGCCGTTTGTGGGGGTTATCGATCTGCTCCAGCAGCCAGCTCGCATCAATCCCCTCGATGGGGCGCTCGCGGGCCGGGTATATTTCCAGCAACCACACCCGGTCAAAACGCGAAAGGCTGCGGGCGAACTCCGGGCCGAAATCGCGAGTGCGCGAAAACAGGTGGGGCTGGAACACGGCCAGCACCTCCTTTCCGGGGTGCACTTCGCGAATGGCGTCGCATACCGCATCGATTTCGGCGGGATGGTGTGCGTAATCGTCTATAAAAATCTGGTGCTCGGTTTGGAGCTTATATGAGAAGCGCCTTTCGACCCCCTTGAAGGTCGCCAGGGCTTTTACCAGGCGGTCAGGCTGTGCCGAAACCTGTACCGCCATCGTAAAAGCAGCTAATCCATTCAGTAAGTTGTGCCGGCCCGGCTTGTAAAACCGTACCCCCTTGTAGGTGTGCCCGGGGGTACAGATATCGAAGAGGTAGCCCCCGTCTTCGATGCGCAGGTTCCGGATTGCGTATTGGGAATCGTCTTCGATACCGTAGGTAAGCCCCTTCAGGGGCAAGCCGTTGCGCACCACCAGGGTGCCCCCGGGCTTAACCCGCCCGGCAAATTCGGCAAAGGAAGCACGCAGGGCCTCGGCGTTGCCGTAAATGTCGAGGTGGTCGGCATCCATGGAGGTAACACAGGCAACCTCGGGTTGTAACCACAGGAAGGAGCGGTCGAACTCATCGGCCTCCACCACGGAATACGTGCTGCCCTCCATGAGAAAGTTGCTGCCAAAATCTTCAGAAACCCCGCCCAGGAAGGCCATTACCTCTAACCCCGCCTCTTTGAGCAGGTGGGCCAGAATACAGGAGGTTGTGGTTTTCCCGTGGGTGCCGGCCACCGCCAAACAGCGGGTGGCGGCGCTGATCATCCCCAATACCTCGGCCCGTTTTTTAACGGCAAAGCCACCCTGGCGGAAGAAGGCCAGTTCGCTGTGGTCGGCAGGGACGGCCGGGGTGTAGATCACCAGGGTGCCCCGCGGGTGCCTGAAGGGTTCAGGAACGGCCTCCACGGCGTCGATAAAATGCAACAGGGCGCCTTCCTGAGCCAGCTGCCCGGTAAGGGGGGTGGGGGTTTTGTCGTACCCGGCCACCGGTCGCCCGCTGCCCATGAAATAGCGGGCCAGGGCCGACATCCCGATGCCCCCGGCCCCTATGAAATACACCCGTTCTACCTGTTCCAGCTGCATATCAGCTTTTTAGTATTTTTTCAATTTCGTCGGCGATCTGCCGGGTGGCCCCGGGCCTGGCCTGGGCCTTGAGGTTCGCCCCCATGCGCTGCATACGACCCGGGTCGCCGAGCAGCTCTGTCATGAGCGGCTCAAACCCCGCGTCGAGTTCCGGTTCGGTCAGCATCAGGGCCGCTTGTTTATCGACCATGGCCCGCGCATTCTTGGTCTGGTGGTCTTCGGCCACATTGGGCGAAGGGATAAAAAGCACCGGTTTGCCGATCAGGCAGAGTTCCGAAACCGAGCCTGCCCCGGCCCGGGAAATGATCAGGTCGGCAGCGGCGTAGGCCTGTTCCATCTCGGCGATAAAAGGCCGTACCCGCACCCGCTCATCATCGTAGCCTTTACAGGTTTCATAATACCCCTTGCCGCATTGCCAAAGCACCTGCAGGCCGTGGGCCAGTAGGAATTCCTTTTCGGCCGCTAGTAGTGTATTGATGCGGCGGGCTCCCAGGCTGCCCCCCAGCACCAGCAGGGTTTGTCGCCCCGGCTCCAGGCCGAAATGCGCCTGGGCCGAATGCTGTTCGGGCATATGGCCGGAGAGGCCTTCGCGCACCGGGTTGCCCGTAAGCACGATAGACTCCTTCTGAAAAAACCGCTCCATGCCCTCGTAGGCCACAAAAATGCGGCGGGCTTTTTTGGCCAGGAGCTTGTTGGTGATGCCGGCAAAGGAATTCTGTTCCTGCAGCACACAGGGTATGCCCCGCGAAGCAGCCACCTGCAACACCGGGCCGCTGGCAAAACCGCCCGTCCCCACTACCAGGTGGGGTTTGAACTCCCGTACGATTTTTCGTGCCTTCATCAGACTGTGTACTACCTTGAACGGGAAGAGGAGGTTCTTCCAACTCAGTTTGCGCGCCAGGCCGCTGATCCAGAGCCCCCGGATCTCATAACCCGCCTGGGGTACTTTTTCCATCTCCATCCGGTCGCGGGCCCCCACGAAGAGGAACTTGGCCCCCGGGTACCGGCTCCGGAGCTCGTCGGCGATGGCAATCGCCGGGTAAATATGGCCTCCGGTACCTCCCCCGGAGAGTAAAAACCTATAATTGTCCACTTAAAATCTCCAGTGGGTTTTCTTCTATATTTTCGCCGGATTCGACCGGCTTTGCATCAACTTTCCGACTGGCGCTCAACACGATGCCAATAGCCAGGCAGGTCATCCATATTGACGTTCCCCCGCTGCTGATCAGCGGCAGGGTCTGGCCGGTGACCGGAAACAGTTCTACCGCCACCGCCATGTTGATCAGGGCCTGGAATACGATGGGCAGGCCCACCCCTATTACCAACAGCCGCCCGAATACCGATTCGTTTGCATTGGCCACCACCACAATGCGGAACAGCAACAGCAGGTAGAAAAACAGCAGGGTTAACCCGCCCACCAAACCGTATTCTTCGATGATGATGGCAAAAATGAAATCGGAGGAACTCTGCGGCAGAAAATTCTTCATTACGCTCTTTCCGGCCCCGTTCCCGACCAGGCCCCCGGTGGCGATGGCAATCTTGGCTTTCTCGATCTGATAATCGCCCTCGGAATCTGTGCCGTCCCAGAAACTCTCGACCCGGCTGATCCAAGTATCGACCCGGTTCGGGAAAACCCCGGGCATGGCTTTGGCCAGCAGCACGAAGAGGGTAAGGGCCACCAGGCCCGCCCCGACGATACCCAAGAGGTATTTCAGGGGGTAGCCGCCCAGGAAACACAGCATGAGCACCATCGCAAAAAGGATGGCGGCCGTGGAAAAGTTAGCCGGCAAAATCAGGATAAGGATCACAAACACGGGCAGCCAGAGCGGCAGCAGGGTTTCGGAAAACTTGACCTCCCTGTCTTTTATTTTGCTCAGGTAGCGGGCAGTATAGATCATCAGCACCACCGCAGCCAGGGTGGAGGTCTGGAAGGTAATGCCCACCAGGGGCAGGCGAATCCAGCGGCTCGCGTTGGCCCCGTCTATGGTCGTGCCTTGCGCCAGGGTGTAGGCCAGCAAGACCAGCACCACCGGCATGGCGATAAGGGAAAGGCCCTTGAAGTAATGCATGGGGATTTTGTGCACCCCGTAAATGATGCCAAAGCCCAGGAAAAGCAGCATGCCGTGCTTGAGCAGGTACCCGGTCGGGGTGCCGCTGCCCACCACGTACACCAGGTTGCTGCTGGCGCTGTAAACCGGCAGGAACGAGAAAAGGGCCAGCAGGGCCACCACGGCCCAGATTGCCTTGTCTCCTTCCAGTTGGTTCAGAATATTGCGCATATCAAAGCGATTTTACGGCTTCCTTGAATTGGTTCCCCCGGTCTTCGTAATTCTTGAACAGGTCAAAGCTGGCACAGGCCGGCGAAAGCAGCACTGTGTCTCCCCGCTCTGCAATTTTGTAGGCCACTTTCACGGCCTCCGACATGGCGTAGGTTTCTACCACAAGGTCTACCGCATTGCCAAAGGCATCCAGGATTTTTGAATTGTCAACCCCCAGGCAAATAATGGCCTTCACCTTTTCGCGCACCAGCGGCATCAGGGGGCGGTAGTCGTTCCCCTTGTCTACCCCGCCCACAATCCAGACCGTGGGGGTGGTCATGCTGTCGAGGGCGTAGAAGGTGGCATTCACATTGGTGGCCTTAGAGTCGTTGATGTACTGCACATGGTGGATCTTCAGTACCTTTTCCAGGCGGTGGGGCGCCCCCTGGAAATTGGAGACGCTCTGCCTTATGCTCTCATTGCGGATGCCGAGCAGGCGGGCCACTGTGGCAGCGGCCATGGTGTTTTTGATGTTGTGTTGCCCTTCGAGGGCCAAAGAATCCGTACTCATGGTCAGTTGGGTATTATCCGTTTTAATATGTATGTCGTTACCTGTGCTCCAGGCGCCTTCCTCCAGGGGTTGATTGAGCGAGCAGGGCCAGAGTTTCGGGGCAAATCGCCCGGGTTTTATCTCCTGCCCCAGTACCGGGTCGTCCAGATCGTACACCAGGTGGTCTGAAACCGTCTGGTTCTCCGCGATACGCAGCTTGGAGCGGATGTAGTTTTCCATCCGGTACGCGTAGCGGTCGAGGTGGTCGGGGGTAATGTTGGTAATCACGGCGATATGCGGGCGAAAGCCCAAAATGCCGTCGAGCTGAAAGCTGCTCACCTCCAGCACATAGTAATCGTGGGTTTCCCGCGCCACCATGGCGGCGAAGCTGTCGCCGATATTCCCGGCCAGCCCCGCGTCGAGCCCTCCCTGCACCAGCAGGTGGTGCGTGAGCAGGGTGGTGGTGGTTTTGCCGTTGCTCCCCGTAATGGCGATCAGCGTTGCCCCGCAGTACCACGAAGCGAATTCGATCTCTGAGAGCACCGGTACGCCTTTGGCCACCAGGGCCTGTACCAGCGGTACCGTGTCGGGGATGCCCGGGCTCTTCACGCAGAGGTCGGCATCGAGGACACGGGCCTCGGTATGGCCTCCCTCTTCCCATTCAATTCCAGCCTGTGAAAGAACGTCTTTGTATTTCGGGGCGATGCTGCCTTTGTCGGAGACAAAAACGGCAAAGCCCTGTTTCTTGCCCAGCAGGGCAGCTCCCGCCCCGCTTTCCCCGGCGCCCAGCACCGCAAGCTTCCCACCCTTTTTCAGGGCCTGAATGCGGGCATCCCGGCCCGATTGTTGCTCCTTCATGCCTAGCGAACCTTAAGGGTCACAATGGTCACAACGGCGAGCAGGATGCCTATAATCCAAAAGCGGGTCACGATCTTGCTCTCGTGGTACCCTTTCTTCTGGTAGTGATGGTGCAGCGGCGCCATGAGGAAGATGCGTTTGCCCTCCCCGAACCTGCGCCGCGTGTATTTGAAATAGCCGACCTGCAGCATCACCGAGATCGACTCGGCGAAAAAGATGCCGCAGAGCAGCGGAATCAGCAATTCCTTGCGTACGATAAGCGCGATTACCGCGATAACCCCCCCTATGGTAAGGCTGCCCGTATCACCCATAAAGACCTGGGCCGGATAGGCGTTGTACCAGAGGAAGCCCACCAGCCCCCCCACGAAGGCAGCGATGAATACGACCAGCTCCCCTGCCCTGGGTATGAAGAAGATATCCAGGTAGTTTGAGAAAATGGCGTTGCCAGATACCCAGGCAAAAATGCCCAGGGTCAATACGATGATGGCCGAAGTGCCGGTGGCCAGGCCGTCTATGCCGTCGGTGAGGTTGGCTCCGTTGGAAACCGCAGTCACGATGACGATTACGATCAGGATAAACAGCATCCAGGCGTATTGGTCGGCCCCCTCGCCCAGCCAGTTCAGCCAGCGGCTGTAGTCGAGCTGGTTATTCTTGAAGAAGGGGACGTTGGTCATGAGCGACTTCACCTCCTGGCCTTCTACCTGCTGCACCTCGAATTCCTGGGTAATGATGGTGTGGTCGCGTTCCTTTACGGTTACCTCGGGGTGGAAGTACAGCGTGGCGCCGACCAGCAGGCCCAGGCCCACCTGTCCGGTAACCTTGAAGCGGCCTTTGAGGCCTTTCTTGTTCTTTTTAAAAATTTTAATGTAGTCGTCTATAAAGCCGATTACCCCCATCCATAGCATGGTGAGGATGAGCAGGATCACATATATATTGTCGAGGCGGGCAAAAAGGAGGGTTGGGATAAGCGTGGAACCGATGATGATGATGCCCCCCATCGTGGGCGTTCCCGCCTTTTGCTGCTGCCCTTCCAGGCCAAGGTCGCGCACGGTTTCCCCGATCTGCTTCCGCTTCAAAAAGTTGATTACCCATTTGCCGTAGACCGTAGCCAGCACCAGGGAAAGCAATACCGCCAGCGCCGCCCGAAAAGTCAGGAACTGAAAGAGGGTGGCTCCGGGCAGGTGGTACTGCTGTTCCAGGTATTCAAAAAGGTAATACAACATATAGTGTTCTCTCTGCGCTTTGGGGCGCGTTTGACGTTACTGCTTTCGGGCCCCGGGGGCCAGGTTCTCCAATTCGTTCTTGACCATTTTGAAATCGTCGAAATCCCTGCGGACCCCGGCGGTTTCCTGATAGGTTTCGTGTCCTTTGCCCGCCACCAGAATAATGTCGCCCTCGGCAGCCAGCTTGCAGGCTGTGCGAATGGCTTCTTCCCGGTCTACAATGGCCAAAACCTTGCGGGCGTTCTGGGGCTCGACCCCGGCCTTCATCTCGTCGATGATAGCCTGGGGGGGTTCCGACCTGGGGTTATCTGAAGTGAAAATGGCCGTCTGGCTCATATCGGAGGCGATATGACCCATTACCGGACGCTTAGACTTATCACGATCACCACCACACCCCACTACGGTGATGACGTTTTCATTTCCAGTCCTCAATGCATTGATGGTAACCAATACATTTTTTAAGGCGTCCGGCGTATGGGCATAATCAACAATTGCCGTAATGCGCTGTTTGGAGACGAAGTACTGAAAGCGGCCGTCGACCGAGTGCAGGCCGCTGAGCAGTTTCAGGATCTCCAGGGGCTCGAGGCCCAAAAGGCTGGCCGTCGCGTAAATGGCCAGTATGTTATAGGCGTTAAAGGTGCCGATGAGTTTGGTCCAGACCTCGTTGTCCTGGATCTTGAGCAACTGCCCGTCCATTTGCTGTTCCAGCACCTGGGCCCGAAAGTCGGCATACGTCTTCAGGGCATAGGTGTATTTGCGCGCCCGGGTGTTCTGCAGCATGAACAAGCCGTTCTTGTCGTCGGCATTGATCAGGGCAAAAGCCGTGCGCGGCAGCCCGTCAAAGAGTAGTTTCTTGGCGTTGCGGTAATCGGCAAAATCTTTGTGGTAATCGAGGTGGTCGTGGGTCAGGTTCGTGAAAATGGCCCCCTCAAAACGAAGGCCGGCCGTGCGCTGCTGCGCCAGGCCGTGCGAACTCACCTCCATAAAGCAGTATTCGACCCCTGCGACGCTCATCTCGGCCAGGTACTTGTTGATGGTAAGCGCATCTGGGGTAGTGTGCCGGGTGCCATACTCGGTATCGTCTACCAAAATGCGGATGGTGGAGAGCAGCCCCACTTTGTAGCCGGCCTTTTTAAAAAGGTGGTAGAGCAGGGTGCTTACCGTGGTTTTTCCGTTTGTGCCCGTAACGCCGACCAATTTCAGGTTCAGGGAGGGGTTCCCGTAATAGTTGGAGGCCATCACGGCCAGGGCCTGCTGGCTGTCGGGCACTTCGGCATAGGTCACCCCGTCTTCGAGCTCCCCGGGCAGTTCTTCGCAAATAACAGCCCTGGCGCCAGCCTTTACGGCCTTCCCGATAAAGGCATGCCCGTCTGAGGCCGTACCCCTTATGGCCACAAAGACGTCATCGGGGCCCACCTCCCGCGAATCGAAGCGGATAGCCCCTACCCCGGCAGCGGTACTGCCGCTCACGGCCGTAAGGGAAACCCCGTACAACAGGTCTTTGAGCGCTTTCATGAGAGTTCGAGTACGATGCGTTTGACTTCCTTGATTCGGGTACCTTTGGAGACCGACTGGCGGCGCACCTTGCCATTGCCCCGCACTTCTACCTTCACCCCGAGGTTTTCGAGGATGGAAACCGCGTCCATGCCGCTCATCCCCCTCAGGTCGGGCAGGGTCTGGGGCGTTTGGCGGGCGGTTTCGTAATACGTTTCATAGGCCTTGTCGAGCGGGGCTGTTTCGATGTTGATGCCGGCCAGGTGTTCTTCGAGCGGGCGGTTGGCAATGACCTTCTGGGCCACCGACCTGAAGACCGGGCCCGATACGTCTGCCCCGTAATACCCCACGCTTTTATCGGGCTCGTGTATAACCACGATGCAGGAATACTCCGGCTTGTCGGCCGGGAAATAGCCCGCGAATGTAGAAATGTAGGCCAGTTTTTCAGGGTCTTTGACCGCGTAGTTTTTCTGGGCGGTTCCGGTCTTGCCGGCCAGCGCCAGGTAAGGGGAATCGAGGCGGTGACCGGTGCCGTATTTCTTGACCACCACGTTGCGCATGAGCTGCTGCACCTTGCGCACGGTTTCTTTGGAGCAGATAGCCGGGTTAAGCACCTCTTTATCGAAGCGTGCCACGGTGCGGTCCCATTCGCGCACTTCCCTGATGAGCCTGGGCCGGAGCAATTCGCCGTCGTTGGCGATGGCATTGTAAAAGGTGAGGGTTTGAAGCGGGGTAAGCGACACCTCATACCCGTGCGACATCCAGGCCAGTGAAATCCCCGACCAGCCTTTGTCACCGGGTCGCCTGATTACCGGATCGCCTTCCCCTTTGATGGGCAGGTCGAGCTTTCTGCCCAGGCCCATTTCGCGGAGCCGGTTCACATAGCGCTGGGGGTGCTCTTTGTACCCGTTGTGTATTATTTTGGCGAAGGCGGTGTTGGAAGATACCTCAAAGGCTTTGCCCACGCTGATTTTGCCATACCCCCCGTGCTTGGAGTCGCGCACCACCCGGTCATATATGCGCCAGTACCCTTTCTCGGTGTCGATTACGGTGGCTGTGTCGACTACTCCGTCTTCGAGGGCCGCTACCAGCGACATGAGCTTGAAGGTCGAACCCGGCTCGTGCGATTCGCCTATGGCGTAGTTCAGCCGTTCGTAATACGAACCGTCGGCCGTGCGGCCCAGGTTGCTGATCGCCTTGATTTCGCCCGTACGGGTCTCCATCACGATTACGCAGCCATGCTCGGCCTTGTAGTGTTCGAGCTGCTGCAACAAGGCGTGGTGGGCGATGTCCTGAATGTTGATGTCAATGGTGGAAATAACATCGTATCCGTCTTTGGGCTCGATAATGTTGTCGAGGCCAATAGGCTTCCACTGCCCCTTGGCAATCCGCTGCTTGAGGCGCTTGCCCTCCACCCCGCGCAAATAGGTGCTGAAAGCCCCTTCCAGCCCCACCCGGGTGGCGTAGCCCTGGTCGTCAAAACGTTCGTAGCCCACGCTGCGCTCGGCAATTTTGCCCAGCGGGTGCTCGCGAACCGTTTGCTGTTCTACGATCATGCCCCCTTTGTAGGGCCCTTTTTTGAAGAGGGGGAAGCCCCTTACGGCGATGTATTCGGAGTAATCCAGGTTGCGGGCCACCAGGGTGTACCGGTTTTTGTTCGCCCGCGCCTTGCGCAGCAGCTGTTCGTAATGCCCGGCCGGCTTGCCCAGCAGGCCCGAAAGGGCCCTGGAGAGCCCCCCGACCTCGGCTTCGAAATCAGGGGCCGAAACGGTCACGGCATCAAAACGGATGGTGTATTTGGTTACCGAAGTGGCCAGCAGGCTGCCATCTTCCGAATACAGGTTGCCCCGGTTGGGGGCAATGGTAAACATCTTTTCGGTGCGCTCCAGGGCCAGTTCCCTGTACTTTTCCCCCTCCACAGCCTGAATATCGATGAGCTTGAAGACGACCGCCGCTGCGAACAGGAAGAGGGCGCCGGCCACCAGGTACAGACGGGTCATGATATGTTTTGGGGTGATGGCCATGGCTACTGGGTTGCGCGCACTATGATTTTACGGGGAGGGGTATCAGCGGGGCCCAGGCCTGCCTGTAATACGCTGGCCCTGATGGTCGATTCGAGCTTGAGGCGCTGGGCCTGCGAACGGATTTCCACAAATTCGCTGCGCAGTTCCTGCACCTGTTCGTTCAAAGCGGCGATTTGGTGCACTTTGCGGTCGGCCGCATGCGAACTGGCAATCATGATGGTTGCCAGGCCCGAGGCAAAGACGATAAAAAGCCAGTTCTTGGGAGCGTCTCCGCTCACCAGGAACTTGCCTTTCAAAATAGATACCAATCCTCTTTTCATTTTCTCTCGTGTTGTTTTGTCGGTTCTACGCGCTCGGCTATGCGGAGCTTGGCGCTTCTGGCCCTTGGGTTGACCTGGATTTCCTGCTGGTCGGGAACGATTAGGCCCCCAACTTTCCGGAACGGGGCCAGCGGATTGCCGTAAAAATCCTTTTCAGCCTCCCCTTCAAACTTCCCGGTGCGGATAAACCGTTTTACCAACCGGTCTTCCAGGGAATGATAGCTGATCAGGCTCAGGCGCCCGCCCGGGCCAACCAGCTCGGGGGTTTGCATCAGGAATTCCTCGAGGGAAGCCAGCTCCTGGTTCACCTCCATACGGATGGCCTGGTATAACTGGGCCAGTTCTTTGAACTCCCTGCCTTTCTGGAGCAGGTGCTGCACCACTCCCTTGAGCTGGGCGGTGGTCTCGATCCTTTGCTGGTCGCGTTCCCTGACAATGGCCCCCGCCATTGGGCCCGATTTGCGCAATTCGCCATACCGGCTGAAAATGCTCCGCAACTGCTCAAAGGAATAGGTGTTGACCACTTCCTTAGCCGAAAGGGCGGCGCGCCGGTCCATCCGCATGTCGAGCTCCCCTTCGAATCGGGTCGAAAAACCGCGGTCTGGCTGGTCGAACTGGTGGGAGGAAACGCCGAAATCGGCTAAAATCCCGTCAACCTTCAGAATGCCATAGAACTTCAAATACTGTCTCAGATACCGGAAATTTTCCCCGATCAGCGTAAAGCGATCGTCTTCCGGCCGGTTGGCCAGGGCGTCCTCGTCCTGGTCAAAAGCTAACAACCTGCCCCGGGGTCCCAGCCTGGCCAGAATCTCCCGAGTGTGTCCGCCCCCTCCGAAGGTGGCATCGACGTACACCCCGTTTTCGCGTATCGCAAGGCCGTCAACAGAAGCCTTGAGCAGTACGGGGCTATGGTAATTCATCTCCGTCATCCCCCATAACTTCTTCGGCCAGGTCGGCAAAATCGACAGCCGTTTCTTCGAGTACTTTTTCGTAGAGGTCCTTGTCCCAGATCTCGATGATGTTAATGGCGGAACTGAGTACTACCTCCTTGTCAATTTCGGCCACAGACATCAGGTTCCTGGGGATGAGCAGGCGCCCGGTGGCATCGATCTCGACCGGCTTCACCCCTGCCGTAAACCGGCGGATAAAGTCGTTGTTCTTTTTCTTGAAGCGGTTCTTGCGGTGCATCCGCTGCATGAGCTGGTTCCACTCCGACATGGGGTAGAGTTCCAGGCAGGGCTGAAACACAGAGCGCTTGATTACAAAGCCTTCGTTAAGGATGGGGACCATCTGGTTCTTCAGGGTCACAGGGATCATGATACGCCCTTTGGCATCGGCTTTACAATCATATGTCCCAATGAAGCTGACCACGGAAATGCGTGTTGGTTTTGTTAATAAAACTCAAATATATAGAAATTATTACCACATATTACCACAAATTACCACTTTGTTGAAAAATTTACCCCTTTACCCCCTTTATACACCGAAAAACACGATTTTCAGGCCCCTGAACCGGTGGGAAGACCCTGTCTGACAACCCGTAACCGGGCCCCTTTCAGAGGCTGATTTTGCTCACCCTTCGTAATTGTTTAATTGCCTATATTTGCCAACTGAACTGAGCATGCCCAGCATGGAAGACCAAATCATTCGGGACGGGAAGTTCCGGTATATTGAAAAAGGGGAAGGCACCCCCATGATTATCCTACACGGCCTAATGGGTGGCCTGAGCAACTTCCAGGGGGTTACCGACCACTTTCCGGGGAAAGGATACAAAGTGCTGATCCCGGAGCTCCCCATTTACGACATGCCGCTGATCAAGACCAACGTGCGGAATTTTGCGCGATTTTTGGAACAGTTCATCGAGTTCAAGGGGCTCCACGACGTAATACTGCTGGGGAATAGCCTGGGAGGCCACATTGGCCTGCTGCACACCAAAATGTACCCCGAGATGGTGCGCGCCCTGGTCATTACCGGCAGCTCGGGACTCTATGAGAGTGCCATGGGCGACGGCTACCCGAAACGGGGCGACTACGAGTTTATCAAGAAGAAGGCCCAGGACGTTTTTTACGACCCGGAGGTGGCCACCAAGGAGATCGTTGACGAGGTCTTCGCCACGGTAAACGACCGCATGAAGCTGGTTAAAACCCTGGCTATCGCCAAAAGCGCCATTCGCCACAACATGTCTAAGGACCTGCCGAAAATGAAGACCCCAACCTGTATTATCTGGGGTGAAAACGACACGGTTACCCCGCCCAATGTGGCCGAGGAATTCCATCAGCTCCTGCCCGATTCGGAGCTCTTCTGGATCCCCAAATGCGGGCACGCCCCCATGATGGAACACCCCGAAGACTTCAACCGTATATTAGAGGGCTGGCTGCAAAAGCGGAAGTTCTAGACCCGGGAGCGGCCCATGCACCGCTTCTCATGATCCACAGAAAATGAAGGTCAAAAGCGCCATTTTCCTGACCAGCAACACCGACGTGGCGCGCTGCCCGCAGGAACCCTTGCCCGAATACGCCTTTATCGGCCGCTCCAATGTGGGCAAGTCGTCTCTGATCAATATGCTAACCCACCAGAAGCACCTGGCCAAGACGTCGGGGCGGCCCGGGAAAACGCAGCTCATCAACCACTTTCTGATAAATGGCGACTGGTACCTGGTCGATTTACCGGGATACGGCTACGCCCGGGCCTCCAAAAAGGACAAGGCCGCCTTCCAGAAACTCATAGAGCGCTATTTCAGGGAACGCCGCCAGCTGCTTTCGGCCTTTGTGCTGATCGACGTACGCCATGCCCCCCAACCGATCGACCTCGAGTTTATGGAACGGCTCACCACTGCCGAAATCCCATTCTCAATCGTCTTCACCAAGGCAGACAAGCTCAAACCCGGCGCGGTGGAGCGGCATACGGCCGAATACCTGGAAGCCATGATAGAGGCCGGGTGGGCAGAAACCCCGCCTTACTTTGTTACCTCTTCGACTTCAGGGGAAGGCAAGGAAGCCCTGTTGGATTATATAGGCAGTATCAATGAGGCCTTCAGGGCCTCGCAGCGGTAGCGGCCTTTTCGAATTGCCAGGCCGGGGGCAAAGCCCCCCACCCCCATGCACCAAATTATCCGGAATCCCCGCAAAAAGCCAGCACCTAAAAAATCAGCATTTGCTTTTAGCGCGCGCTAATCCGCGTGCTCGGAGGCCGGCGCAGGCCACCGCAAACCTCAGCCGCCCCATGAATTCGCAACCGACCTACCGCGGCACCACAGGCAATAGTACCCGGGAAGGCCGGGATTTGTCGTGGTAGACCGAGTTCCTGGCGGGGATAAGCACCCCTTCGGTGGCGATTTCGTTGCCCGTATTGGGGTTCGGGTCGTAGTGGGGAGCCATGCTGCTGGTTATGTTCAACCGAATTCGGTGGCCCGGCTTGAAAAGGTTCGAGGTATACGCCTGCCGAATCGTGACCTTGTATACGGCTCCGGGCTGCATCAGTTCCTGATGGTCGGTACCATTGCGGTACCGCATCCGCAGGTGGCCGGCATCCAGGCCGTGCAGGTTCATGGAGGTGCCGTCTGGGTGCACATCGCAGAGGGTAAAGGAAAAATCGGTGTCGCGGGCCGTCGAACTCACGTACAATTCAACCACAATCTCCCCGGTCACCTCCAGGGGCTGTTCCAGGACAGGGGACGTATAGACCAACACATCCTTGCGCGATTCAATGGCCCGCTGGTCATAGGGGTACGATTTCTCATACGATTTATCCCATACCGGAAAGTGCGGGTCAAACACATAGTCATCCGGTTTTTCACCGCCGGGCAGGGAGGCCGACAGCCCGCCGCCGCTTGCTTTGTCGGGTTGGTCGGCCCCGTGCAGGTAAAACGGGGTGGGCACTGCCCGCTTCAGGGGCCATTCGTTTTCGGCCCGCCACCTGTTCTCTCCCATCACGAAAAGGCTTACCGGGGGCAGCTGGCTCTTGCCGGCCTCCCCTTTCAAAAGTTCATCAAACCAGTTCAGCAACTCCCGGTCGTAATCGAGCCCGGCACTGGTGCCAAACTCCACCTCCCCAAATCGCGATTTCCGGCTATTGAGGGAGGTGTGGTTCCAGGGGCCCAGCACCAGCTTGGTCTGTTCGCGGGCCCGGGCCGTGGCAGCCTGTTGCTTCATGTTGTTAAAGCCCCTGGTGGCGCCTTCGGGGCCATAGGCGGCGTCGTACCACCCGCTCAAAAGGAAGGTCGGGTTCTGAAACTTCCCAAAATCGCCCTCCACATTCAGGAAATCCCACCAGGGGCCTGAGTCGGGGTGCGAAAGCCACTCATAATACTCCGGAGCATACTTTTTCAGCAGGGGCATCTCGAGCATCGGCCTGTAGTCGTACCAGGGTTTC